>NZ_JACYVF010000001.1:0-1075401 GCF_014842165.1 Rhizobium sp. CFBP 13644
GGAACACAACGATGGCAGGAACGCCAACCTGACGAGCAAGCAGGATGTGCTCGCGGGTCTGTGGCATTGGGCCGTCAGCTGCAGAGCAGACCAGGATCGCGCCGTCCATCTGGGCAGCACCGGTAATCATGTTCTTGACGTAGTCGGCGTGGCCGGGGCAATCAACGTGTGCGTAGTGACGGTTTGGCGTCTCATATTCAACGTGAGCCGTCGAAATCGTGATACCGCGTGCCTTTTCTTCCGGCGCTGCGTCGATCTGATCGTACGCCTTGTATTCGCCGAAGTACTTCGTGATCGCAGCAGTCAACGACGTCTTGCCGTGGTCAACGTGACCAATCGTGCCAATGTTGACGTGCGGCTTGTTGCGCTCAAACTTGCTCTTTGCCATCTGAATTGCTTCCTGTGAACGTGAAGTAGTTTTTCCGGCGAACCGGTTTGGTGTCGCCGTTTAAGGCTTTGTAAGCGAATGCGCAAGACTTAATTGCGAGCGCGCTGAATGCGCTGCCAAAAGCGACGTGATCGGGGGCATATGGTGTGCCTGATCCCTGCCGTCAACGTCCGCGCTCGCGCGCGACAATATGTATGAGCCAGCCAGTGCTCTTTACGAAGATGTGTTTAGTGTCCTATTGACAAGGCAATCGACCTGTGGGGACAGGCGACATCCAACAATTTTGCAGGCACTTCGACGAGCGCCTATATGCCGTTTCTCCCGCGGCACCAATCCGTTCCACTCGGGATCCGCTATGGAAATTTTCACCGCTGCCGGTTTTACGGCATTTCTCCAGGTCATCGCCATTGACCTCGTTCTTGCAGGCGATAATGCAATCGTCATCGGCCTCGCCGCTGCGGGCCTTCCTGCACATCTTCGCCGCAAGGCCATTCTAGTCGGCATTATTGCAGCGACGGTGCTGCGCATCGTCTTTGCCGCCCTCACCGTACAATTGCTGGCAATTGTCGGCCTTCAGCTTTTCGGCGGCGTTCTTCTGGCGTGGGTTTGCTGGAAGATGTGGAGTGAACTGCGCTCGCAGAACGTCCATATGGGCGACGACGAGACAAACGACGAAGCCGATCTGACAAAGGGCCAGAAGACATTCTTCCAGGCCGCCACACAGATCGTTATTGCCGATGTGTCCATGTCACTGGACAACGTGCTTGCTGTGGCTGGCGCCGCACAGGACCACCTCACCGTTCTCATCATCGGCCTGGTCGTCTCCATCGCACTGATGGGCCTTGCGGCAAACTATGTTGCCAAGCTGTTGCACCGCCACCGGTGGATCTCTTATGTCGGCCTTCTTGTTATCGTCTATGTCGCCGCCAACATGCTCTATCATGGCTTCGTAGAAGTTTGGCCTTATATACTGCCCTACATGAGCTGAGTTTCATTCAGCCTCTTTAAAACCGGAGCCCTTCAGGTCTCCGGTTTTTTTATGAGCGGCTGAACCAGCGGAAAAGAACAAACGCAAATCACCCCAACGAGGGGGCGCAAGTCAAAGATTTTGCCTGTGCAATTTCATGATTGCCGCAATCCACGGGCAAGCTTAGACAGCTATTAGTTTCGACAATACTAATGAATATAAAGGCTGTCTGAACAATGGCTTATGACTGGTCAGGTGGGCGTGCAAAGCGCTCTCGCCGCTTTAAATTCGGCTTTGCGTTTGCAGCACTCGCCGTCGTCGCTATCTTCGCGCAATACTACCTTGGCATATCATTCAGCCGAAATGGGTGACTGGTTCTAATCGACCAGTACCGGAATATTGCCGTTTGAGGCATCTTCAGAGCGCGCAGGCGTCGTGCTATCAAAGACCACACCGGTGAACAAAGACGCTACGCCGTCAATATAGCGATAGCAACGCCCGACCTCCGTAATTTTCGCAAATCCATCGCCACGGCGCACGCGATACACCATCTGGAATGGCTCTCCAGACAGAACTGAATTCTTAATACCTTCCGATACATGCGGCCTGTCATCCTCGTGGATGAGGTCGAGCATCCGCTGGGCGGGCAATCCTTGATTCAGCTCATCTGGCTCCAGGCCCGTGATTCTCGCAAAATTTTCATCCGCCCAAAAGAGATTCAAGCACACATCCCAGGCGTAGAAGCCACCATTGCTGATAGCGACATATCTTTGGATCTGGTTATTATCGAGCATCTCTTATTCCCGGGCACTGTTTATACCGCTTTGAGTGATTTGCATCTGGGGTAGCAATCACTGTTCTTTCCAACAATCTGGAAGCAACGATTTTGTTCCCGGCAGTGTCGCGATATTGCAATATTCGCGGATAAAGCAACGCGGCATCACGGTTGACGCTCGCTGGTTGAAAAGCGCCGAATCAATGGACGGTCGCCGGAGACAACTCTACGAGCAATGTCAAAGTGAAATGCATTGGGAATGGTAATCGAAAACCGTTGGAGCGGGTAGCGGGAATCGAACCCGCGTATTCAGCTTGGAAGGCTGCTGCTCTACCATTGAGCTATACCCGCGGCGGTGGTTTCGATCCGTGCAGAATGGTGGAGGAAGTTGGATTTGAACCAACGTAGGCTGAGCCAACGGATTTACAGTCCGTCCCCTTTAACCACTCGGGCATTCCTCCAGTATTCTGCGAGGATCAAGCAACCAAGCTTAACCAGATTTCCGAGGCCGGCGCGTTGCCGTTTCGTCGTCTGTGGCCGCGTATATGACTGCCCTCGCCGCGTCTGTCAACACGATGTGTGACGAAAATTTGCGAAAAATGCGAACAGAGTCATAGGCCTGTGGATTAACCGCGCGTGTCGCTGAAAGATGCCCGGCTAATTGACGCAAAGTCCTTGCGCAAATGCGTGGACGGCAGACCCAGGCGGCAATCAGAGGATTGGGAGGGACTGGTGCTGGCGCATTGCTGACGATATAAGGCATCATGAGCAAAGACGATCCCAACGATAAATCCACCCGCGACACCCATTATGCAACGCTGCGCCGTCAGGTCCGCGATGCCAAGAGGGAACGTGGCGAAATTCCAACGCCCGCTTTTCAAAAGCGCAGACCGCGTGGCGGTGAAGACTGGAAGGCACCGCAACTGGCGCCCGATCAGGTTCATCTTTATGGCCTGCATACCGTGCGCGCAGCGCTGGCCAACAAAGAGCGGCAGATCATCAAGTTGTCCGTTACCCTGAACGCACTGGCGCGTCTGGAAATCGGATCTGCTGAAGAACAGCCCTTCCCGGTGGAAATGGTTTCGCCGCAGGATATCGACAAGGTTCTCGGCCCTGATGCTATCCACCAGGGTGTCATGCTGGAAACCCGGCCCCTGCCCGCCAAAAAGCTTGGCGCTTTGAAGAGCAGCCCGCTGATTCTCGTTCTCGATCAGGTCACAGATCCCCACAATGTGGGCGCCATCATGCGTTCGGCCGTGGCCTTCAATGCAGGCGCCGTCATTACGACCATGCGCCACAGCCCGACCGAGTCTGGCGTTCTGGCAAAATCAGCCTCTGGCGCGCTCGAAATGATTCCTTATATCCAGATTACCAATCTGGCCGATGCTCTCGCTGAACTGCACAAGCTGGGCTTCACTTCCATCGGGCTTGATTCGGAAGGCCCCGCGCCGCTTGAGGGAACGTTTCAAGGTGAGAAGATCGCGCTTGTGCTTGGTGCCGAAGGCAAGGGACTGCGCCAGAAAACCCGGGAGACCGTTTCTCTGCTCGCGCGCCTCGATATGCCGGGCGAGATCAAATCGCTCAACGTTTCGAATGCCGCCGCCATTGCGCTTTATGCAAGCCGTCAGTTTCTAGCCAAAAAATAATCTAGCTTTTCATCCAGATGTCTTTACGGGGGCCACAATGCCAGAACAGATCAAGCCAACCGGCGAACTGACGCTTCGCACGCTTGCCATGCCAGCGGATGCGAACCCTGCCGGCGATATTTTTGGCGGTTGGGTCATGTCTCAGATGGACTTGGCAAGCGGCATTCGCGCAGCGGAACGGGCACGCTGTCGCGTGGTCACGGCGGCAGTCAAGGAGATGGCGTTCGAGCTGCCCGTAAAGATTGGTGACACCCTGTCGATCTATACGACCATCGCCCGCGTTGGTCGCACGTCCATTACCCTCACCGTTGAAGCGTGGGCGCAGCGCGCGCGATACGACATTCTTGAAAAAGTAACCGCTGGCACATTTATCATGGTGGCGATGGATAGCGAGGGGCGGCCAACGCCCATCGTCAAGGAATAGGCTTTCAACGAGGGGCGCGAAGCCATATCGCGCCCCTCTTTTGTTTCCGCGTTTAAATATTCAAGCATCAGACCTTGAGATAAGGCGACGACCTGTCGAAGCTGAGACCGGGGAAAATGCCGTTGGTCAGTGCCTCACTGCTCACATCGAACTGTCGATAGAGCATGGCTGCCGCGATTTCCCGCACATCGCCTGTTGGCATAAGGTCGCGGTCATCGAGCAGCCTGCCCTCACCCAAACCCGGCCAGTTGCCCAACACGCGACCGCCATCGATTCCGCCGCCCGCAAGAATGGCGACGCCACCGGTGCCGTGGTCCGTTCCGCCCGTGCCATTTTCGCGCACGGTGCGCCCGAATTCCGTCATCGCTAGCACGACGGTCTTTTTCCAGACATCCGCTCCCAGCGCATCTTTCAGCGTTGTCAGCGCGATGGTCAAATCTTTGACGGTGCGTGCGAACTGGCCTTTCTGCCCCGCATGCGTATCCCAGCCATCGACGGAAAATGCGGCGATTCGGTAATCTTCCTGCAACAGGCCACCCGCCAGCTTGGCGACATCGCGAATGCCCGCGCCTCGCTTTTCATCCTGAAACAATTGCTCGGCGGACATGTCGGTGCGCAAGGCTTCCGCGAGAACGCGATTGAAGTCCGGATCATTGGCGTAGAGCCGTTTGAAAAACGCCACATCATCAGGCCCCATCGTCATATTGGACGTGGAGGCCCAGACGTCTGTATCGTTTGGCCCGGCGAGAATGAGCTCCATCGAGGTATTGATATCGATCGCCTTGCGGTCGTCGGGACGCGGAATGGACGACAGGGCCCGGTTCAGCCAACCGGTGCGCTCGCCATGCACATGGTCGGCACCGCTCTCCAGAATATCTTGCCCATCGAAGTGGCTTCTCTGGTCCCGATAGGGGGTGGAAACGGCATGAATGAAGGAAAGCTCCTTGTTTTGCCAAAGGGGCATCAAGGGTTGCGCTGCCGGGTTCAAACCGAAATGACCGTCGAGATCGATCAGACCCGTATCCGGCGTCAGAGCGAGCGTTGGCCGAAATCCGGCAAATGCCGCATCGCCATAAGGCTGAACCAGATCAAGCCCATCCATTGCACCGCGCAGGACGATGGTCACAAAGCGATTATCGCCGGGCATGGCCGCGAAGCTGACGGGTGAGAGCACCGGCAACGCTGCCGCACAGCACGCGGTGGCGAGAAAGCTTCTTCGGCTGATCAGCATATCCTGAGAGAAGGCCATATCCTATCTCCTGTTGAATTCTGGTGAGGATAAAGCGAGCGTCATTCCGCTGACGCGGCTTGGCGCCTGGCTGACGACGCGGATGGTGTCGTCACGCGCCAATTCGCCCATGGCCGCTTCCAGAAACATTCTAGGCTCAATGTCACCACCCAGTGAACTTGATGCTTTGCGCGCCCAAAGAATGCGCTCGCTCATCTGACTGGGAGAGAGCCAGGATGCGACACCTTCCTCAAACCCGGCAGGACTTGGCGGTTGCCACACGGGCTGCCCCATGCGCCGCAAGGATGCGAGAGTGAGCGTGCGCGCTAGGCTTTGCTTGGGTTTCGGCTTTGCCGGTTGCTCAGCCATCGCGTTCATGTCCCCGGTCGGCTTTTCCATTGCGGTCTGGTCTCCGCCCGGCAGCATGGCTTTTATATCGCTGGTTACAGCTGGCGCTGCGGCCTGCCCAACCTCGTCATCACCATTTGGTGACATCTTGTCTTGCCAGTTCTTCTGAGTGATGCCGAATGCCCGCAGCCCGGATACGACATAGTCAAAGGGCAGCTTCATTTTCCGCCCGGGATCAGCCCAGGCGCGAGGATGATTGAGCATGACAGCATAGACTTTGAGCAGATGTCCCTTGCTGGCTTTCCATTCATCTACCATGGCCGCCACGATTTCCGGTGGAGCCTCATCGGCAATGAAGTGTGCCGCCAGCTTACGGCAGATGTGGACCGCCGTTTCGGGCCGCACCGCCAGATCGTTGAGCATATCGAGACAGTCATCAGCAGTGCGCTTGCGCCCGCCATAGGAAACGCCGAGAACCTTGATCTGACCCGGCTGCGCCATGCGAGGCCGAAACAGCATTTCGTTTCGGTCATCCACCGTCATTCCTGTCAGCACAAGCGCGGCTGAGCGCACATCGGCCTGCGTATAACCACTGCCCGCGCCGACTGTGTGAAGTTCGAGCAGTTCACGTCCGAGGTTTTCGTTGAGACCGCGCTTGTTTTTCTCAGCAGCAACCGATTCCGGGCCTGCCGAACGGTTTTGATCCAGATAGATCAGCATGGCGGGATGAAGGACTGCCGCCTGCAGCAGGTCCCCAAATGAGCCAGCCAAATGCGGACGGATAGCCTCGACTTCATAGAGCGGGGTTATAAGGCGCATTGGCAGCGCCTTGCGTGCATTGACGGAGAAATGATCCACCCAGAACGAGGCGAGCCGCTCATGAAAACCATAGGGAGAGAATACGGCCTGCATCACGCGCGCCATGCTGTCACGCTGAAAACTCTGTTCGGCTTGTTTCTGGATCAATCTGCGGCCATCGCGATCCAGTTCGCCGCCGTTTTTACCGCCACTTGTGGCGATGATCCTGTCCGCCAGATCGGACGATCTCTGTCGCGCCGCAAACGCACCGCCGATGGGGAAATAGGAATCTCTGAGCGGCGCATCGGCGAGCTGCACCAGCAGGTCGTCGGAATTTCGGTTCAGCACTTGCCCTGGCGAGAGCCCGTAACCATAGCGTACCGCCGCCACCGTTGGAGAAAACGAAGCCATTTCAGCCACTCCTGCCAACATGAAGTTTGGAGGAAGGATCACAGTCAATCCGGGCAAAAAGGTTGCGAAACCATGGCATTTTCCGGACATGGACAATTTGTAACGCAGCATCGCCATGCCGATACCCACAATCTGGCCTATTCTGCCGCAGTGACATTGCGGAAAAACTGTGGCAGATCACGATTCATGGGGTTCGTGCGCAGGATAATGCAGGATAGAAGCTCGGCTGGCGCGGTCGCCATGCTGGCGCTTTTGCTGTTTTTGTTGCAGGGTCTCACCACTGGCGTCGCCCATGGCAACATGGCGGCTATGTCTATTGGCGCAGATGGCGTTATCTGCTCCACCCACATGCCCGATGGCGCTACCGGCAAGCAGAACCAAAACCCGGCAAAGCAGGCAAACGACTGTTGCGGGACGCTATGCCGCCTGGCCTTCGCTGCTGCTGTCGCGCTCCTTGCCTCTCCCATCGAGCTGACTGGCGGCATCGCCACCTCCGTCGACCTCGCCTTCTTCTACCCGGACGTGACAAGTCCGCCGCCGACAGCAAACCGGGACTCGCAACCGCGCGGCCCACCCCTTTTTCCGCACCTTTGAGACATAAATTCGGCTTCGAATGCGCCCGTCGGTACAGGCCGGTGCGCATCAAGCCGCAAACCTCATCGTCTTGCGGAGACATTTCATGTCCGTCATCACCTCCTTCGAAGGGGAGCGCCAGGCTGCGCAATCCTCATCTATCAATCTCTACCGCGCCGTGTGGCGCTGGCATTTTTATGCTGGCCTTTTCGTTTTGCCCTTCATGATTTCCCTTGCCATCACGGGCAGTCTTTATCTGTTCAGGGATGAGTTCGACGCCATCATCCATTCGGATTTGAAACGCATCGAGGCATTGCAAAACGTGGCTCCAGCCGCGCCATCCGCTATCGTCGCATCCGCACTCAGCCTCGTTCCGGGCACTGCGGTCAAATACACCACCCCCACCGATCCCGGCGCATCGACGGAAATCACCGTCAGCACGGCAGATGGAAAACGCGCTGTTTACGTCAATACCTACACCGCTGAGGCGCTCGGCTCCCTTCCAGACCGCGGCACCGTCATGTGGACGGTTCGATACATTCACAGCCTGAAATATTTCGGCACGTGGACCCGCTACTTCATCGAGATATCAGCAGGCTGGTCCGTCCTTCTTGTGGCAACGGGCATTTATCTCTGGTGGCCACGCAAGCAGACAGGCGGCGTGATAACCGTGCGTGGCACACCCAAAAAACGGGTGTTCTGGCGCGACACCCATGCGGTGACCGGCATATTCGTTGGCTTTTTCATCGTCTTCCTCGCGGTTACCGGCATGCCATGGTCTGGCGTATGGGGCGCCAAGGTCAATGAATGGGCCAACGGCAACAATTTCGGATATCCCGCCGGTGTGCGGGTTCAGGTCCCCATGTCGAACGACCGTCTCGATGATGTCGCCAAAACTTCGTGGTCGCTGGAGCAGGCGAAAATCCCAGTCTCGGAAGGTCACGACCACGGCCAGCATGTCCACGAAGCGCCGACTGTAGCCCTTGAAAAAAGCTCAACCCTGCAACCCATAGGCATTGATCAGGCCATTACCCGCTTCAACGCCATTGGTCTTGTTCCCGGTTACGCGGTCGCCCTTCCCACAAAACCAACCGGCATCTACAGCGGCTCGGTCTATCCAGATGACCTGTCGAAACAGCATGTCGTCCATCTCGACCAATATAGCGGTAAGGCTTTGATCGACATGACCTATGCGGATTACGGCCCGCTCGGCAAAGGTCTTGAATGGGGCATCAACGTCCACATGGGCCAGCAATATGGCCTCGCAAACCAGATATTTCTCGTCATTGTCTGCCTCGCCATCATCCTTCTGGCCGTCTCCGGCGGCACCATGTGGTGGAAGCGGCGTCCGCAAGGCTCCCTCGGCATACCGCCCATGCCTCAGAACAAGCGGGTCCTCCGCGGCCTGCTGGCGCTCCTCGCCATTGGCGGCATCATATTCCCGCTGGTGGGGCTAAGCTTGCTGGTGATGTTGGCGCTGGACTTCATTGTTCAAGCGGTCGGCAAGCGCCGCACGGCTTAAGACAAGAAAGGCCGGGAACAAGCCCGGCCATCTCGCCTGTAAACTACAACTGAAGTTAAGATGCTACACCTCTATCATGGGTGCAGCACCTGGCATCAAGACTTGAACAGAAACGACGCGCCAAAGGCGATCAGGGCAAAGCCGATCACGTGGTTGATGGTCAGGCTCTCCTTCAGCCAGAACACCGAGAACAGCGCGAAGACAGTGAGTGTGATGACTTCCTGCATCGTCTTCAGCTGTGCCGTCGAATAGACTTCCGAGCCCATGCGGTTTGCCGGTACGGCAAGGCAATATTCGAAAAACGCGATGCCCCAGCTCGTCAGGATGGCCATGAACAACAGGCTTCCCTTGTGCTTGAGGTGGCCATACCAGGCGAATGTCATGAAGACATTGGACGCAATCAACATGACAACCGGCCAGATGTGCGCAGGGGTGATTGAAAAAGGCATGATGGACCTTCAAAAATGGGAGAGGAAAACGATGGAAAAAGGGAACTTGTCTCGTCTTTCGGCGTATTGCTTAACGCAGGGCACGGCTTTCTAAAACAGGATTTTGCCGTTCTGATGGCTGAATATGTTGGCCGCGTGAAGAACGCAGAACCCCGCATACGGTTCCAGCGACAGAAATGTTTCCTGTTTGTACTCTGTTTTTTGCCGTCGCCTCTTCACTTTCAACCGCACAGTCTCCATATTCGCGGGCATGGCCAGATCACCAAAAAAACCCTCCGACAACACCTCCCGCTCTGATGGCTTCGCAGAAATGCCACAAGCCGCGTTTGAAGGCGCGCCGCTCAGCGGCAGCGTTTCGGACTGGGTGAAGCAGCTGGAAGCGGAGGCTGAGGCGTCTTCCGTGGAAACGCAGCGCGAGGTCGCATCCAAAGCGGGCAAGCACCGCAAAAAGATCGAGATCGAGGCGCGCAAACAGGCCATAGCCGAGGCGGAAGCCGCCAAGCCGAAAGCTGCCGGAAAATCCACAGCCCAGAAGACATCGCGGGGCGTATCCATCGGTGCGTCGAACGATCCGAAGACCCGCGCCGCCGCTGGCCTTAACCCGGTTGCGGGCATGGATGTGAGCCTTGAGGACGCGGAGAACCTCGCCACCGGTGCAGTGACGGCCACTGTCGAGGCTCTCTCAGCGCTGATCGAGAGCGGCAATCCGCTGTTCAAGGACGGCAAGATGTGGACGCCGCACCGCCCTGCCCGTCCGGCAAAATCCGAAGGCGGAATCACCATCCGCATGGCATCGGATTTCGAACCGGCGGGCGACCAGCCCACGGCGATTGCCGATCTTGTCGAAGGCATCAATTCCGGTGAGCGCAGCCAGGTTCTGCTGGGCGTGACCGGCTCGGGCAAGACCTTCACCATGGCGAAGGTAATCGAGGCCACGCAGCGTCCGGCGGTTATTCTCGCGCCCAACAAGACGCTGGCGGCGCAGCTTTATTCCGAATTCAAGAACTTCTTCCCAGATAATGCGGTGGAATATTTCGTTTCCTATTACGATTACTATCAGCCGGAAGCCTATGTGCCGCGCTCGGATACCTTCATCGAAAAGGAATCCTCGATCAACGAACAGATCGACCGCATGCGCCACTCTGCCACCCGCTCGCTGCTGGAGCGGGATGATTGCATCATCGTCGCCTCGGTCTCGTGTATCTATGGTATTGGCTCTGTGGAAACCTACACCGCCATGACCTTCCAGATGGCGATTGGCGATAGGCTGGATCAACGCCAGCTGCTGGCAGACCTTGTGGCCCAACAATACAAGCGCCGGGACATGGATTTCCAGCGCGGCTCCTTCCGCGTGCGTGGTGATACCATCGAAATCTTCCCCGCCCACTTGGAAGATGCCGCCTGGCGCATTTCAATGTTCGGAGATGAGATCGACGCGATCACCGAGTTTGATCCGCTGACCGGCCATAAGACCGGCGATCTGCAATCGGTGAAGATTTACGCCAATTCGCACTATGTCACGCCGCGCCCAACGCTGAACGGCGCTATCCGCGCCATAAAGGAAGAGCTGAAAGGCCGCCTTGCCGAGCTGGAAAAGGCCGGTCGCCTGCTGGAAGCGCAGCGTCTGGAACAGCGCACCCGCTACGATATCGAAATGCTGGAAGCCACGGGCTCCTGCGCGGGCATCGAGAACTATTCGCGTTACCTCACTGGCCGCAGCCCCGGCGAACCGCCGCCGACCCTGTTCGAATATATCCCTGACAACGCCTTGCTGTTCATCGATGAGAGCCACGTTTCCGTCAGCCAGATTGGCGGCATGTACCGGGGCGACTTCAGGCGCAAGGCGACGCTGGCCGAATATGGCTTCCGCCTGCCCTCCTGCATGGACAACCGTCCGCTGCGGTTTGAGGAATGGGACGCCATGCGCCCGCCGACGGTCGCCGTTTCGGCCACCCCCGGCAATTGGGAAATGGAACAGTCTGGCGGCGTCTTTGCCGAACAGGTCATTCGCCCCACGGGGCTGATCGATCCGCCGGTGGAAGTGCGCTCCGCCCGAAGCCAGGTGGATGACGTGCTGGGCGAAATTCGCGAGACAGCCGCCAAGGGCTACCGCACATTATGCACCGTGCTGACGAAACGCATGGCGGAAGACCTCACCGAATATCTGCATGAGCAAGGCGTTCGCGTGCGCTACATGCACTCGGATATCGACACGCTGGAACGCATCGAAATCATCCGCGACCTGCGTCTCGGCGCGTTTGACGTGCTGGTGGGCATCAACCTGCTGCGCGAAGGTCTCGATATTCCCGAATGCGGCTTCGTTGCCATTCTGGATGCCGACAAGGAAGGATTCCTGCGCTCGGAGACATCGCTGATCCAGACCATCGGCCGCGCCGCCCGTAACGTGGATGGCAAGGTCATTCTCTATGCGGATAAGGTCACCGGCTCGATGAAGCGGGCGATGGAAGAAACCTCCCGCCGCCGCGAGAAGCAGGTGGCCTACAACACCGAACACGGCATCACGCCAGAATCCGTCAAGGCCCGCATTTCGGATATTCTCGACAGCGTTTACGAGCGCGACCACGTGCGCGCCGATATTTCAGGCGCATCCGGCAAGGGCTTTGCCGATGGCGGCCATATGGTTGGCAACAATCTGCAGGTGCACCTCAACGCGATGGAAAAATCCATGCGCGACGCCGCCGCCGATCTCGACTTCGAAAAAGCAGCCCGCCTGCGCGACGAAATCAAACGCCTCAAAGCCGCCGAACTCGCCGCCATGGACGACCCGATTGCCAAGGAAGAAGCCAAATCGCTGGAAGGCGGTGGCAAAGGCAAGAAAGGCACGAGCCCCCGCACCTCAACTGCGCGAGATACGTCCAATGGGGCAGAAGCTGGTGAGCAAACCGGAAAGTCCCTCTTCGCCAAACCATCCCTCGATGATATGGGCCCCGGCACAGACACCGCCAAACCCCTGTTCCGCAAGAACAACCTTGATGAAATGACGGTGGGACGCACGGAAAAGCCCGTCAAAGGCGCGGCACCCGCCAAGCCCAAAACCGAAGACGGCAAACGCTTCTCACCCCTGCTGGAAGGCCAACCCGAGCGCGCAACCAACCCCAAAGACGACCCCCGCCCAATCGCGCGCGGCAAGGTAGGCGTGGGGAGCTATGAGGACCCGGGCGAGCAGAAGCGCAAGGGACGGACGAAGGGGAAGACTGGAAGGCCGGGGCGGTAGCGCATCAGTTTCACCATGGTGCGCATCACCACTAGCACCTCTTTAGGTCACAATGAAAATAGACTGCGAATTACGCACACAACCGCGTAAGCGTGTTTTATTTGTATTACTAAACTAATAGTTGTAAGATCATCTGGCATTGGCACTATAATCTCAAAAAGTGCCATCGGGATGAATACATTGCAGTCTCCAAAATTCAAATTTGTTGAGAGAACCCTCTCATCGGTGTTCTCGAATTCGGCACTGCAAGAAGAATGGAAAAAAAGAGTAAAGTATCAGATAAGAAAACAAGCTATCTTTGATCCTATCGAGTATCGCGATTTAAATCAAAACTTAGATGAGATGATTGACGGTATTAAAAATGACATTAAATCTGGTACATATCAAGTAAAGCAGTCAAAGCGTTTCCTAATTGAGAAATCTGGCGGACTGTGCCGACAGATGACTATTGTTCATCCACGTGATCTACTTGTCTTAGAGCGACTTTCAAGATCTTTTCATCATGAACTCAAAAATAAATCGCCGAGTAAGTCGGCATTTTTTGAACCGGATGATAGAAATTTTGTGAAAGGTTTTCAACAGTCCGATTTTGAATATGGATCGTTTGCAAGTTGGAAGCGGTTTCAAACGGCTGTGTTCGGATTTGCGGACGAGAAAAAGTACGTCGTCGTAACAGACGTCGCAAATTTTTATGATTTCATCAACTTCCAACATTTGCGCAATATAATTTCATCTCTCGTAGATGTTCGCGAGGAAATACTCGATATACTTATTTATTTGCTCAATAGATTGACATGGACGCCTGACTTTATGCCTTTAACTCAGGTTGGGATGCCACAGATAGAAACAACCGCTACACGTGTTCTTGCAAACGCGCTCCTCTACGAGGTCGATCGAATTTGCGAAGATTCCTCGAGCTTGAATTACGCTCGGTTCATGGACGACATGGACGTTGGTGTTGATACCGTCGCGGAGGCAAAAAAAATAATCCGGGACATAGACTTAACTCTTCAGTCCAGACAATTGCGTTTGAATTCGTCGAAGACAAAAATTCTGTCTCGGGAAGAGGCCTACCATCACTTTAGGATAGAAGAAAACAGTACTTTATCGGTTTTGGAGAACTCACTTACTACATCTGAGTTGCAGGGCGGCGACAAACCTGAGGTCATGCCCCTGTATGAAAAATGGATAACAGTTGAGGATGCAGGACCGAAGAAAAAAGACTCTCTACTTAAAGACGGCAATGGTCCCAAAATTCACAAGCGAATTTTGAGTCTTATTCATAAGTCAGGCGAAAAAGTACCAGACTTTGTTTTGTTAGATCTTGTAGAAAATGACCCTGGAATGAGGTCTACCGCCCTCAGGTATCTCGCACACTCTGAAATTACAGAAGTGACTTTATTTCACCTGCTTACGCTGTCAGCGAATGGCACGTTCGTCGATGATGCCTCAATAATAGAGCTATCTTCCCTCCTACTTCACGCTAGAATCACAAAGACGAATAAGAATAGTTTTCGAATTTCGAGATTCATTTCAAAAATATCTAAATCGGGTGACATTCAACTGTATTGCGCAATGTTTCTCAGCGGAAAATTTCAAGATCATACTTCAGGTCTACGTTTATTAGAGAAGAATATAGTTAAAATTAGAGGGGATTTTTGGCTTTCTAGGGCAGCGGGTGGGATGGCACCTATTTTTCTGGGAACAAACCTCTGGAGCGATTTTTTAGGACTCGTCCGACTATTAAGGGCAGACGATGCTGAATCCGTCGTCAACTTTATGAGAGATTTGCAAAACACCAAAAAACTATCTCAAAGCCAGAAAGCTTATTTCGAAAGCCCGAATAGGAGCTTTCCGCAAAAAATTTATTATCCTAAGATACTGCAGCTTTTAGCCGTTAAGAAAAATCCCTATTTGAAAGCCCAATACGAAAAAATTGCTTCACTCTATCCGTGTTTAAGCGAAGACCCATACATAAATGCGCTTGGCTTCTGATAGAGAATGTACAAAGGAACCAAAACCACCCTCGCCCGTTCTTCCCCCGAACACTATGTTCGATACTGAAAAGGAAGAAACACTATGAAAAACAAGGTTTTCGCGCTTGCTGCTGCTGCAGTTCTGACATCGTCTGTCGCGTTTGCGCAGACGGCGACGACGGCTCCTGCTTCGGCACCGGCTGCTGGTGCAGATGCGATGCTTTCGGGTCCTGGCATTACCATGGGCACCAAGGCGAGCGGTCCTTTGAAGTTCATCAATGTGCAGAAGACCGACCTCACAGCCTCGCAGCTTGACGGCATGGACATCTACAATGCCCAAAACGAGGAAATCGGTGAGATTGAAGACGTCGTGATTGGCGATGGCAAGGCTGTTATCGGTCTGGTTGCCAGCGTCGGCGGCTTCCTGGGCATCGACAAGAGCTATGTTGTTCTGGACCCTGCCTCTGTTGCCATCAACAACGACAATGGCACATGGAAGGCTTACGTAGACACGACCAAGGAAGCGCTCGGCGCGGCTCCGAAGCTCGACTACGACAAGATGGATGACTAATCCATGAAATAGGCGGTTTTCTTCCGCCGGTCTTTCAAGCCCACTGATTGTTGGCTCGCTCCAACGGTCGGTGGGCTTTTTTATGGGAGTGAGTGGGGCTGCTCCAGCAGAGGATGTCTGCCGCGTTGTGCTCGTTGAGATGTGGTTAGATCCTCGGCACAAGGCCGAGGATGACGACGTGAGGTGGATGACGTCGAGAGCGTGAGCGACCTGCCCTTACCCTCCGAATTTGCCGCTGCGGGGGAAGCCTTTGGGTACGAGGCGGCCGGCGGTGGCGCGGTCTGCCATCCATTCTACCAGTTCATCGGCGTTTTTGGAGAAGGAGCGTCCGGCGCTGTCTTCCCATGTCAGGCCGCTGGCCAGCGCGAAGCACTTGATGTCGGAAATGCCGCCATCCTTGTAGCGTTGCAGGCGCACGCCCTTGCCACGTGACATTTCCGGCACTTGCGAGAGCGGGAATGTGAGCATCTTGCGGTTTTCACCAACAACGGCAACGTGGTCACCAGTAACAGGCACCAGCATCTTCATCTCATCCGGCATGGCAACATTCATGATCTGCTTGCCCTTGCGGGTATTGGCGACCATTTCCGTTTCCGCAATCACGAAGCCATTGCCAGCCGTGGAGGCCAGCAGCAGTTTGCGCGATGGATCATGCACGAAGGCGCTCAGAATATCCTGATCGTTCTCCATATCCACCATGATACGAACCGGCTCGCCATGCCCGCGCCCGCCCGGCAGCTTGTCCGCGCCCAGCGTGTAGGCCTTGCCGCCCGTCGTTACCAGCAGCAGCTTGTCCGTGGTCTGCGCCGGGAAAGCCAGCTTCGGGCCGTCGCCTTCCTTGAAGGTCAGCGCCGAGGTATCGGCCATATGGCCCTTCAGCGCCCTGATCCATCCCTTCTGGGAAATGACGATGGTGACAGGCTCTTTCTCGATCATGGATTGCTGAATGGCATCCACATCCGCCGTCGGTGCCATGGCAAACACGGTACGGCGTGCGCCAAGCGCGGTGGCCTTGGCGTATTTCTTCTTCACATCCTCGATTTCACCCGAAACCGTCTTCCACTGCTTTTCTGGCGATGCCAGCAGCGACTCGATTTCAGCCTTCTCGCTGCTCAGGCCTTCGAATTCCGCGCGGATTTCGAATTCTTCCAGCTTGCGCAAGGAGCGCAGGCGCATGTTGAGAATGGCTTCGGCCTGAATATCGGTCAGCTTGAAGCGCGCCACCATAACGGGCTTCGGCTCATCTTCCTCACGGATGATGGCGATGATCTCATCGATATTGAGATAGGCGACGAGGAAGCCGCCGAGAATTTCCAGGCGGCGGTCGATGGCGGCCAGGCGGAAGCGCGAGCGGCGCAGCAGCACATCGCGGCGGTGGTCGAGCCATTCTTTCAGCACTTCGTTGAGCGCCATGACCTTGGGCACGCGGCCCATGGACAGGACGTTCATGTTCAGCGGAATGCGGTTTTCCAGATCCGACAGACGGAACAGCGATTCCATCAGCAGCGTGGCATCGACGGTGCGGTTCTTCGGTACCAGAACGACCCGTACGTCCTCGGCGGATTCATCGCGCACATCTTCCAGCAGGGGCAGACGGCGGGCCAGAAGCAGCTCGGCAATCTTTTCGATCAACCGCGATTTCTGAACCTGATAGGGAATTTCGGTGATGACGATCTGGTAGCCGCCACGGCCAAGATCCTCGATCTCCCACTTGGCTCGAACGCGAAAACCGCCGCGTCCGGTCTTGTAGGCCTCGATCATGCTTTCACGGCTCTCGGTGATAACGCCGCCTGTCGGCAGGTCAGGTCCCTCGATGCCGCCTCTTTCCGGATGAGCAGGATCGAACATCAGATCCTCGACTGTCGCATCCGGGTTCTTGATCAGCCGAAGAGCCGCATCGCAGAGCTCATGCGCGTTGTGCGGCGGAATGGAGGTGGCCATGCCCACGGCGATGCCGGAGGAACCGTTCGCTAGCAGGTTGGGAAACGCGCCGGGCATAACGACCGGCTCTTCGTCTTCCTCATTATAGGTCGGGCGAAAATCGACGGCGTCCTGCTCGATGCCTTCGAGCAGCAGCGCTGCGACATCGGTCATGCGCGCTTCGGTGTAACGATAGGCAGCGGCGCCATCGCCATCGATATTGCCGAAATTGCCCTGTCCATCGACAATCGGGTAGCGCTGGGAAAAGTCCTGCGCCAAACGCACCAGCGCGTCATAGACCGACTGGTCGCCGTGCGGGTGGAACTTACCGATCACGTCACCGACGATACGGGCGCATTTCTTGAACGCGGAATTGGGCCGAATGCCCATTTCGCTCATGGCGTGAATGATGCGACGGTGCACCGGCTTCAAACCATCGCGAACGTCCGGCAAGGCGCGGTGCATGATGGTCGACAGCGCATATGCCAGGTAACGCTCTTCCAGCGCTGCCTTCAGGTCAACAGGTATAATATTGTCGTCGTCTCCGCCGGACGGAGGAAGCAGATTTTTTCCCATAGTTCCTGACTAGCTGAAAGGGTTAATTCCGGCAAGAAACAAGGGCTTTTCGCCTGTGGATGACGGCGGTTGCGCACGTATTTTCCTTTGACCTTGTTTTTATGCCGCAATTCAGCCATTCGTTGCATCTTATGAATGCAATATACCGGCGCTAACCATCCGATATAGATGCACCATTTCAGCTTCGACATGCCTGTTTTTCGTACCTGTAGGGAAGAGATAGAATGAGACTTCAGACAACCCGCAATTTTCTGTTTGCCAGCGCCGCGGCAGTCGCTTTCGCGTCGCCTGCATTCGCACTTGACGGTGCAGACGTCCTCAAGAAAATCAACGCCGCTTATCACGTTCAGGGCGCGGAAATCGGCGCGAAATCCGTTACTGTTGATGGCTCCACGGTCAAGCTCAGCGGCGTTACCTTCGCGACGACGGCAACCAAGGAGCAGGTCATCCCTGTTGGTGACGTCACGCTTGAAGGCGTTGAAGAAGACAATGGCGGCTACACAATCGACAAGATGAGCTTCGACAATGTGAAATGCGCTCACGAAAATGTCGCCGTTGATGTGAGCGACATCTACGTTTCTGGCGTTGTCGTTCCGGCAGATCCAACCACTGGCACAGTGGATTCCATGATGCTCTATGATGAGGCCCATAGCGGCCCCGTCTCCGTGAAGGTGGATGGCACGGAAACCTTCTCGCTCGCCGAAACAACAACGACGATGACCAAGAGCGAAGATGACAGCACCATCAGCTTCGACCTGAACGCGACTGGCTTCAAGGCGGATCTCAGCAAAATCCAGGACCCTAAGTCCAAGGAAGCCATCGACAAGCTCAAGGTGCAGACGCTTTCAGGCGAAATGACCATGAGCGGTTCGTGGGAACTCACACCGGGCACGCTGACGATCGATGAGTATGCCGTCGACCTCAAGGATGTCGGCCGTCTCAACATGGCGTTCAGCTTCTCCGGTTACACGCTAAACTTCATCAAGACGATGCAGGATGCGGTCAAGGCGCAGGCCGAAAATCCGAACAAGGAACAGGCAGATCAGGCCGCCGGTCTCGCCATGCTCGGCCTTATGCAGCAGCTGAGCTTCAACAGCGCCGAAATCAGCTTCGATGATGCCAGTATCACCAAGCGCGCCATCGATTACGCCGCTGGCGAACAGGGCATGTCGGGCGAGCAGCTGTCGCAGACCATCAAGGGCATGGTTCCGATCATGATGGCCCAACTCAACGTACCGGAACTGCAGAACGCCGTTTCCGCAGCCGTGAACGCCTATATCGATGATCCGAAGAACTTCAAGATTTCCGCAGCCCCTGAAAAGCCCGTCCCCTTCCCCATGATCATGGGTGCAGCCATGGGCGCGCCAAACACCATTCCAAAGGTGCTGGGCGTAACGGTTACGGCTAACGAATAGTCGCTGATACCAAAGCTTCAAGCCGCCCTGTGAATTCTCACAGGGCGGCTTTTTTGTTGCGCGCTTTATTGCGAAAAACGAAAGGGCCAGCGTTTCCGCCAGCCCTTTTTTTTCAAACTCGGTATGACCGATATCAGTCTTTCTTCGGCGTCGGCACGACACGCAGTGCCAGTTCGCGAAGCTGCGTTGGCGTAGCTGGTGCCGGTGCGTTCATCAGAAGGTCCTGCGCCTGCTGGTTCATTGGGAACAGCGTGACTTCGCGCAGGTTCTTCGTGCCTGTCAGCAACATCACCACACGGTCCACGCCAGCTGCCATGCCGCCGTGCGGAGGCGCGCCGTACTGGAAGGCGCGGTAGAGGCCGCCGAAGCGGTCTTCCACGTCCTGCTGGCTGAGGCCAACCTTCTCGAACGCCTTGACCATCAGTTCTGGCGACTGGTTACGGATGGAGCCCGAGGCGATTTCGAAGCCGTTGCAGACCATGTCGTACTGGTAGGCCTTGATCGTCAGCGGATCCTGGTTTTCCAGCGCGTCCATACCGCCCTGCGGCATGGAGAATGGATTGTGGGCGAAGTCGATCTTCTTTTCTTCCTCGTTGTATTCGAAGAACGGGAAGTCAACGATCCAGCACAGCTCGAAGCGGTCGCGGTCTACAAGGTTCAGTTCCTCGCCAGCGCGGGTGCGGGCTTCGCCAGCAAACTTGTAGAACTTTGCAGGATCACCGGCAACGAAGAAGGATGCGTCGCCTGCTTCTAGACCGAGCTGGACGCGCAAGGCTTCCGTGCGCTCTTCGCCGATGTTCTTGGCAAGCGGGCCAGAGCCAACAACCTTGCCGTCTTCTTCCTTCCAGAAGATGTAACCGAGGCCAGGCTGGCCTTGGCCTTGCGCCCAGGCATTCATGCGGTCGCAGAATGCTCTGGAACCACCGGTCTTGGCTGGAATGGCCCAGACTTCAACCTTCGGGTTGGATGCAATCATGTTTGCAAAGACCTTGAAGCCGGAGCCGGCAAAATGGTCTGTAACGGCCTGCATCTCGATCGGGTTGCGAAGGTCCGGCTTATCGGAACCGTATGTGCGGATCGAATCGTCATAGGCAATGCGGCGGAAGTTCTGCGTAACAGGCTTGCCTTCGGCAAACTGTTCGAACACGCCGCGAATGACGGGCTCCATGGTTTCCCAAACGTCTTCCTGCGTCACGAAGCTCATTTCCAGGTCGAGCTGGTAGAATTCGCCCGGTAGACGGTCTGCACGCGGATCTTCATCGCGGAAGCACGGTGCGATCTGGAAATAGCGGTCGAAACCGGCAACCATCAGAAGCTGCTTGTACTGCTGCGGCGCCTGCGGCAACGCGAAGAACTTGCCTTCGTGAATACGGCTCGGCACGAGGAAGTCGCGCGCGCCTTCTGGCGAGGATGCCGTCAGGATCGGAGTGGAATATTCAGCGAAGCCGATATCGCCCATGCGGCGGCGCATGTCGGAGATGATCTGCGTGCGCTTGACGATGTTCTTGTGCAGCGTATCGCGGCGAAGATCGAGGAAGCGATACTTCAGGCGCACATCTTCCGGATAGTCAGGCTCACCGAACACCGGCAGCGGCAGTTCCTTGGAAGCGGCCAGCACTTCGATTTCCTGAGCGTAAAGCTCGATTTCGCCGGTCTCCATGGTCTTGTTAACAGTGTCTTCCGAACGCGCCTTGACGAGACCATCAATACGGATGACCCACTCGCCGCGAACGACTTCGGCAGACTTGAAGGCCGGGCTATCGGGATCGGCAACGACCTGCGTGATGCCATAATGATCGCGAAGGTCGATGAAGAGAACGCCGCCGTGATCTCGTACGCGATGGACCCAGCCGGACAGGCGAACGGTTTCGCCGACATGCGACTTGCGGAGTGCGGCACAGGTGTGGCTGCGGTAACGATGCATTTTATGATCCTGAAGAATACAGCGGCAACGGTCTGCCGCGCTGTCGAAAATTGGCCGGAAAAGCGCATGACTGACCCGATTTGTCAAGGTAAAGCGCAATTTCCATAGCCCTCTTTGCACCCCCACCACGCAGAGCGCAATCATCATTTTGGATGATGTGACAGGCAAATTTGCAATTTATGGTCACATTAGGTGCGGGAAACTTCGCATGTGAGCCAAGAAACGGCTTGATCATATTGACATGGGCCGACCAAAGGGAAAGTAAGACGGATCGATTTCCGTGACTGGCTGAACGACGCAATGATTGAAACGACAACAGCACTCGCCGAAGCCTGCAAGGAACTGGCGAAATCCGATTTCATTACGATTGATACGGAATTTCTTCGCGAGACGACATTCTGGCCGCAGCTTTGTCTGGTACAGATGGCAAGCCCGACGCTGGAAGTGCTGGTTGACCCGCTTGCCAAGGATATCGACCTCTCGCCGCTTTTTGAGTTGATGGCCGATCCCAGCGTCATCAAGGTTTTCCATGCCGCCCGTCAGGATATCGAAATCGTCCACCATCTGGGCGGACTTATCCCTCATCCTATTTTCGATACGCAGGTCGCTGCCATGGTCTGCGGCTTTGGCGACTCTATTTCTTATGATCAGCTGGTCCAGCGGATCAAGAACGTCCAGATCGATAAATCCTCACGCTTCACGGACTGGAGCCGTCGCCCGCTGACCGAAAAGCAGCTGGACTACGCGCTGGCCGATGTCACCCATCTGCGTGATGTCTATCTCGCCTTGAAAGCGCAGCTGGAGCGCGATGGTCGTTCTTCCTGGCTCAAGGAAGAGATGGATATTCTGGAATCGGTCGAAACCTATGACATGCATCCCGATGATGCGTGGCTGCGGTTGAAGTCGCGTCTGCGCAAGCCGACGGAACTCGCCATCCTCAAATTTGTCGCTGCATGGCGCGAACGGGAAGCGCGCTCGCGCAACGTGCCGCGCTCACGTGTGTTGAAGGATGATGCGATTTTCGAGATTGCTCAGCAGCAGCCGAAAGACACCGACGCACTCTCACGTCTGCGCACCGTCCCCAAGGGTTGGGAGCGCTCTGCATCCGGCGTCGCCATCATTGAAACGGTTAATGCGGCACTTGCGCTGCCAAAGGGCGAGATGCCGCAGGCTGCGCGACAAAGCCATTCCCCTGAGGGATCAGGCGCAGCGGTTGAGCTGCTGAAGGTTCTTCTGAAGCTGACTGCCGATAAACACGGCGTTGCCGCCAAGGTTATTGCCAATAGCGAAGATCTGGACAAGATCGCATCGGAAGGCGAAAAGGCCGACGTTCCCGCCCTTTCCGGCTGGAGGCGCGATCTGTTTGGCGAACCAGCATTGAAGCTTATTCGCGGTGAAGTGGCACTTCGTTTCGCTGGAAAGAAAGTGGAAGCGCTGGAGCTTCCGACCGCTGAAGAGACGGCCTGACAAGGTCTCCGACCCTGCCCCACAAAGCCGTTTGAGATTGATGCAAGTCCGTCACAGACGGCCCCTTTGCCCTGACATTACCGAAACATCACTTTTGGCCTGATCGTTTCCGCAATATGCTTCACGCCTAACGGGAATCATACCGATGCCCCGCCATGGATGGTAGTTCCCACTGCGTCCCCTTGCCGAACAAAGAGGCTGGATGAGAAAATTTCTCGCAATGCTGGATTATGTCATGCTGTTTCTGGCGGTTGCCGGAAGCGGTGTGGCCTATGCATTTCTGGAATATGGCGGCGGCGCCCTTATCGGCGCGACCTATGCGCTGTTTGCCTGCGCGCCCATTCTCGCCTTCGAGCGCGGCTACATCATGCCCGGGCTTTCGCGGCGCATCAGCATGCTGCCGACGCCAGCCTATATCGCATTTGGCCTCGTCATCTATGCCATTCTGGTGTTTTGCGGATTCGGCCTTGGCGGGACTATTCTGTGGGCCACGGGCATATTGCCGACAAGCTGGCGCAGCGCCGTTCATGCGGAAATGCAGACGCTTCTGTTCACGCTGGGCGTATGCGCCATCATCGTCTTCATCATGCGCGTGCGGGAATTGCTGGGCCGCGATATCTTCATCGATCTCATCCTCGGTCGTTATCGCCGTCCGGTCAGTGAAGAACGTGTCTTCCTGTTTGTGGACCTCGTCGGCTCCACGTCCTTTGCCGAAACCCACGGCGATCTTCGGGCGCAGGAATATCTGGGTGAGCTGTTTTCTGTTTATGCGGGGCCGGTGCGGCGGCACGGCGGCGTTATCGATGATTATATCGGCGATGCGGCCATCATAACCTGGCCTTACCATATGGCGATCCGCCGCGCGGCCTGCATCAATTGTGTCTTCGATATCCTGAAAGCCATCGAGAACAATCGCGCCGAATGGCTATCGCGTTTCGGCACTGTGCCAAAGCTGCGATTCGCTGTTCATGGTGGCCCGGTCATCACGGCTGAAATCGGCGTCGATCACCACAAGATCACCTATTTCGGAGACACCGTTAATACCACGGCACGGCTGGAATCACTCAGCAAGATGCTGGGTCATCCCATCCTGATCTCGTCCGATCTTGCCCATCAATTGCTGCTGCCAAAAGGCGTAAAAAGCGAGTATCTGGGCGAACACGCCGTGAAAGGCCGCGGTCAGACACTGGGTGTCTGTGCCCTCAGTTCTGCTGAGATTATCGCCTGACGCTCGCATGGGCACAAGCGTCATCAAATCTTCAACCCGGGTTCAAGCCTTTGTCATGAAGCGTGCCTAACGGTCCATGCATCGCAAATGCAGACACAAGGTTTGCATTGCAGATGCAAACCAAAGGTAATGTCATGAAAAAGACCCTCCTGGCCTCCGCAGCCATTCTTGTGCTCGCCACCACCTCAACCTTCGCGGCGGAAAAGGAATTCCCTGCAAAGCTCGTGTCACAGGCGGTCTTGCCGGCAAACACAATCATCGCGGCCCCTGCCGATGCGCCTGAGCATCTGAAGACATCGGGCAAGTTCACGACAGCGGATCGCAAGCGTGCCGAAGGCTTGGGCACTGTTGCGGGTAAGGATGGCGTGCGCAAAACCGGTTTGTCCATGCCGTTTGCAGGCCAGGCCATGCAGGGCTTTTCGGGCATCAAGACGATGAGCGACGGTACATTCTGGAGCCTTTCCGATAACGGCTTTGGCTCCAAGTCGAACTCCAGCGATTCGATGCTGATGCTGCATCACCTGAAAATCGACTGGGCCAATGGCAAGGTCGAACCGCAGGAAACCGTGTTCCTGTCCGACCCGGACAAGAAGGCACCCTTCCCCACCGTCATGGAAGGTTCCGAGAAGCGTTATCTGACCGGTGCGGATTTCGATGTGGAATCCATCCAGCCAACAAGCGACGGTTTCTGGGTTGGCGAAGAGTTTGGCCCCTATGTCCTGAAGTTCACCCGCGATGGAAAACTCACCGATGTTGTCTCGACCAAGGCTGGCGAGATCGACGTGAAGTCTTCTGACCATCCGACGCTCACGCTTCCTGCCAATCCGACTCAGAAGCTGCCTGCCTTCAACCTGAAGCGTTCCGGCGGATTTGAAGGTCTTGCCATGTCCAAGGATGGCACCAAGGCTTACGGACTGCTCGAAGGTCCGCTGTACAATGCAGAAGGCCAGGTCGAGAAGACTGAGGACGGCGCCACAGGCCTTCGTATCATCGAGCTGGATGTTGCATCCAAAAGCTGGACCGGCCGCACATGGCTGTATCCACTGGCAGAAGGCGGAGAAGCGATTGGCGACTTCAACATGCTGGATGATACCACCGCGCTGGTGATCGAGCGTGACAACGGCGCTGGCACAGCGGACAAGGCCTGCGCCGATCCGAAGAAGCCTGAAGAGAATTGCTTTGCAGTTCCAGCCAAGCTGAAGCGTATCTACAAGATCGAAATCAGCGACGCGAATGTGGGCAAAGCCGCACGCAAGATCGGCTATATCGATCTCATGAATATCGCTGATTCCGATGGCAAGGCACGTCAGGGCAGCGCAAACGGCATTTACACAATGCCATTCGTCACCATCGAGAACGTAGACCGCGTGGACGCAACGCACATCATCGTCGGTAACGACAACAATCTGCCATTCTCGGCGGGTCGCGCCCTGGACAAGGCAGATGACAATGAGTTCGTTCTGCTTGAGGTCAAAGACCTGCTCGACGCGAAGTAATCAGTAAAAGCGCGAAGCCCCCAACATGTGTTGGGGGCCTCGCTTCAAATTCCACTACTCGAAAACGAATGCCAGCTTTTTGCCTGTCAGCTTCGAAAGCTGCTGCAACCGACCCTCGAGCCTCTCGCCAGCAAAATCGCAATATTCATGCGGAACGACGAATTCGAGATCTATACCGTCCTGCTCGGACCGCCGGAATTTCAGGTGATCGACAACGCCCGGCATGGATGCGGAAAACAGATAGATGACCCGCAGCAGCCCACCCAGCAGCTTGGCAAGCTCCTGCATTCTCTCACCCGCAATCGATGTCAGGTGTTCGGTTGTCCCATTGTCGTTGAGGCCTTCGAAGCGATAATAATTCGCCAGCGCGATGTAGGCGCGACCCGGATGGGTGATGGCGATGAAAGACGAATGCGCGATGATGTTGAGCGCCTGCAATCCGCGATAATCGGGATGGGCGCGCCAGCTGATATCAGCCAGAAGGCACGCAGCCTGACGGTACCGCGCCTCGTCCTCGGTCTCATCGATGCCGAAAATTGGCACAGTCCGCCCGCTCCAGTCGGCAAGCTCGCGTGCGTGTTCTGGGGATCTGGCGCGAAGGATTGCCAGTTCATCTGCGACGACAAGAAGGGGATCCGACGCCTGCTCAGTCTCGGGCAGCAGTGAATAGAGATAGCCCTCACGAACGCCCTGAGCGGAAAACGCAATCTTTGCCGGCTTCATTGCTTCCAGCACTTCGCGCATGGCGACCGCGCCGAAGGGAAGCAACGTGCGGCGGTTTTTTGACACCGCCTGCCAGGCAGGATCTTTGCTGTCCTTTGAGGCAATGACCTCATCCAGAAAGCTCAGCATATCCGCGAGCGGCAACTCATAGCCCTGCATCATGTGCAGAGGGTAGCCGGTGATTTCCATGTGCAGCTTGGCTATGTTACGCCATGTGCCGCCGACCGCGTAGAATGTGCGCCCCTCGCCCTTAGCAAGCAGCTTCGCCGTCTTGACCTGCTTTTTCGTGTAGGCCGCAGCCTTCTCGATGGAGCCGCCGGAATGTTCCGACAACCGCAGGCCGCCGAGCGGCAAGGTGATGCCATCGCCGCAGGTTTTGCCCCTGATATCGATCAATTCCAGCGAACCGCCACCCAAATCACCGGCAATGCCATCAGCATCGTGGAAACCGCTGATCACGCCATAGGCGGAATAGAGCGCTTCCTTTTCACCGGAGAGAACCTCGATCTCGCAGCCGAGAATGCTTTCAGCATCGCGAATGAAATCGGGACCGTTGGATGCTTCACGGGCGGCGGCGGTGGCAAGCACATAGAGCTGTTTCGCCTGGGCCTGTTCCGAAAGAGCACGGAAACGGCGCAACGCCGCAAGCGCACGCGTCACGCCCTCTTCATCCATGCGCCCGGTCAGTGCGAGGCCTTTACCAAGGCCGCACAGGACTTTTTCATTGAAAAGCACCGCTGGGGCGCGCGAGAGTCCCTCATATACGACGAGACGAACGGAGTTCGAACCAATGTCTATGACGGAAACGGGGGCGAGACCAGTAAGGCGCCCCTGTGCTTCTGATCGTGTCATTCAGCCTGTTTCTTGCGGGCAGAGACCAGCCCGGCAATCAGTTTGGGCGCACTGGATTTCAAGGCTTCACCACGTCCCGACAGGCTTGGATTGGTCATGAAATAGTGCTGCGCGTTGAACGGTTCCTCGCCTTTGCGCACCTCGATGCGCCTAGACGTACCGTCCGGCAGTATCTCGTAGCTCTGCTGGTTGTCAATGAGATTGCCCAGCATGATCTGCGAAAGAACCTGCTCGTGCACAGTCGGATTGACCAGCGGGACCATGGTTTCAACCCGGCGATCCAGGTTGCGTGGCATCATGTCGGCCGATCCGATGTAGACCAGCGCCTTGTCGGAAGGCAGGCCATGGCCGTTGCCGAAGCAGAAGATGCGGCTATGCTCAAGGAAGCGTCCGACGATGGATTTCACGCGGATATTGTCGGAAAGGCCCGGCACCTGCGGACGCAGGCAGCAGATGCCGCGAATGACCAGATCGATCTCCACACCGGCTTCACTGGCGCGATAGAGCGAATCGATGATTTCAGGGTCCACAAGCGAGTTCATCTTCATCCAGATTGCCGCTGGAGCACCATTTCTGGCGTGTTCCGCTTCATCATTGATGTGCTTGAGAATGCGCGAGCGCATCGTATAGGGCGAAACGGCAAGCTTCATGCCCTCTTCAGGTTCACCGTAACCGGTGATGAAGTTGAAGATGTTTGCCATATCATGCGCAATCTTCGGATTGCAGGTGAAGAACGACAGGTCCGTATATACCTTGGCAGTGACCGGATGGTAGTTGCCGGTGCCGAGGTGGCAATAGGTCCGCAGCTTGCCATCTTCACGGCGCACGACCATGGACATCTTGGAGTGGGTCTTGAGTTCGATGAAGCCGAACACGACCTGAACGCCAGCCCGTTCCAGATCTCGCGCCCAGCGAATATTCGCCTCTTCGTCAAAGCGTGCCTTCAATTCCACCAGCGCCGTGACTGACTTGCCAGCATCGGCAGCGTCGATCAATGCGCGAACGATCGGGCTATCATTAGAAGTGCGGTAGAGCGTCTGCTTGATAGCGAGAACGTCTGGGTCACGTGCCGCCTGCAACAGGAACTGCACGACCACATCAAAGCTCTCATAGGGGTGGTGAACCACCATGTCCTTTTCGCGAATGGCCGCAAGGCAATCGCCCGCATGTTCACGCACACGCTCCGGGAACCGGGCATTGTAGGGCTCAAACTTCAGGTCATCGCGCGGTGCCTTGACGATTTCCGAGATTGTGTTCAGCGCCAAGAGGCCCGGCAGAACCGCGACGCGATTGTCCGGCACACCCAGTTCGTGAACAACGAACTGGCGCAAAGATGGAGGCATTTCGCTGTCGGTCTCGATGCGGATAACCGAGCCGCGACGGCGGCGCTTCAGCGCGCTTTCAAAGTAGCGGACGAGATCTTCCGCCTCTTCCTCAAGCTCGATATCGCTGTCTCTGATAATGCGGAACGTACCGAAGCCACGCACCGTGTAGCCGGGATAGAGCCTGTGGATGAAGAGGCCAACCACGTCTTCCAGCGTGATATAGCGGATCGCGCCCTTTTCGTCCGGCAGACGGATGAAGCGGTCGAGTGCGGGCGGCAGACGCAGGAGAGCCGTCATCGGCTCACGGCCATTGACGCTATCGAGCTGCAAGCCCATCGAAAATCCCAGATTGGGGATGAATGGGAAAGGATGCGCAGGATCGATCGACAGGGGCGTCAGAACCGGGAAAATCAATGCTTCGAATTCGTTTTCCAGCCAGACCAGATCCTGTTCGGAAAGTGCGGCCGGACGAACGATATAGATGTTTTCCTTGCCCAAATATTGCTGGAGAACCGCAAGCGAAGCCTGCTGCTCCATCTGGAGATTGTCGATCTCTTTCAGAATATTCTCAAGCTGCTCGGCGGGCGTCTTTCCATCCGGCGTCTTGACGGTCACGGACTGGCGAACCTGACCTTCCAGGCCAGCGACGCGCACCATGAAGAATTCATCAAGGTTGGCAGCAGAAATCGAGAGAAAGCGAAGACGCTCCAGCAGGGGGTGAGCCGTGTTGAGCGTTTCTTCAAGGACGCGGCGGTTGAATTGCAGCCAGGAAAACTCCCGGTTTACAAAGCGCGTCGGGCTGTCCCACAGGTCCGCGACCTCTGCTGCTGCCTGCGTGCCATCGTTCGAACCGTCCTGCACTGCCGAATCCATAAAATATCCCCCGCCCTTTAAAACCGGTTTCCCGAGGCCATGGCAGGACTAAGCCTGCAATGCTCTAGGTATTGTTGAAGCATCGGGGCGATTGAGAACCGCTTTCCGATGCCTACAGCCCGTATAACAGTTTGACGACGGAACTGTGACAGTCAATCATCGTCCACATCGCTACCGAGTTCAGTCAGCACTTCCGCCGCCATCGCCCGGCTGATCCGCGCTCCCCGTGCCAGCCCCAAACGATCAAGCCTCTCGACAATCGTCTGCGCCGTATCCAGAGAACGCTCCATCCGCGCAACGATATAGCTGACAAGTTTGTCATCTATGTAAAGCTGGCGGTCCGCGAAGAGTTTCATCAAAATCTGACCGAGCAGATCCTCATCCGGCTCACCGATTTCCACCACCGTTGCCGCCTTCAGTCGCGAGCGAAGATCGGGCAAGGTGACGGGCCATAGCGAAGGCGATTCCCGGCTGGTGATCAGCAGTGAGTTTCCGTTTTCCCGCACACTGTTGATGACGTGAAACAGCTCCGTGTCGTCAAACCCGTTGCGGTCGGCGTCTTCGAACAGGACGGGAGCCTTTTCTGCCACACGCGCGGCCTCTGCTCCTGCAACGGGTTGAATCTCGGCGGCGCCGCTGATGTTTTTCCAGATGCTGGCGAGATGAGATTTCCCCGAGCCCGGCGGCCCGACCAAAACCACAACCGGAGACGGCCAGCGCGGCCAGCTGTCCACGATGCTGACAGCCGCATCCAGAGGAGCGGCCACAAGCAGATCGTCACGACCGGTCGCCGTCTGGTGAGAGAAAGCCAGCGGAAGTTGTTCGGCCTTTGTTTTGATGGCGCCGGGCTTGTTTCTATCGCTCATCGTCTAGCTCTGAGAATCGATCTTTGTTGGAGGGAGCGCTTTTACCTGTTGTCCTGTACCATCCCACGGCAGGTTGGCGGCGCGGCCATGGTACAGATCGCTGTCGAGATAACGCGAGAGTGCGAAGCGCACCAGCACGCCCATTGCTGCTGCGGCAGGAACCGCCACAAGCAGACCGACGAAGCCGAACAGCGCGCCAAACGCGAAGAGGGCAAACATTAGCCAGACGGGGTGCAGACCGACGCTGCTGCCGACCAGTTTCGGCTGTAGAATATTGCCTTCGATGAACTGGCCGGAAAAGAAGACCGCTAGGACCAGAATGACATCAACATAGTCAGGCCAGAACTGAACCAGCGCCACGCCGACGGCCAGCACAAGCCCGATCATGGACCCGACATAGGGAATGAAGCTGATGGCACCTGCAAACAGGCCGATCAGAAGGCCGAAATTCAGACCGACCAGCGACAGACCGACACCGTAGTAAACGCCTAAAATGATGCAGAGAGAACCCTGACCACGGATAAAGCCTGCAATCGTCTTATCCATGTCGCGTGCAATCTGGCGAACGGTTGATACGTGGTCACGGGGTATCCAGCCGTCAACCTTTTCGATCATCCGGTCCCAGTCCAGCAGCAGGTAAAACGCGACAACTGGTGTCACCACCAGCAACGACATGACATCCACCAGCGACTTGCCAGAATTCCATATCTGCGTGAGCAGCGTGCCGATGAAACCCGCCCCTTCCGCCAGCAACTTCGAGAAGTTCTCCTTGACCGTATCGATCTGCGTGCTGACCCAACCCGGCAGAAGATTGCTATCGGCCCCGGCAATCAATGACTGGAGGGAGGAGATGTACTGCGGAATACGGGTAATAAATTCCGATGCCTGCGCGGCCACCAATGGAATGATGATGATGAGCGATAGCGCAAACACAAGCACAAAGGACACGAGGATCATGATGCTCGCCATCATGCGGCTCAAGCCCCTGCGTTCCAGCCAGTCTGCAATAGGATCAAGAAAGTAAGCGAGCGCCATTCCAGCCACGAAGGGCAGGAGAATGGAGCTGAACACCATCAGGAACAGCACAAAAACAGCGAGAGCACCGAGCCAGAAAAAAACCTGACGTCTCAGATTCATGCCTCTGATATGTGGTTGCATCGCCTGCTCCTTATTAAGCGCCCGTGGTCATAACGCCTTGGTCAGGAGATAGGACGCGTGGGCTGGACTGGTCAAGTGTCGCATGTTCGTCAATTTCGCCAAGGCCGAGCTTTCCCATAACAATACGGCTAAAACAGCCAAAAGGCGTGAAAAACATGCCTTTTGCGATGCTCATACTTGCATCGTCACCCGTCTCATGCGAATGGCGACGCCAAACGGAACGAGTGGAGACAAGAGCCATGAGCGAGCAAGGCAAGAACGGTCTTACCTACAGCGATGCAGGCGTAGACATCGACGCCGGAAATCTGATGGTCGAGAAAATCAAGCCTGCGGTGCGCTCCACCCGTCGCCCCGGCGCCGATGGTGAGATTGGCGGCTTCGGCGGCTTGTTCGATCTGAAGGCTGCGGGCTTCAAGGACCCGGTCCTCGTGGCTGCCAATGATGGCGTCGGAACCAAGCTGAAGATCGCCATCGACGCCGATTATCACGACACGGTTGGTATCGATCTTGTCGCCATGTGCGTCAACGATCTGGTCGTACAGGGTGCCGAGCCACTCTTCTTCCTCGACTACTTTGCGACCGGCAAGCTCGATCCCGATCAGGGTGCCGCTATCGTCAACGGCATTGCCGCTGGCTGCCGGGAATCCGGTTGCGCCCTGATTGGTGGCGAAACCGCCGAAATGCCGGGCATGTATTCGCATGGCGACTATGACCTTGCGGGCTTTGCCGTGGGTGCTGCCGAACGCGGCCAGCTTTTGCCAGCCGGCGACATTGCCGAAGGCGATGTCATTCTGGGTCTCGCCTCGTCAGGCGTCCATTCCAACGGCTTCTCGCTGGTGCGCAAGATCGTCACTCTTTCCGGCCTTGGCTGGGATGCAGCCGCTCCCTTCGCTGAAGGTCAGAAGCTGGGCGAAGCCCTGCTCACACCGACACGCATCTACGTCAAGCCGCTGCTCAAAGCTATCCGCGAGACGGGTGCCCTGAAGGCGCTGGCCCATATTACCGGCGGTGGTTTCCCCGAGAATATTCCGCGTGTTCTGCCAAAGCACCTCGCGGCTGAGATCGATCTGACGGCAATCAAGGTTCCCTCCGTCTTCTCATGGCTCGCCAAGACGGGCGGCGTGGCGCAAAATGAAATGCTGCGCACCTTCAACTGCGGCGTTGGCATGATCGTGGTCGTTTCTGCTGAAAACGCACAGACGGTAACAGACGCGCTGACAGCGGAAGGCGAAACCGTATTTCCGCTGGGCCGCATGGTCGCGCGTGAAGATGCGGCGCATGGCACCATCTACAAGGGCACGCTCGGCCTATGAGTATTGCCCCTGCCCGCAAGCGCGTCGTCGTTTTCATTTCCGGCAGCGGCTCCAACATGATGGCGCTGGCGCAAGCCTGCCAGGCGCCGGATTTTCCGGCGGAAATCGCATGCGTCATTTCCGACAAGGCGACGGCGGGCGGGCTGGCCAAGGCGCAATCCCTTGGCATTCCAACGCTCGTCTTCGAGCGCAGGATTTACTCGACCAAGACTGAACATGAGCAAGCCATACTGGCCGCGCTCGGTGAAATCGACCCTGATATCATCTGTCTTGCGGGCTACATGCGGCTGATCTCAGGCGACTTCATCGCGCCCTATGCTGGCCGCATCATCAACATCCATCCATCGATCCTGCCACTTTTTCCCGGCCTTCACACCCATGAACGCGCCATTGAAAGCGGCATGAAGATCACCGGCTGCACGGTTCATTTCGTGACCGAAGGCATGGATGAAGGCCCGGTCATCGGCCAGGCCGCTGTGCCGGTGCTGGTGGATGACACCGCCGAGACGCTTGCAGCACGCGTTCTGACCATCGAGCATCAGCTTTATCCCCTGACCCTCAAGCTTCTGGCAGAGGGCAAGGTGCTGATGGAAGGTGGCAAGGCTGTGCGCAGTGCGAATGCCTGCGAGGCCACACAGCAGCTGCTCTCGGCCTGATCGCTCACCCGGCCGTCTGCCGCCGAGCTTTTTTTAGTTCATAATTGCTGCCGGTTCAGCATCGCCCATTGCAGCAGAATGATCGTCTTGGCGTCAGTGATGCCGCCTGTCGTGATCATCCCGAACGCATCGTCCAGAGGAATGGTGAGAACCTCGATGTCCTCCCCTTCCGTATCGAGACCGCCGCCAACCCCTGCTTTCTCATCGAGATCGATGCGCGCGTAAAATAGTGCGACTTTTTCCGTCAGCGTGCCGGGGCTGGCATAGGTTTCGAAGAGACATTGCACCTCTTTAACGGCATAGCCGGTTTCTTCCATCGCCTCACGGCGGATGGCCTCATCGGGTTGGTCGTCGTCGATAAGGCCTGCGGGAACCTCCAGCATGAAGCTGGGGTCACCATTCACGAAGGCCCCCGGGCGAAATTGCCGGACGAGGACGATGGCGTCTTTTTGCGGATCGAAAAGCAGGATAGCGGCGGCGCTCCCGTGGTCGTGCACTTCGCGGTCGATGCGGATGACACGACCATCCGGCATTTTCTGATCGAAGATCAAAGTCTGGAGGTGTACGAAACGCTTCCAGACCGTCTCTTTCGAGACGAGCTTTACCCTGTCTTCATCACGCGTTGCCGTCGTTCTTTCGTCCACATCAAACTCCGTGAGATTTATGACGTCAGTGATGCCCGGTTGAGAGCAGCCCATTGCAGCAGCATGATGGTCTTGCCATCGCAGATATCGCCGTTTTCGATCATTTTCATAGCGTCATCCAGCGGAACCACGACGACTTCGATGTCCTCATCCTCATGGTCGGCACCGCCGCCCTCTTCGATGCGGTCGGATGCGTCAACGATCGCCGCGAAGAAATGCAGGATTTCGGTGACTGAGCCGGGCGACATGAAGGATTTGAACAGGAAACGCGTGTCGCGCAGCTTGTAGCCGGTTTCTTCCATCACTTCGCGCGCGATGGCGTCTGCCGGATTATCGCCATCCAGAAGGCCAGCAGGCGTTTCCAGCAGCCAGCCATGGTAGCCGTTGACATAGGTCGGCACCCTGAACTGACGAACCAGGATGACGCTGTCAATCTTCGGATCGTAGAGCAGAATAGTCGCGCCGTTGCCGCGGTCATAGGCCTCGCGCTTCAGCGTCTTCGTTTCACCCTTCGAGTTGGTGTAATTGTAGGTGATATTACGAAGGTGGTACCAGTTCTTTGAAAGTGTTTCGTCTTTTAGAATTTCAATCGTCACATTATCAAATTTCTGCATGTCTTATTCCTGCGAAAATGTCTTCAACCAAACTTTGTTGTCGTGGAAGGCCGCGCCACCATAAGGTGCCGCTGCGTCTGCGCCTGTCAGCACATTGATGCCCTCGCCATCCAGATGCGCCTTGTTGGGCCACAGGCCCTCAGCAATCAGCACGCCTGCCTTAGCGCCATCGACAATCCGCGCATGAATACGGACTTGGCCGCGGCCATTGCCGATCTGAACAACATCACCATCTGCCACACCGAGCCTGATGGCATCGGTGGGACAGATCATCACTTCTGGGCGCCCTTCTTTCTGCACCGATGTTTTCGTCTCGGCGAATGTGGAGTTGAGGAAGTTGCGGGCGGGTGATGTCGCCAGCCGGAACGGGTGTTCGGCATCGACCACTTCAATGATATCCACCTGATCGGGAAATTTCGGAAGCTCAGCGACCGGACCCATAACCGGCACATTGTGCGGTGGCTTGTTAGGCGATGGACCGCTCTGCCAATCCGGGCTGAACCGGAATTTGCCATCGGCATATCCGAAGCCTTCCAGATAATGGGCAACCTCGAAGGCAGGCTGGGCATCGATCCATTTTTCGTCGGCAAGGCTATCGAAATCGCCCCATCCGCCCGGTTCCAGAATGCGGTCAATATGTTGGCGCTCGCTCATGCCGAAGCCCGGCATATCGGCAACACCCAGACGCTTGGCCAATTCCTCGATGACAAACAGGTTGGTGCGAACCGTCTCAGGCGGCTCCACCAGCTTGGGTCCGAGCAGAATGTGGTTCTGGCCACCGGCGCGATAGATATCGTCATGTTCAAGGAACATGGTGGCTGGCAGCACAATATCGGCCACCTCAGCCGTCTCGGTCATGAACTGCTCATGCACCGCTACGAACAGATCACCGCGCAGGAAACCCTGACGCACCAGCCGCTGCTCAGGACAGACATTCACAGGATTGGTGTTCTGGATCAGCAATGCCGTGACCGGCCCTCCGTGGCGAAGCGCCTCGGCGTCGCCAGTCAGCACGCGGCCGATCTGTGATTGATCGAGTTGGCGGACATTGGGGTCGGCATAGGCCGTGCCCATGAGCTCCGATTTATCCAGCCGGAAGATATCGCCATTGTTATGAAACGCGCCGCCGCCCTCATATTGCCAGGAGCCGAGAACGGTGGAAATGGAGAGCGCCGCATGCATGGCGACCACGCCGTTGCGCTGCCGGGCAAAGCCATATCCAAGGCGGAAAAAGCTCTTCTTATTGGTTCCGACGAGCCTAGCGAAGGTTTCTATTTCTTCGACATTGAGACCGGTGATTTCTGCTGCCCATTGCGGTGTCTTGGAAACAAGATGCGCCTCTAGACCGGCGGGATCATCGGCAAATTTCGCCATATAGGCACGGTCGGCATATCCATCACGAAAGGCGATGTGCATGACGGCGCAGGCAAGCGCGGCGTCCGTGCCGGGCCGCACGATCAGCTTTAGGTCGGCCTGTTTCATGGTGGGGTTATCGTAGATATCGACGACGACAATCTTTGCGCCGCGGTCCTTGCGGGCCTTGATCGCGTGGGTCATGACATTGACCTGCGTCGCCACCGCATTGGTGCCCCAAATGACCACGACATCGGCCTTGGCCATCTCACGCGGGTCGGGCCCGCGCAGCGCACCGGTGCCCATCACGTAGCCCGTCCACGCCATGTTGGTGCAGATGGAGCCGAAGAAACCGGAATATTTCTTGGCGTGACGCAGGCGCTCTATGCTGTCGCGCTGCACCTGCCCCATGGTCCCGGCATAAAAATAGGGCCAGATGGCCTCTGCCCCGTGCTTTGCTTCCGCTTTGACGAAGGCATCGGCAATTTCGTCCAGCGCCGCATCCCAGCCGATTTCCTGCCAATCGCCCGCACCCTTGGCACCTTTACGGCGTTTCGGGGTCAGCAACCGGCCCGGATGGTAGATCCGCTCCGAATACCGCGCCACCTTGGCGCAGATAACGCCAGCGGTGTAAGTGTTGGCATTGGCACCGCGCACGCGGCCAATCCGGCCATCGGCGTTGATATCCACCTCCAGCGCGCATGCGCTTGGGCAGTCATGGGGACAGACGGTATGGCCGATGCTGACAGCACCAGTCACGGCTTTCGTGGAAATCGGGGTCGCATCATTCATGACTTTTGTATATTGCAAAGGCAATGCGGCCAAAAGGCCCAAGTGACGACCATCAAGATTATTCATAAAAGGCATCGGCGCGCATGAACTATCGGCACATATACCACGCAGGCAATTTCGCCGATGTTCTCAAACATGCGGTCATGGCGCGGCTCGTTCGCTATTTGCAGAACAAGGACAAGGCATTTCGCGTGCTGGATACGCATGCGGGCATCGGCCTTTACGACCTGTCTTCGGTCGAGGCGCAAAAAACCGGCGAATGGCAGACCGGGATTGGCAAATTGCTGGAAGCAGACCTGCCGCCAGCGGTGGCGGAGCTGTTGGAGCCATATCTCACAGCCGTGAGAGAGCTCAATCCTGAAGGCGGGCTTCAGTTCTATCCCGGCTCGCCAAAGCTTGCGCGCATGCTGTTTCGCCCGCAGGACCGCCTGTCTGCGATGGAACTTCATCCCGAAGATTTTCGCGCCTTGTCCCGACTGTTCGAAGGCGATTACCAATCGCGTGTGACGGAACTTGATGGCTGGCTGTCGCTGGGCGCGCATCTGCCGCCGAAGGAAAAACGCGGGCTTGTGCTGGTCGATCCGCCATTTGAAAAAGAGAATGAATATGAGCGGTTGGCGGAAGGCCTTCACAAGGCTTATCGCCGGTTTTCAACCGGTACCTATTGCCTGTGGTATCCGCTGAAAAAGAGCGCGCCGATCAAGGATTTCCACGAACAGCTTCAGTCCTACGATATCCCGAAGATGCTGTGCGCCGAGCTTTCGGTGCGCAGCGACCGTGTGGAAGGCTTGAGCGGCTCCGGCCTTATCATCGTCAATCCTCCCTTCACATTGAAGGAAGAGCTGCACGCCATGCTGCCAGTGCTGAGAGCCACCATGGCGCAGGATCGTTATGCCTCGCACCGCGCATTCTGGCTGCGCGGCGAATAGTTATTTAAGCTCTGTCTCTCGCTCCTCCCGCTCTGCCGCTGCCAGTTGTGACCTCTCGAAAAAGAGGATGATGAACAGGCCGATGACAAAGGGAATGATGAGGTAGAACAGGCGAAACACTAGCAGCGCCGCAATCACATCTGCCGGGTTCATATCCGGCAGACCGGTGACGAACACCAGCTCCAGAACGCCCAGACCGCCGGGCGCATGAGAAATCAGCGCTGCGGAAAACGATATCAGGAAAATCCCCAGAACCACCATGAATCCGGGATTTCCAGCGTCCGGCAGGGCGAAATAGATAATGCCTGCGGCACCAAGAAGTTCGATGGGGCCAATGACGAGCTGCTGTATGACCAGATGCGGAGCTGGATAAAACAGCGTGAATGAGCCGATCTTCAGTGGCCGCAGCTTCAAGAGGCTGCCGAGCAGGTAGAGCCCCGCAATACCCAGCAGAAGAACGCCCGTCGTGGCCGATGCCTCGACCGGGAGAACACCGACAAAACGTTCTGTGATTTCAGGTTCATACACCAGAATAAAGCCCATCAGCATGATGGTGCCGATGGCAAAGGTGAAGGAACACAGGGCGACGAGGACGCCGATTTCCGAGACGCTCAACCCCTTTGACGTATAGGCCCGGTAACGAACGACAGCGCCTGAAAACACCGACGCGCCGACATTATGCGAAAGCGCATAGGTGGTGAACGATGTCAGCGTTATGAAAATCCAGCCGACTTTGCGTTTGAGATGCTGAAGCGCAATCCGGTCATATCCCGCCAGTGCCGAATAGGCCACCAGCGTGCACAGGCCCGACATCAGCCAATGATGGGGATCGATGGCAGCCAGACTGCCCCAGACATCATCAAGCGAGAGATGGCGCAACTCCTTATAGAGAAGCCATACGGAGAACCCGATCGTCGCCACGCCCACCAGGGGCCAGATGTATTTTTTCAATTTCATACGGACATGCCTGGATTCACTCCCCACCCGACAGTTTGGCCTTTTGCCGGATTCGCTGAGCTTATTCTTTATGCAAGCCCCGTTTCAACCATGACTATCATGAATGGTTGATTTTCGGTCGCCTGTTTGCCACAGGGTTGGGATGGTATAAAAGCCGATAGCGATCAAGTCTTCGTCATCATGGCTCTGGGGCATCAAGTGAACCCGATAAAACAATATGCCGGCATCATTGCCATGGGTGTCCTTGCTCTGGCAGCAGCGGGGTGGTCGATATTCTATCCGCATGGAACGGAAACTGCGCGCGAACCTACAACGACCGCAGCCACCGCAGCATCCCCGCGCCAGACTTTGCAGCCGCCCGTTGGTTCGGGATTCGATTTCTATGTCCTGTCCTTGTCGTGGTCCCCGGCCTTTTGCGCCAGTGATGCGGGCAAGAACAGCAGGCAGCAATGCGGAAGCGATCGCAAATATGGCTTCGTGGTGCACGGTCTGTGGCCTCAGAACGAAACCGGCTATCCCGAATTTTGCGGCGAGGACAAGAAAGAGCGCGTGCCGCAAGAGCTAGGGCGCGGCATGTTCGACATCATGCCATCCATGGGCCTCATCGGCCACCAATGGCGCAAGCATGGATCATGCAGCGGCCTTTCGCAGAAAGATTATTTCGACACTATTCGCGCCGCGCATCAGCGCGTGACCGTGCCGCAAGACCTGTCATCGGGCAACAGCAGCAAGACACTTTCCGCAGATGCTGTGGAAACCGCCTTCATTGGGGCCAATCCTGGCATGGTGAAACAGGGTGTCGCCATAAGCTGCGAAGGACCGCTACTCGAAGAAGTTCGCATCTGCATGAACAAGGATCTCAGCTTTCGCACCTGCCCGGAAGTGGACCGCAGGGGCTGCCGATCAAACACCACCGAAATCATTCCCATCCGCTAAAACCTTGAAGGTAGACCAAACATGGAACTCCTCTATTCCCCGGCATCCCCCTACTCTGCCAAAGTCCGAATGGCGTCACGCTATCTCGATATCGGCATCACCGACATCAAAGTCGACACCAGCGCGGAACCATCCACATTGCTTGATAACAATCCGCTGGGCAAAATACCGGTTCTGCTGCTGGATGATGGCGGATCGATCTATGACAGCGTTGCCATCATGCATTATCTGGACCGGGTGTCTGGCGGAAAACTCTATCCGAAGAAGCACGACAAGCGCACGGAAGCGGAAGTGCTGGAAGCATTGTGCGACGGCATTATGGATTGCCTGATTGCGATCGTTTACGAGCGTCGCTCACGCCCGGAAAACCTCGTACACCAGCCCTGGATCGACAAGCAGTGGTCGAAGGTTGTCAGAGGTCTCGATTACCTGAATGCAAACCTGCCCAAGACAGGAAAGAAGCTGCACGGCGGCCATTTCGCGCTGGCAGCAACAATCGGATATCTGGATCTGCGCTTTGCTGGCGAGTGGGCTGCTGGTCGCAAGACATTGGCCGACTGGCCCGACAAATTCGGCAAACGCTTCACTGCCTATGCCGAAATGAAAACTCCGGCCTGAAGGCCATAAACGAAAAAGCCGGGGCGAACCCCGGCTTTCAACATCAATCCCGGATGGGATTAGAACTTTACGCCGATACCAGCCTTAACGCTGTGATCGTCGAAGCCGCGAGATACGCTACCGGTATCCAGCGAGAAGTCCTTGTCCTGGTAATCGCTGTAGCGGTATTCAACGCGAGCCGTGATGTTGTTGGTAACCATGGCTTCAACACCGGCACCGACTGTGTAGCCGAGCGCTGTTGCGTTGTCGCTGGATGTGGAATTGCTGACCTTGTTGTCAGAAATTGCCAAACCACCTGTACCGTAGAGCAGGAACGGGTTCATGTCATAACCAACGCGAGCACGCAGCGAGCCGTTTACGCCCTGCTTGCCACGAAGCGCTTCGCCTGCACCGCCGGTGCCAGCAGAACCCTTCTCGTCGCCGAGGTTTACGTCTGCTTCAGCACCGTAAACGATCTGGCCGCTCTGCATGTTGTAACCGCCGTAGAGACCGCCACCGAAGCCGTCGGCATCACGATCGCCGCCGTTACCTGTGAAACGACCCCAGTCATAGTTGCCGGTCGCGCCGAGGTACGCGCCAGACCAGTTGCTGATCGGAGCTGGCTGCTCGTAGGCAACAGGTGCCTGCGGCACTTCGTTCACCGCGTCGGCTGCCTTCGCTGCCGAAAACGCCGCAGCTGCCATAGTGGTGGCCAGTAGTGTTGCAACGATAGTACGCATGCTATTCTCCTTCTATACCCGCGGGGTGCTCAAACACATATTCCCAAAACGCGGTGTAAAACAGTTTGTTCCCTTGCCCGACTGATGATCAAAATGATGGGTGAATGAGGAGATCACACAGCCAAAATGTGAATTGATTGGGGCACCGGCGTGACGGAAATGGGACGTTGCTAAAATGACACAAAAATCTATTAAGGATAACGAGTGGTTAACTTCAAAAATCGTCATTTTACATGTATTTAAATCAAATTACTTCGGACGTAACGTGAAGGCATAAATCTGTATAATCAGCGCATTCGCTGTTCAAAACTCGATGTTTCGACTTATATTCGCATGTAGAACACACAGCAGCAGGGCGTGAATCAGCTTTGAACGAGACTATACCAAAGACGGTCCTTATTACCGGTGCCGCACGCCGCATGGGGCGCGCGATAGCAGAGTATCTTGCTTCACAGGGGTTCGCGGTGGGCATTCATGCCCGCTCCTCACTGGATGAAGCCGAGGCGTTCGCTAACACAATAAGGCAAAATGGTGGTCGTGCTGCTGTTGTGCAGGCAGACCTTGAAAATTCCGCCTCGACGGAAACATTGATGGACTCAGCCCGATCAGCGCTCGGAACCATTGGAATTCTGGTCAACAACGCCTCGGTTTTTCAGCATGATTCCGCAGATGAATTCGACAGCGCCGCTTTCGATTCCCATTTCGCCGTCCACGTTCGGGCACCATCGATCTTGGGGGCAGCGCTTGTCCGGCAATTACCTGACGACATGTCGGGCCTGATCGTCAACATCATAGACCAGCGGGTGCTGGCGCTTACGCCGCGCTTCTACTCCTACACGCTCTCGAAATCTGCCATGTGGACTGCCACGAAAACCATGGCGCAGAGCTTTGCACCGCGCGTGCGGGTGAATGCCATCGGGCCCGGTCCATCGTTTAAAAGTGAAAGACAGGAGCCTGAGGACTTTCAGGCGCAGATCGACGCCCTTATATTAAAGCGTGGGCCGCAGCCGGATGAGTTCGGTCGCACCATTCGCTTTCTATATGACTCCCCGTCGATCACCGGCCAGATGATCGCGCTCGACGGGGGCCAGCACCTTGGCTGGGAAACCCCTGACGTGGCGGAGATACCTGAATGAACGGAAAGAAGCTGCCCGATGGCGGCGTTCTCTTCGATGATAATGACGATGATGAAGATGACGTAGCCTCCGCCACCAGTGAAGTGGTGTCGGAATACGCACCTGCATCCATGGACTGGAATGCGGGATGGAAAAACGAGTCCGGCCTGAAGGGCATGGATCTCATCGGCGAATTCGTCAAACACCTGCCCAACAATCCCGGCGTCTACCGCATGTTCAACGATGCGGGCGATGTTCTCTATGTCGGCAAGGCGCGCTCGTTGAAAAAGCGCGTCAGCAATTATGCGCAGGGTCGCTTCCATTCCAACCGCATCGGCCAGATGGTGCGGCTGACCACGCATATGGAATTTGTGACGACGCGCACGGAAATCGAAGCGCTGTTGCTGGAAGCCAACCTGATCAAGCGATTGCGGCCGCGCTACAATGTTTTGCTGCGCGACGACAAATCCTTTCCCTATATTCTCATTACAGCCGATAACCGCGCCCCGGCGATTTTCAAGCATCGCGGCGCACGTGCGCGGAAGGGTGATTATTTCGGGCCTTTCGCATCAGCGGGCGCAGTCGGCAGAACCATCAATTCCCTGCAGCGCGCCTTTCTCATTCGCACCTGCACGGACAGCGTTTTTGAGAGCCGGACGCGTCCCTGTCTTCTGCATCAGATCAAGCGCTGTTCCGCCCCCTGCACCCATGAGATCAGTGACGAGGGCTATGCGGAACTGGTGAAGGAGGCGAAGGACTTCCTTTCCGGCAAGAGCCAGAGCGTGAAGGCCACCATCGCATCCCAGATGAACGAGGCCTCTGACGATCTCGATTTCGAGCGCGCCGCCGTCTACCGCGACCGGCTTGCGGCGCTGTCGCATGTGCAGAGCCACCAGGGCATCAACCCGGCGGGCATTGATGAGGCAGACGTATTCGGCATTCACCACGAAGGCGGCGTGTCCTGCATTCAGGTCTTCTTTTTCCGCACCGGTCAGAACTGGGGCAACCGCGCCTATTTCCCAAAGGCAGACCCCTCGCTTCCCGGCGCTGAAATTCTGAGCGCGTTTCTGGCGCAGTTTTACGATGACAAGCCCGTGCCGAGGCAGATCCTGCTTTCGGAAGCCGTGGAGGAGCAAGAGTTGCTCTCTGCCGCCCTTGCGGAAAAAGCCAACCACAAGGTCACCATCTCCGTGCCGCAGCGTGGAGAGAAGAAAGATGTGGTCGATCACGTGCTTGGAAACGCGCGCGAAGCACACGGGCGCAAGCTTGCCGAGACATCATCGCAGGCTCGGTTGCTGAAAGGTTTCGCGGAAACCTTCGCCCTGCCCTATGTGCCTCGCCGCATCGAGATATACGATAACTCGCATATGATGGGCACCAATGCCGTGGGCGGCATGGTGGTTGCGGGGCCGGATGGCTTCACCAAAAGCCACTATCGAAAGTTCAACATCAAATCGACCGACATCACCCCCGGCGACGACTTCGGCATGATGCGCGAAGTGATGACGCGCCGCTTTTCGCGGCTGCTGAAGGAAGAAGGCAGACCGGACCGCACCCAGGTCACAGCGCCAGAAGACGCCGCTGACGCGCCCTTCCCCGCATGGCCTGATGTTATCCTCATCGATGGTGGCCAAGGGCAGATGACCGCCGTGCGCACCATTCTGGATGAACTCGGCATCCGCGATTGCGTGACCGCTATCGGCGTGGCGAAGGGCGTTGACCGTGATGCGGGCCGCGAGCGGTTCTTCACCGATACGCGCAGCGATTTTTCACTGCCACCGCGTGATCCCGTGCTGTATTTCGTCCAGCGCATGCGGGACGAGGCCCACCGTTTCGCCATCGGCTCTCACCGCGCTCGCCGCAAGAAAGAACTGGTCAAGAACCCGCTGGATGAAATCGGCGGCATCGGGCCCGGTCGCAAACGCGCCCTTTTGCAGCATTTCGGCACTGCAAAGGCGGTATCGCGGGCGGCACTGAGCGATCTGATGGCGGTTGGCGGCATTTCTGAAACGGTAGCGCGACAGGTTTACAATCACTTCCACGAGAGTGGTCGAGACTAAGTGCATGGTTTTGAGCGGTACCCGCAAAAAAACATAATAGGGTGTTGACGCTTGCTGCATAGGGCTGCATCAACGCTGTATCTCGAATGACAGGTTCCCCCATGGCTTCGCGCGCATACAACATCCCCAATCTCCTGACCTATGGCCGCATTCTGGCGGTTCCGGTGATCGTTCTATGTTTCTTCATAGAGGGGAAGCTTGAAAGTTCGGATTTTGCTCGATGGACGGCGTTGTGGCTTTTCATCATTGCCTCGCTCACCGACTTTCTGGACGGTTATCTGGCGCGTATCTGGAACCAGACATCGAATATAGGACGCATGCTGGACCCAATTGCGGATAAACTGCTGATTGCATCCGTGCTGCTCTTGCTGGCGGCGGATGGAACTATTGCTGGCTGGTCGCTCTGGGCTGCTATAACGATCCTGTGCCGCGAAATACTGGTCTCTGGCCTGCGCGAATATCTGGCGGCGCTGAAGGTTTCCGTGCCGGTCACGCAGATCGCAAAGTGGAAGACGACGATCCAGATGGTCTCAATCGCATTCCTCCTTGCAGGCCCGGCGGGTGACAAGGTGCTGCCCTACACGACCGAAATCGGCATTACCCTGCTTTGGGTCGCAGCCGCACTGACCATCTACACCGGCTATGATTATTTCAGGGCTGGCATCAAGCACATCGTGGATGCTGATTAATGGTTCACATTGTCTATTTTGCCTGGGTACGCGAGAGAATTGGCAAATCCGAGGATGATCTTGATCTTCCTGCCAGCGTGAAGACAGCGGGCGACCTGATCCAGTATCTGGTGACACTGGGCGAAGAATACGAAGCCGCCTTTGAATTTCCGGATGTAATCCGCGTCGCGGTCAATCAGGAACATATCGAGCATGATGAGAGCATCGCAGGCGCGCGCGAAATCGGTATCTTCCCGCCGATGACAGGTGGCTAGCCATGACGGTCGAGCCGACCATTCGTGTGCAGCAGCAGGATTTCGATGCGTCCGCTGAAGCTCGGCTGTTATCGCAGGGCGACAGAAACATCGGTGCCGTCGTGACCTTCACCGGTCTCTGCCGCGACGATGGCGGCACGCTATCAGCCCTTGAGCTTGAGCATTATCCCGGCATGGCGGAAGCCGAAATGCTGCGCATCGCCAAGCTTGCCATCGAGCGCTTCGAACTTCTGGGCCTCACAGCAATCCATCGCTACGGTCGTATCGAGACGGGCGACAATATCGTCCTGGTCATCGCCGCGTCCCGCCACCGGCAAGCCGCCTTCGATGGGGCGAACTTCGTGATGGACTATTTGAAGACTGCCGCCCCCTTCTGGAAGAAGGAGCATGGCAAAGACGGCACCGCAGGCGACTGGGTATCAGCCAAAGATACCGATGACGCTGCGAAGGATAAATGGCGCCAGCAGTCTGGCGCCTCTAAGACGCTAATATCTGACAGCGGTAACATGTAGCCAGTCCGTCGGCATTTTATCATACCCGCTGCCGGCTTCGGCTTTGATATCGATCTCAAGCCACTCAAGGGCGCCATAGACATTGGTCAACCAGTCTTGCGATGGATAATTGTAGTACCGGTCAAGCTGGTCTCGGCCTTCGGATTGCCCAGCCTTGAAGCTGGCATAGAACACTCCGCCCGGTTTCATCGCCCTGTGTATCAAGCTCAATATGCTCGGCAACTCCGCCTTGGGCGCATGCAAAAGAGACGCATTGGCCCATACACCATCATAGGCCGCCGTTTCATCCAGATCGCTGAACAACAGAGTATCTACGGGAATGTTCAGGCGCTGTGATGCCGCTTTTGCCATTTCTGGCGTGCCGTCTGTCGGGCGAACGTTAAATCCTTGGGCGAGCATAAATTCGCTGTCTTGCCCCGCCCCGCACCCCAGTTCGATAATAGCGGCCTTGGGTGGCAGGCGTTTAAGGAAAGCCTCGATATGCGGACTGTGTGGCTGACCTCTTGAGGTGTAGGCCTCGGATTCCTGCGCGTAAAAGCGAAGAGTTGTCTGGTCCAAAGTCAATATCGATCCCCCTGTCTACTGACCAAAATCCAATTGCTTTCAACCCTACATGGTTTTTAACAAACAAAAAGCCCGCGCATTTCGATCCCTTCAAAGATCGTAAATACGCGGGCTTTTTCGTTTCAGTTCAATCACTTAAGGCAATCGCCTTAGAGACCGATTCCGATACCTGGCAGATTGATTCAGCCGACGATTTCGGTTTCTGCGAACCAGTAAGCGATTTCCTGAGCTGCTGTTTCAGGAGCGTCAGAACCGTGAACGGAGTTTTCACCGATGGACAGAGCGAACTGCTTACGGATCGTGCCTTCGTCAGCGTTTGCTGGGTTGGTCGCGCCCATGATTTCGCGGTTCTTGAGGATTGCGTTTTCGCCTTCCAGAACCTGAACGATGGTTGGGCCAGATGTCATGCCTTCAACCAGTTCACCGAAGAAAGGACGCTCTTTGTGAACAGCGTAGAAGCCTTCTGCTTCGCGCTTGCTCATCCATACGCGCTTGGACGCGATGATGCGCAGACCGTTGTCTTCGAATACCTTGGTGATGGCACCAGTCAGGTTACGCTTGGTCGCGTCCGGCTTGATCATCGAAAAAGTGCGTTCAATCGCCATATCTCTATTCCTTATTCTTGGAGAAAGTGGGCGGTGTTTACCCGCCTGAGGGGCCGAAAACAAGGGGTATGCCGGGATTTGCCCACGTCTCCATCACATTTCACGCCGCTGTCACACTTCTTCCGCGCGCGCCGTGCAGATCAAGGCAACGCTCGAACCAGTCGCGGACTGCATCGTTCTTTCCGAACAGGTCCACGCCCGATGTGACACGCGCCCACTGGAGCGCGCCGAAAACAATATAATCGGCAAACAGCGCGGTATCTCCACCCAGAAATGGTTGTGATGCCAGCATCCGACGAATAGGCGCCAGCTTCTCCGGGAAGACTGCGATTTCGGCGTCGCGATCCGAGATCACATCTTCCAAGGTTTTCCCCAAAGCTTTGGTGCGGGTTTCACGGAAATATGCGCGGTCCGCCTCATCCAGCATGTCGTGAATATCGAGAACGGCAATCTTGACGATGGCCGGGTGCAATTGCGTTTGCGACCAGCTTTCGACGAAACGTGACAGGGCCTTGCCGCCCTCACCGTTAAACAGCGATGGCGCGTTTGGGTATGCCTCATCCAGATAGACTGCGATCTCGAAACTATCTTTCACCAACTCATCGCCATCGCGAAGAATGGGCACCGTTTTGGAAAAGCCGTTTTCCACGCCCGGTATTGCAGTGAAGGCCAATGGCCTTTCCTCGAAATCCAGCCCCTTATGGGCCAGAGACATGACAGCTTTCCAACAATGGGGAGAAAACGGGCGGGCGTCGTCACTGCCGCAGAGCGAGTACAGGGTTCTGGAAGTCATCGCAGGTCCTTCTCATGAGGTTTCGTCGCCATCAAATCACTGAAGGGGATCATGATCAAATGACTAGATGTCATGGAACCCATCACGCGCGAAAATATGCATTCATGAACAATGATGCCTGCCATTTATGGTATTTTAAAGCGTCGCGAACAATAGAATGCTGAACAAGCAACGTGCCGCGCCAATCGGCAGTTCATATTCATGGAGATGCGGGGGCATGGCTTCACAAACCGTCAGCACTATCAGGGACACATCCAAAGGCAGCCTTGTTGTGACGAAGGTGACGCAGTTCATCTCGAAAATGAACCTTGCGCCGCTGCCGCGTAATTACGAACTATTCTTTGAGGTGCTGAGCGGGCACAATGCAGCCATGGGCCAGGATGTGCTGGCGCTGGGCAATGCGCCGCAGCAGCATGACATCGACATGATCGGCCAGAAACACAATCTGCCCAGCTTTTCGCGCCTTGCGGCGTCGGAGGCGGCATCGGAAGCAGCGATCATGATCGCCCAGATCGCGGCGAGGCTCACGGCCGCTCTGGAGCGCTCCGATGCGCTTTTGACAAATCTAACCGACCGACCGCGGGAGCATGTCACGCCGGAATATCTGGCCGAGCTGCTTCTCGACGTTCATCACGAGCAGGCAAGTCTGCATAATTTCGTGCGACAGGGTCTGGAAAAAATCATTGATCAGGAAGAGCGCAGCACGCAGCTTAGGGCAGCATCACTCAAAGACGCCCTGACAGCATTGCCGAACCGCCCAGCCTTTCTGGGCAAGCTCGCAGACCTTTTCCAGGCAGAAACCAACACATCCGTCTGCCTCGCACTCGTGAATATCGATCATTTCAGGGACATCAACGAGAAATACGGCACCGTTGCTGGCAACAAGGCCTTGCGGCGACTGGCCGCCCTGTTTCGCAAATCGATCAAGAAAGACGATTTCGCAGCGCGGATCGAAGGCAATGAGTTTGCCTTCCTGTTTTCTGGCGTGTCACAAAACACGGCTCTCAGCATCGCCGAACGCCTGCGCCACACGGTGGAAAATCTTCGTTTCGCTAGCAGGGAAGGCGATGGCGAACGCCTCACAGTGTCCATCGGGGTGGCCGCTTCGGAGGGCACGATCAGCGCGGCGGAACTGTACGGAAATGCCGAGCTGGCACTTCTGACAGCTCGCAGCGGAGCTCGAAACTGCGTTGTTCCCTACAGCCGTGAAGTGGCTCAACGCTCCCGCAACAGTTACCTGCTACAGATCGGCGGATAAAAGCGGTTGATACTTTGGCTTTCGCGCTCTTGCGTTCGGAGTTGAGTTCGGCCAAAACGGCGGCATGATTACCATTTCAGACGTTTCCGCCCGTATTGCCGGGCGCTTGCTCCTCGACCACGCCAGCGTTTCGCTGCCCACTGGCACCAAGGCTGGCCTCGTTGGCCGCAATGGTGCGGGTAAATCCACGCTGTTCCGCGTCATTACCGGCGATCTGGGGGCAGAGACAGGCTCTGTCTTCATTCCCAAGAATGCGCGCCTCGGACAGGTGGCTCAGGAAGCCCCCGCAACGGAAGAAAGCCTGATCGACATCGTGCTGGCTGCCGACAAGGAGCGTGCTGCACTGATGCTGGAAGCAGAGACCGCAACAGATCCGGGCCGCATCGCAGATATCCAGATGCGCCTTGTCGATATCGATGCGCATTCCGCCGAAGCGCGTGCATCCAGCATTCTGGCTGGTCTGGGCTTTGATCAGGAAGCCCAGCTTCGCCCCGCATCTTCCTTTTCCGGCGGCTGGCGCATGCGCGTGGCGCTGGCTTCCGTTCTGTTTGCCGAGCCTGACCTTCTGCTGCTCGATGAGCCTACCAACTATCTCGACCTTGAAGGCACGCTCTGGCTGGAAGATTACATCCGCCGCTATCCCTATACGGTCATCATCATCAGCCATGACCGCGACCTGTTGAACAATGCCGTTAACGCCATCGTGCATCTGGACCAGAAGAAGCTGACCTTCTATCGCGGCGGATACGACCAGTTCGAGCGCCAGAAGGCTGAAGCTGACGAGTTACAGACAAAAGCCAAGGTCAAGAACGATGCCGCCCGCAAGCACTTGCAGAGCTTCATCGACCGTTTCAAGGCGAAAGCCTCCAAGGCAAAGCAGGCCCAGAGCCGTGTAAAGGCGCTGGAGCGTATGGGAACCGTGTCATCCGTCATCGAAGATCACGTTCAGCCGATCACCTTCCCTGAACCGGAAAAGCAGCCCGCCTCGCCTATCGTTGCTATCAATGGCGGTGCGGTGGGATATGAGCCGGGCAACCCTATCCTCAAAGGCTTGAACCTGCGCATCGACAACGATGACCGCATCGCGCTTCTGGGTTCTAACGGTAACGGCAAGTCCACCTTCGCCAAGTTCATCTCCGGTCGTCTCGCACCTGAAAGCGGCGATTTGCGGCTGGCACCAGCGCTGAAGATCGGCTTCTTCGCTCAGCACCAGCTGGATGATCTTGTGCCGGAAGAAAACCCGGTCGAGCATGTGCGCAAGCTGATGCCCCAGGCACCGGAAGCCAAGGTCCGTGCCCGCGTGGCGCAGATGGGTCTCGCAACGGAAAAAATGGCAACGCCCGCCAAGGATCTGTCCGGTGGCGAAAAGGCGCGCCTTCTGATGGGCCTTGCAGCGTTTCACGCGCCGAACCTGCTCATTCTCGATGAGCCGACCAACCACCTTGATATCGATAGCCGTCGTGCGCTGATCGAGGCGTTGAACGACTATAATGGCGCCGTCATTCTCATCTCGCATGATCGCCACCTGATCGAAGCCACCGTCGACCGCCTCTGGCTCGTCAACAACGGCACGGTGACGACCTTCGAAGGCGATATGGATGAATACCGAGATCTGATTGTCTCTTCGGGTAAAAAAAAAGACGAAAAAATTGAAGTCGTCTTAGACGGCGCTTCGAAAGCAGACCAGCGCAAGGCTAATGCTGAAAAGCGCGCCGCGCTGGCCCCATTGAAGAAAAAGATCAACGATATTGAATCCTTGACGGCAAAGCTTGAGAAGCTGATTCAGGCGCTTGATAAGGAACTTGGCGATCCAAGCCTTTACGAGAAGGCGCCTGCCAAAGCCGCGTTGAAAGTGAAGGAACGGGGCGAAGCTGCCAGCAAACTCGCGGACGCGGAAGAGCAGTGGTTGATGCTCTCAAGCGAATATGAAGAAGCAATGGCCGGATAATCGGCTCTTAGGTGCTGTCGTTCATCGGCGTTATTCTAAGACCGCCCGGAAGTAACCAGTCATTAACCATAATCATGGAAACCATGCTGTAACACTTCAGTGATTCCAGCCTCGAGTTTTTCATGTCATTTCAAACCATACTGGCCAATATTGCACTGGCCACATGCCTTGTTGCCTGCGCGGGAAAGCCGCCGGTTGATGGCTCATTGAAGACCTCCTTTGCGGCATCTGCGCCGGTGGGCTCATCGCTCAAGGCAGATGATCCGGTTGCTCTGTCTCCCGTGGCGTGGATGCGTCCGCGAAACCCAGCCGGGCTTGCGGGACGTGATATTTACGTTTCCTCCGCGGACGATATCGCCCTTGCCAACAAGGAGGTTGTGCTGAGCTTCGATGATGGCCCGGTGCCCGGCAAGACCGAGAGCATTCTTGCCACGCTGGATGAGTTCGGCGTCAAGGCCACCTTCCTCATGGTGGGAGAAATGGCGCAGGCTCACCCTGACATTGCCAAAAAGGTCATTGCTGACGGCCACAGCGTTGGTAGCCACACTTATAGCCACCCCAATTTGCGCGCCCTGTCTTTTGATCGCGCACTAGCGGAAGTCTCCCGTGGTGCCAGCGCGGTTTCAAAGGCGACGGATAACGGCGCGTCATTCTTCCGCTTCCCATATCTGGCGGACAATGGCCGTCTGCGCCATATGGTCTCGGACCGTGGCATGGTCATCATGGATGTGCAGATCGATTCGAAGGATTACTTCAAGGATGCGCCCGCCGTCGTCGCATCGCGCACCATGGCAGCGCTTCGCCATCGCGGCAGCGGCATCATATTGATGCACGATATTCACAGACGCACAGCCGCCATGTTGCCGGCGCTGCTGACCCAGTTAAAGGCAGAGGGCTACAAGGTCGTGCACCTTGTCTACAAGAAAAACAGCCACAAGCCGATGGTTGTCGCCTCTTTGAACTGATGGACATCTCGGAGCCTTGCCGACTCCGATGTTTCTGATAGAACTGCATAAAGTACTATTTTTCGAGTGAAACATTCAAACGGGTTTTTCTTTCATGTCAGCCACCAAACTTGCCATCGTCGGCGTCGGCAAAATCGTTCGCGATCAACACCTTCCAGCCATTGCCGCCAATCCGGATTTTGATCTGGTCGCCACTGCCAGCCGTCATGGTACGGTTGAAGGTGTGCCGTCCTATGGCACTATCGAGGCTCTGCTGGAAGCAGTTCCCGATGTGCAGGCCGTGTCTCTCTGCATGCCGCCGCAATATCGTTACACCGCTGCCTATGCCGCGCTCAACGCTGGCAAGCATGTGTTTCTGGAAAAGCCACCAGGTGCGACACTGTCCGAAGTGCAGGATCTTTCGCGACTGGCTGATGCCAAGGGCGTTTCACTGTTTGCAAGCTGGCATTCGCGCTACGCGCCTGCTGTAGAAGCCGCCAAAAGCTTCCTGTCCTCCACGAAGATCAACAGCGTGCACGTCATCTGGAAGGAAGACGTTCGCCACTGGCATCCTAATCAGGAATGGATATGGCAGGCTGGTGGCCTCGGCGTTTTTGATCCCGGCATCAATGCTTTGTCGATCATCACCCACATTCTGCCGCGCGCGCTCTTTATTACCAAAGCGACGCTCGAGTTCCCGGAAAACCGTGACGCGCCAATCGCTGCCGACATCCGCTTTTCCGACGTGACTCAGATGCCGGTTCACGCCGAGTTCGACTGGCGTCAGACGGGCAAACAGAGCTGGGATATCGTAGCGGAAACCGAAGCGGGCCAGATGGTTCTGTCCGAAGGCGGTGCTAAGCTCTCGATCAACGGCGAGCAGACGATGGCCGCGCCGGAGCGGGAATATCCCGCCCTCTACGAACGCTTCGCGGAGATCATCAAATCAGGCACATCGGACGTGGATCTTGCCCCGCTCATGCACGTCGCTGATGCGTTCCTGCTCGGCCGCCACAAGTTCGTGGATTCCTTCTTCGACTAAGCGAAAGCGTCGATAAACACTACGACTGGGCGCGGCTGATGAATCGGTTGCGCCCTTCTTTTTTGGCCTGATATAGCGCTTCATCCACGCGCCGTAATAGCGCCACCCTGTCATTGCCCGCCTGCGGGGCCATCGCACCACCGATGCTCAGATTGGCAACAACGCTTCTGCCGTTGATGACAAAAGGCTCGCGGAATGCATTCAGCAGCCGCTCAGCAATTTTCTCCAGTGTTTCCGGTGCCTGCGGGCGCGGCAGGAAGACGGCGAACTCATCCCCGCCCATGCGCACAACAGTGTCCTGTGAGCGGACGCAGCGCCTGATGCGCGCAGCAGATTCCTGCAGCACGGCATCACCCGCATCGTGGCCATGCTCATCATTGATGGATTTGAAACCATCCATATCCAGATAAAGTGCGCCGAATGTTCCGTTATCCCGCAACACCTCGCTCATCTGTTCATCGACAACCAGCTCCAAGGCATTACGGTTGAAAAAGCCTGTCAGTGGATCTGTCATGGCTGCATTCCGCAACTCGCGTTGTGCAAGGCTCATGGTGAAATTAGCCCGCTGCAATCGAAGCAGCGCACCGGCAATCGTCGCAAACCGTTTCAGATTGGCCTGCTCATCCGCGCTGAACTGGCGCGGTTTCGGATCGGTAACGCAAAACGAACCGACCACCAGCCCCGACTCCAGCTCGATGGGCGCTCCGGCGTAGAAACGGATGTGCGGAGTTTCGACAACATAGGGCATGGAGCGCCATTGCGGTTCTTCAGCAAGATCAGGAATGACGACCAATTCATTGGTCAAAACTACTACGTTGCAGGTGGTGATATCCCGCGCGCATTCACTGACCTCTTCGCCAGACTGGTGGACAATGTGCAGCCAGTTATCATCGAGAATGTGAACCGCTGCACGCGAGGTGCCAAACATTTCCCTCGCCAGCCTTGAAAGCGATTTCAGCTCCTGCGCAGCACCGGACAGAGGCAATATTTCGCGCACGGCCATGAGCCGCGCGGTATCCTGGTCCGAAGGTGGTGTTGTTTTCGCCATGGAAGTATCCTCCTCGCGATGCCTGATCAGCTTCAAGCCTTCTTCTGCCAGCGACCTTCCGGTGATTGCTGCCAGTAGGTTAATGTGTGCCCTTCGCCTTTAAGCTTTTTCCACTTGGTGCGAGCACCTTCCAGTTGAGCCGCATCATAGCCATCGAACATAAACACGATGCGGTCATAGACATCCAGCGCCGGAGGGTCTGCACCATCGACGATGAAACGGACATTGGCCGCATTGGCATTATCAGACGTTGCCGTCAGCAAGATCGGCTGATCGGCGGCCTTGTCTGATGCGTCGGTGGCATGGGGCGTGAAACTGTCATCCCGAAATGTCCAAAGGTGCACGTCGAGCGCATCACGGCGCTCCACAGCAGCGGTCTGGACCGCGACCTTCCAGCCGCGCTCCAGAGATTTTTCGAGAAGCGGCGGCAGGGCATCTTCCAGCTTTGATTCCGTCAAGTGGTAGAAAAGTATCTCTGTCATCGAAACGCCCGCAGCCCCTTCCTCATCAACATTCAATCCTCATAATGCGCGCGAACAAGCTCATTGAGGAGACGAACGCCGTAACCGGAGCCCCAGGACTGGTTGATCTCGGTGAGCGGCGAGCCCATGGCTGTTCCTGCAATATCAAGATGCGCCCAAGGCGTCTCACCCACGAAGCGCTTGAGGAACTGGGCCGCCGTAACCGATCCGGCGAGACGGCCAGAGCTGTTCTTCATATCCGCAAACTTCGAATCGATGATCTTGTCGTAATCCTTGCCCAGCGGCATGCGCCACAAGCGTTCCTGGGTGGTGTCACCTGCCGTCGTCAGTCGATCTGCAAGCTCATCGTCATTCGAGAACAGGCCAGCCTGAAGATTGCCGAGTGCGACAGTGATAGCGCCGGTCAAGGTGGCCAGGTTGATAATGAATTTCGGCTTGAAGCGATCATTGGTGTACCAAAGCGCATCCGCCAGAACGAGGCGACCTTCCGCATCCGTGTTGATGATCTCGATGGTCTGGCCAGACATCGACGTAACGATATCACCCGGACGCTGCGCGTTACCGTCAGGCATGTTTTCCACAAGGCCGATGACGCCGATGACATTGGCCTTTGCCTTGCGCGCAGCCAGCGTGTGCATCAGACCTGTCACAGCCGCCGCTCCGCCCATGTCGCCCTTCATGTCTTCCATACCAGCGCCGGGTTTCAGGGAGATACCGCCGGTATCAAACACCACACCCTTGCCGACAAAGGCAATCGGATCGTCTTTCTTGGAGCCACCTTTCCACTGCATGATGGCGAGCCGTGGTGGCCGAACGGACCCTTGAGCAACGCCCAAAAGCGCACCCATGCCAAGCTTCTTCATTTCCTTTTCGCCAAGGATTTCAACCTCAACGCCGAGTTTCTTCAACTCTTCTGCCTTTTCGGCAAACTCGACCGGCCCCAGAACATTCGGAGGAAGGTTCACAAGATCGCGGGCGAGGATAACGCCCTCAGCCTCCGCCTCAGCCGTTTCGAACGCGGCTTTCGCCTGCGCGTGGGCGGCTGTTACAATCGTCACCTCCACGCTTTTCGGCAGCTTTTCATCGTCGGACTTCTTTTTTGTCTTGTAGGTATCGAAGCTGTAGGCCCGCAGCATCAAACCGAGCGCAAAATCAGCCGCCGCCTTGCCATCGACCTCAACGCCGAACGCATCGAGAAAGATGACCACTTTTTCGGCTTTCTTGAAGTTGGCAGCCGCTGTTCCACCGGCACGCAACCAGTCATGCGCCGTGAGTTTCGCGGCTTTGCCGAGACCGATCACAACGATTCTGTCTGCATCGGAACCCTGAGGTGCCAACACATCCAGAACGCTCATGGATTTAGCGGCAAAACCGGCAACTTTGACCGCTTTCTCAAGCACACGGGCAGGGTCAACCTGCGCCTGGCCGGCGGCTGCGTTGTCGCCAGATACCTGCAAAAGAAATGCACTGGCACCTTCGAGAGTGGCGGAATTGGCAAAGGATATATCAAATTTCGCGGACATGTTCTCGCTCATCATCGTATTTCAGGATGCCACCGATCATGGCCTTTTCCCAGCCCGGCGCAACCCTGCCATCGTATCTGTCAGTGTCAATTTTGTGAATCAGTGGAAGGACATGGCGAAAAACCCTCATCAAGAAAAAGACACAGAGGTCATAAAAATGATCTTACAAATGAGATTTGTGAGCCGGGCGGAATAGCCATCCGTAATTGTTGCGGCTAGATAGGAGCCGTTCCCACGGGGGGAACCGGCACGAAGACACCTCATCAGGGACCGAATGACGCTTCTTGAACGATACATATTGCGACGTGCGACGCAGATGTTTCTGGTCGCGCTGCTGCCTGTTCTGGCGATTATCTGGACGATTCAGGTTCTTCAGCGAATCAATCTCGTCACGGATACCGGCCAGTCCATGGGTTCGTTCGCCACCCTGGCGACCATGCTGCTGCCCACACTGATCCCCGTTGTTCTGCCATTTGCGCTGGTCATTGCCATTACGCAGACGCTGACAGCGATGAACACGGATTCGGAGCTGGCGATCATCGATGCAGCCGGTGCGCCGCGCTCGATCATCGTTCGGCCCATTCTCATCCTCGGTGCAGTTCTGAGCCTAGTCTCATTCGGCATTACCAATTTCGCGGAGCCGCCAGCCCGCACCGCTGCGCGGCAAATGGTGGCCGCGGCCTATGCCGACCTTCTGTCCTCGGTCATCGAGGAAAAGACCTTCCGCACCATTCAGGACGGCCTCTATGTCCAGATCGGCGAGCGGCAGGGCCGCATTCTGCGTGGGCTGTTCGTGGCGGACAGACGCGATCCCAATTACGATCTGATCTATTATGCCAAGGAAGGCATGATCGATGAGGGCGGCACGTCGCTGACGATGCGCGATGGCGAGGTCCAGCAGAAGACGCCAGACGGCAAGGTATCCGTCGTCAAGTTCCTGTCCTACGCTTTCGACCTCTCCACCATGTCTGAAAAGGCGGATGCCGAGCCTTCGATCTCATCGAGTGATGCGAGTCTCGCCTTCCTTTTGTCGCCCGATGAGACCGTAGACAGCTACAAGAAGTCACCCGGTGGCTTCCGTTCGGAACTGCATCGTCGTTTGGCGGATTGGCTGTTTCCCTTCGTTTTTGCCTTGATTTCGCTGGTCGTCGCTGGTGATGCGCGCTCCCACCGCGAAGCACGGCTGCATCCGATGGTGGCTGCGCTCATCACGGCCTTCATGCTCCGCTGGCTCGGTTTCTACGTCACCAATCAGGTGAAGCAAAGCGCCGCATTCATTCCGCTGGTTTACGCCGTTCCTGTCGTCAGCGGCGCAATCGCTACCTTCCTCTTGCTGACCGGCAAGAAGCTCCATTTGCCAAAGGCATTTGGCAACGCGATCCAGAACATTCAGAAGCGGTTCTCGCCGTCCACGGCAGCAGGCACCGGAGGTAACGGCGCATGATGTTTGGCACCCTCGCCCGCTATTTCCTCAAGCGCTATGCCATGACGACGTTCTGGTTCCTGCTTGGCGTATCCTCGATTATCTTTCTTGCCGATTTCAGCGAGACAGCCCGACGCATGTCCGGTCTGCCGGGATATTCCGTCCCAGCGGCCCTTGGTCTGACTGCGCTGCGTCTTCCGCTTATTCTTCAGCAAACGGTGCCGTTCATCGCGCTGTTTGTTGGCATGACGACGCTGATCTCGCTCAATCGTCGCTACGAGCTGGTGGTCACGCGGGCAGCCGGAATTTCAGCGTGGCAGTTCATTCTGCCGTTTGTCGGCGGCGCTGTGCTGCTTGGCATTCTATCAGTGACGGTTCTCAATCCCATCGCGGCATGGGGCGAAAGCAAGTCGTTGGCTGTTGAATCGGGTTGGCGCAATGAAGGCGATGCAGGCCGTCAGCAGCAAACCCTTCCCTGGCTGCGTCAGAGCAGCGGTGGCCAAGACACGATCATTGGCGCCAAGAGCTTTGAAGATAACGGAACGCTTCTGAAGGATGTGGTGCTCGTACACCTCGATCAGGACGGCAATATCCTTTTTCGGCAGGACGCGATGTCCGCGAAGTTGGAAGATGGTTACTGGCTTCTTAACGACGTGGCCGAGATCAGACCCGGTCATGTGCCGACCCGACAAGCGACCGCGAGAATCAGTACCAATCTGAGACAGGAATTCGTTCAGGAGCGCCTTACGCAGCCTGAAACTGTTGCTTTTTTTGATCTTTCTCACAAAATCGAGGTAGCGCAGTCTTTCGGGATTTCTTCGAAGGCGCTGGAGACACAGTACCACTTCCTGTTGTCCATGCCTTTTCTTCTCGTGGCGATGACGTTCATTGCCGCGACTGTTTCATTAAAGTTCAGCCGTTTTGCACAGTCTCGCTCAGTGATTCTGGGTGGAATCGTTTCCGGCTTCGTGCTTTATGTAGTAACCGTGCTCGTAAGGGCATTCGGGAGTAGCGGTGTCGTTCCTCCCTTCGTTGCGGTCTGGGTTCCAGTCGTCGTAGCGTTGGCATTGGGGGCGACAATTCTGCTTCATCAGGAGGACGGCTAGTGGCGGCATTTGACCGCGGGAATATCAGACGGCTTACAACAGCCCTTCTGACTGGTGCTGCTGTGTGCGCATACGTGGCGACTGCCTCAAGCTCATTTGCTGAGGACGGCGTCATTGTTGGCGATCCACAAGACCAATCAAAACTCCTGCTAACAGCAAACGAACTGACCTATAATAAAGATGCAGAACGCGTCATCGCGACCGGTGGCGTGCGCCTGCATTACACCGGCTACCGCATGGTGGCCCAGCGCGTCGAATACGATCAGGGAACTGGTCGCGTGCTGGCACGTGGCAATATCGAATTGATCGAGCCGGGCGGCAACCGCATCTATGCGGATGAGCTGGATGTGACCGACGATTTCGGTCAAGGCTTTGTCAACGCGCTGCGTGTGGAAACGACTGACAATACCCGCATCGCCGGTGAAAGCGCTGAGCGTCTTTCGCAAGACGTCATGGTCCTGAACAACGGCGTTTACACCGCATGCCTTCCCTGCTCTGAGCGGCCTGACAAGGCGCCTTTGTGGCAGGTCAAGGCTGAACGCGTCATTCAGGACGGCAAGACGCACACTGTGCGGCTGGAAAAAGCTCGTTTTGAGCTCTTCGGCAAATCCATTGCCTATCTTCCGTTCATCACGGTCCCGGACAACACCGTCAAGCGTAAGTCGGGCTTCCTGTTCCCGCGCATGAGCGTGACGGATAATCTCGGCTTCGGCATCGGCGTTCCCTATTATCAGGTCCTGTCCGATTCAGCTGACGTCACCGTCACCCCGACCTATTACACCTCGCAAGGTTTGTTGCTGGAAGGTGAATTGCGTCAGCGGTTCGAGATGGGAACGCACACGGTGCGTGCCGCTGGTATCAACCAGATGAATCCTCAGGATTTTGACGTCAACACCAGCGACTCGTTGAACGATACGCGTGCGATGATTGCGTCCAAGGGTGAGTTCACGATCAATCCTCGCTGGACTTTCGGTTGGGATGCCATGGTGCAGACCGACAACAACTTCTCGCGAACCTACGGTTTGAAGGATTACAAGAACTCCGTTCAGACCAACAAGATCTATCTCTCCGGTCTTGGGGAGCGTAACAGCTTTGACGTGAACGCCTATTATTTCAACGTTCAGGACACCGATGATTCGGAGGCCAAGGAACGCAAGCAGGCAATCGTTCACCCGGCTCTCGACTACCGGTACTTCTTCCCGGATCCGGTCTATGGCGGCGAACTTTCGTTGACGACGAACTTCACCAGCATAACCCGGCAAAGCCAGGACGCGTATAATCTCGGGTCATCATCCCGCTTCAACGGTCTGGAAGGGTCTTACACCCGCTTCACCACCGAAGCCGAATGGAAGCGCACCTATACGTTTGATAGCGGTCTGCTGCTGACGCCTCTCGTCGCAGCCCGTGGCGATGCGTTGTGGACCGATATGGCGACGAACAGCTTCGGCGTGGGCGTGCCATCCTATGATGGCACAATCAATGATGACGCATCGTTGCGCGGTATGGCGACATTCGGCCTCGAAGCCCGCTATCCCGTTCTCTTCACTGCGCTGCACAGCAACCACGTGATTGAGCCAATTGCGCAGATTTTTGTGCGGCCCAATGAATCCTACGCCGGTGAACTTCCAAACGAAGACAGCCAGGCCTTTGTATTCGATGCGACCAATCTTTTCGAGCGTGACAAGTTCTCGGGTTTTGACCGTATCGAGGGTGGCACACGCGCCAATCTCGGTGTCCGCTACAACGGCACCTTTGACAATGGCTATGGCATTCGCGGAATTGCCGGTCAGTCGTTCCATCTCGGCGGCACCAACTCGTTCGCGTCCAATGACCTCGTGAATGCCGGCGCGGACTCCGGTCTTGAAACGGATCGTTCCGACTACGTCGCCATGGCCGCGATTGACGCTCCCATTGGCCTCTCGCTCTCCTCCAGCTTCCGCTTCGACAAGGACAGTTTCGAGGTCAATCGCTCCGAGACAGCTGTCGCCTATACGGATAATCGTATTTCGGGCAAAGTCAGTTACACGCAGGTCAAGGCACAGCCTGAATATGGTTATGATCGCAAGCGCGACATCATCCAGACATCTGGCAAGCTGCGTCTTGACGATAACTGGGCCTTGTTCGGAGCTATCAATTACGATCTGAACAACAAATTCTCCAGCGAACGACGCATCGGTATTCTCTATCAGGATGAATGCACGATCTTCACCGTCAGCTATTCGGACGAAGGCAGTATCAATTCGGTTCGAGAATCCGCCAATGACTGGTCCGTCAATGCGCGTCTGGCCTTCAGAACGCTGGGTGATATCAGTGTCGGCTCTGCAAGCACGGATTGGGATGACGCCGATATCGGCTGGAAGCCAAACAATTTCTGATAACTGTTGCGGCGGAGTGAAAGCTCCGCCGTTGCTTATTTGGCAGATGTGATTGACGACCGGGTCTCGCGCCACCGTTTTGCCGCAAGATAACTGCAGTGGTGACAGGTCTGCGCGATTGCTGTTCGGCCCGCTACGGTGATATAGACAGTCGCGTTCACTGTTAAACTTAACAGCCGCCCAAGATATTGGTTGACGAACGGATGTATCCGTTTCATCCGATAAGCAGGATACTTGAAAAAGCCGTGACGCTGTTCAGTGGCTTATCGACAGGGAGAGAACAGGATGAAACTCGGAAAGACGGCGTTGCGCAGTGTAGCATTCGCCTTCGCGATTTTCGCAGTTCCCATGATCGTTACCTTGCCCGCTCAGGATGCTTTCGCAGCCAATACGGTCAAGGTCGTTGTCAACAAGACACCGATCACCAGTGATGACATTGCCAGACGCGTTGCCTTTCTCAAATTGCAGCGCCAGTCTGGAAATCTCGCTGAAAAAGCGCGTGAGCAGCTGATCGATGAAGCGCTGAAGCGTGAAGAAATTGGACGCGTCAAAATGTCTGTCAGCACGGCTGATGTTGACGCGTCATTTGCCCGCTTCGCCTCCACCAACAAGATGACGACGGATCAGTTGACCAAGGTTCTTGCGCAGGCTGGCGTTGGCGCTGAACACTTCAAATCGTTCATCGCAGTTCAGATGAGCTGGCCTCGTCTGGTCAACGCGCGCTATGGCGGCAGAAACAAGATGTCGACGCAGGATTTCGTCACGCGCCTGAAAGAGCGTGGCGACAAGCCTGTGACCAACGAGTATTTTCTGCAGCAGATCATTTTTGTGATTCCAGAAGCGAAGCGCAGTGCCATCACAGGCAAGCGTAAGTCCGAAGCTGAAGCCTCTCGCAAACGGTATCCCGGCTGCGAACAGGGCAAGACATTTGCGGCAACGATGCTTGATGTCTCCATCAAGGATCTTGGTCGGATGCTCGAGCCCGAATTGCCGCCGGATTGGAAGCCACTGGTGGAAAAGACACCGGAAGGTGGCACCACCGGAACCCGCGTTACCGAAAAGGGTGTCGAATATCTGGCGATCTGCAAGAAGCAGCAGGTATCTGACGACTACGCAGCCGAGGTCGTTTTCCGTGCGGAAGACCTGACAAAGGCTGAAAAAGGCGAAAACCCGAACGAGAAGAAATATCTCGACGAGCTCCGCAAGAAAGCCCAGATTACCAGCACCTGACGAGAAAGTGTCTTTCTTGACCCTGCAAAACATCACCCTTGCTGTTACCCAAGGCGACCCGGCCGGGATCGGTCCCGATATCACGATTGTGGCTTGGTCAAAGCGCAAAGAGCTTGGGCTGCCGCCATTCATATTGGTTGGCGATCCTGACGTCATCAGCAGCCGCGCCCATCTTCTTGGCATCGATTGCCCTGTCAAAATATGCGAGCCCGAGCAGGCGGCGGCGATTTTCCCCAATGCCTTGCCGGTGTTTGCAATTCCAGTCGGATTTGATGTTCTTGCCGGTCAACCGCATGTTGGTGCGGCACTTGCCACCATCAAGGCGATTGAGACTGCAGTGCAGTTTACCGTCGACAAGCGCGTCTCGGCTGTTGTCACCAATCCCATTGCGAAGTCTGTGCTTTACGAAGCTGGCTTTGGCTATCCCGGCCATACCGAGTTTCTGGCAGAGCTTGCCAAAAAACTGACAGGACAGGCCACCACGCCGGTTATGATGATTGCCGGACCGAAACTGCGTGTTGTCCCTGTGACGATCCACATCCCGATTGCCGAAGTTCCAGGCGCACTCACAGAAGAGTTGATCGTCAAGACCTGCCGCATCATTGCTGCTGATCTGAAGGAAAAGTTTGGCATCCAAACCCCTCGCCTTGCCGTTGCTGGATTAAACCCACATGCGGGCGAAGATGGCGCGATTGGCACTGAGGATGGTGACATCATCCACCCCGCGACAGTGCAGCTGCGCAAGGATGGTATCGACGCCTTTGGTCCTTTACCAGCCGATACCATGTTCCATGATGCCGCACGAAGACGTTATGATGTTGCCGTGTGCATGTATCACGATCAGGCGCTCATCCCGGCGAAGGCGCTCGGCTTCGATGATTCTGTCAATGTCACGCTTGGCCTGCCCTTCATCCGCACATCGCCCGATCACGGCACAGCCTTTGGCATTGCCGGACAAGGCATCGCCAACGAATCGAGCCTCGTTGCCGCTTTGAAAATGGCATCCGAAATCGCGACGCGGCGGGCGAACGCATAATGGCAGGCATTGATGGTCTGCCTCCACTTCGCGACGTCATCGAGCGGCACGGACTGGATGCGAAAAAATCGCTTGGGCAAAACTTCCTGCTCGATTTGAACCTGACGCAGAAGATCGCCCGGACGGCGGGGCCGCTTGAGGGCGTAACCGTCTTCGAGGTTGGTCCTGGGCCAGGTGGCCTCACGCGTGCGATCCTTTCACTGGGCGCGAAGAAAGTCATCGCGGTCGAGCGCGACAGTCGCTGCATTCCTGCACTTGCAGAAATCGCCGATCATTATCCCGGGCGTCTGGAGGTCATTGAGGGCGATGCGCTGAAGACGGATTTCGAGACCATGGTCGCCCATGGCGAACCGGTGCGCATCATCGCGAACCTCCCCTATAATGTTGGTACGCAGTTGCTCATCAACTGGCTTACGCCGCGGCAGTGGCCACCTTTCTGGCTGTCACTCACGCTGATGTTCCAGAAAGAGGTTGGGCAGCGGATCGTGGCGGAAGAAGGTGACAACCATTATGGACGTCTTGGCGTTCTCACCGGTTGGCGCACGGTTCCAGAAATGGCATTCGACGTGCCGCCGCAGGCCTTCAGCCCGCCGCCTAAAGTAACGTCGACGGTGGTGCATCTTCTGCCCAGAGAAAAGCCTCTGCCCTGCGAAGTGACCAATCTGGAAAAGGTGACAGAAGCTGCCTTCGGCCAGCGCCGCAAGATGCTGCGCCAGAGCGTCAAATCCATCGGTGGTGAAGCTTTGCTGGAAAAGGCCGGTATCGACCCAACGCGCCGCGCTGAGACGCTGTCTGTGGAAGAATTCGTGCGACTGGCGAATATGATGGGCGACGCACGCTAAAAAAAATCTCGCGGCTTGTAGACCGCGAGATGTATCAATCTGACCGGAACCTTTGTCAGCCTTAGCGGCTCGGCAGCGCCGGCACTTCTTCCAGCAATTCGCGCACGAAATCGAACATGCCATGGCGCCTGTCGCGGCGAACGCGCTCTGCTTTTACGATGGCTTCAATGGCTTCGAAAGCCGCCTGCAGGTCATCGTTGAGGATGACATAATCGTAGTCGCGCCAGTGCTCGATCTCGGAGCGAGAATTGGCCAGACGCGTCTGTATGACCTCTTCCGTATCCTCTGCCCGGCGATGCAGGCGAGATTGTAGCTCGGTCATGGTGGGGGGCAGAATGAAGATGGAAACGACATCCGCTTTCATCTTGTCCTGCAGCTGCTCAGCGCCCTGCCAATCGATATCGAACAGCATGTCCTTGCCTTCGGCCATGGCTGTTTCAACAGGCTCACGCGGTGTGCCGTAGAAATTGCCGTGCACTTCGGCCCATTCCAGCAGTTCTTCCCCATCCCGCATGCGCTCGAAATCACGCTTGGAAATGAACTGGTAGTGAATTCCGTCGATTTCACTCTGGCGGCGCGGTCTCGTCGTTACACTGACGGACAGGCTGATATTCTTGTCTTTTTCCAGCAGATTGCGGGCGATGGTGGATTTGCCTGCGCCCGATGGCGAGGAGATGACCAGCATCAAGCCCCTGCGGGCGATATGGACGGGAGGATTGCTGGCGGACGCCATGGGGTCTACTCCAGATTTTGGACCTGTTCGCGGAATTGATCGATCACGACTTTCAATTCTATACCAGCAGCGGTTACAGCACTGGCATTGGATTTGGAACAGATAGTATTGGACTCGCGGTTAAATTCCTGTGCAAGAAAATCGAGCTTGCGTCCAACTGGCACACCGCCGTTCAAAAGGTCTCTCGCTGCCGCAACATGGCCGTTCAAACGGTCAATTTCTTCCCGCAAATCCGCCTTGGTGGCAAGCAGAACTGCCTCGGCGTGCAGACGGTCGCTGTCCAGCCCACTGGTGCCACCGGCAATCAACGCAATCTGCGCCGAAAGGCGCGCGCGGATCTGCTCTGGCTGACGCGAGGGATCGGCTTCGATGGTTGCTGTGAGCTGCTCTATGCGGTCGATATGGCCGGACAGGATCGTATGAAGGGTTGCCCCTTCCCGCTCGCGCATGGTGGTCAAAGCCGATATTGCGGCCACGAAACCTTCGATGATGTCGCGGTTGCGTGTCTCTTGCGCGTCGGCGCTTTCCTCCGGCTCCTTGAACTCCACAAGACCACGAATGGACAGCAAGGTGTCCAGGCTGAGCGGCGCATCACTGACGACGGTCCCGAGATCCCGTTTCAGTGCGAGAACGGCATCCAGAGCATCACGGTTGATGACAGCCTCCTGCCTTGCCTCTGCCGTGGCAACGCTAAGGCCCGCCTGGATATTCCCTCGCGAAAGGCTTTTCGAAGCAATGTCCCGCAAATCGGCTTCGAGCGCTTCCATGCCGGTTGGCAGCCTTAGACGAAGATCAAGGCCCTTGCCGTTGACGGAGCGGAGTTCCCATGTCCATCGGAACCGCCCGCACGAGCCTTCGCTCCGCGCAAAGCCAGTCATGGATTGCAATGCCATCAAATATACCCCTCGAAAAACCGCCGCAGCCATGGGGCTGCAGCGGTGTATCATATCAATTGTTTGTCGCGGGACGCTCGGCTTGTGATCCGGCTGGTTGACCGTCCACCACGCCTTCGGGCGTTCCACCAGCCGCAGCCTTCTCGGCCTCGATCTTGCGCCAGCGGCGAACATTGGCGTTGTGCTCGTCCAATGTCTTGGCAAAGGCGTGGCCACCCGAGCCATCCGCCACGAAATAGAGATCGTCGGTGCGCCACGGATTGGCAGTCGCCTCCAGCGCAGCACGACCCGGATTGGCAATCGGGTGCGGTGGCAGACCGCGGATAATGTAGGTGTTGAACGGCGTCTCTTTCTGGAGGTCCGACTGATAGATCGGGCGGTCAGAAGGCTTTCCTTCGCCACCGAACAATCCGTAGATAATCGTCGGGTCAGATTGCAGGCGCATGTTCTTTTTCATGCGGTTGTAGAACACCGATGCGACATGGCCGCGCTCATCGTCCTTGCCGGTTTCCTTCTCCACGATTGATGCGAGTGTGACGAATTCCTCGATCGTCTTGAGCGGAAGATCAGGGTCGCGACGTTCCCATATGGCCTGCACCAGACGCGATTGGGCAACGCGCATCTGATCAACCACTTCTTCGCGCCTTGTGCCGCGGGTGAAGGGGTATGTATCGGGGCGCAAGGAACCTTCCGCTGGCAATTCGGCGGGCAGATTGCCCTCCAGCACCGGTTCAGCCGCGAGACGTGCAAACATCTGCTTGACCGTCAGCCCTTCCGGCATTGCCACGGAATAAAGAATGGATTTGCCCGATTCGAGCAAAGCCAGAATATCTTTCATCGAGGTACGGGCTTTGATTTCGTATTCACCAGGCTTCGGCGTCTGACCGCCCGCGAGATACTTGTCAGCCATCAGGCGAAAAATGCGGGCGTTGGAAATCGCGCCGCTTCGCTCCAGATTGCTGGCAATTTCCGCAAGCCCGGCACCGTTGCGCACCGTAATCGTCGTATTCGTCTCCAGAGGACCTGCCTCGTGAAACGAATTCAGCATGTAATAAAAGCCAGCGATGGCAATGATGCAGACAGCCACAACCAGCGTCATAAGGAAATTGAGGAAGATAACCAGCTGGCTGTGAGCCTTGCGGGAACGCTTTGGCGGAGACGGAACCTTCTCCGGTCTTAGAGCTTCAGTCGGTGATTTCGGAATGATCGGGCCACCCTTGCTCTCAGTGAAGCCTTCGCGTCCTTGAGGGGCCTGATTGTTCTCTCTCGTATCGCTCACCGGCGGTCCTTTTCAGTTCAGCATTACAGCGGCTTAATGAGCAGTCAATGCGGCAAAAACAGGTTCGGCAGGCCATTCTGCACAGTTAGATCAACATCCGGAACATATACGAAGCAGCGAAAAATCAAGCCCTCGACCAATCAGGCGAGATCGCTTGTAACAGCGCAAGCTTGATCGATACTGACCTGCACGATCGACTGGACGTGAGACGAAGGTCGCATTCAAGATGCGACCCTCAGAAAGCCTTGTCAGCCTTCGTAACGACGCAACACCAGCGAGGCGTTGGTGCCGCCGAAACCGAAGGAGTTTGACAAGGCGACATCGACCTTACGCTTGCGCGCTGTGTGGGGCACGAGATCGATGGCAGTCTCGACATCGGGATTATCGAGATTGAGCGTTGGCGGCACGATGTTATCGCGGATGGCCAGCACGGCGAAGATCGCCTCGATTGCACCAGCAGCACCCAACAGGTGGCCCGTTGCCGACTTGGTGGACGACATCGAAATCTTCGATGCGGCATCACCCACGAGACGCTCGACAGCGCCAAGCTCAATCGTGTCGGCCATGGTCGATGTACCATGGGCGTTGATATAGTCGATATCGGAAGGCGCGAGACCCGCACGCTTCAGCGCCATGGCCATGCAGCGATAAGCGCCCTCACCGTCTTCGGATGGTGCCGTGATATGGAACGCATCGCCGGACAGGCCGTAGCCTACGACTTCCGCGTAGATCTTTGCGCCACGCGCCTTGGCGTGTTCCAGCTCTTCCAGAACCACAATTCCGGAACCCTCACCCATGACGAAACCATCGCGGTCCCGGTCATAGGGGCGCGAAGCCTTCTGCGGATCGTCATTGTGCTGGGTGGAAAGCGCCTTGCAGGCAGCAAAACCGGCAAGCGAGATGCGGCAAACAGGCGATTCGGCGCCTCCGGCGACCATCACGTCGGCATCCCCCAACATGATCAGCCGCGCAGCATCACCAATGGCGTGCGCGCCGGTTGAGCAGGCGGTTACAACGGAGTGGTTGGGGCCACGCAACTTGTGGCGAATGGAAACCTGGCCGGAAATGAGATTGATCAGACGGCCGGGAATGAAAAATGGAGAGATACGGCGTGGGCCCTTGTCGCGCAGCGTATAGCCAGCCTCGACAATACCTTCCAGACCACCGATGCCGGAGCCAATCAGAACGCCCGTCATAATCTGGTCTTCGTCTGTGCCGGTGGATGGGTGCCAGTTGGCGTCTTTCAACGCCATTTCAGCGGCAGCCATGCCGTAAACGATGAAGGGATCGACCTTGCGCTGCTCTTTAGGCTCCATCCAGTCGTCAGCGTTGAAGGTGCCTTCGGTGCCGTCACCAACAGGGATACGGCAAGCGATTTTTGCAGGAAGATCCTCGACTTCGAACTCTGTGACGAGACGAGCACCATTATGGCCCGCGAGAAGGCGCTGCCAGCTGATTTCTGTTCCACAGCCAAGAGGAGATACCATGCCGGTACCGGTGATAACGACACGTCTCATCGTCAATGCTCCGCCCCTAACCCTATCATCGCTAGCGCATCGGCCCGAAAACCGGAAGCGATTTTCGCGAGGGCAATGCGTATATTTCAAGTCTATAACACGCTGTAGACCCGACGGTTACGCGCGCGTAAGGCATTTAGGATGCCATTCTGATGACGCAAGTCATCAGAGAATAAAATATTGGCCCGGACTGGCCGGGCCATATCGGGAAGGCGCAGGCCTCCCCTAAGCATTTCAAACGATCAGGCCTGAGCCTTTTCGATGAACTTTACAGCGTCGCCGACTGTAAGGATCGAGTCCGCTGCGTCGTCTGGAATTTCAACGCCGAATTCTTCTTCGAAAGCCATGACCAGTTCAACGGTGTCGAGCGAGTCAGCGCCCAGATCGTCGATAAAGCTTGCGCCTTCGACGACTTTTTCGGCGTCAACGCCAAGATGATCAACTACAATTTTCTTTACGCGTTCTGCGATATCGCTCATGTCGGTTTCCTCGACCTTTACTTTGAAAGGAATGCCCTCTTTAGGCATCCTGCCCTGTTAAAACCCCCAGGCGCCTTTTCAGCAGACGCCTTGGGCAAACCCGTTCAACCCGTCTCAAGCTAAACATCGCGCTAAGAAATCGCAACGGTCGCTTTTGTTTCCGGGACGACTGTTCACAGTCTTCGCCCGCTTAACACGGTTTCCAGCGGGAAAAAAGCCTTAAAATAATGCTAAGCATCTTGCTCTACAGGCATTTTTCCCTCTGCGCCCCGTTTGGGGCAGATATTAAATCATCGCCATGCCGCCATTCACATGCAGGGTCTGACCCGTCATGTAGCTGGCTTCGTTGGATGCGAGATAGAGAACGGCAGATGCGATTTCCGTCGCCGTGCCCATCCGCCTCATGGGAATAGCACCCATGATAGCATCTTTCTGCTTGTCATTGAGCTTTCCTGTCATGGCGCTTTCAATGAAGCCGGGAGCCACGCAGTTGACGGTAACGTTGCGCGTGGCAATTTCCTGCGCCAGCGACTTGGAAAAGCCGATCATACCGGCCTTGGAGGCGCAGTAGTTGGCCTGACCGGGATTGCCCGTCACGCCGACGATGGACGTGATGTTGATGATGCGACCAAAGCGGCGGCGCATCATGGGATGCGTCAGCTCACGCGTCAGGCGGAATGTGGAGGTCAGGTTGACCTCGATGACATTGTCCCAGTCTTCATCGCTCATGCGAACGAACAGGCCGTCCTTGGTGATACCGGCATTGTTGACGAGAATATCGACGCCGCCAAGCTCAGCCTCAGCCTTTTCGCCCAGCGCTTTCACTTCGGCGCGGTCGGAAAGATTTGCCGGGAAGACCATGACGCGATCGCCAAGTTCCGTCGCCAGCGCTTCCAGCTTTTCAACGCGGGTGCCGTGAAGACCCACAATCGCGCCCTGGGCGTGGAGCGTGCGGGCAATCTCTTCGCCGATGCCGCCGGTAGCGCCTGTGATAAGAGCCTTGCGGCCCGTCAGATCAAACATCGTGTTCGTCCTTTCTGTGTCTCTTGGATCAGCCGATAAGGGTCTGAAGTGCAGCGTCGATATCAGCTGGCGTGTTGAGCGAAATGCCGGTCACGGACTTGTCTATACGGCGGGCAAGCCCGGTCAGCACCTTGCCTGATCCGATTTCGTAAAGTGTGGTTACATCATTGGCAGCAAACCATTCCACTGTCTCGCGCCAACGCACCTGGCCGGTGACCTGCTCCACCAGAAGATCTGCGATCTCATTGGCGTCAGAAACTGGAGCAGCGCGAACATTGGCAACGACAGGCACGACTGGGTTATGCTTGCCGACGCTTGCAAGCGCCTCGCGCATGGCCTGCGCCGCAGGTGCCATCAATGCGGAATGGAAAGGCGCAGAAACAGGCAGCATGATGGCGCGCTTGGCACCTTTTTCCGTCGCAAGCGCTGCGGCTTTCTCAACGGGTGCCTTGGCACCGGAAATGACGAGCTGACCGCCGCCATTATCATTGGCGATCTGGCAGACGCCATCGGCAGCAGCCTGCGCGCAGATTGCCTCGACATCGCTGTGCTCGAGACCAATTATGGCAGCCATGGCGCCCTCACCGGCTGGAACAGCGGCCTGCATGGCATTGCCGCGAATGCGCAGCAAGCGAGCAGTATCGGAAAGCGAGAATGTTCCAGCAGCGCACAAGGCGGAATATTCGCCAAGTGAATGACCAGCAACGTAGGAAACCTTATTGGCCAACGAAAGGCCCTTGGCTTCCAGCACGCGCATGACGGCGACCGAAACGGCCATGAGCGCAGGCTGGGCATTGGCGGTCAGCGTCAGCGTTTCCTCTGGGCCGTTCCAGATAATGTCTGAAAGCTTCTGTCCGAGGGCCTCATCGACCTCTTCGAAAACCGCACGCGCCTCTGCAAAGTTGTCGGCGAGCTCTTTGCCCATACCAACAGCCTGACTGCCCTGCCCTGGAAATGTGAATGCAATAGCCATGGGATATTGTCCTTCTTATCTGGCCAAAAGTCCGGCCTTGCCTGCAAATCGTGAATTTCCATTCACATTCCAGCTTCGGAAGTCAAGGCTTTCAACTTTTTAAGGGCATTTTGAGCGGATTTCCGCGATCTCATCCACAGGCACAGATCGGAATACTTTTTTCTTGCGCCGCCGCATTTCGATACTACGTTCTAGCCACCTTCCAAGTGAGTGAGATGTTTCATGAAACAAAATATGTTGGGTCGCACGGGCATTTCCGTGTCTGAGATTTGCCTGGGCACAATGACCTGGGGTACTCAGAACACAGAAGCGGAAGCGCACGAGCAAATGGATTATGCTCTTGAGCAGGGCGTGAATTTCTTCGACACCGCAGAGCTTTATCCCACAACACCGGTTTCGGCTGAGACGCAGGGTCGCACAGAAGACTATATCGGAACGTGGTTTGAAAAGACCGGCAGGCGCAAGGACGTTGTTCTGGCCACCAAGGTTGCAGGCTCCGGGCGCGATTATATCAGAGGCGGTCGCGAGATTGATGCGGCGTCTATCCGCGAGGCCGTCGAAACTAGCCTCAAACGCCTCAAGACCGATTACATCGACCTCTACCAGATCCATTGGCCAAACCGCGGCACCTACCATTTCCGTGGCGTCTGGAGCTTTGACGCCTCCACCCAGAACACCGAGAAGACCCTCGCTGAAATCACCGAGAAGCTGGAAACCTTGGATGAACTGGTCAAGGCTGGAAAAATCCGGGCCATCGGCCTTTCCAATGAGAGCGCCTGGGGCACGCAGAAATATATCGACATTGCAAAGGCCCATGGCCTGCCACGCATTGCCTCCATCCAGAATGAGTATAATCTGCTCTATCGCCCCTTCGATCTGGATCTGGCCGAAGTCGCGCATCATGAGAATGTCGGCCTTCTGGCCTACTCGCCGCTGGCTGGTGGCATTCTGACCGGCAAATACCAGAGCGGTGCACGCCCGGAAGGCTCTCGCGCTTCTATCAATCAGGATATTGGTGGCCGCTTGCAGCCTTTGCAGGAAGCGCCTGTGAAAGCCTATCTTGAGCTTGCATACGCACACGACCTCGATCCTGCACAGCTTGCCATCGCCTTCACGCTATCGCGTCCCTTCATGGCGTCATCCATCATTGGCGCGACCACGATGGAGCAATTGAAGACTAATATAGCAGCAGCCGACATCAAGCTGTCGGAAGAGGTATTGAAGGGCATCGCCGAGATTCATCGCCAATATCCAATGCCGATCTGATTCTCTGGCCGTCTACAATTGACACCCCTACCCGCCATACCGCCTTTCGGGGCCTCATGGCGGCCCCTATTTGTGAATAGCCTTGCATTCCGGTCAAAAATCCGTATAAGCGCGCTGTTCACAACACCCGGTCATATGGCTGGTGGCTGAACGGAGGGCTGGTTTCGAATTTCGAAACAGCAGGAACCATAAGGTTTTTCCGGCCTCCCGTGTCTCCGCTCTCGACCGTCTCGAACAACGCTTTTCTTGCCCTTGGCTTTTGCCAATCAGGAGCAGTCGTTGAGGCTTAGCGCCGTTGCCGGGTGATGAATGAAACGCAAGAAAGGCAAAGCTTAAATGGCTCTTTACGAACACATCTTCCTTGCCCGGCAGGATATCACTGCCCAGCAGGTTGACGCACTTGTCGAGCAGTACAAGGGCGTTATCGAATCGTACGGCGGTAAGGTCGGACGCGTCGAAAACTGGGGCCTGAAGTCCCTGACATACCGCATCAAGAAGAACCGCAAGGCTCACTACGCTCTGATGGACATCGATGCTCCTGCACCGGCGATCCACGAAATCGAGCGTCAGATGCGCATCAACGAAGACGTTCTTCGTTACATGACCATCGCTGTTGAAGCGCACGAAGAAGGCCCATCTGCAATGATGCAGAAGCGCGATCGTGACGACCGTCCTCGCCGCGATGGCGACCGTCCAGACCGTGGCCCGCGTGAAGGCGGCTTCGATCGTGGTCCTCGTCCGCCTCGCGAAGGTGGCTTCGGTGACCGTGAAGACCGTCCGCGCCGTCCGCGCGAAGACCGTGCATAAGGAGAATTGACTATGGCTGACGCATCCTCTTCCCAGGCACGCCGTCCTTTCCACCGCCGTCGCAAGACGTGCCCGTTCTCCGGCGCAAACGCTCCGAAGATCGACTACAAGGACGTACGTCTTCTGCAGCGCTACATTTCTGAGCGTGGCAAGATCGTTCCTTCCCGTATCACAGCTGTTTCGCAGAAGAAGCAGCGCGAACTCGCTCAGGCGATCAAGCGCGCTCGTTTCCTCGGCCTGCTGCCTTACGTTCTGTCTTAATAATCTATCCGAGGCTGCGCTCCGGCGCGGCCTCGTTCCTTGAACGACATCCTTCCACGTTGGGCGTGGATCGACCTTGAAATGAAATCCCATGTTGGGGATCGGGTTCATCTGAACCATCCTCTAACTGCTACGGAATTCCAGCAGGACAGCGAAGTGCCAAAACTGAACCAGACAGTGCTGATTCCCGGCATCCTAGCCGGCATATGCGCAGCGTTTCTCACGCTCGGCGCAACCGCACAGTCGTCCATGTCTTTCCTGCTCTACGCTGCATCCGCCATGCCCGTGCTTGTCGCCGGTTTCGGCTGGGGCAATGCTTCGGCCATCGTTGCCGTGCTGACAGCCGCAGCCCTTGGCGCGCTTGCCGTTTCTCCCATTTTTGCTGTTACGATTTCGATTTTCACGCTCGTTCCAGCCGCGTGGCTTTCCCACCTGGCCAATCTGGCGCGTCCCGCGTCGGAACTTGGTGGTCCTGAAGACCTGCTGGCATGGTATCCGCTTTCTGGCATCATTCTGCATCTGTGCGGCCTCATCACGCTTTCCGTCATCATTCTCGGCACGATGATCGGCTACGGCCCTGAACTCGTTTCGCAACTGGTAGACGTGATGATGAGCTCGGTGCAGGCGCGTGAATCCGGTTTCACGCCTGACGCGACAGCCCTTGGGCAAACCAAGACACTGCTGGTTCTCATGCTGCCCATGATTCAGGGCGGCCTCTGGGTCATCATGCTGTTTGCCGCTTATTATTTCGCAAGCCGCATGGTGCGCTCCTTCGGCAAGGGACTTCGCCCACGCGAAGACATCTCAGCCGCGTTGCGCATGCATCGCAATGCGATCTTCATCTTCCTCGGCGGCATCGTCATGACCTTTGTCGGCGGCACTGTTGCCATGCTTGGCGCCGTTGTTTGCGGCACCTTCGGCGCGGGCTTCCTGATGGCGGGCTATGCTTCGCTGCATCACAGATCAAAGGGCAAGGACTGGCGCTGGCCGGTTCTGGTTCTCAGCTATATCTCAGCGGTTTTTGTCTTTCCGCTGCTCATCATTCTCGTCTTGGGTCTGAGCGACGTGCGCAGCACGATCTCTCTCACTCCACCACGGAAAACCGACAACAACAACGAAACCAAAAACTAGAAAGGATCAAGAAGATGGAAGTCATTCTTCTCGAACGTATCGCCAAGCTTGGCCAGATGGGCGAAACCGTAAAGGTTCGCGATGGCTATGCACGTAACTTCCTGCTGCCACAGGGCAAGGCACTTCGCGCCAACGCCAACAACAAGACCCGTTTCGAGTCTGAGCGCGCTACGCTTGAAGCCCGCAACCTCGAGCGCAAGACTGAAGCACAGACAGTTGCAGACGCGCTGGCTGGCAAGAGCTTCATCGTTGTTCGTTCCGCTGGCGAAACCGGCCAGCTGTACGGCTCTGTTGCTGCCCGTGACGTTGTCGAAATCCTCGGCGCAGAAGGCTTCAACATCGGTCGCAACCAGGTCGAGCTGAACACACCGATCAAGACCATTGGTCTGCACAATGTTACACTTCACCTGCATGCCGAAGTCGAGCTTCAGGTTGAACTGAACGTTGCCCGTTCTGCTGAAGAAGCCGAGCGCCAGTCCAAGGGCGAAAGCCTGACATCTGCTGACGCCATCTATGGCGTTGACGAAGATGCTCTTCGTCCAGAAGACTTCTTTGATCCAGACGCAGACCGCGACGGCGACGACGAGTAATCGTTCTTAGCTCTCGGGCTAAAGCAAAACCCCGGATGGCAACATCCGGGGTTTTTGCTTGTACGGCTCCTTGCTCCCGCCCGTGGTGTGCATGTGTTCAGACAATGGATACGCGGCGCGCTGGAAGCGTCATGCCTATAACACCTGTCAGAATGCAAACGAGACCGATCAACGTAGTAACGTGAAGTTGCTCTCCCAGGAACACAACGCCGATGGCGACGCCGATTGGCACGCGCAGATAGGCCTGCGCCGTTGCTCCCAAGGAGCCCAACGTTCGCATCAGCCTGAAGTAGATCGTGAAGGCTGCTGCGGTCGAAAAGACGGACAGGCCGACCAAGGCAAGCAATGAGGCCATGGATGGTTCCAGCTCCCACGGGCGATCTACCATAATGCTGACCGGAACGAGCATGACAGCGCCGCAGATCAGCGATCCAGCTGCCGGGATCATCGGATCGATATCCTTGAAGCTTTTCCCGAAGATGGCTGCACCCGCATAGAAGACGGTCGCGACGACAACGGCAAACTGCGCCAGCACCACACTTCCCAATCCGTTGAGCGCCTCCATGCCAATCATGGCGACAGTCCCCGCCAACCCGAGCACAACGCCGAACAATTTCCTCGTGCTTGTCGATTCGTGGCGCGTGATCAGGATAGTCAGAAGGAATGTAAAAACCGGCGTCAACGAATTGAGGACAACGGCCAAGCCTGCGTCGATGTGATGCTCCGCCCATGCAATGAGGGTGAACGGCACGACACTGTTAAGGACGGCCTGGATCGCAAATCCCCTCCACGATCGATAATCCTTCGGCAGCCGTAGCCCGCGCATGTAGAGTATCGCAACCAAAACAGCGCCTGCAATCGCGGTGCGCGCAGCGATCAGGGTGATGGGTGGAATGGACTCTATGCCGATCTTGATCAGCGTATAGGAACTGCCCCAAAGACAACTCAAAAGCAGAAGCAGCCCAAGTTCTCGTAACAACGCAATTTTACCAGTCATTTCATGATCCTTCAGGGAGATATCCCCGTCCCTATAGGAGCATATGGAGGCCGAATGCATCGGCCACGACCGAACCATCGCAGGCTGACGTTCCAGAGTGTTGGTGATACGGTTTGACCATGACAAACATCGCTTCACCTAACACCATTGCCGCCATTGCCAGCCTTATCGGCGATACGACCCGCGCCAATATGCTGTGCGCGCTCATGGGCGGTCAGGCGCTGACGGCGGGAGAGCTTTCGCGGCAGGCGGGCGTCACCCAGCAAACCGGCAGCGGCCATCTTGCAAAGATGGTGGACGCGAAATTGCTCGCTGCCGTCAAGCAGGGACGGCACCGTTATTACCGGCTCGCCTCGCCGCAGGTAGCACACGGCATTGATGCGCTGATGACGATTGCCGCAGATGGCCCGCCTCGGCACCATCCGACAGGCCCGAAGGAACGGGACATGCGTATCGCCCGCAGCTGTTACGATCATATTGCGGGTAAGCTCGGCGTCGCCATGGCCGACAGTTTGGCTGCAAGCGGCAGGATCATCATGTCAGACGAAGGTGCGGTCGTGACCAGCGATGGCGAGGATTTCCTCAGCAGCTTCGGGATTGAACTCCAGAATGACAGCCGCTCGAAACGCCCCCTCTGCCGCACCTGCCTGGACTGGAGCGAGCGGCGTTATCACATTGGCGGGCGTGTGGGACAGGCGCTCATGCAACGGACGCTCGAACTTGGTTGGTTGGCGCGCAAGAATGAAAGCCGCGCCCTTCGAGTGACACCCGCCGGTGAGCAAGGCTTCCGTGAAATCTTCTGCCTACCCACCGGCTGGGACGACGTACGCTAGGAGCTGACAACCTCAGTTGCCAGCTTTCGCCACTCCCGTCGGCGCGCTGCTCTTATCCACACGCACCACAACAGACATGCCCGGCGAAAGCTCTGAGGCCAGCGGCTGATCAGGATCAATGGAGATCCGCACGCCCATGCGCTGAGCGATCTTCACGAAATTGCCCGTGGCATTGTCCGGCTTGATAACGGCAAATTCCGAACCGGCGGCGGGCGCGAAGCGTTCGACCTTTCCGGTCAGCTTTCTGCGATGCAACGCATCCACAGAAATAGAAACTGCCTGCCCCACTTCCATTCCGGCAAGCTGGGTTTCCTTGTAATTGGCGACCACCCATATGTCGTTCGGCACCACCGCCATCAGTTGCGTACCTGCCGCCACATATTGACCAACGCGAACACCGACCTCGCCCAGCTTGCCATCTCTTGGCGCATGGATTTCGGTATTTTGCAGATCGATCTTCGCAAGTTCGACGGCTGCTTCCGCATTTGCGACTGCTGCCTGCAGCGAGCCCCTGTTGATGATGATGGTCTGGAGATCCTGCCGGGTTACCTCAAGCGCCGCCTTGGACTGGGAGAGACCAGCCCGCGCCTTTTCGAGGCTGGCTTGCGCTTCTTCCTGCACGCTGGATGTGCCCACACCGCTGCGAACGAGATTATCCTGACGGTCAGAGGCAAGCTGGGCCTGCTTCAGGGATGCTTCGGCGCTATCGACGGCAGCCTCGCCAGAGGCAATATTGGCCTTGGCCGCGATTTCCAGCTGGCGGGAATTATCAAACGCCGCCTTCTGGCTGTCCAGAGACGCTTCGGCTTGTGCAAGCTTCTGGCGGAAAATGCGGTCATCCACCTTGGCCAAGAGGTCTCCCTGCTTGACCTGCTGGTAATCCTTGACCGGCACATCGACAATGTATCCGCTGACCTGCGGGCTCATGGTCGTCACATAGCCGCGCACATAGGCATTATCAGTCATTTCGACCGAGGTGGAAAATGGTGGCAAGCGCCATGCGTAAAGCACAAGCGCCACACCGGCCACGCCGCCCAGGAGAACAATGAGAGTAAGAGGAGTCAGTATTTTCTTCAGCATTTTATTTTCCCGGACAATCAGGATTGAGACGTGGCAACAGTGACTTGCCCGCTTTTCAGCAAAGGCTTGATCCGTAACCAGGCAAGGTGCAGCAGAAGCATCACAAGAGCAGCAGCAGCACACACGGAAATCAACAGAAACGTGTCGTTATAGGCCAGAATATAAGCCTCGCGTGTGACCTGCTGCCCAAGCAGCGATAGGCCTTCCGCTTTGAGAAGTGCAGGGTCGGTGATGACATGGGCATAGGCGCCGGACAGTTGAGTGATGCGTTGCACCACCTGCGGGTTCTGCAAGAGAATGCTTTCCACCAGAATATTAGAGTGGAATTTTTCCCGCAGCGTGACGAAAGACCCCAATATCCCTGTCGTCAGCATCGATCCGGTAATCTGCGTGAACAGAAAAATGGTGATGAAGTTGACGAGGTAAGGCGGGCCTTTCGCCAATGCAGCGCCAAACCCCTTGGCCATGACGGGCGGCAGGAACATGGCAGCGCCGAACGCAATCATGGCCTGGCTGAGATACATCTGTTCCGGCCGCACCACATTGGTAAGCCCACTGTCCATAAATGCCCCCGCAGCAATCAGCGCCAGCGCGATGACGTGGGCGGTATCGACATATTTCGTCAACATCAGCAACGCACAGAAGGCTCCACCCAGCACCGTGGCAAGGATAATCAAGGCATAGAGTTCGGTCGTCTGCTCGTTCAACAGGCCCAGTTGCTGGTAAAGGCTGACCGCTGTTGACGATTGCTCTGAAGACACGGCGCGATAGATCAGCAGAACTGCAATCAGATGCAGATTGGTGCGTGAGAATATCCATCGCAAATCCAGCATCGGATTTTTGCGCGGCAGCTCGATCATCACCATCAGCGCCAGCAGGCCGATGGAGGTTGCCAGCAACACGCCCAGCCACCACGTCTCGAACCACCAATAGAAACGGCCAAGCGTGAGAAACACGGCGAGACAGCCAAGCCCACCGGCAAAGAGCAGATAGCTCAATATATCGACACGCTCGATGACCTTCACGCGCGGCGGCGCTGTAAGCGGCAGCAGGTAGATGATGGGCAGAACGGCAAGAGCAAGCCCCACTTCCATGGTGTAAAGCGCCTGCCAGCCACCAATATCCAGCAGATCTGGCGAAACGATGCGGGCAAGCGGTGAAGACAGAAGCGTGCCGGTCAGCGCAATACTCAGGCCCAGCGTCAGCTTACGTTGCGCGGGGAAGGCTTCGAGAATGTAGAGAAAGCCGAGCGAAGATAGCGGAGCAGCCGCCATGCCGCTGACGAAGCGCACGACAATTGCCGAGTGGATATCCGTTACGAAGAGGTTGAGCAAGGATGCCAGCACAAAACAGATGATGCTGATCTCGGCGAAGGGCCGCAATCCGTATTGCTGGCGGACCTTGAAAAGCGCAATCGAGAAGGTGGCGTAAGGCGCCATGTAGGCCGCCGAAAGCCAGGCGACCTCAGCCACTGTCGCTGAAAACTCACCCTGCAACTGATAAATATTGGCCATGACAATGTTCATGCCCATGCCCTGAGTCACGAAGAAGGACAGGCCAGCGGCCACATAGAGCAGTTTCTGGAAGAAGGATTTTTCCGGCGGTTGAGCGGGCGCGGCAGGCGCTTCTGGTGACTGCTTTGCAGCCTCATCGTTCACGTCAGGGATGTTTGAAACCGCGTTGCTCACGACTGCCCCTTTTCACCGGAAAGGTTGTGCAGATTGGCAGACAGACGGCGAACGACATGCAAAGCAGCGCTTATATCATCCGTCGAGATATCGGCTGCGATGTCAGCCCGCATGGATTTCGCCTGCATATGCACATCCTCAAATGTCGTGATACCCTCGGGCGTCATATGTATGCGCTTTGCCCGGCGGTCGTTTTCATCAGAACGCCGCTCTATGAGGTTTTGTTTCTCCATGGCATCCAGCACGCGCACAAGCGTCGGCGTTTCGATCTCCAACTCCTCGGCAAGCTCTTTTTGCGTCAGCGGACCACGGCGAGACAGCGCGAAAAGCGCACGCGCTCGAGCAAGCGTCAGCCCCTGCTCTGCCACCCTTGCATCGAAGAATGACCTGAGCTTGCGGTTGAAGGCCGCCATCTCATCAAAAAGCTGTTCTTTTTCTGTCGCACGGGACAAGTCAATAGACCTTATAATTAGCACGCTACCTATTGCCATCCTATGTATTTTTGAGATTGAGGATTTGCAAGTCTCTTTGTTGAAATAGCTGCCATGCCGTAAACTCATGGCAGACTGGGAACGATTCGGCGCGGCTGTGGGCCAGCCTGTGGATTAGTGTTGAAAACATCTGGCATGCGGTCGCCTGTTACCAATCCGGCAAGCTCTCACTCACTGTTGCCGCATTGTCCTTGACTGCTGCGGCCGCTGCCTTCAAACCGGCAGGCTTGCAAGAAACGAAGGCTCCGAACCAGCCTCAAGGGAGATCACAGAAAACCATGAACGACCCTGTGAGAAAGATCACCCCCGCCCCGGCTGCCGAACCGCTCTACCGCGAGGCGCCCAACAACATTGAAGCGGAACAGGCGCTGCTGGGTGCCATCCTCGTCAACAACGACGCCTATTACCGCGTCTCCGACTTTCTGAAGCCCGTGCATCTGTATGAGCCGCTTCACCGCAAGATTTTCGAAGTGGCGGGCGATATCATCCGCATGGGCAAGACCGCCAACCCGGTCACGATCAAGACGTTTCTGCCCGCTGACGGCAAGATTGGCGACCTCACGGTTGCGCAATATCTCGCGCGCCTCGCATCAGACGCCGTATCGATCATCAACGCCGAAGATTATGGCCGCGCCATCTACGATCTTGCCCTGCGCCGCGCCCTCATCCAGATCGGTGAGGATGTCGTCAACATCGCCTATGACGCGCCGCTTGACATGCCGCCGCAAACGCAGATCGAAGATACAGAGCGCCGCCTGTTCGAACTTGCCGAAACGGGCCGCTACGACGGTGGCTTCCAATCCTTCAACGACGCCGTTTCGCTTGCCATCGACATGGCGGGGGCGGCCTTCGAGCGTGACGGGAACCTGTCGGGCATTTCCACCGGTATCCACTCGCTGGATGCCCGCATGGGTGGCTTGCAGCGCTCTGACTTGATCGTGCTCGCCGGACGCCCGGGCATGGGCAAGACCTCGCTTGCTACCAACATCGCCTATAATATTGCCGCCTCCTACGAGCAGGAAATTCAGCCGGATGGTACCTACAAGGCCAAGAATGGCGGCGTTGTAGGTTTCTACTCGCTCGAAATGTCGTCCGAGCAGCTGGCAACCCGTATCATCTCCGAGCAGACCGAAGTGTCATCCTCGAAAATCCGCCGTGGTGAAATCACCGAGGCCGACTTCGAAAAGCTCGTTGCCTGCAGCCAGATGATGCAGAAAGTGCCGCTCTATATCGACCAGACCGGTGGTATTTCCATCGCGCAGCTTTCCGCCCGCGCGCGTCGATTGAAGCGCCAGCGCGGCCTTGATTGCTTGGTGGTGGACTATATTCAGCTGATGACTGGTTCCGGCAAATCAGGCGAAAACCGCGTGCAGGAAATAACCCAGATCACCACGGGTTTGAAGGCGCTTGGCAAGGAACTCAATGTTCCGATCATTGCGCTCTCCCAGCTCTCCCGTCAGGTGGAAAGCCGCGAAGACAAACGCCCGCAACTCTCCGACCTTCGCGAATCGGGTTCCATCGAGCAGGACGCCGACGTGGTGCTGTTCGTGTTCCGTGAAGAATACTACGTCAAGAACATGGAACCCCGCGATATTTCCGATCCGAAATATGGCGAATGGGAAGCCCTGTTCGACAAGGTCAAAGGCACGGCAGACGTTATCATCGCCAAGCAACGTCACGGACCGACCGGCACGGTGAAGCTGCAGTTCCAGTCGGAGTTCACCCGCTTCGCAGACCTTGCAGACCCTTCATTCACGCAATACGAAGAGACATAACGCCCCGGATTTCGCCCCGCCCTTACCGATAGCGCGGGGCGCAGTTTTTTCACGGTATGGAAATCATGACAGACGAGTTCGACGACAGCTTTTCCGACACTGAGAACGATGCCTTCGACATCGCGCCGCTGCGCGTTACCATCGATCTTGCAGCACTTGCGGATAATTGGCGAGATATGGCCAGACGTTCCGGCAAGGCGCGCGCCAGTGCCGTCGTCAAAGCCGATGCCTATGGAATGGGGATAGAGGACTGCGGGGAAACGCTCTATCACGCGGGTGCCCGTGATTTTTTCGTCGCCTCCGTTGCTGAAGGCGTGACCCTGCGCCCGCATGCGCCAGAAGCCCGCATTTTCGTGCTGTCTGGCCTATGGCCAGGACAGGAAGGCCATGTTTTCAACAATGACCTCGTGCCGGTTATCGCCTCTGAAGAACAGCTTTCCTTCTGGATGCGAACCTTGGCGGAGCGCGGCGACCATCCCTTCGCACTGCATGTCGATACGGGTTTCAACCGGCTTGGTTTGTCGCTGGAGGATGCGCTGTTTCTGGCTGAGGACTCGACACGCCCGGCCAGCTTCGATCCCGTGCTTGTCCTCTCCCACCTCGCCTGCGCCGACACACCATCATCGCCGATGAACGCGTTGCAGCTCGAATCATTCCGGCAGGTTAGCCAGGCTTTCGAAGGTATCGAATCAAGCCTTTCAGCTTCCGCTGGAATCTTCCTCGGCGCCGATTACCATTTCGATCTCACCCGCCCCGGCATCGCTCTTTATGGCGGCGAAGCGGTCAATGACATGACAAATCCCATGCGCCCGGTTGCCAAGGCCGAGGCCCGGATTATCCAGATCCGCGATGCCGGTGAAGGCCAGACGGTGAGTTACGGCGGAACCCATCGCCTGAAACGCGCCAGTCGGCTGGCGATTGCCTCGGTGGGTTATGCCGATGGCTACCATCGCTCGCTCTCCGGCTCAGGCATCCCGCTGCGAGACATGGGCAATGGCGGCGCTCATGGTTTCATCAATGGCCACAAGGTGCCCGTCGCTGGCCGCGTGACCATGGACCTCACGATTTTCGACGTGACGGACGTACCGCCCAACGCCATCCGTGCTGGCGACTATATCGAGCTTTTTGGTCCAAACGTCGCGGTCGATGACGTGGCGCGCGCGGCAGGCACCATCGGTTACGAAATGCTGACGGGGCTTGGGCTGCGTTATGAGCGGCAATATCTTGTCGAAGACGAGTGAGCCATTGATTGCCTCTTGGAAAGCACCGGCAACCTGTGCTAATGAGAACAAAAGGTGATCGAAGGTCCCTTCAGTTAAGTTTCCCAACGCAAAGAAAATAGACATTCATGGCCAAAGCCAAGACACAATTCATCTGCCAGAACTGCGGCACGGTCCACACCCGTTGGGCAGGCAAATGCGAAGGCTGCGGCGAGTGGAACACGATTGTCGAAGAAGATCCGATGGGTGGCATCGGTTCTGGACCCGGCAAAACGCCGAAAAAGGGCCGCCCCGTCACCCTAACCTCACTCTCTGGAGAAATAGAGGAAGCACCGCGCATTCCCACCGGCATGGGCGAGCTGGATCGCGCAACCGGCGGCGGTTTCGTGCGCGGATCGGCAGTCCTGATTGGCGGTGATCCGGGCATCGGAAAATCCACCCTTCTGATGCAGGCCGCCGCCGCCCTTTCGCGTCGCGGCCATCGCATTGTCTATGTCTCGGGTGAAGAAGCGGTGGCCCAGGTCCGCCTGCGCGCCCAGCGCCTTGGGGCAGCAGATACGGACGTCCTCCTGGCTGCAGAGACCAACGTCGAAGATATTCTGGCAACAATATCCGAAGGCAAGCGGCCGGATCTGATCATCATCGATTCGATCCAGACGCTGTGGAGCGACACAGCTGATTCCGCACCCGGCACGGTCACGCAGGTGCGCACGGGCGTTCAGGCGATGATCCGCTTTGCCAAGCAGACTGGCGCAACCATGGTGCTCGTCGGCCACGTCACAAAGGACGGCCAGATCGCCGGTCCGCGTGTTGTCGAGCATATGGTCGATGCGGTGCTGTATTTCGAAGGCGATCGCGGCCATCACTACCGCATTCTGCGCACGGTGAAGAACCGCTTTGGTCCAACCGACGAAATCGGCGTGTTTGAAATGTCGGACAAGGGTCTGCGGGAAGTATCCAATCCATCAGAGCTGTTTCTGGGCGAGCGCAACGAGAAGTCACCCGGCGCTGCCGTTTTCGCGGGCATGGAGGGAACGCGCCCCGTTCTTGTGGAAGTACAGGCGCTGGTGGCCCCCACATCGCTTGGAACGCCGCGCAGAGCCGTCGTGGGCTGGGATTCGTCGCGCCTCGCCATGATCCTTGCCGTACTGGAGGCCCATTGCGGCGTAAAGCTGGGCAGCCATGACGTCTACCTCAACATTGCCGGCGGCTATCGTATCTCCGAGCCTGCAGCAGATATGGCGATTGCCTCTGCACTGGTTTCATCCCTTGCCGGTCTTGCCCTGCCCGCCGATTGCGTCTATTTCGGCGAGGTCAGCCTGTCGGGCGCGGTCAGGCCTGTTTCGCAAACAGGTCAACGGTTAAAAGAGGCTGAAAAACTCGGCTTTTCCAGCGCATTCCTGCCTTCAGCCTCAGCTGAGTTGCCGAAGGGCAGCAAGGGGCGCTGGACGGAAATCGAAAGCCTGCCGGATCTCGTCGCACGTATCGCGGGGTCGGGCAGCCGGTTCAGACAGGTTGAGGAAGACTAATATTGATCCTTTCGCTGGCTAAACGGCTAGTGTATGAGGAACGAAAATTGGCACAGTGGCGCTCCCATTCACTGTCGCGTTCTCCGGAGTTGGTAGATGCCCATTACGATTTTCGACGGCATAGTTATTGCCGTTGTGCTTTTCTCCGCTATCCTCGCCATGGTGCGCGGGTTTTCGCGTGAAATCCTGTCCATCGCCAGTTGGGGCGGCTCGGTTGCGGCCGCCTATTATCTCTATCCCGTACTGTTGCCCTATGCGCGCAACTACACCGATGACGACAAGATCGCGATTGCCGGTTCGGCTGGCGTTATCTTCCTTGTCGCGCTGATCGTCATTTCCTTCATCACATCCCGCATCGCCGACTTTATCATCGATAGCCGCATCGGCGCGTTGGATCGTACCCTTGGCTTCCTGTTCGGTGCGGCACGCGGCATTCTTCTGCTGGTCGTTGCCGTTGCCTTCTGGAACTGGCTGGTAGACGTGCGCACGCAGCCCGAATGGGTCACCCAGGCCAAGTCCAAGCCGTTCCTGGATGGTCTTGTTGCCAAGCTCGAGGCAGCGCTTCCCGATAATATCGAACCGCAAATCCGGGCGCGCATTCTCGGCAAGCCGCCAGAAGGTGCAACCGAGCAGACACCTGTGGACGATGCACCAGCAACGACCACTCCGGCACCAGCGAATTGATGACCATGTGCGCCTTGCAATCCCCGCAGGGCGCGCTATTTGTGCTACATATTCAATATAGGCAGCAGACAGACCAAACTGGCACACCACCCTGCCAGAGCGGTTATTGTTTTTGGCACTTCAGCAAAGGCACGCCAGATGAATGAGCCGCTTTCGCATTCCACACTCAACGACATTCTCGATGGCGATACCCTGCATGAAGAATGCGGCGTCTTCGGCATTCTGGGCCACCCGGATGCGGCGGCACTGACAGCACTCGGCCTGCATGCCCTTCAGCATCGTGGCCAGGAAGCGGCCGGCATGGTGTCGTTCGATGGCAAGCGTTTCTATCAGGAACGCCATATGGGTCTTGTCGGCGACCACTACACAAACCCAGCCACGCTGGCGCGCCTGCCCGGCTCTATCTGCATCGGCCACACACGCTACTCGACCACAGGCGAAGTGGCGATGCGAAACGTTCAGCCGCTGTTCGCCGAGCTTGAAGAAGGCGGCATCGCGGTTGCCCATAACGGCAATTTCACCAACGGCCTGACCCTTCGCCGCCAGATCATCGCAACCGGTGCCATCTGTCAGTCGACATCCGATACGGAAGTCGTTCTGCATCTCATCGCCCGTTCGCGCCACTCCTCCACCGCTGATCGCTTCATCGATGCCATCCGCCAGATGGAAGGCGGCTACTCGATGCTGGCGATGACGCGCACCAAGCTGATCGCCGCCCGCGACCCCACGGGCATTCGCCCGCTGGTTATGGGTGATCTGGATGGAAAGCCTATCTTCTGCTCGGAAACCTGTGCACTGGATATTATCGGCGCGAAGTTTGTCCGCGACGTGGAGAATGGCGAAGTCATCATCTGCGAGATCCAGCCGGATGGTTCCGTGACCATCGATGCGCGCAAGCCGGTGAAGCCGCAGCCTGAGCGCCTTTGCTTGTTCGAATATGTCTATTTCGCCCGTCCCGACTCGGTCGTCGGCGGCCGCAATGTCTATACGACCCGCAAGAACATGGGCAGCATCCTTGCAAAGGAAGCCCCACTTGAGGCTGATGTTGTTGTGCCTGTGCCAGATGGCGGCACGCCCGCTGCTCTCGGCTTTGCGCAGGAAAGCGGTATTCCGTTCGAATATGGCATTATCCGCAACCACTATGTCGGACGGACCTTCATCGAGCCGACCCAGTCCATTCGCGCATTAGGCGTGAAGCTCAAGCATTCAGCCAACCGGGCGATGATCGAAGGCAAGCGCGTGGTTCTGGTGGATGATTCCATCGTGCGCGGTACCACGTCGGTCAAGATCGTGCAGATGATCCGCGAAGCTGGCGCCAAGGAAGTCCATATCCGCGTGGCGAGCCCGATGATTTTCCATCCGGATTTCTACGGTATCGACACGCCGGACGCCGACAAACTGCTGGCCAACCAGTATGCAGATGTTCAGGACATGGCGAAATTCATCGGCGTCGATTCGCTGGCATTCCTTTCCATCAACGGGCTCTATCAGGCCGTTGGCGGAGTGGACCGCAATCCTGCCCGCCCGCAGTTCACCGATCATTACTTCACCGGTGAATACCCGACACGCCTTCTGGACAAGAACGGCGAAGCGATGGGCAACAAGATTTCCATGCTGGCCAGCAACGGCTGATTTTAACATGCCCGCGCCCTCAGCGCGGGCTTTCGGCTGCTTGCCGCATGAACCTATCGATCTCGGGGGAGACAATGACGACAGACCTTAAAGGGCGCATCGCGCTCGTGACCGGCGCCTCCCGTGGTATCGGATATTTCACCGCGCTCGAACTTGCCAAGGCTGGCGCGCACGTCATCGCTTGCGCCCGCACAGTCGGCGGGCTTGAAGACCTTGACGATGCGATCAAGGCGGCCGGCGGCACGGCAACACTTGTGCCATTCGATCTGGCGGACATGAATGCCATCGATGCGCTTGGTGCCTCCATCCATGAACGTTGGGGCAAGCTGGATATTCTGGTCGCCAATGCTGGCGTTCTCGGCGTCATTTCTCCTGTCGGGCACATTGAGGCAAAAGTCTTCGAAAAGGTGATGACCATCAACGTGACGGCCACATGGCGGCTGATCCGGTCGGTGGAGCCTTTACTGTTGAGATCGGATGCCGGTCGCGCCCTCATTCTGTCGTCCGGCGCACCGCATTCATGCCGTCCGTTCTGGGGTGCTTATTCCACATCCAAGGCGGCAGTCGAGGCTCTAGCCCGAACATGGGCGGCGGAAACAGAAGCGACAGCCCTCCGTGTCAACAGCGTCAATCCGGGCGCAACGCGCACCGCCATGCGCGCACAGGCCATGCCGGGCGAAGACCCTGATACCTTGCCACACCCATCAGAAGTTGCAAAAGCGATAGTGCCGCTTACAGCCCCTGATATGTTGGAGACAGGCAAGATTTACGTTGTCCGTGACCGCACATTCGTGAGTTACCGCGCGCCCGAGTAATGTACTGGCGGTTGTAGAACAGGCCTTGACCAAATCCTCTTGCCGTTTCATAAGGCAAGATATGAAAACGATGATCTGCACCTGTTGCTGAGATATTTTTGCTGGTCCAACGCCAGCCAGATCGTTTTCGTCTATGCCGCTTCAAAGACAAACGCTCCGGCTGGGAACAACTGCTTGCTCCCAAGGGAAAACCCTCATGTCCTTGCGTCTGAAATTTCACAATACACTGACCCGCGAGAAGGCTGACTTCCAGCCGATCGATGCCAACACTGTGCGCATGTATGTTTGCGGACCGACGGTCTATGATTTTGCGCATATCGGCAATGCCCGTCCCGTGATTGTTTTCGATGTGCTTTTTCGCTTGCTGCGCCATGTCTATGGCGAGGCCCATGTGACCTATGCCCGCAACATCACGGACGTGGATGACAAGATCAACGCACGGGCGCTGCGCGATTATCCGCACCTGCCCCTGAATGACGCCATCCATGCCGTCACCGAAAAGACGGCAAAGCAGTTTCATGATGACGTCGCGCTGCTGGGTTGCCTTGAGCCGAGCATCGAGCCTCGCGCCACCGACAATATTGCGCAGATGATCGACATCATCGAAAAGCTGATTGCGCGTGGCCATGCCTATGTGGAAAGCGGCGAAGTTCTGTTCGACACAAAATCCATGAGCGATTACGGCCAGCTTTCCAAGCGCCCGCTGGATGAACAGCAGGCGGGAGCGCGTGTTGCGGTTGAGGTGCACAAGAAGAACCCGGGCGATTTCGTGCTGTGGAAGCTTTCCAGCCACAACGAACCTGGCTGGGAAAGCCCTTGGGGACGCGGTCGTCCCGGTTGGCACATTGAATGCTCGGCCATGTCCGGCCGCTATCTGGGCGAGACCTTCGATATTCACGGCGGCGGGCTGGACCTCATCTTCCCGCACCACGAAAACGAGATCGCCCAATCGCGCTGCGCCCACGGCACCCATGTCATGGCCAATGTGTGGATGCATAATGGTTTCGTGCAGGTCGAAGGCCGCAAGATGTCGAAATCCGACGGCAACTTCATCACCATCCACGAGCTTCTGCACACGGAAACCTTCGGCGGTCGCAAATGGCCGGGCGAAGTGTTGCGCCTTGCCATGCTGATGACGCATTACCGCGAACCCATTGATTTCTCTGTGAAGCGGCTGGAGGAGGCCGAAAGGATTCTGAAGCGCTGGAATCTCATAGCAGAAACATACGACCCAGCCGCACCTGAGGTATTCGATACAGAAACACTCGAAGCTCTTGCTGACGATTTGGACACACCGAAAGCAATCACTCGGCTGCATGCTTTGGCCAAAACGTCAGAAGATTTCCCAGAAAAGCTCACGCACACACTTAAAATGTTAAAGTTGTATTGGCCTTCAAGGATGTGGTCCCAACCAGACCTTTCATCTTTTTTCGCAACGTCACCGATGGGAGACGCTTTCGCATCGACCTCGGAAGAAGCCATAGTCGCCGCCGTTGATACGCTGGTGGATATGCGGCTCGAAATGCTAAAAGCGAAGAACTTCGCCGAAGCCGACCGCATCCGCGACGATCTCCTGACCAAGGGCATCCAGTTGAAAGACGGCAAGGATAAGGAAACTGGCGAGCGTGTGACGACGTGGGAGCTGAAGCGGTAGGCGCGCAGATCAGGTTTCCCTACTCTGTCTTGTTTCGCCGATCCTTAACTTAAGGTGACAAGAGGGACTGTCTGTCTCGATATTCTGAGAACCGTCAAAGGAGCTAAGCCATGACAATCCACACAGGCGGATGCCAATGCGGCGCGATCCGGTTTCGCGTTGACGCGGATTTGAATGACAGTTCCATCTGCCATTGCCGCATGTGTCAAAAAGCCTTCGGGGCTTATTACGCGCCTCTGGTCTCAGTGCGCGGCACCGACTTCATCTGGACGCGGGGCGAGCCGAAGCGGTTTCAGTCTTCCGACGTTGTCAAGCGCGGCTTTTGCGCTGATTGTGGAACGCCGCTGACCTATGAAGCGCCTGATGGTCTAGCCATCGCGGCTGGCGCATTTGATGATCCCTCGGCGTTCCCGCCATCCATGCAATGGGGCGTGGAGCGAAAGATCGGCTTCGTGGACCAGCTTCACACCCTGCCCTCAGTGCCGACGGAAGATGACCTGACATCGGTTGACTATCTGAGCGGGCTGATATCCCATCAGCACCCGGACCACGATACGGAACACTGGCCGCAGGAGGCAAGACATGACTGATACAGGACATTCCGGCGGCTGCCAGTGCGGCGCCGTCAGGTTTCACGCGGGCAAGCTCGGGCGTCCCTCCATCTGCCACTGCCGCATGTGCCAGAAGCAGTTCGGCAATTTCTTCGGCGCGCTTGTAACAGCCGATCAGGCGCACCTAACATGGACACGGGGGCAACCGACACTGTTTCGGTCGTCTGCCAAAATCCATCGCGGGTTCTGCAACAAATGCGGCACGCCGCTAACCTATCACCATGCAGGCGGAGTGGAGATTGCCATTGGCGCTTTCGATGATCCGCAAAACATCGAGCCGCAAGTGCAGGTGAATGAACAGATGCAAATGCCTTGGATCAAGACCCTGTTCGACAAGCCTGTCACGACACAGAGTGTGGATGCGGCCAGCATTGTCTCATACCAGCACCCGGACCATGATACGGCTGTGTGGCCGCCTGAAGACAGCGTGAATTGAGGACCACAGAATGAGCGATGCCTTGCGCAGTTTCTATCCAGAGATCGAGCCCTTCGAGACGGGCATGCTGGATGTGGGCGATGGTCATGTGATCTATTGGGAACGGGTCGGAACGAAGGGTGCAAAACCCGCCGTCTTTCTGCATGGCGGCCCAGGCGGCGGCGTGACCCCAACCCATCGGCGGGTGTTTGACCCTTCTCTTTACGATATCATCCTTTTCGACCAGCGCGGCTGCGGGCGCTCCACGCCGCATGCATGCCTTGAGGCCAACACGACCTGGCATCTGGTCGCTGACATGGAGGCGTTGCGGGAGAAATTCGGCTTCGAGACATGGCAGGTTTTCGGCGGCTCCTGGGGTTCAACGCTCGCGCTCGCCTATGCGCAAACCCACCCGCATAGGGTCAGCGAACTCGTACTGCGCGGCATCTACACACTGACCAAGGCTGAGCTGGACTGGTACTATCAGTTCGGCGTATCTGAGATGTATCCGGACCGTTTTGAAACCTTTCTCGCGCCGATTCCTGACGCTGAGCGCCATGAGATGATGGTGGCCTATAACCGCTATCTGACTGGCACGGATGAGCAGAAAAAGCTCGAATGCGCCAAAGCGTGGAGCCAGTGGGAAGGTGCGACGATTTCGCTGGTTACGGATCAGGCCCGCGTGGACGATTTCGGCGAAGCCCAATATGCCATCGCATTTGCGCGCATCGAAACGCATTACTTCGTCAATGCAGGCTGGTTTGAAGAAGGTCAGTTGCTTCGTGATGCCAGCAAGCTCAAGGATATTCCGGGCGTCATCGTTCACGGACGCTACGATATGCCATGCCCGCTGAAATATGCATGGCAGCTTTCGAAAGCCTGGCCCAAAGCGGATCTGCATATCGTGGAAGCGGCAGGCCATGCCCTGAGCGAACCCGGTATTCTCGATCAGCTCATTCGCGCAACTGATCGGTTTGCTGGCAAATAATCCAGGTGTACCATTGGTGTAGAAGCGTCGGCTCCTGTATCGAATGAGCCGACGCAGCCATTCTTTAGGCAAATGAAGCTTTTTTCACCACACGCTTCACGCAAATGAATTGGAATAAAACGGCAAATGAGAATAGGCCGGTGCTTTCAGATTAACATTGGTAGCATCCATGGCCGTGAATCAGACAATCGACACTTCTAACTCCGGCGGTGCCACGCGTGGATTTGTCTATGCATTAGCTGCCTATATCTTCTGGGGCTTCCTGCCGTTTTACATGAAGTCGGTCGCGCATGTGTCGCCCTTCGAGGTCATCGCGCACCGCGTCGTCTGGTCTGTTCCGATTGCCGCTGTCGTGCTCATCGCGCTTGGCAGAACCACGGAACTCAAGAAAGCGCTGACGACACCGCGCATGCTGGGCATGGCGTGCCTCACGGCAGCTCTGATCAGCATCAACTGGGGTGTCTATATCTGGGCCATAGCCGCGGGCCACGCGCTGGATGCGGCACTGGGATATTTCATCAACCCGCTCTTCAGCATCTTTCTGGGTGCTGTTCTCTTGAAGGAAAAGCTCAGCCGCATACAGATGCTTGCCATTGCACTCTCGGCCTCGGCTGTCGCGCTGTTGACCTGGCATGCGGGCAATCTGCCATGGGTTTCGGTGGCGCTCATGGTAACATGGGGTTTTTACGCATTCTTCCGCAAGACGCTGCCCATTGGCCCCACACAAGGGTTTTTGCTGGAAGTTCTGCTTCTCACGCCGCCAGCCCTTGCCTATATCATCTATCTCATGAGCACCGGTCAGGCGCACTTCATGGCGGGTGTGCCGACAGATACGTGGCTACTGATTGCCAGCGGTCTCGTCACCGCAACACCGTTGATTTTGTTCGGAAATGGCGCGAAACTGCTGAAATTGTCCACCATCGGCATCATGCAATATATCGCGCCATCGATGATCTTCCTCATCGCGGTTTTCGTGTTCAAGGAACCCTTCGATACGGTCAGGCTGATTGCTTTCATCATGATCTGGTCCGCACTGGTCATCTACACCGTGCCTGGATTGATCCGCAGCAAGTCTGCCAGGTAGGAATCAAACTGTGATGCTGAGTGGCATCACAGTTGAGAGATCACCGACGGATCACCTTCAGGGTTTTGCTGCGCCGTCGCGCGTTCGATGATCGCCGGCACGATGTTGTCGATCGCGTCGATGACGAGCGGGTTCAACAGATGCGCCCGGTGGATAAAGCCCTGATCGCGCATATGGCGGATCAGTTCCAGCATCGGGTCCCAGAAGCCGTTGATATTGGCAAACACCATCGGCTTTGCGTGGCGACCGAGTTGCGCCCAGGTCATGATCTCAACAATCTCTTCCAGTGTGCCGATACCGCCCGGCAGGGTCACGAATGCATCGGAACGCTCAAACATCATGTGCTTGCGCTCATGCATGTCCTTGGTGATGATCAGTTCATTCAGCTGGCCCAGCGAATGTCGCGTCGCCTCCATATCGACCAGAAAATCTGGAATGATGCCGGTAACCTCACCGCCATTTGAGAGGACACCGCTTGCCACAGCGCCCATGATGCCTTTCGTGCCGCCACCATAGACGAGACGAATACCATGATTGGCGATGGACTTTCCAAGCAGGCGGCCCGCTTCCATATAGGCCGAATCGCGCCCGGGCTGAGAACCGCAATAGACGCAGATGGATCGAATCGTTGTATTTTCTTCAGTCATGGGATGAAGGAACTATGGGGCAGCCGATCCATCAAGAAAATTTGGGGACTGACCGGCAGGAAACACCGGTTTTGAAGGGCCACCGCTTGTGCGAGCACGACTTAAACGCTAGCTATCGCAACGTGAAGACAAGAACGTTACCCGGAGACAGATAATGAACAACAAAAGGGCCGGACTGCTGGCACTTATCGTGCTCGGCGCTGCGACACTGCTCATGGTCTTCTTCGTTCTTCCCCGCATGTCGACGGATGACAAGCCGATTGGTGACGCTATCAATCAGGCTGGCAACGACGTTAAGAACAGCGTGGAGATGGGTAGCGAAAAGGCGGGCGACCTCTTGTCGGATGCAGCCAAGGACACCGCAACCATTGCCGACAAAGTTGGTCGATTGGCAGAATCCGCCAACCAGTCCATCAGAGACATGACGGGTCGATTTGCCGACAACAAGGTTCCCTCTAATGAAGAGTTTGCTGGTGCCCGCAAGGCTGTAGAAGATTCCCTCAAGGAACTCGGAAATGTCGAAATTCCCGAGGCCATTGACGAGACGACATCGCGCCTGATCACCACAGCACGCTCGGCGGCTGAAAGAACCATCGCCTTCCTGCGCAGCCTGCCAGCAGATGCTACTACGGCTGCCGCGCAGGTGCGCCGTCTACCGGGTATTTTTGCCGGAACCGACGATGGCGCTCCTGCGCCAGTGGCACCGGCTGCTCCTGCTGCACCTGCGCCAGCTTCCACACCAGCCCCGACAACGGGCGATGCGGCAAAGGCGCCAACTTTCGATGTGCTGCGCGTTGAGCCAGATGGTTCCGCCGTCATTGCGGGCAAGGCCACGCCGGGCTCGAAGCTTGAAATCATCAACAACGGTCAGGTCATTGCGCAGACCACGGTCGAAGGAAGCGGCGATTTCGTTGCCGTTCTCGAAAACCCGCTGAAGCCCGGTGACCACCAGATCATTCTGCGTGCCACCGGCAAGGATGGCGTCGTCGTCCAATCGCAGGAAACTGCCACGGTCTCCGTTCCGGCACAGAAGAATGGCGAGTTGCTTGCCATGGTAACGACTCCTGGCAAGGCCAGCCGCCTGATGAGCGTTCCTGAAGCAGCACCAGCCACAACCCCTGCGCAGGTCCCTGCCCCTCCAGCGGGTCAGCCACAGACAGACACTGCAACCGCGCCTCAGAATGCCAATGGCTCTGTACCGGCTGCCGCTCCATCAGAAACCGCAAGCATCCGCGTCCTTGCCGTGGAATTTGAAGGATCCAGAATTTTCGTCGCCGGCTCCGCGCCTGAAGCAACATCCGTGCGCGTGCTGGTGGATGACAAGCCGATTGGCACCAACAAGGCCGAAGCGTCTGGAAGTTTCGTTGTCGAAGGCGATGTCGAACTTTCCGTTGGTAACCATGTCATCACGGCGGAAGCCCTTGATGCGGCTGGCAATGTCACCGTTCGTGTGCGCGTGCCGTTCCTTCGCCCTGAGATGGATCAGGCCACCGTCGCCATGCAGCAGACGCCACCAACCTCGAATGCGACCAACCCGGCACCCGGTGTTGTGAGCGACCGCACGGCATTTGATGCTCTTCGCATGGATGTGACGAAGGCCTTTGGCATTCTTTCCGGCCTGTATCAGGACGGCAAGGTGCCAGCGCTGGATCAGGTCGCGGCGGCGAAATCGGCGACGTCGATTGCGTTGCGCTCCCTTTCGGAGTTCCGCACTGCAGCAACGGCAGATGCAGCCTTCACCGCATTTGCAGCCGACATCTCGGCAAAGGCTCGCGCGCTTCTTTCCACCATCGATGGATTGCCAAATGACGTGGCCGCCATCGGACGCCAGATCGCAAGCCTTACGGACCGGTTTGCTGAACTGAACGCAACGCTGCCCGCAGCCGTTGCAGCGCCCGCTTCCAATCCGCCATCCACGGCACCGCAGACTTTCGAGCAGGCGCCGCTTGCCCAGAGCAACACGGCTGTCATCATTCGTCGCGGCGATACGCTGTGGCAGATTTCGCGCCGGGTCTATGGTCAGGGCGTGCGCTACACGACAATCTATCTTGCCAATCAGGACCAGATCAAAAATCCTGACCTGATCGAACCCGGACAGATTTTTGGCGTGCCGCAGAATGCCCTGCCCAATGCTGAGGAAATTCATCGCAAGCGGCTCCTGGGCAGATAACCCACTGCCTTAGCAGCATTGCAAATACAGTGCTGGGCGTTTAATCACTGTCACCACGGCGGCTCGGATCAACGGGCCGCCGTCTTGCTGTCTGCCCTCGCGCAGATACCGGAGCAGAGCATGGCAGATCAGAAGAAGACGATTTCAGCGGATTCGAGCAATCCGTTCCAGACCCTCATCAACCTATGGCCCTATATGTGGCCGCAGGGCAGACCAGACCTGAAGTTGCGCGTCATCTGGGCCAGCATCTTTCTCGTCCTTGCGAAATTCGTGCTGATCTCCGTTCCCTATTTCTTCAAATGGGCAACGGATGCGCTGAACGGCAAGCTGGATATGTCCGGTCTCGTGCCGGTCTTTCTGCTGGGCGCCGTGGCGCTGGTGGTTGCCTATAATCTCACACGGCTGATCCAGGTTGGTCTGAACCAGTTGCGTGACTCTCTTTTTGCCAGTGTCGGTCAGCACGCGGTTCGTCAGCTCGCCTACAAGACATTCGTCCACATGCACCGCCTTTCCCTGCGCTTTCATCTGGAGCGGAAGACGGGCGGGCTTTCTCGCGTCATCGAGCGTGGCACCAAGGGCATCGAGACGATTGTCCGCTTCACCATTCTCAACACCGCGCCAACCTTCATCGAGTTCCTGCTGACCGCTATCATCTTCTGGCTGTCCTATGGCTTCTGGTATGTGGCCGTTACGGTCATCACCGTGTGGGCCTATATCTGGTTCACCGTTCGGGCCAGCAACTGGCGCATCGGCATTCGTCGTTCCATGAATGACAGCGACACAGCAGCAAACACCAAGGCCATCGATTCGCTGCTGAACTTCGAAACCGTCAAATATTTCGGCAACGAGCAGATGGAAGCCAGTCGCTTTGACGCTTCCATGGCGAAATACGAAAAGTCCGCGACTGCCATCTGGACATCGCTTGGCTGGCTCAACTTCGGCCAGGGCGTCATTTTCGGCCTTGGCTCGATGGTCATGATGATCATGTCGGCATTGGCGGTGCAGCGTGGCGAACAGAGCATCGGTGATTTCGTCTTCATCAACGCGCTGCTGCTGCAGCTTTCCGTACCGCTTAATTTCATCGGCTTCGTCTACCGTGAGATACGACAGGGTCTGACAGACATCGAGGAGATGTTCGATCTTCTTGAGGTACAGGCCGAGGTTGTCGATGCGCCGGGAGCGAAAGATCTTAATATCGGCGCGGGTGCCCTCTGTTTTCGCGACGTACACTTCGCCTATGATGCGGAGCGCCCGATCCTGAAGGGCATTTCGTTCGATGTTCCGGCTGGAAAAACGATCGCCATCGTCGGGCCATCCGGTGCGGGCAAATCCACGCTGTCGCGCCTGCTCTACCGCTTCTACGATATTCAAAGCGGATCGATCACCATCGACGGGCAAGATATTCGGGAGGTTACCCAGAAAAGCCTGCGCGCCGTTATCGGAATGGTGCCGCAGGATACGGTCCTGTTCAATGATACGCTGGCCTACAATATTCGCTATGGCCGACCTGACGCCGCCGAGGAGGATGTGACGGCGGCCGCAAATGCAGCCCAGATCAGCGGCTTCATTAGCAAGTTGCCACAGGGCTTCTCCACCATGGTGGGAGAGCGCGGCCTCAAACTCTCCGGTGGAGAGAAGCAGCGTGTGGCGATTGCGCGCACAATCTTGAAGGCACCACCCATTCTCATCCTCGATGAGGCAACGTCTGCACTGGATACGCACACCGAGCAGGAAATTCAAAGCGCGCTCGATCTGGTATCGCAAAACCGCACCACCCTCGTCATCGCGCACCGCCTCTCAACGGTGATCAGTGCCGATGAAATCATCGTGTTGAAGGATGGTACCATTGCGGAGCGGGGCACCCATCAATCTCTCATCGAGGCCAACGGGCTCTATGCCTCCATGTGGAGCCGCCAGCGCGAGGCCATTCAGGCAGAGGAGCGGCTGCGTGAAGTTCGCGAAATGGATGATCTGGGCGTGGTGGATCGCGGCAACCCTGCCCGTTGACCGTTATAAGGCGGGTCAAACACCGGAAGACATTGCCGTAAAGGCCAATTGCCTGTAGTCACCAATGCGTGTTTTGTCGCGTCCGGGTATAAAATCGGTCGCCAAATGACTATATGCAGCATGATACGCCCGAGACGGTTCCCCGTTTTGGCGCAAGGAACTGTAAAATGGCTGGGGCGCGACACGCTGATCACAGGATCGCGACGCCCTCAGGCAGTCTGAAAAGATAAACTCGGAGACGAAAGAGCAATGAACCTGTTCGACACCATTCGCAACACCATCGTGCCGGTCCACAAGGAAGGCTATGTTTTCGTAGCAGCTTTCTTCGTGGCATCCTTGGTGCTTGGCTGGATAGCCGAACCTCTCTTCTGGGTCGGCATGGTTCTCACCGCCTGGTGCGCCTACTTCTTCCGTGATCCGGAGCGGGTCACGCCACAGGATGATGACCTCGTTATCAGCCCTGCCGATGGCAAGGTTTCCGCCATCCAGACAGTCGTTCCGCCGCTGGAACTGGAACTCGGCAAGGAGCCGATGGTCCGCATCTCTGTTTTCATGAATGTCTTCAACTGCCACGTCAACCGCGCACCCGTGCGTGGCCGTGTCATCAATGTCGCTTACCGCCCCGGCCTTTTCCTGAACGCTGAAGTGGACAAGGCATCCGAGGATAATGAGCGCAACGGTCTCGTCATCGAAACTGCCCATGGCAAGGTCGGCGTTGTGCAGATCGCTGGCATGGTTGCCCGCCGCATCGTATGCTGGGTCAAGCCAAACGAGCCTGTCGATGCCGGTGAGCGTTTCGGCCTCATTCGCTTCGGCTCGCGTCTGGACATCTTCCTGCCCGAAGGCTTCCAGCCTCGCGTTTCCGTTGGCCAGACAGCTATTGCCGGTGAGACCGTTCTGGCGGAATTCGGCTCTGCCAAGGGTCCGGTTATCAGCCGTCGCGGTTGAGCCTGAACAGGAGAGCGGACCATGGATACGCCCAAGCCCGAGACAACAACGAGTGCAAAGCACGAGATGACGAATGACAGCGGAAGAGGTCCTCGCCTGCGGGAAATTCCGCTGCGGCTCGTCATTCCCAATCTTGTCACCGTTCTTGCAATTTGTGCGGGCTTGAGCGGCGTTCGGCTGGCCTTTGAAGGCCGGTTTGAACTGGCCGTTGCCATGGTTTTGCTGGCCGCCTTCCTGGATGGCGTCGATGGTCGCCTGGCACGCATGATGAAAGCGACATCGAAATTCGGTGCGCAGATGGATTCGCTCGCCGATATCGTCAATTTCGGCGTCGCCCCTGCCCTTGTGGTCTATGCCTATCTTCTGGATCAGGCGCGGTCTCTGGGTTGGATTGCCGCTCTTATCTACGTCATCGCTGCGGGCCTTCGTCTGGCGCGCTTCAACGTGATGGTGGAGCGTGAGGTCAAAGCACCGTGGCAGAACGAGTTCTTCGTCGGCGTTCCCGCGCCGATGGGCGCGATGCTCGTTCTCCTGCCAGTCTATATCGGCTTCATCGGCCTCGAGTCCGGCAAGACATTTGCCTATGTTTCAGCAGCTTACACGGTCCTGATCGCCTATCTTCTCATCAGCCGTCTTCCGGTCTGGTCCGGCAAATCTGAAAGCCGCATCCGCCGCGACCTCGTTCTTCCTGCGATCCTCATCGTCGTGCTCTATGTTGCATTGCTGATGAGCTTCACATGGGAGGTGCTGGTCGTGACGGTCCTCGTCTACCTGATATTCCTGCCATTCAGCGCCCGTATCTGGCACAAGCGTTACGGCACGCTCACAATCGAAGACGTGCATGATGAGCATGGCGGCGGGATGGATCGCGGCCTTTAGGGGCGAAGGACCGCCCTCTTCATTGTGGCGGTGTGATGTCTGTGCACGAACACGAAATGTCGCAAGCCGCAAATTTTAATTGATTAAAATCGCCTCGAATTTGTCACGATTTCCTTCGAGAGAGGCTTCCAGGAATGCATCACATCGATGCTTCCAAGGGGAACTCCGGAGACAGACATGAGCGAGACGAAAAAGACCGAAGCGGCCACGAAGCCCGACCTGAAAAGCCATTACAGACCGCTCGGTCTGAAGGCAGTTGCGGCAGCGGCGATGATGCTGGCACGCAAGCCGGAAAAACCGAAAGCGGCCTGATTGGCTACTGCGGTTCACGGTTGAACATCCGACCGTTTTGTTTCGCTCGTTACAGTATGGCACCCTTGCGGGTGCCATTTTTGCTAATGGGAGTTCTGACTTTATTAAGGTGTATCTCACCTAATGTTCTCGTCACACCTGTGCTTCTCGCCGAAAAGCAAAAACACGAGAAGCATCTCACATATTAGATTTAGCGATTCTTTTTCGGATCATTGTCTCTGCTCCCGTTTGCATTCAAAGCAATGCCCACGTCGATATTGAAAAGCAATTTTGCGACGATGCGTTTTTAAAGGTTGAAACCGAACCATGCAGGACAAAATTCTTCTCGTCGAAGATTCCATCGCTTTATCCATCCTGCTGAAAAACAAGCTGACAGACGATACGACGGCAGAGGTCTTTCATTGCGATAGCATGAGCCAGGCCATTGAGCTTCTCGCCCAGCATCAGTTTACCCTGGCCCTCACAGGCCTCACCCTGCCGGATGCCCCTGATGGTGAGATTCTCAACGTGCTTGAAGAATACAAGGTACCAACCATCGTCTTTACCGGGAAAGTCGACGAGCAGGCGAGACAGCATTACGCTGAAAAGAAGATCATTGATTACATTATCAAGGATGGAAGACGCACGGTGGAAACCGTGGTCAAAACCGTCGAGCGCATTCTGACCAACCGGCAGTTCACGATTCTTGTCGTGGATGACGCCAAGGCGGCACGCTCCACATTGGTGGAAATCCTGTCGCGGCAGAATTTCAGCGTGCTGGAAGCTCATTCAGGCGATGAAGCCTTGGAAGCCCTGAACAGCAACCCTTCGGTTCAGCTCGTTATTACAGATTACTTCATGCCGGATATGGATGGCTATGAGCTGACACGGCGTATCCGTGCGAGACGCTCTTCCGAAAATCTTCGTATCGTCGGCGTCTCCTCCTCCACCGACCGGATGCTGTCTGCGCATTTTCTAAAGGCGGGCGCTTCAGACTTTATCTACAGGCCCTTCGTACCGGAGGAGTTGCAGTGCCGTATCGATAACAATATCGAGACCCTCAAGCAGTTGACGCGCCTGCGTGATCTTGCCGAGAAAGATCATCTAACGGGTCTTGCCAATCGCCGCTCGTTTTTCAAGCAGGTGGGTAGTTTTCTCGATGATCTGAAAAGAGATGTCGGGAAGATGAAGCAGGGCTCAATCGCAATCCTCGATATCGATCACTTCAAGGCAATCAACGACACGCTGGGCCACAGTGCCGGAGACAAGGCGCTGAAAAAGCTCGCACTCATTCTGTCCGACCTATGCGCGCCGGGCGATCATCTTGCCGCGCGTATTGGCGGTGAGGAGTTTGCGCTGTTTCTGAAAGACCTTGACGGCGAAGAGGCTCGCGCCTTTTGCGAAGCGATGCGTCATGAGGTCGAGCGCAATGGTCAGGCGTTGAGCAGCGCCGATCTTGCGCTGACGATCTCCATCGGCGTTGTGGAAGTCGACAAGAACGGGTCGATAGACCAGCAACTGACAGCTGCCGACCAACTTCTTTACGTTGCCAAGGCGAATGGAAGAAACAGCGTCTACCCCATGGCTGCCATTGAAACCGAGAGGCAGAAACGCGACCGAGGACGATAATCGGCGCCTAGAAAAGAGAGAGCTGCACGTTTGCACTCGGGACGGGAGCCAGAACTTCCGCCACAGGTTCCAGCAGCTCAAGCCCGGTATTTGAAACCTTGTTGACCTTATCCGAGACAGGGATCATTTCGAAAAAGTCTTCATCCGGCGCGTTCATCAAATCAAGCACGTGGCGCGGTTCCTGCGTCTTGCAATCCAGCCACCTGGTAAAATCTTCGGGCGCAATCACCACAGGCATGCGGTCGTGGATGCGCGACATGGAGCGGTTGGCGCCGATGGTCAGAATAGCGCCGGTATCCACCTCGGACCCGTCAGCCGAGGCCCATGTTTCCATCAGCGCGGCGAAGGCAAAAACGCCGCCGGTTTTGGGTTTGATGTAGTAAGCCTGCGGCTTTGCTCCCTCATCTTTCGGCGGTCTGCGCCACTCATAAAAGCCGGTCGCGGGAATGAGCGCGCGCCGATGCCGCATAGCCGCGCGAAACGACGCCTTGCCGATAGCCGTTTCCGAACGGGCATTGATCAGCAATGGAAATTCCTTGGGGTCCTTCACCCAGGCCGGTGTCAGGCCCCATCGCACCAGCATGGCCTGCCGGTTTGGGAGGTTGCTGCCCGGTTCAGGTCGTGTCCCCTCCAAAACGAGAAGGATGGGCTGCGTAGGCGCAATGTTGAACCGCGCCGGAAATTCCTCCAGATCTGCCAGAGCAAGGTAATCCGCCACCGCATCTGGTGTCGCGTTCAGCACAAATCGCCCGCACATGGCTAAGCTCCCTTTCCAAAAAGAATGAGCAGTGCTGCCTTATCGATCAGATAGAGTTTCATTCTGGCTGTTCCAACGGCGTTTCCCGCCACTTATACCGCATCAATCTGCGGCTGGTCCATCACTCAGGGTAAACAGGATTTTACCGCCTTTTTTCCGTTATTCGCGGCCATGCCACGTTTCCTGCAAGGTTGAGCGCATAATCCCTGTTTCTCTCCAACAGGGATATAGCATGCCATCACCGCATCCTGCTTCGTCAGCCATCGTCAGAAACGGCGACCGCCTTCTTCTCATACGGCGCATCAACGCTCCCTCGAAGGATATGTTTGCTTTTCCGGGCGGGCGTGGTGAGCCGGAAGTGACGCCGGAACAAACGGCGCTGCGTGAACTGGAGGAGGAAACGGGCATTGTTGCACGTCATCCACAGCTTTTCGCGACCTATGATTTGCCCAGCCGTGATGATGAGGGCCGCCTGCTCAGCCACTTTTTCCTGTCCGTCTACACTGTAGAGGCCGATAGCATAGGCGATGTGCAGGCGGCTGACGATGCGGCGGAGGCCGGATGGTACACGCTTGAGGAAATTCGCAAACTACCCACGCCCGATAGCGTTCTCGAATGCGCCGAACGTTTGCTGGGGCAGTTGCAATGCTGAGCAGAATCGCGGCTATCTGCGGCCAAGTTGTTGAAACGACATGTTGGTTTATGCGTAAACGAATGAGAAGAAGAATTTGCCTCTCTGTGCTGTTGGCTCTTGGCATTGCCACGCCTACGGCCCAGCTGGCGGCTGCGCAACCGTCTGTCATATCGCCTGCGGCACCGCCGGAAGAAAAGCCTGCACCCTATGATAACCAGATGGCACGGCTGTCTGAAATACTGGGTTCCATTCAGTATTTGCGCACGCTTTGCCCCGCTAGTGGGTCGGAGGAGTGGCGCAAATCCATGAACGATCTGTTGGCGGCGGATACGGCCAACGAACCAAAACGCAAACAACGCATGACGGCTGCATTCAACCGTGGATACCGCGCTTTTGCAGCGGTTCACACGGCATGCACACCAGCTGCCATCGCTGCCGAAGAGAAATACCGTATCGAAGGGGCAACACTGGCACAAGAAATTGCGTCCAGGTTCGGAAATTAGCGGTTTATTAACCTCTTTTAGCCGCAGGCCGTGCCGTTTTGATAAAAGACTGTTAGAGTTGTTAACAGGGTGGTAACGAGTTGCCTGCCTGTCGAGGATGAAAGATGCAAACAAGCCGTAACGAAATCCATGATATGATCGTGCATGAAAAGATGCAGGTCGCTCTGGAACATCAGAACGAAGCATGGGCCGATGGTATGGCCGATGGCATCGAGCCAGAGATCATTGCAGACGCCGCTATTGCTTTGGCCATGCGTGAAACAATCCGTATGCACGGCGAATCCGGTGCAGAAGCTATGCTCGAATCGCTACGCCAGCGGATGCTCGAGGGCGAATTTTCCCCTCACCGCATTATTCAGTAAGCTGGAGTTCAGTCATGTCTTGCTCTCGCAACGGGCTGCGGTCCTCTGCCGCGCTTTCCCTGTTGATTTCTCTGACGCTTGCCACGGGCAGCTTTACCCATAACGCCTATGCGCTCTCGGAATTGAGACCAGCCCAGGCACCGGCAAGCGAGACCGAAAAAACCGCGCAGGAACAGCAGGCAACCGAGCCTGACGCCGTTGAGGGTGATTCCGAGGGCATTCCCCTGCCCGACCCGCTCGTGAATCGCGGATCCGGCCAGCAGGCCACACCAGAGCAGCCGCAGATTTCAGCGCAGATTGAGCATGATATCAGCAAGGCACCTGAGCCTGTGCGCCGTCTGCGCCAGCTCATCATCGACGCTGCCGCCACAGGCGACATCGAAAAGCTGCGCCCGCTCGTCAACACTGGCCCCAATCAGGCGCGCATTGATGGCGATAGCGGCAACGATCCGATTGCCGCGTTGAAGAGCTTTTCCGGTGACCCCGATGGTCTGGAAGTGCTCGCCATCATCATCGACCTTCTGTCCACCGGCTATGCCCGTGTCGATGCTGGCACGCCTGATGAGACCTATGTCTTCCCCTATTTCGCTGGCAAGTCGCTCACCACGCTGACGCAACCGGAAAAAGTGGAACTGTTGCGCATCATCACAGCCGGTGATCTGGCCGACATGCAGGAATATGGCAATTACAGCTTTTACCGCATCGGCATCTCGCCAGATGGCCAGTGGAAGTTCTTCACGGCCGGTGACTAATGTCGCCGCGCTTGCTGTTCGCGTTCAAAGACCCTAATTGTCAGGGTGAACAAACCCGAATGGAATGCCGATGTCTTCCGCCTTTTTGAACGACCGCGCTTTCATCCATGTCTCCGGCACCGGAGCTTTGGATTTTCTGCAAAACCTCATCACGCCCGATCTCGAATCACTGCCCGCAGGCGAAGCACGCGCTGCTGCGCTGTTGACGCCGCAGGGCAAGATCATGTTCGAGTTCCTGATCTGGCAGAATGGTGAAGGTTTTGTTCTTGAAACGGGCGTTGACCAAAAGGATGCGCTTCTGCGCCGCCTGACCATGTACAAGCTGCGGGCACCGGTTGATCTGAAGGCAGGCGAAAGCGAGGGCGTCAGCGTCTTCTGGGGTGAAAATGCGCCCGATGGCGCCATCAAGGACAGCCGCTTCGCCAAGGCTGGTATCGATCTCTACCGGCTGCCCGGCACGACGTCCGGTGACGCCTCAGCCTATGATGCGCTGCGCATTTCTAATGGCATCGTCGTTGCAGGGGTCGATTATGCGCTGAACGATGCCTTCCCTCATGATGTGTTGATGGATGTGAATGACGGCGTATCTTTCCGGAAAGGGTGCTTTGTCGGCCAGGAAGTCGTCTCGCGCATGAAGCATCGCGGCACGGCACGCCGCCGCGTCGTCATCGTCACAGGCGAGGCCGAACTGCCCGACAGCGGTACCGATATCATGGCTGGCGGAAAGCCAATCGGCACGCTCGGCACCGTTGCCGGAACCGAAGGCCTTGCCATCATCCGCACCGATCGCGCCGCAGATGCCATGGCGTCTGGCGTGGCCATGACAGCATCTGGCGTGGCGGTGACTGTTGCGCTCCCAGCATGGACCGGCCTCAGCTTTCCCGCTGTTGACCCCGCGGCAAACGCGGACGATTGATCGTGGCGCCTGCAAAAACACCTCGCGCCTGGCAGCGCATGTTGTCCGGCAGGCGGCTGGATCTGCTTGATCCCTCGCCGCTGGATGTCGAGCTTGCAGATATCGCGCATGGCCTTGCCCGCGTGGCGCGCTGGAATGGGCAGACGCGCGGCGACCACGCATTTTCCGTGGCCCAGCACAGCCTAATCGTTGAGACCATCTTCTGCCGCATGAATACGAGTGCCTCGCCCAACGACATGCTGATGGCGCTTTTGCATGATGGCCCGGAATATGTGATTGGCGACATGATTTCCCCTTTCAAATCCGTGGTGGGCGGCGGTTACAAGCTGGTCGAAAAGCGGCTGGAAGCGGCGGTGCATCTGCGCTTCGGCCTGCCGCCCCATGCCAGCAGGGACTTGAAGGACCGCATCAAGAAGGCAGACACGGTCGCCGCCTTTTTCGAAGCAACGGAACTTGCAGGTTTTTCCCTGGCGGAAGCCCAGAAGTTCTTCGGCCTGCCGCGTGGCATTACCAGAGACATGATAGACATCGATCCCCTTCCGGCGATTGATGCGCAACACCGCTTCGTGGAACGCTTCGAGGCCATAGAACTGCTTCGAAAGAGCCATGCATGAGCGAAATTGTTGTGTCTCCCCTGTCACGCATTGCCGAAATGGCTGTGCGCCACAAGTCGCGTGAAATGGTGACGTTGATTGCCAAGGAACAGGCGTTTCACCGCCCGGCTGTTATTTCCGCAGACCGGCATCTGACGCTGGAAATGAACGACATTACGTTCAAGGGCAATGACAAGCTGATCGCGCCCGACGATGTCCACGTCCAGACACTGATCGATTTTGCGCGAGAATGGGACCAATCGGCACCGCTTCTGGTCCATTGCTGGATGGGCGTCTCCCGCTCACCGGCGGCTGCGATCATCGTGGCGCTTGCGGTAAAGCCGGATGAGGACGATGCCATCCTCGCCGCCCGGCTGCGCACCGTCTCTCCTTTCGCCACGCCGAATGCGCGCATCATCGAGATCGGTGACAGGTTGCTTGGCCGCAATGGCGCGCTTGTCAGCGCAGTCAAGGCCATTGCCCGTGGCGCGGATACGGACGGAAACGTGCCCTTCGTTTTTCCGCTTTCCGCATAATTAGACCGGAACCCACTTGCCCGTTGTTCGTTTCGAAGTTGAACACGTGTGGAATATCTTTGAACAAGGGAATTTGAATGGACCAGCAGGCTACCGGTATTCTCGTCGCATCGCAGGCGGCACTTCGTCAGGCAAGCGCCCTGATGGTCCAATATTCCTTCTCCATCGTCGGCGCCATCGTCCTCCTCATCATAGGCTGGCTTGCCGCCACCCTCCTGCAGCGCTGGTCCTATGAAGGCCTGTCGCGCGTCCGCGGTTTTGATGAAACGCTGGCACGCTTTTTCTCCGGCGCCATTCGCTACATCGTCCTCATTCTCGTTCTCGTCATGGTGCTTGGCCAGTTTGGCGTACAGACAGCATCGGTTCTCGCGGCGCTTGGCGCGGCGGGTTTGGCCATTGGTCTTGCCTTGCAGGGAACATTGCAGAACATTGCTGCTGGCATCATGCTTCTGGTTCTGCGCCCATTTCGCGTGGGCGAATATATCGAAACCAGCTCCGTCAGCGGCACAATCGTGGAAATCGGCCTCTTCGCCACTGAATTGAAGACAAGCGACGGGCTTTATCGCCTTGCGCCCAACTCCACGCTCTGGAATGTGCCTATTACCAATTACAGCCGCTTTCCTTCGCGTCGCCACGAGCTGAGCGTGACAGTACCGACAGGAGAAAGCACGGCAGAGACACAGGAGATGCTGCTGGAACTGGCCCGTTCCGATAGCCGCGTTTTGCTGGATCCCGCACCGACGACGTTTGTCGATTCCGTCAGCGGCGATAGCGCAAAGGTGACGCTCAGATATTGGGCGAAAAGCGACAGCTGGTTTGCGACAACGCGCGACATGACAAAGTCCTTGAGGACAGTGTTCGACGCTAAAGCCGTAAAATCAAGCGAACAGGCTTCCGAATGACGCCATTGCTCAAGGCCGGTTAATCTGGCCTTGTTTGCGTTTGGCGGCCTTATTGCCCCATGGTTGAGCGGTGCGCCCAGCCGGTCATGCGCCGTTCAATCCACGCCATCACCGCATACATTGCAATGCCCTCTACGGCGAGCATGAGAAGACCGGCAAAAACCAGGGGCACGTTGAACTGGCTTTGTGCGGAGCTCATCATGTTGCCGAGGCCGTAGTTGGAGGCAACCGTTTCAGACACCACAGAGCCGACAAAGGCGAGCGTGATGGCGATTTTCAGCGATCCGAAGAAGTAAGGCATGGAGCGCGGAATGCCGACTTTCAGCATGATATCCATCTTCTTTGCCCCAAGCGCACGCAGCACATCTTCCGTCTCCGGCTCGATGGTCGCAAGACCTGTGGCGACATTGACGACGATGGGGAAGAAGGAAATCAGGAATGCCGTCAGCACCGCAGGCACGGTGCCGATGCCAAACCAGATGACGAGAATGGGAACAAGCGCCACCTTGGGAACCGCATTAAAGCCGATCATCAGCGGGTAAAGGCCCGCATAGATCGTCTTCGACCAACCGATAAAAAGGCCGATTCCCAAGCCCGTCACCACCGCCAGCGCAAATCCGAGCGTAGTGGTATACAAAGTTTGCAGCGAATTCTTCCAGATCGGCGACCAATATTGTACGATGGCCTGAGCAACCCTTGTGGGCGATGGCAAAATGGTCTGCGGCATCTTCAACGCATAGACCAGCAGTTCCCAGGCCAGAAAAAGCACAATCGTATAAAGCCATGGGGCGGCCTTGACCCAGTTGATGCGGGCCACCAGCGGCAGGCGCAACGGTGTTGTAGCGGGGCTTTCGATGGACTTGCTCATGCTGCCGCCCGCGCCTTGGCGATTTCGCCGTGCAACTGCTGCACCATTTCGTTGAAATTCTTTTCATACATCAGATCAAGCTGGCGCGGGCGGGCAAAGGGTACCTTGTGCTCGGCCAATATCCGGCCCGGCCTTGCGCTCATCACGAAAACCTTGTCGGCAAGAAATGTCGCCTCGCGCAGATCATGCGTTACAAGAATGATGGTCACGCGCTTGGCAGCGTGAAGATCGCGGATGACGCACCACAGCTCCTCGCGGGTAAAGGCATCCAGCGCACCAAAAGGCTCATCCAGCATCAGGAGTTCCGGCTCATGAATGAGCGCGCGGCAAAGATTGGCGCGTTGCTGCATGCCGCCGGAAAGCTGCCAGGGAAACTTGGAGCCGAAACCCTTCAGCCCGACGATTTCCAGCAGGCGCTCGGCCTTGGCCACATATTCCGCCTTGTTGGCCCGCAGCCGGTGGCGGTGCCTCTCCACGATTTCCAGCGGCAGCAGAATGTTTTCCAGCGTCGTGCGCCATGGCAGCATGGTTGGGTTCTGGAATGCCATACCGACAATCGAAACCGGCTCTGTAACCTGACTACCCGCCACGATGACATTGCCCTTTTGCGGAATGTGCAGGCCGGTGACGAGTTTCATCAATGTCGATTTGCCACAGCCGGATGGCCCGACCACGGCGGCAAACTGCCCCTTCTTGACCTTGAGATCGAGGCCGCTGACAGCGAGCGTGCCAGATGCCCCGCCATAGCGCATATCAACGCCATCGATTTCAACGAGTTGAGCCATTCCAGTTCCTGCGATTTTTCGAGAATGCGTCTTTGAATGAGAAACGTCATCCCCGGTCAAAGGCCGGGGATAGCTCTCTCGCAACATCAAGTTCCTGTTTGGACTTACGGAAGCAGACGCTCTGCCTTCGGCGGCAAGTAGCTCGCATCAAAGACCTGCTCGGCCTTGACGTTGCCCTTGAGACCGACTGACACTTTCAGTGTCTCGATGGAGGCTGCAAGCCGGGCCGGATCGACCCCGCCCATGCCATTTTCAATCACATAGGGTGTCTTGATGTTCATAGCATTTGCCATTGTCAGGCGCTGCAATTCTATGTCGGGGTTCAGCGTTTCGTTGCGCTTCAGAACGGCGGCAACGCCCTCTTCCGGGTTCTTGACCGAATCGGCAAAGCCCTTGGCCAGCGCCTTCAGGAAACCCTTGACCGCATCAGGGTTTTCCGCTGCAAAATCAGTGTTGACGAGGACGGCGTTGCCATAAAGATTCAAGCCATGCTCGGCCATCAGAATGGTCGCAATATCATCATCGGCAATGCCCTGCGCCTTCAGGTTCAGGATGACGGAAAAGGCAAAGCCAAACACAGCATCCACGTCACCCTTGGCCAGCATCGGCTCCCGCACCGGAAAGCCGATGGACTGAATATCGATCTTGCTATCATCGATCTTGGCAACCTGCTTGAAGGCCTTCCACTGGGCAAATGCGCCATCCGGCGGCGGTGCACCCAGCTTTTTGCCTTCCAGCGACTTCGGATCATTCGTCACGCCCAGCGACTTGCGGCCAACGACGGCAAAGGTCGGGCGCTCGTAGACCATATAGACGGCCTTGACCTTTTGGGTCGGGTCTTCGTCCAGAAACTTCATCAGCGAATTGATATCACCGAAGCCCATTTGGTAGGCGCCCGTGGCCACACGCGGGATGGCTTCTACCGAGCCGTTGCCGCTATCGATGGTCACATCCAGCCCTTCGGCCTTGAAATATCCCTTGTCCAGCGCCAGCAGAAATCCGGCGGCTGGGCCTTCGAATTTCCAATCGAGTGTGAATTTGATGGGGGTCTGCGCGAAGGCTGTCATCGGCGCGGTGGATATACCGACAAACAAACCCATAGCGGCCAAAGCCGCTGTCTTCGAAAACAGCCTTCGCGTGAACATCTGAAATTTCCCTCTGGAGGTTTTTTATGTTGTTGGGACCATAGAAAACAATTTGGTTTGCGATAGCAAGCAGAAATCGCACATATTTTACTCAAAATATTTTCCGCACAATATGTAATCATTTTCAGAATGTGGATCGAGCAAAGCGCATAAATTGCGGGCAAAAGGAGCTGCTTTCACGGGATTGTTCACGAAACGAACACATCGTTCTCAATCCGTCGCATTGCTAAATTTTCGCCGCCGAAGAACATAGGGCCCACGAGGAAACGACGCAGGAGACAGGCATGACATCGGCACTTGGTATCCACCACATCACCATGATTACCCGCAAAGTGCAGGCCAATGTGGATTTCTACGTCGGCTTTCTGGGCCTGCGGCTGGTGAAGCGCACGGCGGGTTTTGAAGATGCCATGCAGCTTCATCTGTTTTACGGCGATCATTCGGCCTCTCCCGGCTCCCTGCTGACCTTTCTGGTGTGGGAAGACGGAGCGCAGGGTCGCGTCGGCTATGGCCAGACGCTGGAAGTGTCGCTGGCGATTGATCCTGCCAGCATCGGCTTTTGGCTGACCCGCGCATTGCAGGCAGGTGTGAGAACAGAAGGACCGATGGAGGAATTTGGCGAGCCGGTCATTCGCCTCAAAGACCCTGATGGCATTATCCTGAAACTGGTTGGCACCCATGCCTTTGGCGATGAGAGTGTGTATGAAGCGCCGGGCATTCCGCGTGAGCACGCCATCCGCCGCATCCGCGGTGCAACCATGCTGAGCGAAGTGCCGGAGGAAACGGAAAGTTTCCTGAAAAAGCATTTTGGCTACACCCGTACAGGCCAGAGCGGCTCGATCCGCCGCACGGTTTCAGCATCGGGAGATGTGATCGATGTGCGCGACGCGACCGGCTTCTGGTCCAGCGCACCCGGCACCGGTACGGTGGATCATATTGCTTTTCGTGCCGCAGATATGGACGAACTGGACGAGACACTGAAGGGGCTGCAATCGCTTAACTCATCCGCCACCAATGCGCATGACCGCAAGTATTTCTCCTCGCTCTACGTGCGCGAACCCGGCGACGTCCTGATTGAAATGGCAACAGATGCGCCCGGCATGACGGTGGACGAGCCAGTTGAGACATTGGGAGAGCACCTGTTCATCCCCCAACTTTTCATGCGGGATGAAGATGATGTCCGGGTGGCACTGCCGCAGTTTTCAATGCCGGGGGAAGAGCGCGTCATTTACCGCGATTTGCCGTTCGTTCACCGGTTTTACACGCCCTCTGAGCCGGATGGCTCCACCATCCTCCTGTTGCATGGCTCCGGCGGGAGCGAAACGAGCCTGATGGCGCTTGCCCACAACGCCAACCCGCGCGCAACCCTGCTGGGTGTGCGTGGGCGTAGCACAGAAGAGGATATTGCCCGCTGGTTCCGCCGATTTGGCGATCTCAGCTTCGATGAGAAGGATATTGTTTCCGAAGCAGAAGCCTTCGCCTCATTCGTGGAAGAGGCCATTGGTGTCTATGGTATCGACCGGGACAGGTTGAGTTTTATCGGCCACTCGAACGGGGCAAACTTCGCGGCGGCATTCTTCGCGCTTCATCCGCAATTGGCACGACATGCCCTACTGTTGCGGCCGATGCCTGTCTTAACCGAGTGGCCGCACGCGGATCTTTCCGGCACACGCGTCACGCTGGCAGCCGGTGAAACCGATCGCCACCGGGAAAAAGCCGACATTCTGAAGCAGCACCTGATCCAGAGCGGAGCGGATGCGCAGATGGCACTTGTGCCGCTCGGCCACGAGTTGGGCGTGGACGATGTGGTGCTTGCCAAACGATGGGCAGAGGAGTTGTCCACAAGCAAACTTGCTTAATTAGCGAGAAAGCGCCTAGAAAACAGGATCATATTTGAGGTTGTTATGACATCACTCCTGTTGCTGATCGCTATTGGCTACGTCTTTGCCTTCTTCTACACGCTGAATGCGAGTATAAAGAACTCCAGACGCCTGACAGCCGTCGAGGCAGAGTTGACGGCCTTGAAGGCCCGGATGGCCTCCGGCGAAGCCCCTCTCGCAGAACCCGTGCCGGAACAACCGCTGCCTCTCGAAGAGAACATTGTCGCAGCAACGGCTCAGGAAGACGTTTTCGCCGAGAGCGCAGACAAACAAGCTGAAACACCACCGGCTGCGGCGCTACGCCCCAAAGAAAGCTTTGAAAGCAAGCTTGGTGCACGCTGGGCCGTTTGGGCCGGTGGCCTGGCATTGGCGCTGGGCGGCATCTTCCTCGTCAAGTATTCCATTGAAAGCGGCCTGCTCAGCCCGGCTGTGCGCCTTTCCATGGCTGCGGCTTTCGGCCTGATGCTGATGGCAGCCGGTGAAGCGGTTCGTCGGAAAGCGATGCCGGGCATCGCCACCGCCTATTCCAACGCCATGATTCCCGGCATTCTCACCGCAGCGGGCGCCCTCACCCTGTTTGGCGTGACCTATGCGGCCTATGGCATTTACGACTATATCGGGCCTACGACAGCGTTCATCCTGCTGGCGCTGGTCGGCTTTGCGACGATTGGTCTTTCGCTTCTGCATGGGCAAGCGCTGGCCGGACTTGGCCTTCTCGGCTCGATGGTGACACCCGCGCTGATCTCGACCGAGACCCCAAATATATGGGCCCTGTTTGGCTTTCTCACCGCCTCCTGGCTTGCCACTGCGGCAGCATCGCGAAGCCAGCGCTGGCATTTCGTTCCGGCTTTGGCCAATGTCGGGCTTGGCCTCTGGGCCATCGGCTACATGGTCTATGCACCCCTGATCGAGGCCGAACCTGTGGTGGCAAGCCTTCTTACCATGATCGCCGGCTCCATCTGGATCTGGCCGGGTAAATATACCAGCCAGCCGGCCGGCATGGCTGTTTACGCACCGCGTTTGGACAGCCGTTTTCCTGTCATCCGGGAACTGCTGGGCCGCCCACCGGCCAGCCTCAACGTGACACTATCTCTGGCCATCGTGCTTCCGGCACTTGCATTTTCCGTCATCGAAACCGGCATAACCATGCACCCGGCCTTTGCCATGGCCGTTCTGGTGTTGGGTCTCGCTGCAATGGGTGCAGGACGCAACCACGCAGTCTGGTCCGCCATCTTCGCCTCGCTGGCAGCCCTTGGCTGCGCGAACCTGCTGGCAGGCTTTGGCGTCAACTACCTGCCGACCGTGGGTGATGGAACGGCAACCCTATCATCGGTTGGCATTGATGTCGCCGCGCAGGCTCCAGTTACGCGCATCATGGGCATTCTGTTCCTGCTGTTTTCCTGGCAGGCCATACGGCGCAAATCCGCGCTTGATCCGTCTTTCGGAGCCATGTGGGCGTTTATCGGCGTCGCCGTTCCGCTCGGTCTCGGCATCATCAGCTTTGTGGAATATGGCAATCTCACCCGGGACTGGTTGCACGCGGCTTACGGTCTGGCCGTCGCCCTTGTGCTGCTGGGTGGCGCTTATCGGCTCACTCTGAAACGTGAAGACGGTTTTACCACGCCCATCAACATTATGCTGATCGGCTCGTTCCTCGCCTTTGTCTTCATCGTTCACACGCTGACATCAGGGCTTGCCACCACCCTTCTCATTCCAGCCATCGGCTTTGTCTATGTGCTGGCAACCCGGCGCGTCTCATGGTCGGCACTGCCATGGGCCATGGTGCTCGCTTGCGTCTTCGTTCTGGGCCGCATTGCGTGGGAACCGACCATCGTCGGCCCGCAGAACCTTGGCACGACGCCCGTGTTCAACGCACTCCTGCCCGGTTACGGAATTCCTGCCTTGCTTGCCATCGCATCCGCATGGCTGCTGCGGGACTGGCCGGGTGCACGGGTCAAGAACACTCTGCAAGCCGTCGCCAGCCTGCTCGGCCTGCTTGCCATCGCGATCCTTGTACGCCATGCCATGAATGGCGGCGTTCTGAACTCGGCGACACCGACCCTTGGTGAACAGTCAATCTACACGCTGCTGACCATTGGCATGTCCGGCGTGCTGATGACGCTGGACCTGAAAAGCCCCAGCCCGGTCTTCCGCTATGGCTCAATGGTCGCTGGCGTTATCGCCATGGCCAATGTGTTGATTGCCCACTTTTACGGCCTCAACCCCTATCTTACCGGCGAAAGCACCGGCCCATGGCCGTTCTTCAACCTGCTGCTGATTGGCTATCTGCTTCCAGCCATCGCCTATGCCGGGCTTGCCTGGTATGCGCGGGACAAACGCCCAGCGGCCTATGTTACGGCTCTGGCATTGTCAGGCGCGGCACTCGGCTTTGCCTGGGCAACGCTGTCCGTTCGCCGTTTCTGGCAGGGAGAAAATATCGCGGATTGGAAGGGCTTCCTTCAGGGCGAGACCTACAGCTATTCCGTGGTCTGGCTCGTCATCGGCGTGTTGTTGCTCGTGCTCGGTTCGCGCTTTGATGCAAAAAGCCTGCGGCTTGCCTCGGCGGCTTTGGTCTTCCTCGCCGTCGCCAAAGCCTTCCTGATCGATATGAGCAATCTGGAAGGTGTGTTGCGCGCCTTGTCCTTCATCGGCCTCGGCGTTGTGCTGATCGGCATTGGCCTGTTCTATCAGAAGATTTTGACATCACAGCCGAAGACGGAGGAAGCGCAAGGGTGATTGTGCACCCGTGCCTCCCCCTTTAAACAACACACAATAAAACGGGGGAATCACATGCAGGCACAGGCTTTCGCACCTTTCGAGGCACTGGCGGAAACGCTGATACCGCATGCCACCGAAGGCGATGACGGATCGCATGACATGGCGCATATTCACCGCGTCTTTCGCAATGCGATGCGCATTCACGCGCAAGAAGGTGGCGATGGCGCGGTGCTGGCCGCCAGCGTTCTCTTGCATGATTGCGTGGCAGTGGAGAAGAACTCTCCGCTTCGTGCGCAAGCATCGCGGCTGGCAGCCGAAAAGGCATCTGGCATCTTGCAGGCTATGGGCTGGAGCGATGCCAACATCGAGGCTGTCGCCCACGCTATTCTGACCCACAGTTTTTCGGCCAATATCGCGCCGGAAACGCTGGAAGCAAAAATTCTTCAGGATGCAGACCGTCTGGATGCCATCGGCATGGTGGGCGCTGCCCGCTGCTTTTACATTGCCGGTCGCATGGGGTCTGCGCTCTATGATCCGCACGATCCACTGGCACAAAACCGCCCGCTCGACGACCGGCGCTTCGCCATCGACCATTTCGAAAACAAGCTCTTCAAACTGGCAGATGGCTTCCAGACCGAGGCCGGACGGCAGATTGCTGGCGAAAGACACGAACGGCTGCGACAGGTTCTGGACCTGTTTCTGGATGAGATTTAGGGCCTGAGGCATGGAGAACGGAATGCGCATTACCGAACTCAACATCTATCCGCTCAAAAGCAGTAGAGGCATCTCGCTATCCGAAAGCCTCATCGCGCCCGAGGGGTTGCCGGGAGACCGGCGGTTGATGTTGATTGATCCAGCGGGGCAATTCATCACTCAGCGCGAACTGCCAGACATTGCCAGCATCATCACGCGGGCTGAACAAAGCGGCTACACGCTTTCCATGGATGGTAAAGGACACGTCCTTGCTTCACCATCGACCAAGCGGATCGATGCCACGGTCTGGAGATCCACGGTCGATGCGGCCATCGCAAATGATGATGCCAATGCAGCCTTGTCGAGTTGGCTCGGCCAGGACGTCAAGCTTGCATTCTTCGATGAGACCTCGCGCCGCAGCGCCAACATCGACTGGACAGGGGATGACACGCCCGTGACCTTTGCGGATGGCTACCAGATCCTGCTGACGACCACAGCATCCCTTGCCACTCTGAACAAGGATATGGCCGCCAATGGCGAGGGTGAAGTTGGCATGGAACGCTTCCGCCCAAACATCGTGGTCGAGACTGATGAAGCATGGGCGGAGGACCATTGGGAGACAATCGAAATCAACGGCATCCGCTTTGATCTCGTCAAGCCCTGCACACGCTGCATCATGACCTCACAAGACCAGCAAACCGGCTCCCGCGACGTGCCCTCCCCCATAAAAGCCATGAGCCGCATCCGCATGTCCGCCGATCGGCGCGTGCCGGGCGTCTTGTTTGGATGGAACCTGACACCACGCGGCGAAGGGTCTATCGCTGTGGGGGATGTTTTGAAGGTCATGGAACAGCGAAGCGAAGGATGGGCGATCAAGACGCGGGGCTGAGCCCTCCCCAGACACAGCCTATCAACAGCACTCATTGATCGGTCAAGAAAAGTTGCTGGTGCAGCGGCCTGGCTGGAGATAGTCTTTTTCTCCTGTTGGGGAAATTTTCAATGTCCAATGCTACGCGCTCGCCTCTCGCTAACCCCATGCCGTGGCTCATCATCGCCGCTGGCTCGCTGATTGCCGTGCTGACCTTCGGCCCTCGTTCGGCCATGGGCTTTTTCCAATTGCCCATGCTGGCCGATACCGGGTGGGATCGATCCACCTTCGGGCTGGCAATGGCGTTGCAAAACCTGTTCTGGGGCATTGGCCAGCCGATCTTCGGCGCCATGGCCGATAAGTTCGGAACGGGGCGCGTGCTAATCCTGTCGGGTGTCCTTTATGCGGCGGGGCTTGTCTGCATGTCCATCGGCAGTTCACCGCTGTGGCTGCATCTGGGTGGCGGCGTGCTGGTGGGCTTGGGCGTCGCGGCCGGATCGTTCAGCGTGATTCTCTCGGCATTTGCCCGCCATGTTACGCCGGAGCAGCGCTCCATGGCGTTCGGCATCGGAACGGCTGCCGGGTCTGCAGGCATGTTCATTTTCGCACCCATCAGCCAGGGCCTGATCTCCACCTATGGATGGTCGGACAGCCTTGTCTGGCTGGCTGCGATGATGCTGCTTGTGCCACTTCTGGCGTGGCCTCTGCGCGGCAACTCATCGTCCGGCACCCAATCTCAGGCTCAATTCAAGCAGACGGCTGGAGAGGCACTGCGGGAAGCCCTCAGCCACAGAAGCTATCTGCTGCTGGCCACCGGCTTTCTCGTATGTGGCTTTCAGGTCGCCTTCATCACCGCACATTTCCCGGCCTATCTGGGGGATATCGGCATTGAGCCGCGTTATGCCGTGATTGCCATGGCCCTGATCGGCTTTTTCAATATTGCCGGTTCGCTTGCTGCTGGCTTCATCGCCCAGCGTTATCCCAAGCCCTACCTGCTCGCCTACATCTATATTGGGCGCTCCATCGCCGTTACGGCCTTCCTGCTTCTGCCGCAGTCACCCACATCGGTCATCATTTTCGCGGCTGTGATGGGCATTCTCTGGCTGTCCACCGTGCCCCCCACAAATGGCCTCGTCGCCATCATGTTCGGCACACGCCATCTCGGCATGCTGGGCGGCGTCGTGTTCCTGTCGCACCAGATCGGGTCTTTTCTCGGCGTCTGGCTGGGTGGTTTTCTCTACGACAAGCTCGGTTCTTACGATATCGTCTGGTGGCTGGGTGTTGCCATGGGCCTTTTTGCCGCCGTGGTGCACTGGCCAATCCAGGAGCGCGCCGTGGCACGTCCAGTCCCGGCGTAAGCGTCTATCAGGAAGCCTTGTCCAAAGCCTTTAATGCCGCCTGCACGAAACCGTCGCGGGTGGCATTTTCGTTGAGGCCTCGCGGTTCATAGACATGGCGATGCAGAAAATAGCCTGTCAGTCTGAAGGCGGCTGCCAGACTTTCGCTGTCGGCAGCTTTGGAGTTTTCCTTGTTCAGAAACTGAGGCAGCGCAAGCATACGGCTTGCATAGGGCGCGCCCGCTGCGCGCGACACCGCCCTGCCCGTCTTTGGCGACACATAGACAAGGTCGTCGCGCAGGCCAGTGGCTGCGCATTCCTCAAGATCAAGCCCGAAGCCGAGGTCGTTCAGCACGGCCAGTTCGAAGCGCACGAAAAGCTCACCGGCATCGGCAGGGTCTGAGAGATTGTCGAGAATCACATCCAGCGCCTCGAACAGATGCGGGTGCGGATCGCGCTCCGGCAATAGCCTGAGCAACGCAGCCATGGCCTGGACGCCATAAACCGCAGTTGCTGTTTCCATCAGCTGTGCCGCGCGCAACTGCAGTGGCTCGATGCGATATTCGCCGAGATGGTCATCCAGACGCGCCCGCCATATCACATCAACACGGTTTCCCGGCTGAAGCACCGGTTGCATGCTGCGGGAGCGGCCTGATCGCACAAGCCCCAGATAACGCCCGCGGGTGCGCGTCATCACCTCGGCAATGACGCTCGTCTCACCGTGGCGTTTTACGCCCAGAATAATCGCGTCGTCCTGCCATTGCATGGATGGGTTGCTCGATCTGCTACTACAAAGTTTATATAGCCGATCTGGCGCGTGAGCGCTTGGGCCTTTTACTGCGTCATGATGCGCGTGACGAAAGTCTTCAACTCGACTTCACCGAAGGGCTTATCGAGAAGATGCGAATCGGCGAAGTCAGGCGGAAAGCCGCTCGTGTCGCCGTAACCACTCACAAAGCCAAAAGGAATTGCATGTTCCCTCAGGTGGCGCGCAAGCTCATAGCTCATGCCATCAGAAAGGCTGACATCGAGAAGAACGCAGTCAGGCTTTTCGCGGAGCAGTGACTCCTTGGCCTGGAATAAAGTCGTGGCAATATCGATCGCTTTAACGCCCATGGCTTGAAGCGATGTTTCCACATCCATGGCAACCAGATATTCATCCTCTACGATGAGGACCCGCTGAGGCAACATATTTTATCTTCTCCGGCCGCTTAAAATATCGCAGCACTCAAAAAATCCATGAACATTCACGGAACCAATTCCTATCACATCGCAGATCGGGTCAACATCGTCATTTAAAAAAGACATACCGAAACGAGCTGTTTTATATTAGAATTGTTAGATAAATGGCCTCAAATTGCGCAAATCCGGTTCCCAACTCGCAATCTGGGCCAAGCCCGTCGCATCAAGAACAATACAACCTTTATCTGTCCAGCGAATCAAGCCCTTGTCGGCGAGTTTGCGCAGGGTCTTGTTGGTGTGCACGATGGATAAGCCGAGCGTATCGGCGACGTGCTGCTGCGTCACCGGTATCGGGCCGTCTTTCTCCATAAGGCCGACGCGCACCGCCTTGTTGTGCAACAGCGCCAGCAAATATGCTGCCCGCTCCAGCGCCGTTCTTCGCCCGACGCTGAGAAGATGGCTATCGAGCATCCGCTCTTCGCTGGCCGCTATCCAGGTAATATCATAGGCGAGTGAGGGGTGATCGCCAAAGAGACTGTTGAGCCGTCCGCGCTCGAAAACACACAGCGTAATGGGTGACAGCGCCTCAACGGAATGCTGCATCTCGCCCATGACGGTTCCCTGCAACCCGACGAGATCGCCGGGCATCAGATAATTGAGGATCTGACGGCGTCCATCCTCCAGCGTCTTGTAACGAAAGCCCCAGCCTTGCAGGATCGTGTAGAGATGCGCGCTGTGAGAGCCCTCCATCAACACGATGGCGCCCGGCTCCACAGAAAGCTCGCCGGTTTTGAAATGGGAAACGAAACCCAGTTCGGCCGGAGAAAAATCACGGAAATATTTGAGACCTCGCAAGGGACATTGCTCGCAAGGGGTGGTCGACATTCCGTTAGGCTTCTTGGGCGACATGGGTATCCATAAACAACGAAAACGATAAGGCTATCAGAGCATTCACCCGGAAACCACGTCGGTCCCGCCGTGGATCATCAGTTTCGAGGAAACTCCAGACCCATTTCGCGGAAGCGCTCCGGGTCATCACCCCAGTTTTCGCGGACCTTCACGAAAAGGAAGAGGTGGACGGTCTGCTCAAGAATTGCCGAGAGTTCCTTGCGCGAGGATGACGAGATAGCCTTGATGGCATCGCCATTCTTGCCCAGAGCAATCTTCTTCTGGCTGTCACGCTCGACATAGATGACCTGCTCGATGCGCACGGAGCCATCCTTGCGTTCTTCCCACTTTTCGGTTTCCACGTGAGATGCGTATGGCAATTCCTGGTGAAGGCGCAAAAACAGCTTTTCGCGGGTAATTTCGGCAGCAAGCTGGCGCATGGGAAGATCCGAGATCTGGTCTTCCGGATAGTACCAAGGGCCCTGCGGCAACTCATCCGACAGATAGTTCATCAGATCATCGCAACCGGAACCGTTGGTCGCCGAGATCATGAAGGTACGGTCGAAATTGACGATTTCATTGGCGGCAGATGCCAGCTTCAGCAAATCCTCGCGCTGCACCTGATCGATCTTGTTCAGGCAGAGAATTTTCGTCTGCTTCACATCTTTCAGGCCTTCTAGAATCGTCTGCGCGTCGCCTTTAAGGCCACGCTCGCTGTCGATCAGAAGCAGAATGATATCTGCATCCTTTGCGCCACCCCAGGCGGATGTCACCATTGCGCGGTCCAGCCGGCGGCGAGGCTTGAAAATGCCGGGCGTGTCCATGAACACTATCTGGGCATTGTTGTGGATGGCAATGCCGCGCATCACGGCGCGTGTCGTCTGCACCTTGTGGCTAACGATGGAGACCTTAGCGCCAACAAGATGGTTCACCAGCGTGGACTTGCCAGCATTGGTCGGCCCGATCAGCGCGACGAAGCCGGAATGGGTCGGTCTGTTCTCAACGGCTTCAACGGTGTCTTCAGACGGCGTCGCGTCCATTTCATGCTCGGTCATGGGATATCCAATCAGTTTGCGGCAGAGGTTTTCTGCCAAACGCCTTCGCGTTCCAATAATTTCGTCGCGGCCACCTGCTCTGCGGCGCGCTTGGAGCGATCAACACCCGTTTCGGGCGCTACGCCGGGCACCACGACCGTCACCGTGAAGCTTGGATCGTGGTCCGGTCCGGTGCGATCGTCAATCCTGTAAAGGGGTGTCGCCGCAAATTTTGCGTGTGCCCATTCCTGCAATTCGGTCTTGGCGTCGCGCCGCCCGGCATCCAGGCGTGTGGCGCGCTCGTTCCAGTATTTCAAAATGAACTGGCGTCCCGCCTCCAGCCCGCCATCGATATAGATGGCCGCAATCAGGCTTTCCACCACATCAGCACGTACATTGAGCATGGCCTTGCCGGTCAGTTTCTTGACATCGGCACCGGTGCGAATGAACACATGCAGACCCATCTCATCGGCAATGGCCGCGCAGGATTCAGCACTGACAAGCTGGTTCAGACGAACAGACAATTCGCCTTCGGTTGCCGTGCGAAATGTCGTGAACAGCAGTTCGGCGACGCACAGGCCCAGCACACGGTCGCCCAGAAATTCGAGCCGCTCATAATTGCCGCTCTTTCCGGCATTGGCGCTTGCATGGGTCAAGGCCCGGTCAAGCCGGGCCTTTTCCTTGAACTGATACCCGATAAGGGCTTCCAGACGATTGATCTCCTCCGTCGAAAGCGGCTTTACCTTGCTCATTGAACAACCTTGAAAAGGCGGTCCCAACGCATGTTGGCGGGCCAATCCCAAACACGGCTGAATGGCGTGTCATTGCCAAGAGAGAAGAAGATGACGCTTGCGCGGCCAATCAGGTTTTCAGCGGGCACGAAGCCGACATCAAAACGGCTATCCAGCGAATTGTCGCGGTTGTCGCCCATCATGAAGTAATGGCCTTCCGGCACGATGAATTCACGGGTGTTGTCGCCGCGTGAATCAGGCGATTGATCCAGCGTGTCGAAGTTTACGCCATTATCCAGCGTTTCGCGGAAAACAGGAACATTGGCGCCGGGATCGGCACGGTAATCAGAGGTGAACACGCCATCCGGCTGCTTGGGTACAGCAGTGCCGTTAATGAAGAGGACGCCATTCGTGACCTGAACACGGTCTCCGGGCAGACCGACAAGCCGCTTGATGTAATCCACCTGCGGGTTCGGCGGCAGGCGGAACACGACGACGTCGCCACGCTTAGGCTCGCTGAACTGCATGATGCGGCCCGAGAACAGGTCGGGAGAAAACGGCAGGGAATATTTTGAGTAGCCGTAGGAGAACTTGTTGACGAACAGGTAATCTCCAACCAGCAAGGTCGGCATCATGGAGCCCGACGGAATGGTGAAAGGCTGGAACAGCACCGTGCGGATGACCATCGCGAGCAGCAATGCCTGCACGATGACCTTGACGTTTTCCCAAAGGGCGCTCTGCTTCTTTTCAGCTTTTTCGGACACTTAGACCTGCCTGCTCGTTCTTGGATTTCGACGGACTTCTCTAGAACCTTTCCAAGGCAAAGGAAAGCGTTTCCATAGCCGACGGCGGTGTGAAACCAGCGGAAGCAGTGGAATCAGACGTCATTTCGTCACCGGTAACGCTTCTATGATGACAAAAGCCTGTGCATAGGGAAATTCATCCGTGATGGTGAGGTGAATGACGGCCTCATGTCCCGATGGTAAAAGCATGGCCAAACGCTCTGCCGCGCCATTGGTCAGCTTCATTGTCGGCTTGCCGCTCGGCAGGTTGATGACGCCCATGTCCTTCCAGAAAACACCCTGTGCCAAGCCGGTGCCTAGAGCTTTGGAACACGCTTCCTTGGCCGCGAAACGCTTCGCATAGGATGCCGCACGGTTCTTGCGGCCATCGGATTTCGCCTGCTCGACGTCTGTGAAGCAGCGATTGGTGAAGCGATCACCAAAACGCTCAATCGATGTTTCGATGCGCCTGATATCGATGAGGTCGCTGCCCATGCCAATAATCATTTTACAGCACCCAGAGACGGTTTGGCCAAGGCAGCACGCTGCAAATCCTTCTTCGTTCTGACGCTGCGGATAATGGCGTAGACGCTGATATAAGCGAGAATGGCTGTGAAAGCGCCGGGAATAAGCGCGCCAACCGTCATTGGCTCCAACACGGGGCGCCAGAGCTGCATGAAGTTCATATGGCTAAAAAGCGTGGCAAAATCCACATGCGCCGACGCTGTCTGGTCGCTACGTCCCAATATGACGTGACCGATCTCCCAAGTGGAAGCCCAGATCAACGGAAATGTCAGCGGATTTGCAAAGGTTGTGCCCAAAGCTGCGGCAACAAGATTGGCTCTGAGAACAAAACCAATGACCATGGCGATGATGATATGAACGCCGAGGAAGGGTGTCCATGACACTCCGACGCCAACCGCCACGCCAGCGGCAATGGAGTATGGAGAGGCCGAGAGCCGCACCAGCTTCAGCTTGAGATAGCGAAGCAAACGACGAAAGCCCATGCGCGGCCAGATGGCGGCGCGCACTCTTTCAGTAAGTCTTAACGGTCTACGGCGACGAAACGGCATATGGAGAACCTATTGCATCGTTTCGTTTGCGCCAAGAGCAAAACCACGCTTGACCTCAAGAGCGCATCAATGACGCGCTCCGACATGCACCATACCAGCATGGCCGGTATGCATTTTTGTATTAACGACGGAACATGCCGCGATCAACTTCACGCTGGCGGAATTCCAGGTCGATGCGCGATACGGAATCGCTGAGGTAGTCGAATTCGCGTTCCTGAGTTGTCTTACCACGAACGGCACGGGCGATCTTGCGAAGGGGTCCAAACATCTTCTTTTCCTTTCAGAGACAAGCGGGCCAAAGCATCTTTTGGTGATTGGCGGGCCGCCGTGTCTGTTTCAATTTCTGAAATGAAGATAGTTCGAAAGGGCGCCTGTGACTACAGACAGGACAAGGGCGCTGCCATGCACTCAACGCATAACGGCGCCTTCAAGAGTTAATAATTAGGCAAATCTGCCTCAATCAAAGGCACGTTTGACCGTAGACACGCAATCCAGATCACTCAGCTGCGACAAGAGCTGGTTCAACTGCCGGAGATCCCAGACCTCGATGTCGAGCGCGAGTTCGGAAAAGTCGGTTCCGATCCGCACCATATTCAGGCCGCGAATATTCACGTCCAGCGTTGCGATGGATTGCGCGACGGATGCCAGCGTGCCGGGTTCATTCAGCGCGTTGATCATGACACGCGCCATGAAACGAGACTTGTTGGCCTCATCCAGATCCCAGCGCACATCGATCCAGCGCTCCGGTTCGTCATCGAAGCGTTGCAGCGCCGGTGACTGGATCGGGTAAATGGTGATGCCCTTGCCTTTTTCCATGATGCCGACGATGCGATCGCCCGGAACGGCGCCTGCTGCACCGAAATGCACCTCGACATTATCAGACAAACCACGGATCGGCAGCGGGTCAGGCCCCTCAACCAGTTCGGTTGCGCCGTCATCTTCCAGCACCGAGCGCGACTTGCCGGGTATCTTGAAGACCATGCCGGAAGCGCTGCGCATATTGAACCAGCCATCGTCGCCGGTCATCTTCACAGTCACGCGCTCATCCTGATAATCGGGATAGACGGCGCGCAGTACATCGAGAGATGACACTTCACCACGGCCAACGGCCGCGATCGCGTCCTCGACATCCTTCTGCGCCAGTCGATGCAGCACAGGCTTCAGCCCTTCCCGTGAGAACGGCTTGCCGGCACGCTCAAAGGTGCGCTCAAGAATGCGGTAGCCGAGACCGGCATATTGCTTGCGAATGGCCATGCGGGTGGCGCGGCGAATAGCGGAGCGCGCCTTGCCGGTGACGACCACTTCTTCCCATGCGGCAGGCGGAACCTGCACACCGGACCTGATGATCTCGACCTCGTCACCATTGTTCAGGCGCGTCACAAGCGGCATGATCCGGCCATTGATCTTCGCACCCACGGTCGTATCACCAATATTGGTGTGAACGGCATAGGCAAAATCGATGGGCGTTGCACCGCGCGGCAGCGCAATCAATTTGCCCTTGGGCGTGAAGCAAAAAACCTGATCCTGAAACAGTTCGAGCTTGGTGTGCTCCAGAAACTCTTCCGGGCTGTCGCCGTCCGCAAGGGCTTCAATCGTGTGGCGTAGCCACGAATAGGCGTTGGATTCCGGCGACAGGACATCTCCGTCACGGATTTCGCCATCCTTATAGAGTGAATGCGCGGCAATGCCGTATTCGGCGATTTCATGCATGCGCTTGGTGCGGATCTGCAATTCGATACGCTGGCGTGACGGCCCGACGATTGTGGTGTGGATGGAACGGTAGTCGTTCTGCTTCGGTGTCGAAATATAGTCCTTGAACCGGCCCGGCACGACGCGCCAGCGGGTGTGGACAATGCCGAGCGCCCGATAGCAGGACGGCAAATCCTGCACCAGAATGCGGAAGCCATAGACATCGGAAAGCTGCTCGAAAGACAGCGACTTCGATTGCATCTTGCGGAAAACGGAGTGCGGCTTCTTCTGCCGTCCTTTGACGTATGCGCCCTGAATGCCATTGGCGAGCAGCAACTCGCGCAATTCGTCTTCGATCTTTTTGACGAGGCCCTGATTCTGCTCTTCGAGAGACTGCAGACGCTTGGTCACCGTCTCGAAGGCTTCTGGGTTGAGGTAGCGGAACGAGAGGTCTTCCAGCTCGTCGCGCATGTCCTGCATGCCCATGCGCCCGGCAAGCGGCGCATAGATTTCCATCGTCTCTTCGGAAATACGGCTGCGCTTGTCCTCGGGCATATGCTCCATGGTGCGCATATTGTGGAGCCGGTCAGCCAGCTTCACGAGGAGAACGCGCACGTCATCGGAAATCGCCAGCAGAAGCTTGCGCAGATTCTCGGCCTGTTTGGCCTTCTTGGTCACGAGGTCAAGCTTCTTAAGCTTTGTCAGCCCTTCCACCAGCCGTCCAATGTCTTCACCGAAGAGATCATCGATTTCAGCGCGGGTGGCGCTCGTGTCTTCAATTGTATCATGGAGCAAAGCGACGGCGATGGTCGATTCGTCGAGATGCATCTCGGTCAGGATAGCCGCGACTTCCAGCGGATGCGAAATGTAGGGATCGCCATTGGCGCGCTTCTGCTGGCCATGCTTCTGCATGGCATAGACATAGGCCTTGTTCAGCAAGGCTTCGTTTGCTTCAGGCTTGTATTTTTGAACCCGTTCAACGAGTTCGTACTGTCGCATCATGTATGGGATGCCCCGGAAAAAGAAAGCGCGCCAATCGTTAGACAGGCGCACAATGCTGCATAATCTGCGTTCAGATTATGACGACAAATCTTTAAAGAGCGTAACCGTTGGTATCGTGCCGGTTACGATTCCATAAAATCAATAGTCGTCGTTCTTTTCTGGTGGCACAAGGCCTTCGATACCAGCAAGAAGGTCTTCTTCCGACATCTGGTCAAAGTTGACGCTTTCAGGCGCATCATCGTCGTCAGAATCGCCAGCAGAAGCTGCGATCGTGACTGGATCGGGCTCTGGCTCGTCCACTTCAACATGCTTCTGCAGCGAGTGGATCAGGTCTTCCTTCAGGTCGTCTGGAGACAGCGTTTCGTCAGCAATTTCGCGCAATGCCACGACAGGATTCTTGTCGTTGTCACGATCGATCGTGATCTGCGACCCCTGCGAAATCTGGCGCGCACGATGGCTGGCCAGCAAAACCAGTTCGAAACGGTTGTCTACTTTATCAATGCAATCTTCTACGGTGACACGGGCCATTGCCTGTCCTTTGCGGTCTTAATGTCGCGGATTACCCGTTCCGATACAGGCATTGGCCAAAGATTTCAAGTTTTTCCTCAACTGCCTGTTTACCTGGCAGCCCGCACCTTATTTTAGGCTTGATAGATTAAACTTTACACATAATTCTGGCTTTAGGGCTGGACTGATGATTAATGACGCTTATATGAATGGTTGATAATGTACAAAACGACGTGCGCATATTTGCTCAAACATTACTGCGGACACTATTAGCGACTCGGTAGCCGAGGAAGGATTTGATTTTTATGTTCGACCCACGCGAGAAAATTGCGCTTTTTATTGACGGCGCCAATCTCTACGCCGCTTCGAAAAGCCTTGGTTTCGATATTGATTATCGCAAGCTTTTGAAAGCATTCCAGAAGCGCGGCTATTTGCTGCGCGCTTATTATTACACGGCCCTCATAGAGGATCAGGAATATTCCTCCATTCGACCGCTGATCGATTGGTTGGACTATAATGGTTACAAGGTTGTGACAAAGCCCGCCAAGGAATTTACCGACGCCATGGGCCGCCGCAAGATCAAGGGCAATATGGATATCGAACTTGCCGTCGATGCCATGGAGCAATCCGAGACTGTGGACCATCTGGTGCTGTTTTCCGGCGACGGCGATTTCACGACGCTTGTGGACGCCATCCAGCGCCGTGGCCGCAAGGTTTCCGTTGTCTCGACCATGTCGACGCAGCCGCCTATGATTGCGGATGATCTGCGCCGTCAGGCCGATCACTTCATTGACCTGCTATCTCTGAAAGCAGAGATTGGTCGCGATCCGAGTGAACGCACCCACCGCGTGGTCGAAACGGCTGAAACCGTCGAGTAAGCGTTCACACCCTAGCAGTATTAAAACGCGCGCCTTACCGAGGTGCGCGTTTTTTGTTCTGTCCTAGGACTTAACGCAAGTATTCTAAATTTAGCACTTCATTAAGCAAGAAACGCTACTTTACATCAAGGTCGGCACGATGGGGTTCGTGTATTTTGATTAGGGGTTTAGCGAATGAATCGACAGCAAGACGGACTGCAGCTAGCGGAGCGGCTTGAATTTCTGGGACTTGGCTCAGAAGAAAAACGTGACCTCGCCGCGCTGAAGCCCGCAATATCCGCCTCCCTTGATGCCTCGCTGAACACTTTTTACAAAAAAGCGAAAGCTGTGCCTGCAACGGCAAAATTCTTTGATAGCGACGCCCATATTCAGCACGCCAAAGCCATGCAGATCAAGCACTGGGAAACCATCGCTTCGGGTGTCTATGACAGTCAATACACAGAAGCCGTGACCGCCATTGGTCGCACCCATGCCCGTCTCGGCCTTGAGCCGCGTTGGTATATTGGCGGCTACGCCCTCATTCTGGAGGGGATCATCACATCCGTCGTCGAGTCCCAGTTTCAGAGCTTCATGGTCAAGAACAAGGGCAAGAAAGTCGCCAGAGACATTTCCATCGCCGTCAAGGCCGCGCTTCTGGATATCGACTACTCTGTTTCGGTCTACCTTGATGCACTTGCCGAAGAGCGGACCAAAATCGAATTTGAGCAGCAGCGCATGAAGCAGGAACAGGAGCAGGTTCTTTCGCTTCTGAATTCTGCTTTGAACCTCGTCGCTCAGGGCGATATGACCCCTCGCCTCGACAGCGTCTTGCCAGAAGAATTTGACGCGCTGAAAAACAACTTCAACTCTGCGCTCAGCAAGCTTTCTGGCGCATTTTCCGAAATCATCGAAGAATCGCACAAAATCTCGGAAAATACGCGGGAACTGACGGGATCCACGGATGATATGGCACGCCGCACGGAGCAGCAGGCCGCTTCGCTGGAACAGACCGCTGCCGCACTGGATCAGATCACCAACATTTCCAAGCAGTCAGCGCAGCGCACAGAGCTGGCAAAGGAAATCGTGACGAGTTCGGCTGAGGAAGCTGTGCGCTCGCGCCACATCGTAACCGAAGCCGTGGAAGCGATGAGCGCCATTGAGCAATCATCGCAAAAGATCGCGCAAATCGTCGGTGTCATCGACGAAATTGCGTTTCAGACCAACCTGCTCGCGCTGAATGCGGGCGTCGAGGCCGCTCGCGCTGGAGAAGCTGGCAAGGGCTTTGCCGTGGTGGCGCAGGAAGTCCGGGAGCTTGCCCTGCGCTCAGCCAATGCCGCCAAGGAAATCCGAACGCTGATCGATAGGTCTTCGCAGGACGTGTCGAATGGTGTTTCACTGGTGAACCGCACCGGCGAGGCGCTGAACTCCATCGGAGGCAAAGTCGATCACATCCAGGAACATATCGGCGCGATTACGCTTGCGGTTCAGGAGCAGGCCGTTGGCATCCATCAAATCAATTCCGCCATTAGTAGCATGGACCAGTTGACGCAGCAGAACGCCGCCATGGTTGAGGAAACCAATGCGGCGACACACGGCTTGAACGATGTCAGCAACAATCTTGCAGCGCTGATCAGCCGGTTCAATGTGAAGGCCGCAGTGCGCCACCAGCAACCGACCTATCGCGCCGCCTGATTGGCGCGCAATTTTCGGTGAGATATCACCAAGCGCCCATGCGGTATTCATACACCGCATGGGCGTTTTTGCGTTTCAGGCACGCGTGCTGGCGGATCTTGTCAGAAACCAAGCGCAAAACGTGAGCAAAACGTTTTTTTTCTTATGTTAATGAATGAATTAATGTAACAAATGAAGCGGAGAGCGGGCGCATCGAGCCGACGCAAATTTGCATTTTATTTTATTAAGGTCCCATGGAAGGTCTTGCTTCTAAAGAACAGCGCCGTTTGGCCGCATTGGATAGCTACAACGTCCTTGATACGCCGCGCGAGCAGGATTTCGATGACTTGGCGCTGCTGGCATCCACGATCTGCGACACACCCATCTCTGTCATCAACCTGATTGGTGAAGACCGGCAATTTTTCAAGGCCGAGGTTGGTCTGGGCGTGCGTGAGACGCCGCTGGATACCTCTTTCTGTGCGCGAGCCATTCTTGAAAATGACTTTCTGATCGTTCCCGACGCGACCAAAGACCCGCGTTTTGAGAACAACCCGCTTGTTACGGGAACGCCCCATATTCGGTTTTACGCCGGCGTGCTTTTGAAGTCGGATGATGGCCTTCCCATAGGCACGGTTTGCGTGCTTGGACATGAGCCAAAGCAGCTGACAAATGCGCAAAAAGCTGCGTTAGAGGGCCTTGCACGGCAGGTCATGTCGCATCTCGAATTGCGCCGCACGCTTCAGACGATGTCATATGACCTCACTCTTGAGCGACGCCTTTCGGCACGGCGGCAACTGCGTGTCAGCAGGGTGGGCGCGAAAAACGAGGAGCTCCGCGTCAAGGATGCCCGTTCGAAGGCGGCCCATGATGCTGGTCAGATCGGCATATTCGAAATCGATATTGCGACGGACGAGATGATTGTCTCGGACGAGTTCTGCCGGATTTTTGGTGTGCCGGAGCAGCCCAACTATCATGCTTCCGTGTTTCAGAATCTGATTATCGATGCCGACCGAAAGACAGCATCCGACACGACCAACCGCAATACAGCCATGGCGCCGCTCAGCGTTGAGTATCGTGTCCGCCGCGGCAATGACCAACGTGTGCGTTGGGTGGCGCGTCGTGCGCAGTTCATCATGGATGATCGCGGCGTGCCGGTGAAGATGATCGGCGTTGTGATCGACATTACCGATTCGAAACGCAAGGACGCTCGCATTGCCTCGCTGCTGACCTTGGGCGACCGCTTGCGTGCGGGCAAGACGGTGGAAGATATCTCCCGCATCACATCCGAGATTCTGGCGGATGGCCTTGGCGTCAAGCGCGCAGGATATTTGACGGTCAACAGTGCGACGAACAGCCTGTTTGTCGAGTTCAACTGGCTTGCACCAGGCACGGAAACGATTGCAGGCCATCACACGTTAAGTGATTTTCAGGCGACGATCCGTCGGCTCGAGATCGGCGATACGCTGGCCGTGCCGAATATCAACGCCGCCAGCTGGCTGGACGAAGACACCGGCTCTTATGCCGCCATGGGTGTTCGTTCCTTTGTCAAAGTGCCGATTGTGGATCGCGGCGCACTGGTTGGCATTCTGTTTGCGCATGATTCAAAGCCGCGCTTCTGGAGCAAGCTGGAACTGGATTTCGCGTGGGGTGTGGCAGACCGTGCCTATGCCGCGATTGCACGGATCAATGCTGAGTCAGAGCAACGCATTCTCAATCAGGAACTCAGCCACCGCTTGAAGAATACGCTGTCGATTGTGCAGGCCATTGCCGCGCAGACGCTGCGAAACGTGACAGAAAAAGAAGCGGTCGCCGCCTTCAACGGTCGGCTCCAGGCGCTCAGTTCCGCCCATAATGTGCTGTTGCAGCAATCATGGTCGACAGCGCGGCTTCGGGAAGTCATCGGCCGCGTCATGCATCTTCATGCGGGCGATGGAAAGGTCATCATGTCTGGCCCGGAGGTTCCGCTTGGGCCTAAGGCCGGATTGTCTCTGTCGCTTTTGCTGCATGAGCTTGGCACGAATGCCATCAAATATGGTGCTCTTTCCACAGATGCTGGTCAGGTGGACATCAGCTGGCACGTCTCGGATGATTCTGAAAAACCGATTCTCACCCTCAAATGGGAAGAGAAAGGCGGACCGCCCGCAGCGGAGCCTGAGCGCAGGGGCTTTGGTTCCCGCCTCATCCGCATGGGTATTGCCGGAACAGGTGACGTGGAGAAGAATTTTACGCCGAGCGGCCTGATCGCGACATTCCGCGCACCGCTATCGCTTGTCATGGAATTGGGCGAATAATCGCCCAACCTCATTCATGAAGACATTTTAAAAATCAGTTCGCGCCGCTGCCCTTCAGAATACGTGATTTCTGGCGGTTCCAGTCACGTTCCTTCTCCGTCTCGCGCTTGTCGTGCAGCTTCTTGCCCTTGGCGATTGCCAGCTCAAGCTTCGCACGGCCTTTTTCGTTGAAATAGATTTTCAACGGCACGAGCGTCATGCCCTCGCGGTTAATGCCCACGCGCATGCGATTGATTTCGCGCTTGGACAAAAGCAGCTTGCGACGGCGGCGTGGCTCGTGGTTGAAGCGGTTCGCCTGCAAATATTCCGGCAAATGCGAGTTTATGAGCCAGATTTCGTTGCCCTCATCCGATGCGTAGGATTCGGCAATATTTGCCTTTCCTTCGCGCAGGGATTTGACCTCCGTGCCAGTCAGAACGATGCCAGCCTCGTAGGTATCGAGGATTTCATAATTGAACCGAGCCTTGCGGTTTTCCGCAACGATCTTGTTGACGACACGTTGACTGCCTTTGGGGGCCATTTCTCAATCCGTTTCATTCGCCCGCATTCATCTGCGGTCGGCCTTATGTAGTGATCAAACTGCCAAAAGTGAAGATGCGCGTTCAGCAGCGCACCTTCGTATGCCTTCAGTTGAGCAGGCCTGCATGTTTCAGCGCCGCATCAATGGCCGCTTCCGTTGCTGGCTCCAGCGTATCCATCAGCGGTGAGCGAACCTTGCGATTTCCATCGCGGGTACGCGACAGCGCGTATTTCGTGCCGCAAACACCGGGCTCAAGGAAGATTGCCCTGTGCAACGGCATCAGGCGATCCTGGTACTCCAGCGCAAGCGCATAGTTACCAGCCATCATTGCCGCCTGGAACTCCGCACACAGGCGCGGCGCAACATTGGCCGTTACAGAAATACAGCCAACACCGCCATGAGCGTTAAAGCCCAGCGCCGTACCATCTTCACCCGAGAGCTGAACGAAGTCCGTACCGCAGGTAATGCGCTGTTCGGATACGCGATCAAGCTTGCCTGTCGCATCCTTCACACCGATGATGTTTTTATGCGCCTTGACCAGTGCGCCCATAGTTTCCGGTGTCATATCGACAACGGAACGGGGCGGAATGTTGTAGATCACGATCGGTAGTGTCACAGCTTCGGCAATCGCAGAGAAGTGCGCGAAAAGGCCCTTCTGCGTTGGCTTGTTGTAGTAAGGCGTCACCACCAGCAGCGCATCGGCGCCCACTTCCTGCGCATGCAGACCAAGCTCTATCGCTTCGCGCGTGTTGTTGGAGCCTGCGCCAGCAATGACCGGAACCCGTTTACCCGCTATTTCCACACACAGTTCAACGACGCGCTTATGCTCGTCATGGGACAGGGTTGGAGATTCCCCCGTGGTTCCGACAGGCACGAGGCCGTTGCTGCCTTCAGCAATCTGCCACTCCACATGGGCGGCAAACGCGGCTTCGTCCACGGCACCTTGCGCGGTGAACGGCGTAATGAGGGCGGGAATGGATCCCTTGAACATGCAAAACTCCTTGCGGCGAGCCAGTCCATGCTTCAGCCGCATTCCAAGATTAAAACGATGTCACATTAGTGTGGGGTTTAGCGACCGACAAGCGCATAAAAGCGCCTTTTGGCTTTCAAATTGCAAATAGTTTCAAAGCCTCTGGCGATGATGTCACTTCGTCATCATATGAAGTGGCAGATGCGTTAAACACCATCGCTGACCTAAATTTGATCGCACCCGCAGGGTTGGATTAAGGTTCTGTTAATGCTGAAAGCACCTAATGGAAGGCATGAATTCGACACGACGAACAGCCGAAGAACCAATCAATCCTTTTGCCGTCATCGGCGAGAGAAAACCCGCCGTGGCGCAAGCCCGCAGTTTCACGAAGACGAGTAGTGGAATGAAAAAAGCAGCTTTTGGCCTGATGGCCGCCGGTCTCGCGGCAACCGTTTGGAGCGCATGGGCGGGCCCTGCCCAAGAGGCTGCGCCTCTTCCCCTTCCCTACGTTAAACCAAATGCTCCAACTGTGGCACCATTTCCGCTTGCGTCACCCGAAGTTACCGGCTCGATTCCTCGTCCAAACGCACCTCTTGATGTTTCTGATCTGAAGTCGGGGCTCGATGCGCTATCACGCCGTGATGCCCTGCGCGCCATATCGATCCGCGACGCCCTGCCCACGACAAACATCGACCGCCATATTCTGACATGGGCGATTGCCGTTTCCGGCCAGAAAGACGTTTCTTCCAGCGAGATAGCAAGGGCGCAGACCGAGCTGAGTGGCTGGCCCGGCACCACCACATTCAGGGCCAATGCCGAACGCGCCATGTTGCGGGAAAATCCGCCCTCCACGGAGATCATCAGCTATTTCGGCGTGAGTGCACCCGAGACACCCGAAGGCACGCTTGCACTGGCACGTGCCTTGACCGCCACCGGCAACGGCACCCGAGCAAAACAGCTCATTCAATCCCTCTGGGTCAACGAAGGCATGGATACGACCCTTGAAGATCGCATCATCGCGGAGTTTCCCACATTCCTTTCCGCCGCCGAGCACAAGGCGCGGATGGATTATCTGATGTATCGCAGCCGGGTCAGCCAAGCCAAACGCTTTGGTGATCTGGGCAAGACGCAGGATTTATACACGGCGTGGGCCGCCGTTCTGCAAAGGGGCAAAAACGCACCCGCCGCATTGAATGCCATCAAGGGAGCAGCCCGTAACGACCCGGCCTTCCTGTTTGCGCGTATCGAGCAATTGCGGCATCAGCAGAAATATGAGGATGCAGCAAAGCTTCTGGCGCAGGCGCCCAAGGATCCGGCAAAACTCGTCAATCCGGGCGAATGGTGGAATGAGCGTCGGATTGTGGCGCGTGGCTTGGCAGATATGGGCCAGTTTGCGCAAGCCTACGACATCGTCTCTCATCACGCAGCCACATCACCCGTTGATATTGCCGATGCCGAGTTTCATGCGGGTTGGTATGCGCTGCGCGCCTTGCAAGATCCGACATCTGCCGCGAAGCATTTCACAGCCCTGCTGGGCACCTCGAACCGCCCGCTTTCCGCTTCCCGGGCCTATTATTGGCTGGGCCGCGCCGCAGAAGCCGGAGGGCCAGGCAATGCGAGCGAATATTTCAACAAGTCGGCTGCATTTCCGGGTACATTTTACGGGCAATTGGCCGCCGCTCGAATCGGTGCGACGACCATCAACGTCACCTATCCATCGCCTGATGATGCCGACCGTCAGCACTTCGCGGCCCGTGAAGCCGTGCGCGCCATCGAACGACTTGAGGCCGCAGGCTATAGTTGGCGGGCGGACAGCCTTTACCGCGCATTGGCGGAACAGATCGACAGCCCCGGCGAACTGGCAATTCTCGCCACACGCGCTGAGAAGAACAACAACCATCAGGTTTCACTGCAGATCGGGAAAACTGCCTTTGGCCGAGGGATTGATGCGGCAGCTCTCGCCTACCCGCTAGGCGTCATTCCCGGCACCGCCAATATTTCCGGCTCCGGCATGGCGCTCGCCTACGCCATTGCCAGACAGGAAAGCGCGTTCAACCCCGCAGCCGTATCACCGGCCAATGCTCGCGGCCTGCTTCAGCTCTTGCCGGGCACCGCGCAAGGTGTGGCCAGCCGCCACGGAATGGATTTCACGCAAGCCAAACTGACAACAGATGCAGGCTACAACGCTACGCTTGGCGCCCATTATCTGGGAGAGCAGATCGACAGCTTCGGCGGCTCCTACATTCTGACCTTTATCGCTTACAATGCTGGCCCCAAGCGCGTGCCGGAATGGATCAACCGCTACGGCGATCCTCGTGGCAAACCTATCGATGATGTGGTTGACTGGATAGAGCGCATCCCCTTCCCCGAGACCCGCAACTATGTGCAGCGGGTGATGGAAAACTACCAGGTTTACAAAACCCGCCTCGGCCAAAAAGCAGACATCGTCACCGACCTGCGAAACGGTCGCTCTGAGTAATTGAAGAACCACGAAGATGAGAATAAGCGCCGGTCCAACGGCGCTTTTTTTATGCACTTTACGAACCCGATAGCTCAAAACGAAAAAGCCCGGCTCTAAAGCCGGGCTCTCCTGAATGACCTAAGGTCAAATCAGATTAGAAATCGCGCTGAAGGCGAACGAAGCCAGTAACCTGGTCGTCCTGATCGTCTTCATCGTAGTAGTTAGCAGTTACCTTGGTCTTCAGGCCGTCTGTGATTTTGTAATCAACAGTTACACCAGCTGTCCAAGCATCACGGTTCGAGAAATCGTTTGTGATGATAGCTGTTGAACCCGTGAAGGCTGTGCCGGCAGCATTAACGAATGCGACTTCGTCAGATACGTTGCCGAGGTACTGAGCAGCTGGAGTAATCGTCAGCTTATCAGTTGCCTTGATGGCGTATTCAGCAGCAACAGCCCACTCAGAAACAGCGTAGTAAGCATTAGCGCCGGAAGCCCAGACGCCAGAAACGCCAAGCGTACCTGGACCTACGTCAGCGAATACGATAGCGCGAACTGCGCCTTCTTCCTGGTCAACGTCGTAAGAACCGATCAACTGAAGTGTCGCAGCGCCGAACTTGCCACCAATACCGGCCGTAACACCAACATTGTTGTCAGGCTCCTGAGAAACCGTGACGGACTGAACGCCGCCCAGAACTGGGCCCAGACCGGTAACAGTTGCGAACTGCGAGTTGGTGCCTTCAAGTTCGTCTACCGATACGCCAGCCCAGAACGAGCCAGAATCATATGTGTAGCGAATAGAATTGAAGAGAGTGTTCGACGAGAGAATATCGGTTTCGCCCGAGAGATCGTCATCCCACCAGCTGTAGAACTTACCGACCTTCAGGCCGCCGAGTTCGATGAACGCCTGGTCAACGAATACGGAAGAAGAAGAGGAAGAGCCCTGGTCAGCATTGCCGCGGAGGCCGATGAAGCCACGCAGTGCGCCGAGTTCTGTGTCAGTCTTTGTGTCAACTTCGAACTGAGCGCGTGTGAAAGAATCCCAGTCGGACGTGCCAGACTGGTCGCGACCGAAGTCTGTCTGGAAACGAACATAGCCGCCGAACTTCAGGCAAGTCTCTGTGCCAGGAATGTAGAAGAAGCCTGTGCCGAACGCGTCGCAAACGCGAACGTATTCGAGTGCTTCTGGCTCAGCTGCGACGATTGCGTCTGCAGCCTGTGCGCCGGATACTGCTGCGAGAGCGGCAGCGGAGCCGATCAAAAGGCTCTTAATGTTCATGGTGACCTCCAAGTCAAATCAGAAGGAAACAGCGGATGGGAATGTTGCTGTCCTTGGAGTGATTAAAGCCACAACAGCAGATTCGCGCAATCTGGAAAGATTTTTATTAGCAATCACTATCAACCATTGCCGTGACGCTGTTGCAACTTCGTCACAACTTGGCCGCAGTGCCGCCGAACATTTAACAGGACCTTAACGCGGCCCCGCCGGTCAGAAGCGTACACTTCGGTCGACTCAAAACAAAAAAGCCCGGCTCAAGAGCCGGGCTTTCCTTCACCAACCGAAGTCAGATAAAATTAGAACGAACGCTGAAGGCGAACAAAACCGGTAACCTGGTCGTCTGCATTGTCCTGATCGATATAAGTTGCCGCAACCTTAGCAGAGAGGCCCTGCGTAATTTTGTAGTCAACAGTCAGGCCAGCGCGCCATGCGTCATTCGAAGACCAATCGTTTGTCGCTGTGTAAGTTGTACCAGCAGTAAGACCTGTGTAGCCAAATCCTGCAAGTGTTGCACCGCTCGCACGTGCCGCAACATTACCGGAGTACTGAGCGCCAGGAGTGATTGTGAGCTTGTCGGTTGCCTTGATTGCGTATTCCGCGGCAACAGCCCACTCAGATTCTGTGTAATAAGCATTTACGCCAGAAGCCCAAACTCCAGAAAGACCAAGAACGCCAGGGCCAACTTCCGCAGTTGCGATCAGGCGAACTGCGCCTTCTTCCTGGTCGACGTCATAACCACCAATGAGCTGAAGCTTTGCAGCTCCGAGCTTTGCGGTTGCACCAGCAGAGATACCGACATTGTTGTCCGCTTCAAAGGAAGAAGCAGGAGCTGTACCGAGAGTAATGAAGTTTGTTCCCAAGCCTTCAAGTTCATCAACCGAAACGCCGAACGTGAAAGAACCAGCGTCGTAGGTGTAACGAATGGAGTTGAAGAGAGCGTTCGTGGAGAGAACGTCTGTTTCGCCAGAGAGACCATCATCCCACCAGTTGTAGAACTTACCGACCTTCAAGCCGCCGAGTTCGATGAACGCCTGATCAACGAAAACTGAAGAAGAAGAGGAAGAGCTCTGGTCAGCGTTGCCGCGGAGGCCGATGAAGCCGCGCAGCGCGCCGAGTTCTGTGTCAGTCTTCGTGTCAACTTCGAACTGAGCGCGTGTGAACGAATCCCAGTCAGATGTGCCGGACTTGTCGCGACCGAAGTCGGTCTGGAAACGAACGTAACCACCGAACTTCAGGCAGGTTTCGGTGCCAGGAATGTAGAAGAAGCCTGCGCCGAAAGCGTCGCAAACGCGAACGTATTCGAGTGCTTCTGGCTCAGCTGCGACGATTGCGTCTGCAGCCTGTGCGCCAGATACTGCTGCGAGAGCTGCAGCGGAGCCGATCAAAAGGCTCTTAATGTTCATGTTGACCTCCAGTCAAGTTTCAAAAGGGTCTGGGTTCTTTAGCTGCAGAACAGCATTCCCTGCCCCAGTCCCGTGTTCTTGAAAACGGACGATCCACCGCCGCGCTTCCGTTGTTGAAAATACGTAAGCCCGCTGCGCTTGCAATCTCCAATACTGGTTCTGACAGGTTTGCCCGTCCGCTTCGTTTTAAAATGTTGCTAAAAGAACACAATCCGGCTTGGCGGGACTACAAAGGTTTATGAGAGTTTAAAAAAATAGCATTCGAATCTGACACTTATACTGCACCGGACTGAAGCCCGCGACTCAGAGCGCATCGAGAATCGACTAAACGTCTTTGATCGTAAGTTCCATCAGCTGCGTTGATCCCGCTGTTGCTGCCTTATCCTTGCTGATTCATGCGCAGCACCAGTGCGTGGGTCAAAAAATGCGGGATGAAATGGCTCTTTTTCATCTCTTTATAGAAAAGGCCTTGCATTCATTTTTTTTACGCAATACTCAGGCGGCACCGGAGAGGTGGCCGAGTGGTCGAAGGCGCTCCCCTGCTAAGGGAGTATACGTCAAAAGCGTATCGTGGGTTCGAATCCCATCCTCTCCGCCATCAAACTGAAAATCCCAACATCTTCACACATCAATTCGCTGCACTGCGGAACGTTTTCGTTGTTCGCCGCGTTATCACCTTGGAAACAGCAAGAGGTGATTTCAGATGGCTCAGTCCAAATTGAATGTTGTAGAAGACACAGTCGAGAATCAGATCGCAGAGCTTCGCTCGCAGATTTCGTCTCTCTCGAAGTCGGTTTCGGCGCGCGCAGGTACATTTTCCAGCGAAGCGTCTGAATTTGCAGATGAAGCGCGTGGTCGCGTTCAGCGCGTTGCGCAAAATGCGGCACAGACTGTGCGCGCTCAGGGCCACAACGTGGTTGAAGCGGTGAAGGAAAACCCAGGTACGGCTACATCGGTGCTGACAGTCGTCGGCGCTCTCGGCTTTGCACTTGGCTATTTCATTGCAAACGCTGAAAAGGATCACAAGAGCAGCAGCCTTTATCGCTGGAGATAAGCTCTAGCCAAACTGTGAGGGGGCAAGGAGATCTGATCTCCTTGCCCATTTTTATTTTGAACGGGACGTAAATCATGCATCTGACTGATGAAGTCGAAACAGCTCTGGCGGCGTTCGCACAGGAAAACAGAATCGATCGCGATGAAGCCATTCAGCGCGTGCTGCGAGACTGGCTTTTGCGGGAAGGTTTTCTGTTTTCTGGAGAGCAGGGCATACCGCCGCACAAGCTGAATGCGAGCAACGACGACTGATCTACCTTCAGTAGGATGAAGGCTTTTCGGTTGCTCTACCTTTATATCGGCCGCAAAGCGATTTGAGCGCGCTTGAGAACTCCGTGACGTCAGCCCCGACTGCCACGAATGAGGCTCCAAGCTCCATGTAGCGCTTATTGTAGACCTCGTTGAAGGTCAGAATGCCGGCAGCTTTGCCAGATGCCACGATCTTGGAGATCGATGCTTCGATAACGCCCTGCACCTCGGGCTCGTCGATTCGCCCCAAATAGCCCATGTCGGCTGCGAGGTCTGCCGGGCCGATGAAAACGCCATCGATCCCATCGACTTTCAGAATATTGTCCAGATCGGCAATCGCTGCACGTGTTTCGGCCTGCACCAGCAGGCAAAGCCCGCTCGATGCTGTCTGCGCGTAATTATCAATCGAATTGAAACCTGACGCTCTTGCCACGACGGCCCCCATGCCGCGAATCCCGCGAGGTGGGTAATGCATGGCTGCGACAAGAGCTTCTGCTTCAGCCGCCGAATCAACCATCGGCACAAGCAATGTCCGCGCTCCGGCGTCCAGCATCTGCTTGATGATCCAGCTTTCGCCAACGGGAATGCGCACCACCGGCTCGGCAGAAGATGTGGCAAGCGCCCGCAGCTGGTCAATGATACTGCGCAGATCGTTCGGCCCGTGCTCGCCATCGATAACGAGCCAGTCGAAACCGGCGGTCCCGGCGATTTCGGCTGTGATGGCCTCTCCCATATCAAGCCACAGGCCGATTTGCGGCTTGCCCTGCTGAATGGCGGTCTTGAAGCGATTTTCTTTGGCCAGCATGGGCAATTCTCCTAGGCGAGCAGCAGTTTCAGGTCGGCAGAATGGTCGGCAAGCACAGCGCGATCAGGCTCCTTGCCCAGATCGAGCAGTTTCTTCCCGCTCACATAGGCCTTTGCATCATTGATGGCATCCACAGCGATGAAGCGGCCCTGGCGGAAATACCAGATGGAGTGGCTGCCTTCGCGTTGGCCGGGCCGCAACACGGTCTCGTCATAACCCGCGTTGAAACCGGCGATCTGCAGCTTCACCTCATATTGGTCCGACCAGAACCATGGCTTGGGCCGGTAAGGCTTTTCATCACCAGAAAGAACGAGCGCTGCGGCTTCGGCCTGATCGACGGCGTTCTGGACCGATTCGAGTCGCACCTTTTCTCCGTTCAAGGGCAGAAGCGCGCAATCACCCATGGCATGAATATCCGGGTCCGAGGTGCGGGTGAATTCATCGACGAGAATGCCATTGCCAATATCCAGACCCGAATCACGAGCCAGCCGGTCATTGGGCATTACGCCGATGCCGACGATGACGAAATCCACATCGAGCGTTGAGCCGTCAGACAATTCGGCGGCGCTGACGTGCCCATCGGTGCCGATCAGCCGCACAAGGCCGGTCTTTTCGCGTATCGATACGCCGCGTGCCTCGTGAACATCGCGCATAATGGCGGCGGTCTGGCTGGATGCCACCCGCTGCAAGATGCGATCAGCCATTTCGATAAGCGTGACTTCGAGCCCCAGCTGCCGCGCAACCGCCGCAGCTTCGAGCCCGATATAACCACCGCCGATGACCAGCAGGCGGCGTCCCGGCTTCATGTCCTGCATCAGGCGGTCGGCATCGCGCTTGTCTCGCACGGTCAACACACCGTCGAGGTCACCACCCACACCGGCAGGCAGAGTTCGTGGGGAGGAACCGGTGGCCAGCGCCAGCTTGTCATATTCAAGGGTGCTGCCATCCTGCATGCGTACGATCTTCGATGCGCGGTCCACCTCTTCCACCCATGTGGACAGGCGAATATCGACATTGTTTTCCGCAAACCATTCGGCGCCGCGAAACAGCAAGCGATCGAAGGTCATGTCCCCCATCAAATATTTTTTGGAAAGCGGCGGCCGCTGGTAAGGCAGAACATCTTCCGACCCGATGATCGTGATCGGCCTGTCATCCTTCAGAGCCCGCAGTTTGGCGGCAAGGGAAAATGCGGCTTGGCCCGCACCGACAATGACGAGTGTGCGCGACATCTGCTGCTCCATCAGTCCATGATATGCTGAAGGCGTAACGACAAGTACGTAGCGCGTCAACCCGCTAGAGGTCGGCAACCCGGGCCGATCACCGGCGCCTTGAACAGTCTGGCGCAACCTAATGAGACTATAGACGTTTCAATCGATGATACCGGTTCGAAAAAAACATGCCGCTGTGGCATAACGTGGCAGAAACGTTTCGTTTCTAACGTTTTCCTTCAGCTTTTGGCAATGAAACGAGCTTATTGTTAACATCAGGACAAGAGACAATCGGGAGGTTGTCATGGCGCTAAACGTAAACATCAGAGCAAACGACGCCGTTCCACACGACCAGATGTATGAGAAGTTTCTGGTTGATCGTCCCGGGAAGATAACCTTCATCGGTCATCATCTCAGCGCGCGCAACACGATGCGCTGCCTGATCCGCAATATATCGCTTTATGGTGCCGATATTGAGGTCAGCCCTCATCTGGATTTGCCGACAAACTTCTATCTGGAAGTTCTCGGCATTCGCGATGAGATCGGCTGCACGCTGATCCGCCGGGAAGAAGAAAAGGCAACGGTTGGCTTCAACATGCTGATCGATACCGAGTTTCTGCATCACGTTCGTCGCCTCAGTTTTGAAATGAACATGTGAAGCAGGACCGTTTTCCGTCCAGCGGGGAAAACCTATCAAAACTCAAGCAAATTCAATTGGCCTGCCTTGCGCGGGCCAATATTGATTCTATGCTGGTGCCGTCTCATTAACGGATAACGGAACCCTCTGAAATGTCCGCATTTTCCCGCTTCACATCGCTGTCTGCTACGCTTCCTGCATCGGTTCCATTCGTCGGGCCGGAGGCGATCGAGCGTAACCGCAAGCTTCTCGTCAAAGCGCGGATTGGAGCAAACGAAAGCGGGTTTGGACCTGCGCCTTCTGTTCTCGAAGCCATGAAGCAGGCTGCATCCGAAACGTGGATGTATGCAGACCCGGAAAACTTTGAATTGCGCGAGGCGCTGGCCATTTACCACGGCATTTCGCGCGACAACATCGCCGTGGGCAACGGCGTGGATGGTCTGCTGGGCGAGATCGTGCGGCTGGTGGTGGAACCGGGCACACCCGTCGTCACGTCCTTCGGCGGCTACCCCACCTTCAACTATCACGTCAACGGCTATGGCGGACGTCTGGTCACGACGCCTTATCTCGATGATCACGAAAATCTCGATGGCCTGCTGGATCTCGTCAAGAAGGAAAACGCCCCGCTCGTCTACTTCGCCAATCCCGACAACCCCATGGGAAGCTGGTGGGAAGCGAGCGAAGTGCTGACATTTGCCAAGGCACTGCCGGAAAGCTGTCTGCTGATTCTGGATGAAGCCTACTGCGAAACCGCACCGGAAAGCGCCATTCCCAGCGTTCGTGCCATGATCGGCATGCCCAATGTGCTGCGCATGCGCACCTTCTCCAAGGCTTACGGTCTGGCAGGTGCGCGCGTGGGTTACGCCATCGGCACGCTCGGCAATGCGCAGGCCTTTGACAAGATCCGCAACCATTTCGGCATGCCCCGCGTGTCGGTCGCCGCCGCAATGGCTGCGCTGAAGGATCAGGTCTATCTGCGTGATGTGGTCAAACGCATCGCCAATGCGCGCGAACGCATCAGTGCCATTGCGCGCGAGAATGGTCTGTCACCCCTGCCCTCTGCGACCAACTTCGTCACCATCGATTGCCGCCGGGACGGCGCCTATGCCAAGGCTATCGTAGATGGACTGATGGACCACGGCGTGTTCATCCGCATGCCGGGTGTGGAGCCGCTTAACCGCTGCATCCGCGTCAGCGCCGGACCTGACAATATGATGGCACTGTTTGCAAACGCCCTGCCAAAGGTCTTGAAAACACTGGGCTGAGTTGAGCAACAAAAAACCGTGCCGGCCTTGTTTCTGCCGGTCACGGTTTATGATGTCGCGGTGTGGATCTGACCGCATGCCCATTCGGGCTTATGATTGTTTGCCTGCCAGGACTGGAGGGAACTGGCAGGAAATATGGCGGTTCTGACCGCTCTGTCTTTTTGAATTTCAACGTTTCATGTCAGTGCAAGACGCTTGCTGGCGTCAGTGCGATGTCATCCAGGTGCGTGCCGCGCTGAGTGCGGCCGCAAGATCTGCTTTGCTCATGTTGCGGGCAAGATCGGCGCGCAGTGAGGCTGCTCTTTCCGAACCCTTGATCGCGGCAATGTTGAGCCATTTGTGGGCAGCAATGAGGTCCACCGGGCAACCCCGGCCTGTCGCGTAGATCAGGCCCAGATTGCAAAACACATCAGCGCGGCTTTGCCCACCGGCGACGGCCATTTCGATATCGCGAACTTCAAAGCGTGCCATTTTTCTATACCCTGTTTGCCCGTTAGCATTTTTGACGACAACCCCTCTGTGGGAGCTTTACCGGTTGAGGCCTTACCGTCTTATGCGGCTTGTTCTGGCCTTTTCCGTCGGCAGGTTAGCCCTGCTCTTTCGATGTCCCCACTATGCCAAATGGGCTTCAACGGGCGCTTAAAATCCATGATTAATAGGAGCCAAACAAAGTCCAAACGATTGGTAAAGTTGGGTTTTTGTTAAATATCACAAGCCCCGGAAATTAAGGATTATCGGTCCATTTTTACGAAAAGTTTACAGATGAAATTCAACCCTTCCGTAACCACGTTGGAAGCTGCGCTTTTTCCTGTCGGTATTTTCTCGAGCAAAGTCCCGCAAAAATCAGCGGATTCACCACTTGCTCGTATTTCCTTTTACGTTCACGTAAACTATAAATCTGCGTGTTGGAGTTGCGCGTGCCGAATGTCGCATGTCCGAATTCGCATGCAACTGGATTGGGAGGTCCATATGAAAAGAATGATGATCGTGGCTGTTGCCGCATTGCTGGTGGGTGGCAGCGCCATCGCTGCAGAATCGATCGAGGGCAACTGGAAGACGGCGAGCGGAGAAACCGCAGTCATCGCGCCCTGTGGTTCCGCTTTCTGCGTGACATTAAAGACTGGCAAGCATGCCGGAAAACAGATTGGCAAGATGAGCGGCACCGGCAACAGCTATTCCGGTGAGATTACCGATCCGGCCAATGACAAGACCTATGCAGGCACAGGAACAGTTTCCGGCAAATCTCTGAGCATGAAGGGTTGCGTCCTCAAGATCCTGTGCAAATCACAGACCTGGTCGCGCCTCTAAGCCGCCTGCGGAAACTAAAAAAGGCGCCACATCGGCGCCTTTTTGATTCGTGCTTCAGCTGAGCCTCAGACCATCAACGCCACTGGGTTCCGTCACCGGCCTGGCAGCCATAGGGTGGCAGCACATTGGCAAATGTTTCGTGCAGCTTGTCGCAGCCCCATTTGTTGATCGGGCCTGGCATGCGGCTGTTCAGCTCGATACCCACTTCGTCGTAGGGGCTTTCGCTATTGGTCACGTAGCCGTACCAGCGATAGCCGAATATAGCCACGGCGGCGATCAGCACGATTGTAAGGAGTTTGATAATTTTCACTTGTTGTCCTTGAGCATTGTCTGCGTCTTTCTCGCGCAGCACCAAGGCGGCACGGCGCGGAGTGACACTCCTAAAGCCTTTCGAGCGCCGATGGAAACCCGTTTCCTCAATATCCTCATATGGTTGAAAGCACCCGCCGCATCTGTCACTCTCGGCTCGGGGGATATTTTTATGATTTGGAGGAGATTTTCATGCGTTTGTTTCTACCGTGCATCGTTCTGGCAGGCTGCATCATGAGTGTGCCCGCTCTCGCTTTGGAGCCGCCTGCGGCACCCCCGGCAACCCGGCCATTGAATGAGTTCGTCACGGGCGTCGAGAAGGACGGAGCCATCACATTCCGTTTGTTTGCACCAGCGGCAAAGGCCGTTTCCGTCGTTCTCGGTGCCAATGCTCCGGTGGAGATGAAGCGTGCCGAAAATGGCGTCTGGAGTGCGAAAACCGATGTGCTGAAGCCCAATCTCTATGAGTATTATTTCAACATCGATGGTTTTCGCAGCATCGACACCGGCACCAATTATCCAAAGCCGCAGCGGCAGGTGAATACCAGCCTGATTCTCGTGCCCGGCAGCATGCTCGATGTGCGGGACGTTCCACACGGCGAGTTGCGGTTGGTGACCATCCCGTCGAAGGCGTTGAAATCGCAACGCGCAACCTATGTTTATACGCCGCCGGGCTATAGCGACGCTTCCGAGCCGTTGCCGGTCATGTATCTCTATCACGGCTTTGGCGATACCGTTGCCTCCTGGGTCACGCAGGGCCGCGGGCCACAGATCCTCGACAATCTCCTTGCGGAGAAAAAAATCGCGCCGATGATTGTCGTCATTCCTGATACGGAAGCCGATATCCCGGAAGCAATCGCTGAAAACTTCCCCGGTGCAGATCGTCGCAGAGACTTCTACCCCATCAACTCAGATGCAGTTGACCGGGAACTGGTGGAAGACCTCATTCCCTACATGAAAAAGCATTACAAGGTACGTGATGATGCCGATGGACGCGCCATTGTGGGTCTCTCGCAGGGCGGCTATCAGGCCCTGGTTTCCGGCCTTTCCCACCTTGGTACCTTTGGCTGGATTGCGAACTTCAGCGGCGTTTCCACCACCACCGTTCCCAACAAGGCGGTGGATGCTGTTTTGAATGAGCCGGAAAAAATCAACAAGGCTCTGCGAAACTTCACTGTAACAGTCGGCACCAAGGACGCCGTGACAGGCAAGGATATCGCCGGGCTGAAGGCCATACTGGATGAGAAGAAAATCGCCCATGACTATGTCGAGTATAAAGACCTAGGCCATGAAATGGACGTCTGGCGCCCATCCTTTGCGGCGTTTCTGGAGAAAGTGTTCAAGAAGTAGAACCTGACGTCCTCCGCCGCTTCATCCCCCATGAGCGGCGGAAGGATGAACGACAACGTGTGCGATGGACCATACCCCCCCGCACTCCCCCTGTTAATCACCCTGAACCTTACATGAACCCGACCCTCAGCGTCGGTTCAGTCCCACTGTGGCAATGTCATGCTCAACAGGAGGGAAGATCATGACGAGAAGGGGAATGGACATGACGATACTGGTTCGGCGTTTTACGATCATCGTGTTGTTGATGGCGATTTTTGCCATGTCTTTCGCGGCTCTGGTGGTCAATCCTAACAGGAGCTTCCAGCGTGTGAATGTGGGCGCATCGATTGCCTGCCAGCACAGCCTTTCCAACCATTGCTCGGTGACCCTCTAGCGAAGGCGCGTGCCGACTCAATTTTTCCCGCGTATTTTTGAAACGCACATATTTCTGTCGCTTGCCTGTCGAAATTGGCTCTCTATAATGGGCCATGACAATAGCAAAGCACACCATCTCGCACCTCGCTTTCATCACGCCCGAGCCCTTCGCGCCCCGGACTTTCACTGATCCGGCCGCGGCGGTCGATGCCTTGACGGCGCTTTATGAGCGCAACACCGAATTCCTCATCAAGTCCTTCACTGATCTGGCGCAGGGTGCGCCGATTACGGGCCGTTACCGCGCCTGCTATCCTCAGGTCAGCATCGAAACATCCAGCTTCGGCCATGTCGATTCGAGGTTGTCCTACGGCCACGTCACATCACCCGGCGTCTACACAACGACGATCACCCGCCCCAAGCTGTTTCGCCATTACCTGAAAGAGCAGTTGGGCCTTTTGATCAAGAACCACAGCGTTCACGTCACCATCGCCGAATCATCCACGCCCATCCCGCTGCATTTTGCCTTTGGCGAAGGTGCATTCGTTGAAGCATCGGCTGCGTCCTCGCTGGCCGATGTTCCGTTGCGCGATCTGTTCGATACGCCTGACCTCAACAATACGGACGATCTAATCGCCAATGGCGAATATGATCAGGTTCCGGGCGAACCCGCGCCGCTTGCGCCCTTCACAGCCCAGCGTATCGATTATTCGCTGGCGCGGCTCAGCCATTACACGGCCACCAGCGCCAATCATTTCCAGAACTTCGTTCTTTTCACCAACTATCAGTTCTACATTGATGAGTTCGCCGCCTGGGCGCGCAAGATCATGGCGGATGGTGGCGATGGCTATACGGAGTTCGTTGAGCCTGGCAACATCGTTACGCTAGCCGGTTCGGACCGCCCGACAACAGATATGACGCTGGGGCGCCTGCCGCAAATGCCGGCCTATCACCTGAAGAAAAGGGGCCATGCGGGCATCACGCTGGTCAATATCGGCGTCGGCCCTTCCAACGCCAAGACGATCACGGACCACATCGCCGTGTTGCGCCCCCATGCGTGGCTGATGGTTGGCCACTGCGCGGGCCTTCGCAACAGCCAGCGTCTAGGCGATTACGTTCTGGCCCATGCCTATATGCGTGAAGACCACGTTCTTGATGACGACCTGCCCGTCTGGGTGCCTATTCCGGCTCTGGCCGAAGTGCAGATGGCGCTGGAAGGTGCCGTGGCCGAAGTCACCGGTTATGAGGGTTTCGAGCTGAAGCGCATCATGCGCACCGGCACCGTTGCCACCATCGATAACCGCAACTGGGAACTTCGCGATCAGGCTGGCCCCGTCAAGCGCCTGTCGCAGGCACGCGCCATTGCACTGGATATGGAATCGGCAACCATAGCTGCCAACGGTTTCCGCTTCCGTGTGCCCTACGGCACCCTTCTCTGCGTCTCCGACAAGCCTTTGCATGGGGAACTGAAGCTGCCGGGCATGGCCACGGAGTTCTATAAGACGCAAGTCTCGCAGCATCTGCAAATCGGCATCCGCGCCGTGCAGAAGCTGGCGGCTATGCCGACGGAAACCCTGCATTCGCGCAAATTGAGAAGCTTCTACGAAACGGCGTTTCAATAGGCCTCAGCTCTGGCGCAGCCTTTTCACGGGCACAAAAAGCGCCAGAGTTGTTCCCACCAGCGATGAGACAATGACCAGCAGGTGAACATTGACTGCCGCCTGGGCAAGCGAAGACAGCAAGCCCTCGCCCGCTTCCGCGCCAAAGCCGACGGCGCCTGCCGTTATTCCCGCCGGATAGGTGCCAACACCACCCGGCGCGTGAAGCGGCAGCACCGAGGAAAGCTCGCCGCCCAGCGCGCCGCCAAAGCCTGCGGTCAGCGAGATGTTTCCCATCAGCATCAGCACCCAGGCAAGCACCGCGATTTTGACGAACCAATTGACCAGCGTCATGCCCCAGGCCCGCATGAAGGCGCTGATATCGGCAGGAAGACCTGCCTCTATCTCACCGATGATTCTTGAAATTTTGGGCGACGAGACGCGCCCGATCATGCGAAAGAGCGGCGCGCGGGCGCTGAATCCCAGAAGCGGCAGTAACAGAAAACCAACCCAAGCAAGCCACAGCAAGCCGTTGCTTTTTTCCACTGCCAATCCGACACCGGCCGCCGCCAGCAAAGCGTGAAGATCAAACAGGCGCATCACGAAAAGCGCTGATGTGCCGCGCACCAGATGAACGCCGAATTCCTTCTTCATCAGCAACGGAAAACTGGTCTCTCCCGACCGGAAGGGCAGCATGATGTTGAGGAGGTTGTGGATCTGCACCACGCGAAACAGCGGGGCAAAACGCCCGGCGGTTTCATGCCGGAAGTAATCATAGATGCGCCAGGTCCGCAGCACATAGGTGCCGACCAGAAGCACAAGCGCTAGCGCCATGGCGCCAAGGCCCGCATGTTCCCAGAGGTTCAGAACGCTTGCCCACCCCCACGTCCAGTGGATGAATGCCGCATAGGCCGCAACCACAAGAATGGTGCCCAGCGTCATCGCGTTGCGGGTAAGCCACGCCGTTCGTTTCATTGTGCCCGGATTCCCTATCAATCTACGGCCTTATCTGGACAACAAACACGCAGCATCCTATCCGCCTCATAAGTATATGATCGAAGCCTTACAGGAGAAACCTCGGTGCCGACACCAACTGCCATGAGCCATGAGGTTTCAATGGACAATACACCGGACCTATCGCTTGTCGTTCCGATTTTCAACGAGGAAGACAGTGTTGGCCCATTGATCGAACGTGTCGCAGAGGCAATGCTGTCGTACCAAGCCGGTTGGGAACTCATTCTGGTAGATGATGGCAGCACGGATGCGACCATCGCCAATGCCAAGGCTTACCTTTCCCGCCCCGGCCTTAATCTGAAGATCGTTGCGCTACAGCGCAATTTTGGCCAGACAGCGGCCATGCAGGCTGGCATCGACGCAGCCAAAGGCCGGCTGATCGCAACGCTCGACGGCGACCTTCAGAACGACCCCAAGGATATTCCGATGATGGTCTCGGAGCTGGAGCGCCGCGAACTCGATCTTCTGGTTGGATGGCGCAAGAACCGGCAGGACGGGCTCTTCCTGCGCAAGGTTCCCTCCTGGATCGCTAACCGGCTGATCGGCAAGATCACCGGTGTGCGCCTTCATGACTACGGATGCAGCCTCAAGATTTATCGCTCATCCGTCATCAAGCAGGTGAAGCTAATGGGGGAAATGCACCGTTTCATCCCGGCCTGGGTGGCGGGCGTGGTGCCCAGCACCCGCATCGGCGAAATGGCTGTTACCCACCATGCCAGGCAGTTTGGCGCATCGAAATACGGCATTTCCAGAACGTTCCGCGTCATTCTCGATCTGCTGTCGGTCATGTTCTTCATGCGTTACAAGGCGCGTCCTGGCCACTTCTTCGGCTCGCTGGGTCTAGGCCTTGGCGCGTTTGCAGCGGTCATTCTGCTCTATCTCTTCGTCGATAAATTCATTTTCGGCAATGATATCGGCACGCGGCCGATGCTGATGGTTGGCGTCGTCCTGCTGCTGTCATCGGTGCAGATGATTACCACAGGCATTCTGTCAGAGATGATTGCGCGCCTCTATTACCGCGATGAACAGACGCCCAATTACATTATCGGCAAGACCTACACCTCAGAAGAGACCTGACACCATGCGCAAGGCGCTATCCCGCAATCCAGACGTGGTTTTGATGCTGATTGCGGGATACTTCCTGTTCGCAATCCTATCCAGGGTCATACGCTCGCCCGGACTTGAAGTGGATGAAGCGCAACAAGCCATCCTTTCCCAGTTCCTGCTGCTGGGTTACGGCTCTCAGCCCCCGGTCTACAGCTGGCTGCAACATGGCATGAATGCCATCCTCAGTCCGTCAATTGCATCGCTGAGCGTGCTCAAGAACGGTCTTCTGTTTCTCTGTTGTCTCTATTTTTGGCTCACCGCACGCCTGCTCATCCGCGAAAAGGCGCTGGTAAATGTGGCGACGCTGGGCGTGCTGACATTGCCCACCGTCTTCGTCATGTCGCAACGCGATCTTACCCACACGGTGCTGGCGCTTTTTGCGGTCTCGCTGTTTGTCTATGTCCTGTTCAGCACGCTGAAGAAACCCTCCGCTCTGGGCTATATTCTGACCGGCCTCGTCATCGGCCTCGGCGCAGTGTCGAAATACAATTTCGTCGTCATTCCCTTGGCCGCAGTGATCGCGATCGCGCTTGAGAAAGATCTGCGAGACCGGCTGCTGGACTGGCGGCTGCTGCTGACCGCTGCTGCTGCTCTCATCATCGTCACGCCCCACTTCCTGTGGGTGCTCGACCATCTCGATCTCGCGACAGGCCAAACCACCAGCGAAATGCGTGAGGGTGCAGAACATGCGACCTTCCACGGGTTGAGCGGCATGCTGGAACTGATTCTGGCCTTTGTAAAAGGCCTCGCCTTGACCACAGCCATATTCGCGGCGCTGTTTTTCAAGGACATCAAGGCAATCCTGCGCGCGTCCGACCAATCCACCCGCATCATCGGGCGGATCATGCTGTTTTCGTTCCTGTGCCTGCTGCTGATCGTTTTATATATGGGCGCAACCCATGTTCGCCAGAAATGGGTCACCGTCTATCTGCTGCTGTGGCCACTCTATCTCTGTCTCAAGGTGCAGGCCGCCGTTGTTCTGGCCGATCGCAGGCTGCCTTCCATGCTGGCGGTCACATCTGTGCTGACAGTCGGCTTCGTTCTTGTTCTCCTCGGCCGTGGGGTGGTTGCGCCCTATTTTGACCGGTATTCACTGGTCCACACACCCTACCACAGCTTCGCGAAGCTGCTGAGAAACGATGGCCACCCGGAGCCGCAATATATCATGGCCGTCGGTGGCATCGTCGGCGGCAATCTGAAAATGCAGTTCCCCAATTCGACTGTCTTCATTGGCGACCGAGACGTGGAGCCCCTCCCCACCTCTTGGCCAGCGGGTTCTGTGGTTCTTTTGGCAGGCGACAGCAAAGAGGCCGCGATGCAGAAAGACCCGGCAGATGTGCTGGCAGCACTCGCCGAGCGAACATCATTGCCGATCCCGACAGACGTTACCCGCATCGACGTGCCCTATGCGGCGGCGTCCGAAAAGCGGCATACATTCTACTACGCCTGGGAAACCATTCCCCAACGGTGATGGTTTCAGGCAGACCTGATCTGCGGCTCGACACGAACCGGGAACTTGACCGAGTTGGCGATGAAACAGTGTTCGTGGGCGTCCTCATGCAGCTCACGCGCCGTATCCAGATCGCCTCTGGAAACTGTGACGACTGGCCTCAGGACCACTTCGCTGAAATGACCCGCGCCGCCTCGCGCCAGCTTCATGGTGCCTTCTGGCTCATCCACATACTCGCTGACAATCACGCCCGATACCGCACAGAAATGCAGATACCAGAGCTTGTGACAGGCCGAAACCGAGGCGAGCAGAAGCTCCTCCGGGTTCCATCGCGTGTTGTCCCCCAGAAAAACCGGGTCGGCGGATGCCGCAATATCATGCTTTCCTTCGGCTGAAATCACATGCGAACGATCATATTCGCGGTAACCCGACGTGCCGGTGCCACGGTTGCCTGTCCATGTAATCCGAACCTTATAGTGATGCTCGTTCTCTGCCATGTCCCTCAAGCTCCCCGCGTGTCGCGCAAGTGATCCAGTCCCTTGCGAAGGATTGATATGATCTGATCGACCTCGGACCGGCTGATGGTCAGCGCCGGAGAGGCCAGCATGCGGTCGCCCGTGGCGCGCATGACAAGCCCGTTTTCCAGACAATGGTTACGCACCTTCGCGCCCATGTCGTCCGGCTTGTCGAAACGCTTCCGCGTTGCCTTGTCCGCTGTCAGCTGCAACCCGCCGATAAGACCGACATTGACGGCTTCGCCCACCATCTCGTGGTCAAGCAGGCTTTGCCAGCCCTGCCGGAAATACGGACCGATATCGTCACGCACGCGCTCCACCAGTCCCTCCTCCTCGATGATGCGCAAGTTTTCGAGTGCGGCAGCAGCACAGACAGGATGCCCTGAATAGGTAAAGCCATGGTTGAAATCACCCACCTTGTTCAGCATGACTTCAGCCACACGGTCCGATACCAGCACGCCGCCGATGGGCAGGTATCCCGATGACAGACCCTTGGCGACGGGCGCTAGATCCGGCTCATAGCCGAAATGCTGGTACCCGAACCAAGACCCCAGCCTGCCGAAGCCGCAAATAACCTCGTCGGAAACCAGCAGAATATTGCGCGCCTTGCAGATGCGGGCGATTTCCGGCCAATAGGTCTCAGGCGGCACGATGACCCCGCCTGCGCCTTGAATGGGCTCAGCAACAAAGGCCGCGACGTTCTCCTCGCCCAGCTCATCAATTCTGGCCTCCAGTTCCCGCGCCACCTTCAGCCCGAATTCTGCGGGTGAAAGATCGCCGCCCTCGGCATACCAATAGGGCTGGCCAATATGGGACACGCCTTCGATGGGCAGGTTGCCCTGCTCGTGCATCCACGTCATGCCACCCAGCGATGCGCCCGCGACCGTTGATCCGTGATAGCCATTACGGCGAGCGATGACATGCGTCTTTGTCGGATGTCCCAGCGCCTTCCAGTACACCCGTGCCATGCGAAACCACGTATCGGTGGCTTCAGAGCCGGAATTGGTGAAGAAGACATGATTCATATGCGGCCCGGCATGGGCCACGATCTTTTGCGCCAGAAGCGTTGCTGGCGGCGTCGTGGTGCCGAAGAAGGCGTTGTAGTAGGGCAGTTCGTTCATCTGCCGGAAAACGGCATCGGCAATCTCACGACGGCCATAGCCAATATTGACGCACCACAGACCGGCAAAGGCATCCAGATACTTCTTGCCGGTGCTGTCATAGATAAACACGCCTTCCGCCCGCTCAATGATGCGGGTGCCGGAAGCGTTCAGCTTTCCCATGTCTGAAAAGGGATGCAGGTGGTGGGCGGCGTCGATGGCGGCTAGGTTGGAAATCGTCCTGGCAGTATCATTCATCGCAATGCGCGCTCCTGTTGTCCCCTCAGAGGATTAACACGGCGCGCATGCTTTGCAAGGGCATCCGCTCACGACACTGAAGTCGAGAGCATCTGCGATGTTGATGTGAATTCAGAGACTTGCGTAATCTTTTGCCACAATGACCTTCAGTTCACCGGCATGAATTTTCAGCATCACATCCCGCTTCATCGGCAGCAGTTCACCATCGATAACACACCGCACATCCTTGCGGCGCTTGGGGAAATGCAGTTCCGCTTCGGTCACCGTCATGGCCGTCACGGCGGCGTTTTCCTTTAGCTTGCCGCGCATGATATCGATGGCAAGGCGCGCCACGCCCGATGGCGTCAGGGCGTCTGCAATATAAAGCCCCAGCTTGCCGCGCGTGATGTCATCAGCCACCAGCAAGGCACTTTGGCCGAATTCATTGTTGGATGCGGAGATGGCGCAAACGCGCTGATGCTTCGTTTCCCCCGCAACGGTGTACTCCATATCAAAGATAGGTGGATTGAAGACAACGCCGATGGCTGCGCGCACATTGGCGCGGATCTTTCCCAGGCGCGATGCATATTCCATTCTGTCGCGGTATCTCACCATGCGCGCATGCAGGCCTGCGGAAAACTGGTGCACGAAAGGCCGTCCGTTGGCACTGGCAATGTCAACATTGAAGACATGGCCCTGCGCCAGCGTATCCACTGCCTGCCAGATATCGAGCGGCAATTTCAGCGAGCGGGCAAAGAGGTTCATGGTACCAGCAGGAACGACACCAAGAGCGATGCCATGTTTCCAGGCGATACCGGCGGCGGCCGAAATCGTGCCATCGCCACCACCAGCAATCAGGCCATCCAGCCCCTTGTCGTCGGCTGTACGTTCCATCTCCGCGACAATGTCCTTGCCGGAAACGGTGCGGCATTCGATTTCGTGCCCAGCATTCTGGAACACCGTTCGCGCATGGTCGCAATAGGCATCCATATCAGTGGTTTTGAAGGTCCCGCCATCGCGGTTAAAGATCGCCACCAGCTTCATATGCTTATCCAGCCCCCGTTACGCGCAGCCTTAATGGAACTACGCCCATTCAGTTCCGTACACTTTTCGCGTGATGCGACTATTTTGCCGAATCAAACACTACCGCAGTGCACAACTTTATGGTATGCGAGCAGATAAGGTCATTTTGGTGGCCACCAAACTCCAGTCAGGGCAGGCCGAGACCCCGGCCTTGCCCTTTTTTTTGCCTATCTCCGTCACAGAAGCCATGACCCAGACACGCTCTTCGCAGATCCGCTCAGACGTGGCAGTAGAACCTGTTGCGCCGCCATCGCCCACGGCACTCACACCCCTTTCCATCGCCCTCATCGAACTGGCTCTTGCCGCCGGTGGCTTCGGCATCGGCACGGGTGAATTTGCCATTATGGGCCTGTTGCCGGATGTGGCGACGACCTACGGCGTCACCGTTCCGCAGGCGGGCTATGTGATCGCCGCCTATGCAATCGGTGTCGTCATCGGCGCGCCCATCATTGCCGTGCTTGCGGCACGCATGACACGGCGTGCGCTGCTCTTGTCCTTGATGAGCCTGTTTGCCATTGGCAATATTCTGAGCGCCATTGCGCCGGACTTCCTGACCTTTACGATATTGCGGTTCATTTCCGGCTTGCCGCACGGCGCCTATTTTGGCGTGGCCGCGCTGGTTGCCGCATCCATGGCACCCATCCACAAGCGCACTCGGGCCGTGGGCCGCGTGATGCTGGGGCTGACAATCGCAACGCTGCTCGGCACGCCTCTGGCCACATTCTTCGGGCAACTGTTCTCATGGCGGGCAGCTTTCCTCATGGTCGGCGGCATTGCGGTGCTGACGGTTGCGCTGCTCTGGCTTTTCCAGCCGCGTGACAAGGTGCAGGAAGGTGCCAGCATCTGGCGTGAACTGGGCGCTTTCAAGCGCGGCCAGGTGTGGCTGTCGCTGGCCGTGGCTTCGGTCGGTTTCGGCGGCATGTTTGCCGTCTTCAGCTACATTGCCAAAACCACAACCGATGTCGCCATGATGCCGGTCGCTTCCGTGCCGGTGGTTCTCGCGCTGTTCGGCATCGGCATGAATGTCGGCAATGTCGTCGGATCACGTCTGGCCGATCTTTCGCTGAACGGCACGATTGGCGGCATGCTGGCGGTGAATGTGGTGCTGATGGCGCTGTTCGGGCTGACGGCCCACAATCCCTATATGCTGTGCCTCTGCGTCTTTCTCATCGGCTGCGGCTTTGCGGCCTGCCCCGCCGTACAGACCCGCCTCATGGATGTTGCAGCAGATGCGCAAACACTGGCCGCAGCGTCCAACCACTCCGCCTTCAACATTGCCAACGCGCTCGGCGCATGGCTCGGCGGCCTCGCCATTGCCATGGGTTATGGCTACGCATCCACAGGCTATATTGGCGCCGTTCTGTCCTTCGCAGGCCTCATCGTTTTCGGCATAGCCGTGGCGCTGGAACGACGTGATAAGGCGGCTCTCACGGCCTGATTTCGGAGCACCCGGACAAGACCCGTGACGACCGTTTGGGCCGTCTATTTACCTTGCCAAAATTTCATATTTGGCCTGCTTGACTCGCCCTGTTTTCGGGCGCATTTGCTTGGATATGCGCAGGTCAAATCAGTGGTCTGGCGCAGATTTCCACGGAGCATCATTAGATGTCTAGCGACAGTAGTAGTCGATTGCCTTTGCCGAACACGGCGATGCGTGCACTGATCTGACACCTGTCGGCTCACCACGTTCCGCCGTGATCGGCGGATCGACTGGAAGGTGAGCAATCATGAACTTTCAAAACCTCTCCCAGAGAGCCAGCAAAGCTGCACGCATTCTGCGCGCCGGCAGCATTGGCCCAACCACAATTGCAGAACGGGTCGACCATCTCAACACGCTTGACTTGGACGACGCCGTCGACGCTCTGCTGAAAATGCCGCAGCCAAAGGCCGTTGCCGTTCTGGATCGTCCCGAACTTCACAGGGCTTCCGATATCCTTGCGCTCATCCCGCTGGATCGGGCTGTTCCACTCGTCAATCTGATGTCGGATGACCGCGTGGCAGATGTGATGGCTGATATGGACGACGAGCCACGCGCAAAGCTGTTTGCCCGGCTGGACCGCGCAACCGCCACCGCCATCCAGCACCTGATGACCTATCCGCCCCGCACGGCTGGCTCCATGATGACGACGGAGTTCGTCAGCGTGCCCGACCGCTGGACGGTGGAAAAAACCCTTGCGCATATCCGCATCGTCGAGCGGTCCCGCGAAACGGTTTACGCCATCTATGTGCTGGCCGAAAATGGCACCCTTGCCAATGTCGTCACCCTGCGCCGCCTCGTGACTGGCGAACCCTCTGCCTCCATCCTCACCGTCGCATCCAAGGAAGGCATCACCTATGCCGACCCGCTAATGTCGCAGGAAGATGTCGCCCGCCTCATTCGCAAGCATGACCTGCTGGCCATTCCCGTTGTCGATGAGCACGACCATATTCTCGGCATCGTAACGGTGGATGACGTGATCGACACGATGATCGCCGACACCACAGAAGACGCGCATAAATTCGGCGGCATGGAAGCGCTGGGTAAGCCATACATGACGATGGGCTTTCTCGACATGATCCGCAAACGCGCCGGCTGGCTTTCCGCCCTGTTCCTTGGCGAAATGCTGACGGCCAGCGCCATGCAGCATTTTGAGGGAGAGCTGGAAAAGGCCGTGGTGCTGACCCTGTTCATACCGCTTATCATGTCCTCAGGCGGTAATTCCGGCTCGCAGGCCACATCGCTCATCATCCGGGCGCTGGCGCTCGGCGAACTCAAACTGTCGGACTGGTGGCGAGTGCTGCTGCGTGAGTTGCCAACGGGCCTGACGCTCGGCGCAATCCTCGGCGCCATCGGCTTCCTGCGGCTCACCGTGTGGCAACAGGCTGGCTTTTATGATTACGGCGAACACTGGCTGCTGGTCGGCTTCACCGTCTTCAGCGCGCTAGTCGGCATCGTCACATTCGGCTCCATCACCGGCTCCATGCTGCCTTTCCTGCTGCAACGCATGCGGTTAGACCCCGCCTCAGCCTCTGCACCCTTTGTTGCAACGCTTGTGGATGTCACCGGTCTGGTCATCTACTTCTCGGTGGCACTGCTGATCTTGAGTGGGACGTTGCTTTGAAATGACACGAAGCCCGCCAACATACTCAACGTCATCCTCGGGCTTGGCCCGAGGATCTAACCACGTTTGATGTTTGGGTTCGTTAGAGCGCTGGGACAAGCCCTGACATGACGAAAGACAGATTTTCGTCCTTCCGAGCCGCCAATCACCGCGCCCTGAGCGCACCCGCAACCGTGTGAATATGCGCAGCGCCAATTCCGCAGCAGCCGCCGATCATCGTAGCGCCGGCTTCGGCCCAGGTGCAGGCGAAGCGGGAATAGGCGTCGTCGGTCAGGTCGGCGCGGGTTTCGTGCAGGCCTTCATTGGCGGCAGCGTCGCCCTGTTCACCCTCGAAGGCATTGGCATAGACGCCGATTTCAATGGATACGCCCTTGTCCTTGAAGACGGATGCGGCTGTCTCGACAGCCGCCTTCATGACTTCCGGCTTGCTGCAATTGAACAGCAGTGCCGCAGCGCCTGAGCCGGCGGCCCATTCTGCTGCCGCGCGCACCGTTTCGCCAGAGCGAAGCTGCGGTTCGTTGCCGTCAACCTGTGCGGCATCGTCATTCAGGGTGAAGGAAACCCAGAAGGGCTTGCCCGTCTCAGCCACGGCCTTGCGCACCGCATCACCCTCGGCAATCAGGCTCAGCGTTTCACCCAGCCACACATCGACATAGGGAGCGAGGTTTTCGACCAGCACCTTGAGGTAATCCTGCACGCGGGATGCGTCGAAATTCTGCGGTTCGTAGGAGCCAAAGATCGGCGGCAGGCCACCGGCGACGGTTACCTTGCGGCCTGACGTATCTGCCGCTTTGCGGGCAAGCTTGCCGGACAGCGCAATCAGCGATGCGCCTTCTTTTTGGAAGCGCTCCTCACCAATGTGAAACGGCACCAGCGCATAGGAATTGGTGGTGATCACATCGGCACCGGCCTCGATGAACTCCGCATGGACCTGACGCACAATGTCAGGCGTGTCGATCAGCGCCAAAGCCGACCATTCCGGCTGTTTCAGCTGCGCGCCCAGCCGCTGCAATTCGCGGCTCATGCCGCCGTCGAGAATACGGATATCGCCCATGTGAAAACTCCTTGGATTATTATCGCCGCTGCGGCACCTGCGCTTCGACAAAGCCGAAGCAACGCACGATGATGGCGGTGAGGATGAGGTAGAAAACGGTAACGACCAGCAGCGGCTCATAGACCAGCAGCGTATCCTGCCGGACCTTGTAAGCCACGGCGTAGAGATCCATGACGGTAACGGTGAAGGCAAGCGGCGTCGCTTTCAACTGCATGACCACCTCGCCCGCAATCGTCGGCAGCGCAATGCGGATGGCACGGGGCAGCCAGATGCGGCGGATGAGCGTGAACCTGCCCATGCCGAACGCCCTGCCCGCCTCCAGCTCACCCTTCGGCACAGCCAGCAACGCGCCGCGCAACACCTCGGCCTCATAGGCCGCATAGTTCAGGGTAAAGCTCACGGCGGCGAAGAAGAAGCCTTCGCGCAGAACCGGCCACATGAAGCTTTGCCGCAAGCCGGGGATCAGCGGCAGCAACGAGCCGACGCCATAATAGAGCAGCCAGAGCTGAATGAGCAGCGGCGTGCCGCGAAAAAACGTGCAATAGCCGCGTGCCAGCATCCGCGTCAGCCTGCCACCGCTAACCTGCGCAAAAGCGAGGCCAATGGCGAGGATGAAACCGATACTGACGGAAATGACCAGCAGCGCCACCGTCTGGTAAGCGCCAGACAGCAGCAGCGGCCAGTATTTTTCGATCCAGGAGAATTCCATCATGTCTCCTCAGGCCAGCGCCGGTTGGCCGCGCCGCACCCGGCGCTCGATCAAAGAAAAGACGAGGTTGGAAACCAGCGTGATCGCCAGATACATCAGCGCTGCCGCTGCGAAGAAAAGGAAATATTGCTTGGTGCTGGCACCCGCGAGCCGCGTCGCCAGTGCCAGTTCCTGATAACCGACAACGGCCACCAGCGCGCTGTCTTTCGTTACCGCAAGCCAAAGATTGGACAATCCCGGCAGGGCATTCGGCACCAGCGCTGGCACCACGACACGGCGGAAGCGTAGAAAGGGCGACATGCCGAAGGCACGCGCCGCTTCGATCTGTCCCGCCGGAATGGCGAGAATGGCACCGCGCAGAACCTCGGTCATATAGGCACCCTGCACAAAGCCCAGAACGGCAATGGCGGCGGCGAAACCGTTGATCTCCACCGGCGGCATTCCGGCCCATTGCAGCAGCCGGTTCAGGCCATCCGTTCCAGCATAATAGAGCCCGACAATCAGGATAAGCTCCGGCACGGCCCGGATCATCGTCGTATAGAAACTGAGCACCATGCCCAGCGGTCTGTTGCCGGAAAGCTTGCCCAGCGCACCGGCCATGCCAATGAGGATGCCGATGAGATAGGCCCCGGCGGAAATGGCAAGCGTGGAAACGGCACCCTTCAACAGCGTGCCACCCCATCCCGGAGGATAGGGCGACAGAAGTTGAACCATGGTTTCAATGCTTGCCATCAACTCGACCGATCAGCTTACTTCGCGCCGTAGATGTCGAAGGTGAAGTACTTCTTGGTGATTTCGTCATATTTGCCGCTTGCGCGAACGGCAGCAAGAGCGGCATTCAGCTTCTGCTTCAGCTCGGTATCGTCCTTGCGGAGACCGCCGGAAACGCCCAGACCCAGGATTTCCTTGTCGTCAGCCACATTGCCAGCATCCGCGCAGCAATCCTTGCCGGCATCGCTTTTCACGAAGGCATCGAGAACGAGGGAATCGCCGAAGACGTAATCGATACGACCGGCTGCCAGATCCTGGAAGGCTTCGTCCAGCGTCTGATAGGTCTTCTCGTCAGCCACATCCTTGAAATACTTGGCATAATAGGCGGACTGGATAGTCGAGACCTGAATGCCGATGGTCTTGCCCTTCACGTCTTCAGCCGTTGCGCCCGGCTTGCCATCCTTGGCACCGATCAGCTTGCTGGGCGTGTTGTAGTATTTGTCGGTGAAGGTGATGACCTTCTGGCGTTCCTGCGTGTTGGACATGGAAGACCAGATGACGTCGAACTTCTTGGCTTCCAGCGCTGGAATAAGGCCATCCCAGGACAATTCGACGATGGAGCATTTTTCCTTCATTTCCGCGCAGACGGCGTCCATGAGGTCGATTTCCCAGCCCTGCCACTTACCGGAAGCATCCTTGGCGAAGAATGGCGGATAGGATTCGTTCATGATGCCGAAGCGCACATCGGCGCTGGCCGTGAAGGCAGAAAGCGCAAATGCCGATCCGGCGATGAGCGTGGCGAACAATTTCATCTTAAATTTCTCCTGTTGGAATATCGAATACATCAATTGGCGATGGCGCCAGTAAAATCTCTGGTGCGCGTGCTGGTCGGGTTGCCGAAGACCTGCTCAGGCGCGCCCTCTTCTTCCACGCGGCCCTGATGCAGGAACATGACGTGGCTGGAAACATCGCGGGCAAAGCGCATCTCATGCGTGACCAGAAGCATGGTACGGCCCTCTTCGGCCAGATCGCGGATCACCTTCAGCACTTCACCCACCAGTTCCGGGTCCAGCGCTGAGGTCGGTTCATCAAACAGCATCACGGCAGGTTCCACGCAGAGCGCGCGCGCAATCGCAGCCCGCTGTTGCTGGCCACCGGAGAGAAAGGCGGGGTAAACATCCCGCTTGTCGTAAAGTCCGACCTTGTTGAGCAGCGCTTCGGCTTTCTCAATCGCATCCTGCCGCTTCACGCCCATCACATGAACTGGCGCTTCGATGATGTTTTCCAGCACCGTGCGGTGAGCCCAGAGATTGAAATTTTGAAACACCATGCCAAGCCCGGTGCGCAAGCGTTCCACCTGCCGCCAGCTTTTCGGCACTGCCTTGCCATCACGGCCAATGCGGACAGCTACCTCTTCGCCATTCACGGTCACGCGGCCGCTGTCGGGCATTTCGAGAAAGTTGATGCAGCGCAGAAACGTGCTCTTGCCGGAGCCGGACGAACCAATGATCGAGATGACGTCGCCCTTGCGGGCTTTGAGCGAAATGCCTTTCAGAACTTCATTGGTACCGAAGCTTTTGTGGATATCTTCCACATCAAGCGCGTAACCGCCTTCAATGCTCATCAATGGGTCCCGACTGTCCTGATTTCGGATGATACTTACAGAAGCAAAAGAAATTTGCCGCGCAATAAACGGCTCTATTGCACATCCGTCATGAAAAATCATTCCGAGGAAAAGATTTCAAGGAAAATCGGCACCTGCCGGTTTGCACCGGCAGGCGTATTGAAACCGAGATTACGCGGTGGCGCTGATAACGCCCGTGCCAAGTAGCACAAGAAGCAAGACGCCCAGGCCCACGCGATACCAGACGAATGGCATGTAGCTCTTGGTCGACACCAGTTTCAGGAAGAAAACGATGACGGCATAACCGACGAAGAAGGAGATGACGGTCGCAAGCGCCGTCGGCCCCCAGCCTACCGGGTTGTCCTGCCCGATGCTCTTGAACAGCTGGTAAAAACCGGAGCCGAAGACGGCGGGAATGGCCAGCAAGAAGGAATAGCGGGCAGCCGCTTCACGCGTGTAACCCAGAAACAAACCAGCGGTAATGGTGCCGCCGGAACGGGACACGCCGGGAATGAGTGCCATGGCCTGCGCGAAACCGAACAGTACCGCATCGCGCCAGATCAGCTTCTTGATCGGGTACTTCTTCTGGCCGATCCTGTCGGCATAGCCGAGGATGAAGCCGAAGACGATCAGCATGACGGCCGTGATGTAAAGATTGCGCAGCGAGTGCTCGATGGCATCCTTGAACACCAGTCCTAGCAGCACGATCGGCACCGAACCGACGATGATCATCCAACCCATGCGCGCATCTGCGGGGTCGAAACTGCCGCCGATCCGCAGATTCTGGCGCAGCCAGGCATTGGCAATCCGCATGATATCGGACCAGAAATAAACCAGAACGGCCAGTTCGGTGCCGATCTGGATGATGGCCGTAAAGGCTGCACCCGGATCGATGCCGGAGGGAAGAAATTCGCCCGCAATGCGCAGATGGGCGCTGGAAGAGATGGGCAGGAACTCCGTGAGTCCCTGAATGAAACCGAGAATCGCCGCCTCGATCCAACCAATTGTCATGCTTGTGCGTCCCTGACTAAGTATCCCTGGACGCGACGTTATGAAGCAATCCGGGCAGTTCCATGTTGCAATGCAAAATATTTCTTTAGCGCAATAAAAAGGCCAGTGCCCAATCTGTAAGACGCCCGAACGGCGCGCGCAACAGGCTTGGCAGGCTCCATCTGCCTTGAACGAAAATACCCTTGGCGTGGCTCATGCGGCGAAAGCCCTCAATGCCGTGATATGCGCCGATGCCGCTCGCCCCCACGCCGCCAAAAGGCAGGTCATCCTGCGCCACATGCAGCATGGTGTTGTTGACGCCAGCATTGCCGGAGGTGGTGCGCGCCAGCACGGCGCGGCAGGCTTCGCCGTTGGCATCACCAAACACGTAAAGCGCCAGAGGCCTTGGTCTGGCATTGATGGTGGCAATCACCTCGTCGATATCTCGATAGGTGAGTACCGGCAGGATCGGCCCGAAAATCTCGTCGCGCATCACCATCATGTCGTCGCTGACATCAAACACCAGATGCGGCGCCAGCACACGCGTCCGGTTGGCAGCCGACGGCGCAGGCATGCTGACCACTTCGACAACCCGCGCACCCTTCTGCTGCGCATCATCCAGCAATGCATTCAGCCGCGCAAAATGCCGGTCGTTGATGACGGACGCATAATCGCGGCTCATCCCCCCCTGCGGATAGGATTTTGCCACGGCGCGCTGAAACGCATCTGCGAAGGACGAAACATCATCCTCATGGACGAAGAGATAATCTGGCGCGACGCAGGTTTGGCCCGCATTGGTCAGCTTTCCGAACACGATGGACCCTGCGTGAACGTCCGTCACATGGCCCTTTTCGATGATGGCGGGGCTTTTTCCACCCAGTTCCAGCGTTACCGGCACAAGGTTTTCACTGGCGGCCTTCATCACGCTGCAGCCAACCTGCGTGCTGCCGGTAAACAGCAGGTGGTCAAAGGCAAGCGCACTGAAATCAGCGCCCGTCTGCGCATCCCCCAGTATGACCGCGACCTTTTCTTCCGGGAAGATGCTCGCCAGCATCTCCTTTATCAAAAGGCTGGTGCGGGGCGTCAGCTCGGACGGTTTCAGCATGGCCCGGTTTCCGGCTGCCAGCGCCGTCGCAAGCGGCACTATGGCAAGCAGAAACGGATAATTCCACGGGGACAGGATGCCGATAACGCCGAGCGGTTGATACTCCACATAGGCGCGGCCAAGCTGGAATGTCGGCGGCACATGGCGGCGTTCAGGCTTCATGAAGCGTTTGAGATTGCGGGAGAGGTAATCAATGGCCTGCACCGCGCCAAAGACCTCCACCAGCGCCGTTTCGCGTGGCGAGCGCCCGTCGAAATCCGCATCGATGGCGTGTTCGATATCGCGCCTTCGGGCGATAATCGCAGCCCTCAAGGCTTTCAGATCACCCCTTCGCGCCTCGAGGCCCGGCGGTGCATCGCGCAAAAAGGCGGCTCTTTGCTTGGCGATAACATCACCGGCGCTCATTATCAGTCCTCGTCAGGGTCTTCCGGGCAAGGCCATGAGGTCGGTGTCGTCAAACCCTGCGGCAGTTTGGTCTTGGCGTCGCCACAGGCAATGTCGATCTGTTTCTGATCAAGGCCAGTCGCCGTGGAAAGGTCCAGCCCCTCGATGCGCGCCAGAAGAAGGAAAGCATTGGCGAAATCGATTGGGCCTGTGAAGGTCGCACCCTCAAAGCGCGAGCGTGAGAGATTGGACATGGTGAACTTAGTGCCCGTCAGCTCCGCGCCCTCGAAATCCGCACGGCCCAGTTCAGCCTTGCTGAAATCGGCACCGACAAGCTTTGCGTTCTGAAAATTGGCGCGCTGCATTTCCGCGCCGTAGAATTTGGCGTTCTCCGCATTCGCATCGCTGAAATCACCGCGATAGGCTTCCACCTTGGTGAAATTGCCATCCTGCAATTGCGATGAGGCCAGTGATGTGCGGATGAGCTTGGCTTTTTCAAGATTGGCCTTCTTGAACGAGGAGCCGCGAAGATCGGTGAAGGTGAAGTCGGTTGCGCGCAAATCCGCGCCGTCCAGAACACTGCCACCCAGCATCAGAAGCCGTTTGTTGCATTTGCTCCAGTCGATCTGGGCTGAGGCCTCTGCACGGCAGCTCGCAGCTTCGCTTTGGCGCGTCGGCATGGCGACAACGGCCAAAAGTGCGAACGCCGCGCCGCAAACCAGTCTACCAGTGCGTTCAGTAAGACGTCTCTCGATAGTCATAACCTGCTCCCACATCCGGATCGCCGGATATCTCACGCAGCGCAAGCGCTGCATTCCTCTGTAGTAAGGCACCAGACGGACTTCTGCAATTCTGTCCTCAATGGCATTCGAGAGACCGCCGCGCCTGCGAAACGCTCCAATCCCTCCAGCATTGCGCAGTATGCGCTAACAATATTGCCAGAAAGTGAGTGGCAGGCGCGCTAATGCCTTACATATTCGCGTAGACAGGCCCCTCTCCGCCCTGCGGTGGTACCCAGTTGATGTTCTGGTTAGGGTCCTTGATATCGCAGGTTTTGCAATGAACGCAGTTTTGCGCGTTAATGACGTAAGTCGGCTCGCCATCCTTCTCCACCCATTCGTAAACACCGGCGGGACAGTAGCGCGTGGAAGGGCCGGCATAGACGTCATGCTCGGAGCGCTTCTGCAAATCCATGTCCGTCACCTGAAGGTGCACCGGCTGGTCTTCTTCATGGTTGGTTGATGAGATGAAGACGGAGGACAGGCGGTCGAAGGTCAGCACGCCATCGGGCTTTGGATAGGCGATCGGTTTGTGCTTGGCTGCGGGCTCAAGGCTTTGCGCATCGGACTTGCCATGTTTCAGCGTGCCGAAAATGGAGAAGCCGAACAGCTGGTTAGTCCACATGTCCAACCCGCCGAGACCCACGCCAATAGCCGTGCCGAACTTCGACCACAGCGGCTTGACGTTGCGAACGCGCTTCAGATCCTTGCCGATATCGGTCGAGCGCCATTCGTTCTCGATCTCGATAACCTCATCATTGGCGCGACCGGCGGCCAGTGCATCGGCAATCTTATCCGCCGCGAGCATGCCTGAGAGAACCGCATTGTGGCTGCCCTTGATGCGCGGCACATTGACGAGGCCTGCCGAACAGCCAATCAGCGCACCGCCGGGGAAGGTCAGCTTCGGCACCGACTGATATCCGCCCTCGGTGATGGCGCGAGCGCCATAGGAAAGCCGCTTGCCGCCCTCGAACGTGTCGCGGATGGCAGGGTGCGTCTTGTAACGCTGGAATTCCTCGAACGGGTAGAGATAGGGGTTCTTGTAGTTCAGGTGCACAACGAAGCCGACGGCAACAAGATTGTCTTCCAGATGATAAAGGAAGGAACCGCCGCCGGTCTTCATGCCCAGCGGCCAGCCGAAGGAATGCTGGACGAGACCTGGCCGATGCTTTTCTGGCGCAACCTGCCAGAGTTCCTTGATGCCGATGCCGTATTTCTGGACATCGCTGTCCTTGGAAAGTTCAAACCGGTTGATGAGCTGCTTGGCCAGCGATCCACGCACGCCTTCGCCGATCAGCACATATTTGCCGTGCAGCTCCATGCCGCGTGTGAAGGCCGGGCCGGGCTCGCCGTTGCGCTCCACGCCCATATCGCCGGTCGCGACGCCTCTCACGGCACCCGCCTCATTGTAAAGGACTTCGGTTGCAGCAAAGCCGGGATAGATTTCAACGCCCAGCGCCTCGGCCTTTTCGGCCAGCCAGCGACAGACCAGACCAAGCGAGACAATGTAGTTGCCGTGATTGCTCATCAAAGGCGGCATCAGCGCATTTGGCAGGCGAATGGAACCGGCAGGACCGAGCAGCAGAAACTGGTCGTCCTTCACCTCGGTCTTGAATGGATGCCCCTGCTCCTCCCGCCAACCGGGCAGAAGCCGGTCGATACCGGTGGGGTCAACAACGGCACCAGAGAGGATATGCGCGCCCACTTCAGCGCCTTTTTCCAGCACGACAACGGAGAGGTCAGGATTGATCTGCTTCAGCCGTATCGCGGCAGAGAGACCGGCAGGGCCTGCACCAACGATAACCACATCGAATTCCATCGATTCGCGTTCCGGCAGTTCCATCGTCTCAGTCATTGTGTCCTCATCCGTTAACCGGTCCCGTCCGGTCTTGCTTTTTATAATGCTCGCCTCAGCGCAAGGTTCAATCACATCACCCTCAGCCCGTTTCTCAAGGCTTTTGTCTCCAACTCTCTTGGCAAAGCAAAGAGCCATTGTCGAGGTTGAACTGCACAAATGCCGCCTCAGCATTATTACATTCTCGGCGGCAAACATCATATCTTACTTTTACGTGCACGTCATATAATTTTTAAACATGCCGCAAGGCGGTCACGGCTGGTGCGCGTTTCCCACTCACAATCCGTCTTCCCCTCTTTTAAAACCAACGCCTACCCACGTATAACCATCCAAAGCATCGATAAGGGAGAACAACCATGGATCTCGGCATTTCCGAAAAACGCGCACTCGTGCTCGCATCGTCGCGTGGCCTTGGCCTGGGTATTGCAACGGCATTGGCGAAAGAAGGCGCACATGTGCTGCTGGTTGGCCGCAGCGAAGACAAGCTGGCGGCCAATGCGGATGCCATCAATGCCTTGGGCAAAGGCAAGGCGGATTGGGTTCGTGGCGACCTTTCGCAGGGCGATTTCGTCGCCTCCATGGTTCAGGCCGTGAATGACAAGCTGGGCGGCATCGATATTCTCGTCAACAACACCGGCGGCCCTACTCCGGGCACGGCGCAGGATATGACCATCGACAAGCTGGAAACCTTCTTCCAATCCATGGTGCTGCGCGTCATTACCCTAACAGGCGCATTTCTGCCGCAGATGAAAGAACAAGGCTGGGGCCGCATTCTCACGGTCGCATCTTCAGGTGTGTTCGAGCCCATTCCCAATCTCGCCTTGTCCAACACGTTGCGCGGCGCGCTGGTGGGCTGGAACAAGACGCTGGCCACCGAAGTCGCTGGTTCCGGCGTCACGGCAAACCTGCTGCTCCCCGGTCGCATTCACACGGATCGCATCGATGAACTGGATGGCGCAAATGCGACCAGACTCGGCAAAAGCGTTGAAGAGGTACGCGAGGCATCGCTGAAAACCATTCCCGCCGGACGCCTCGGCAAGGTCGAGGAATTTGCCGCAGCTGGCGCATTCCTCTGCTCTGAGCCAGCAAGTTACATCACCGGCACGATGCTGCGCGTGGATGGCGGCGCGTCGAAATCCATCTGATTGAAACACAGCCGCACATCAAAGGCGCCGGCATAAGACGGCGCCTTTTCTTTTGTGTTTGTGTCCAGCCAAATGCTTCTTGACCAGCAGAACCCACAAGCCAGTAAATCTAGAGCTTAACCTGCGCTGATCAGCGTGATTTTTACTTTGCTCATATGCAGCGCATTGCGGCGCAACTTGACTTCACAAGACCCACACAAGCTTTACCGAATAGTTCCAACGTATAGAGGGTGCCATCCAGTGATGTGGCGCCGGCATTCACGAGGGATCCATGCACACAATCGTTTTGGCGAGATATAACGAAGCTCTCGAATGGATTGTCGATATCCCCCAGGAATTTCGGGTCATCATTTACAACAAGGGAGAGGAAATCACCTCGCCCACGGTGCTCGCACGTGCAACCGAAATCGTGGTGCGCCCGAATGTCGGCCGTGAGTCCGAAACGTACCTTCACCACATGAGAACCCGCGCAACGGATGATCATTATTTTACCGTGTTCTCGCAGGGCGACCCGCATACCCATAGTCCCGATTTTATTGACCTGCTGAAAAACTGGCGTCAGTGGGACAATGTCCAGACCCTCACCTGGCAATGGCTTGCAGAACGAAACATTCCGCCCGCAGTCCATCTGGACCGCTATCGCGAGAATTTTCCGCTGCATCTTCGCGCTCGGCCTGAAGCTTTTTCCCTTTATGATTGGGTTGCGCTCGAATTTACAGATGTCGGCGCGTGGAACATGGGCCTTGTTTACAAGACGCTTGAATGCATCTCGCCCAATACGTCCAATATCGCTGCGCACAGCCTTCGGAAATGGAAGCTCGACGCGCTTGCAGATGACGCCGACCGTCACACTGCCGGTGTGTTTTCCTACGGCGCCATTTTCGCGGTACGCAATGCATATGTGGCAAAGCTTTCGGACGAGTCCAAGGATGCGATGTATGACTTCTCGGTCGGCGGCGCTGCGGCCAACGGTTATATTCTGGAGCGCATGTGGCTCCACATTTTCGGAACCGCCTTCTACCGCCGCGCACCCTTCATGGATCAGCATGCTACAGCACTGAATCTGCCAGGCAGCAACGAGGAATCCCGCGCAGAAATGGCGGATCTCGTGTTGAATCTCGTTGATCACGGCATGTCGATGACCGACGTCGGCAACCTCGTGCAGGGAGCCATGCGCGCGCGACTGGAGGAAATCAAATCCGGTAGCGACCAGCCCGCTGGCTGACCTGCCGGGCAACAATCGGCTCAAATGAAAGCCAACTCTGGTTCAGGTGCCATCGATTTTCACGGTCCTGACCCAGAGGATGGCAATTCTTCTCTCGCGCAGATAGACTAGGCGCAAATATTCACAGAGAAGGTCCGCCAATGAAGATCGTTCGGGTTTCACTGATTGTGATCGGCGCGCTGCTGGCGCTCATCGGACTGGTGTGGATTGGGCAGGGCAGCGGATATTTCCCCTACCCCGCGTCAAGCTTCATGATCGATCAACGCCCCTGGATGTTGCGCGGTGCGGTGGTCGCCGTCGTCGGGCTGGTCGTGATCTTCGCCGCCCGACGTTTCGCGCGCTGAGCTATTTCACGAGTTTCGGCAGCTGCGCAATCAATGCATCTCGCGTGGCGAAGCTGATCGGCTCTTCGCTTGTCCAATCGCGGATGTTCAGCGTCGCAAACACCACGCGGCGGTCGCCCTTATCTGCCCAGCCAACGAACCAGCCCAGCCAGTCGTTGCGATCGAACTTGCCCGCCTCGGTGCGCATGCGGCCGGAACCGGTTTTGCCGTGGATTGTCCAGCCGTTGGCGGCCTCAAAGGTCGGAATAATCGCCACTGTCTTGTCATGAGCGGCCTTGGAAACCGGCAGTTTTCCATTCACAAAGCGCCGCAGAAAATCGACCTGTTCCTCAGGTGAAATCTTCAGAGAAGACATCAGCCAGGATTGCGTGAGCCCATCGCTTCGGCCCTTCACGCCCGTCACATCGGCGTTGCCATAATCGAAACGCTTCACGTAGTCGGCCAATTTCTGCTTACCGAGCTTGCGGGTAATTTCCTGCGAATACCAGACGATCGAATCCTTTTCCCATATGGTCGGATCGACAGATTTCTGCTCGCGCTTGGAGCTTTTCCACTCGGGCTTGTAATCCCATCGCGGCGTTGTGGCGTCGGTCAAGATCCCCGCATCATAGCCCATGACGGCCAGCGGCAGCTTGAAACTGGATTGCGGGGCAAAGGCCTTGTTGCAAGTCCCGTCCCGGTGCAGCATCTCGCCGCTTGCGGCATCGACAATCACGGTACATTGCACGGGCTGCGCTGCCATGACCGATGTTGCGTGAAGACCGGAAAGCGTGATGGCGGCACCAAATGCCAATGTCGTCAATGCGTTTGAGATCACAGTGATCCTCCCTGAGCGTCGATAAAATGCGAAGTCCCCCGCCGCGATAGGCAGAAAACGAATGGCATTATTGCGGCGGACGGGGAGAAAACGACTCCCACGCGCTTGCCAATCACATTTGCCTGTGCGATCACGCGCCCTCTTCAAAACAGTCGGACGCTTCGGCATCCCGTTCAAAACCGCATGCCTCCGGGCACGCGGCTAAACCACATTTGATCTTAGGAAAAACGCGCTATGGCAAGAACACTCGGGCTCGATTTCGGCACGACCAATACGGTCATGGCCATGTCGGACAGCGGCAACACAAGCCACTCCATGCGCTTTACCAGCAGTGCCGGCACAACTGACAGCATGCGCACGGCGCTTTCCTTCATGAAGTCTGGCACATTTGGCGCTTCAGCCCTTCAGGTGGAAGCAGGCCATGCCGCCATCCGTCAGTTCATCGACAATCCCGGCGATTGCCGCTTTCTGCAATCCATCAAGACCTTTGCCGCCTCATCGCTGTTTCAGGGCACGCTTGTTTATGCCAAGCGCCAAAGCTTTGAAGACCTGATGGAAGTGTTCCTGCGCAAGCTCAAGACCTATGCGGGAGACGAATGGCGCGATGATATCCAGACCGTTGTTGCAGGCCGCCCGGTACGCTTTGCGGGCTCCAACCCGGATGAAGAGCTTGCGATTGCGCGCTACAATGATGCGCTGACCCGCGCCGGTTTTCCTGAAATTCACTACGTCTATGAGCCGGTCGCTGCCGCATATTACTTTGCGCAGAGCCTGAAGAAGGACGCCAATGTTCTGGTCGCCGATTTCGGCGGCGGCACCACCGACTATTCGCTCATCCGTTTCGAGACCCATGCCGGCAAGCTTTCGGCGACCCCTATCGGCCATTCCGGCGTTGGCGTGGCGGGAGACCATTTCGACTTCCGCATGATCGACAATCTCGTCTCGCCTGAGATCGGCAAGGGCAGCAAGTTCAAAAGCTTCGACAAGGTGCTGGATGTTCCCAACGGTTACTATGTGAATTTTGGGCGCTGGAACCAACTCTCCATCTTCAAGACCTCCAAGGAATTCACGGATCTGAAATCGCTCGTGCGGTCTGCATTGGAGCCTGAAAAGCTGGAAATGTTCATCGATCTCGTCGATCATGATGAAGGATATCCGCTCTATCAGGCCATTTCCGCAACCAAGATGGGATTGTCTTCACAGGAAGAAGCCGAGTTCAATTTCTCGCCACTCGGCAAGGCAGGCCGCAAGATGGTAAAGCGGTCCGATTTCGACCAGTGGATCGTTGATGACCTCGCCAAGATCGAGGGCGCGCTGGACGAAGTGCTGGAAAAGACCAACACGTCACCAGACGCCATCGACAAGGTGTTCCTCACCGGCGGCACATCATTCGTGCCAGCCGTGCGGCAGTTGTTCACCCGCCGTTTCGATGCGGACAGGATTGAAACGGGCGGAGAGTTGCTCTCCATCGCCCACGGCCTCGCGATGATTGGCGAAAGTGGTGATATTGAACGCTGGACAGCGTGATATCAGGGGTTACGCGGGCTGGGCACATAGGGTAATTCTAGACCCATGATCTCGGCCCAAGACCTTTCCCCGGCAGAACTGGCCGCGCTTCTGCATTTTCATGCAGATGCGGGCGTTGACTGGCTGTTGGAAGACACAGCGGTGGATCGCTTCGCAGAATTTGCAGCGACCCGCCAAAACCGCGCACCTGCCAGAGAGGCCGAGCCGCGCCAGAGCGAGGCCGCATCAAGCGCACCCTCGCGAAACAGCCCGCAACGGGCCACGCAATCTTCGCCCGCCCGCAGCAGCGGCGCAGTTCAGGCGCCCGCTGTTCAGGCGCCCGCTGTTCAGGCCAATGTCGCGATGCCAGATGAACAGGCGATCGCTGCGGCACGTTTTGCTGCCGAAACAGCGCGTTCGCTATCTGAGCTGAAATCGGCGCTGGAAAGCTTCAATGGCTGCAATCTGAAGAACAGTGCCCGCAACACGATTTTTGCCGAAGGCGACCCGTCCTCCGGCATCATGGTCATCGGCCCCATGCCGGATGCTGATGATGACCGCGAGGGCCACCCCTTCATGGGCAAGACCGGCACGCTGCTGGATCGTATGCTCGCCGCCATCGGTCTGGACCGCGCCAATCTGCTGTTGACCAACGTCGTGCCATGGCGCCCGCCTGGCAACCGCCCGCCATCTGGCCCGGAGATGGAAATATGCCGCCCGTTCATCGAGCGGCAGGTTGCTCTCGCTGAGCCGAAAGTGCTGTTGCTTCTCGGCAACTTCACCGCCCGTTTTTTCTTTGGCGGCACGGGCACCATTCATTCGCTGCGCGGACAGTGGCGGGATGTCGCATGTGGACCCGGCGTCGTGCCGGCAATCGCCACTTTGCACCCGCAGGAGCTTTTGAACGCTCCGGCCAGCAAGTCATTGGCATGGCAGGACTTATTGGCATTCCAGGCGCATCTGCGCCAAATGTAAATGCTTCCTTTTTGATCAATATGAATCATTTGTGAAGAAAGCCATGCAAATTACGCATGACAGCGGCCCATTTGCGTTTCTTGCCGAATCTCTGCTGCGCTGCAATAAGTCATCTCGTCTTGGGAGGAAACGGTTTAAGGAACCAAGGCAATGACCACTCGCTTCCGTCCGGTTCACTCCGGTTTTGAAACTCTTCGGCTTGCAGGCCTCGGCCCGCGCTCCAGCGAAGGCTACCACCGCTTTGGTGGAACCAACGAACAGCTGACAGCGCGCGCATCAGCCCAGCAGGTTCGCACAACACGTCCATCGGCTGTATTCGCAGACTTCCGCGAACGCTGAGGATACCTCTTCAGGCTTTGCCTGTTGGCGGTTATAGCTACGACGCTTTGCAGCGCCTTTCCTATGGAGAGGCGCTTTTGCGTTTCTGCTTTCGTGAAACGAACCGCCATGGCCAGGCTGGAGAGCCCCTATGGGGCGCTGGCAGCGCAATGTTCCAGCGCATCGGCAAAAGCATTGTTCACATAGACGAACTTGATGGCCTGCCAGTTGCAGTATTCGTCCAAAAAGTCCCGCGAGAACCACATTCCGCTTCGAATGCTGTCATCGTGCCAGCCGATGGTGCCCTGCTCTGCTGCCTTGTTGAGCAGGCGTTGTAGATGGGTGCGCGACATCATGAATTCAGCGGATAAGGCCCGCGCATCGACATAGCCTATGTCGATGCGGTCATTCTGACGGCCAGCGTCTTCGATGCGGCTGATGAACTCGTCCATCACAAGCGCGCCCGCCTCTGTCCACAAGAACAGGCCAACGCGCTCAGGCGGATCTACCCATGCCTTGTCGGCAATGCAATTCAACGCGGCGATGGGCTGCGCATGGAAGGCAAGCTCTGGTCTCGCCATCATCTGCGCGGCCCGTATTCCCCCATCCATCCCATCCAGCGCGGCCAGATTTGCCGTGTACCACATCACCATCGATTGCTCGCTGATAGCGGTCGCCCGGTAGCGTCGAGGGCGCACAGTCAGCGGCGATACGCGTTCGCTATAGCGGTAGATTTCAAGCTGATCGAGATAGTTCTGAACGGTGTTGCGGCTGGCGATACCGTTATCGGTCACAAGCTCGCGCAATTGCGCCACGGTAAAACCATGCGGCTTGTTGCGAAGGTTGAGCGCCATACCCGCCTGCGTCATCAGCCATTTCTGGTGGGCTGAGAGCAGCCGTGCGATGCGCGGATTATCGTTATAGGCGGCACGCAGATGGCGCGCCAGCGTGCGGATGGCCCCCAGCAACTGAGGATGCGCGACCAGTTCGGCATGGGAATATCTCATGGCGTCAACCCCGCAGGGATCTGCATGCATGACATAGCCAGGAAAGCAGGGCCTGCAAAAACAGCATGGCCAGCGCCGCGTGCTCGATACGAGCCACCTCGAAACGCCGATGTTGCACCTAGTCCCCTTGCCCATTGCTTGCCGATGCTGTCCGTAGACAACAGGCACGCGCAATCAAGCCCCGCGCATTTTACCCGAAACACGATATGCCACCCGAATTACCTTTACCACCGCTGCGCTCCATAACACATCTACGTGAAGTGTGGGTAAAACTTTGATAAAAATGTAGTATTTCGGCTGTCAACGACAGTGTGCTGAAATTGCAGGCATGCGCCTCCTCAACCCTGTGGAGTCGATGCCTTTCTGGCCGCTTTGCGCGCCAGTCCCAATTGATGCTCGCGAAGTATGATGAATATTCCAGCAGAAACGACAATCGCGGTCCCCACCAGCATCGTTACCGTCGGGATATCTCCGAACAATATGTATGAGACGCCGATCCCAAACAGAATTGAGCTGTATTCAAACGGGGCGATGGTCGAGACTTCCGCGTGGCGATAGCTTTCGGTCAGCAATATCTGGGCAATGCCACCGGCGATACCCGAGGTTATGAGAAGCATGGTCTGCCAAATATCCAGCCATTCCCATGCAAAAGGCAGGCTGAGCGCGGATAGCAGAGTGCCCGTCAGCGAGAAATAGAGAACGATGGTTGCCGTTTTTTCCGTTACCACCAGCTGGCGGACCTGAACCATGGCAAGGCCTGCGAGAACGGCACCGAGCAAGACTGAAAGCGCACCGATGCCCTCGCCTGCAGCAAAGCCACCTTCCTGCAACAGCGTCAGCTTGGGCCACAGGATGATGATGACACCCGTCATACCCACAAGAACCGCAGACCATCGATAAATGCGCACGGCTTCGCCCAATATCAACGCCGCAAAGACGACTGCCATCAGTGGCGAGGCATAACCAATCGCGATGAACTCCGGCAGCGGCAAAAGCGTAAGCCCGTAAAAGCCGCAGATCATCGAGAGGATTCCCAGCATTCCCCGCTTGAAGTGACCCGCAATATTGTCGGTGTGGAATGCACTGTGCAGGCTGCGAAGCCACGCCAGATAGATGACGATCGGCACGATGGCAAAGAGAGAGCGGAAAAAGCTGATCTGCCCGGCAGGCACATCCGGCCCGACGGCTTTGATGCAGGTCTGCATGACCAGAAAAAATGCAACGGAGATCAGCTTGAAGCTTATTCCCTTGATGGGATTGTATGCGGCGGCACTCATGGGGATAGGCATTCCATGGTTCAGCAGGCGAACCGGTTACATCTCACAGACCACGGATCCAGCCTGCATGTCCAACCGTGAATAACAGAGAATCACTGCTTGTGCAGGCAAACTTGTTACGTGCGGCTCAGACACCGCATTTTTCCCTCAATGGCATGCGCAAATGCAACGACAATGGCATGCGCAAATGCAACGAGGAGCAGTGGTGCAAAGGCAAGCCACGGATCATCGCCGTTTGCTGAAGATAATAGAATTGCTAACCAAGCGGATATTTTATGATAATATAATCTAGTCCCGGCGATAATTTCAGTAATCGTTCAACATTTAATGGGATGGTGTGCCAATGCGAGACATGTTCATTGATCATCAATGATCAATTTGTCTTGCGCTACACTACCAAGACATCACGTCTTGCGAATCTCACATGTATGTGACCCATTTTCAGTTCTACTTTCAGGTGACATGCAGCATGAAACCTGAAGCGCGCCAGGCAAGGTTCATTCAGGAATAGTCATGCGAACAGACACAGGCCAAATCGTTCATCTGGCGGATTATCGCCCTACCGATTTCGTTCTCGAACGAGTTGACCTCACTTTCGAACTCGACCCGACAAATACCAAGGTCGAAGCGAGGCTGATTTTCCACCGGCGCGAAGGTGCCGAGAAGACAGCACCGCTTGTTCTTGACGGTGATGAGCTGACGCTTTCAGGCCTCCTGCTGGACCAGATCGATATTCCCGCGACGCAGTTTGATGCGACGCCGGACAGTCTGACGATCCGCGACCTGCCAGAAGCAGAACCATTCGAAATCTGCGTGACGAACTACATCAACCCGGAAACCAATACGCAGTTGATGGGCCTTTACCGCACGAATGGTGTCTACTGCACCCAGTGCGAAGCCGAGGGCTTCCGCCGCATTACCTATTTCCCCGATCGCCCGGATGTACTGGCGCCCTACACCATCACCATTATCGCCGCCAAGGAAGGCAACACCTTCCTGCTGTCGAATGGCAATTTCCTCGGTGGTGGCAATTATGATGAAGGCCGTCACTTTGCGGCATGGTTCGATCCGCATCCCAAACCCAGCTATCTGTTTGCGCTCGTTGCTGGTGATCTCGGCCTCATCGAAGATACATTCACCACCATGTCCGGTCGTGAAGTCGCCCTGAAGATTTATGTCGAACACGGCAAGGAGCCTCGCGCTGCATACGCCATGGATGCGCTGAAACGCTCCATGACGTGGGATGAAGAGCATTTCGGTCGCGAATACGATCTGGATATCTTCATGATCGTCGCCGTGTCCGATTTCAACATGGGCGCGATGGAGAACAAGGGTCTCAACGTCTTCAACGATAAATACGTTCTGGCCGATCCTGAAACAGCGACCGATACCGATTATGCCAATATCGAACGTATCATCGCGCATGAGTATTTTCACAACTGGACCGGTAATCGCATCACCTGCCGCGACTGGTTCCAGCTCTGCCTCAAGGAAGGCCTGACGGTTTACCGCGATCAGGAATTCTCTTCCGACATGCGCTCACGCGCCGTGAAGCGCATCGCCGATGTGCGCCACCTCAAGTCGGAACAGTTTCCGGAAGATGGCGGCCCGCTGGCACACCCGCCACGCCCCGATAAATATCGGGAGATCAACAATTTCTATACGACGACCGTCTATGAGAAGGGTGCCGAGATTACCGGCATGATCGCCACCATTCTGGGTGCCGATGACTTCCGCAAGGGCATGGATCTCTATTTTGAGCGCCACGATGGTGACGCCTCGACCGTCGAGGATTTCATCAAGTGTTTCGCCGATGCAAGCGGTCGCGATCTTGGTCAGTTCTTCCGCTGGTATGTTCAGGCTGGCACGCCGCTCGTCAGCGCTTCCACGGCCTATGACGCCGCCTCCTCAACCTTCACGCTCTCGCTTGAACAGACGGTGCCAGCAACGCCGGGGCAGACCAACAAGCAGACCCTGCATATTCCGCTGTCCACCGCGCTGATCCTCGACAACGGCCAGATTGCCGAGCCGGCCAAGGTCGAGGGCGGCGAATATCGCGATGGCGTGCTGCATCTGACCGAACGCAGCCAGACATTTACATTCTCAGGCATTTCTTCCCGGCCCGTGCTGTCCATCAACCGTGGCTTCTCCGCACCCATCAACCTGCATCTCGAACAATCCGCAGAGGACATGGTGCAGATCGCCCGTCACGACACGGATATGTTCTCGCGTTGGCAGGCACTGGCAACGCTGGCCATGCCTGATCTCATCAAGGCAAGCCACGCGATGCGCGATGGTGCAGCCGTGGCGTTCGACGCGGCCTTCATTGCGACACTGATTGAAATTGCAGCCGATGAGACATTGGAGCCAGCGTTTCGTGCGCAGGCGCTGACCCTTCCAAGCGAAGCTGATATTGCTCGCGAAATCGGCAGCAACAATGACCCGGAAGCCATCCACAAGGCCCGCAATGCGGCCATGACTGCCATTGCCGAAGCTGGCGTGGAAACATTCACAGCACTCTTCACCGCATTGGAAGATAAGGGCGCTTATTCGCCTGACGCCACAAGTGCCGGTCGCCGGTCGCTGCGCAACATCGCCATGAGCTATTTGTCCTTCGTTGAAGGCAGCCCTGCCCGCGCCTCTGCGGCATTCACGGCCGCAACGAACATGACCGATCTTGCCTATGCCCTCAGCGTTTTGACGCAACGTTTCCCCGATGCGCCAGAAACAGCCGAGGCGCTGGCGACATTCGAAACCCGCTTTGCCGACAACGCGCTGGTTCTGGACAAATGGCTTTCCATTCAGGCGGCCATTCCGGGCTGCGGTGCGCTTGATCGCATCAAGCAACTCACCGGCTCGAAGCACTTCACTAGCACCAACCCAAACCGCGTTCGCTCCCTGATCGGCACCTTCGCATTTGGAAATCCGACGGGCTTCAACCGTGCAGACGGCGAAGCTTACCGGTTCCTTGCAGAACAGATCGTCACCATAGACAAGCGCAATCCCCAGCTTGCCGCCCGCATCCTCACGTCCATGCGGTCTTGGCGCTCTCTGGAGCCTGTTCGGGCTGATCACGCACGTGGCGCATTGACGACCATCGAACGGTCTACTGCACTGTCTGCAGATGTTCGTGACATCGTTGAACGTGTGTTAAAGGCTTGACTTTGCTGAGTTAGGCGACTTCGCAAAGAGTCGCCTAACCTGCCCCAAAAAAATACAGAGTCCGTTCAAGGGGTTAAATTTCTTTTAACCTTAAGCTCTGGACAAGCCGAATCAGCTTTGATTCACTGGTGTCAGATTCGAGCAATATGCTTCGAATATCACGAGGAATATCAAGGCGGATTAATGACGAATGTGCGGCGGGCGATTGCGGGCGATGAGCGCCCGTATGCCAAATTTGCTGACATAGCTGCATGGGGCGAAAGGCTATCCGGTTATTTAACTGCTTTTGCCACGGTGCCAAGAAGCAGTATCCAGTTACCACAATTAGAATTGCTGCTGAAGCGGCTCATACCTGTCCTGATACTGGCTTTTCTCGTTGTCGTCGCGACATCGCGCATGCTGGGCATCGTTGCAGAATCCGGGAGGATGGAAGAGGCTGCGCGGCAGACGACAGCACTTTCGGCGCTTGCCGCCAGGGCGTCGCTCCACAATGCCGAACCCCTCTTTGCCACACAGGATCGCGCCGATGCTGAGGCTCGCCTCAGAACGGCTTTTCCTACGGGCAGTCTCGATGATGACACGCTGCTGCTGGTCGCTGGCAATAATGGTCGCATTTTCGGTGGCATCGGCAAGAGCGCGCCGCTTTACGTGGGCACATCGCTGACGAGCCTTCTGCCGGAAATTGCCATCGTCCGCCGCTTTCCAGGCGCGCCCGGCACCATCGAAACCTATATTGAGGACACGCCTCACTACGCAACCATGCTGCCGCTGGGCGTCGAGGGTGGCATGATCATTGCTGCGCGGTCCTTGCAGCCGATCCGGTCTTTCTGGCGCAGCGAAGTGGCCATGAACGTCACACTGTTCACCGGCATTTCCGCAATCCTGCTCGTCATTCTCTACGCCTATTACATGCAGGTGAAGCGGGCGCGGACGGCGGATGAAATCTTCGTGGAATCCAACCTTCGCGTCGAAACCGCACTGTCTCGCGGACGCTGCGGCCTGTGGGATTTCGACCTCTCGAACCGTCGCATGTTCTGGTCCACATCTCTCTACGAAATTCTTGGATTGCCGCCCAAAACAGAGCCTCTGTCGTTCAGCGATGCTGCCCGCATGATGCACTCGGAAGACGGTAATCTCTATGAGCTTGCGCGCTCTGTGGGCTGCGGCGAACTTCGCCAGATCGATCAGATTTTCCGCATGCGCCACGCCCACGGTCATTATGTCTGGCTGCGTGCTCGCGCTCAGGTCATCCACACTTCCGCAGGCCCGCGTGTCATCGGCATTGCCATGGACATTACCGAGCAGCACCGTCTGGCGCAGCGTTATGCCGAGGCCGACCAGCGTCTGGCAGACGCCATCGAAAGCACATCGGAAGCCTTCGTACTCTGGGACAAGAACGACCGCCTAGTGATGTGCAACGCCCACTTCCAGCAGGCATATGGTCTACCGGATAGCGTTCTCGTCGCTGGCACCGAGCGATCCGTGGTCAACGCTGCCGCCTGCCGCCCCGTGGTGGAGCGCCGTGTGGCTGACCCGGACCAATCAGGCCTGTCGCGCACAACGGAAGTTCAGCTGGCCGATGCGCGCTGGCTGCAGATCAACGAACGCCGCACCCGCGATGGCGGTCTGGTGTCCGTTGGCACCAACATCACCCTTCTCAAACGGCACGAAGAGCGCCTTCGCGATTCTGAGAAACGTTTGATGGCAACGATTGGCGACCTCTCGGCCTCCCGCCACAAGCTGGAGCGCCAGAAGACTGAACTGTCGTCCGCAAATGCACTCTATCAGGCGGAAAAGGAACGGGCCGAGGCTGCTAACACGGCCAAATCCGAGTTCCTCGCCAATATGAGCCATGAGTTGCGCACGCCGCTCAACGCCATTCTCGGCTTCTCGGAAATCCTGCTGGCAGAAATGTTCGGCCCGGTCGGGTCCCCAAAATACAGCGAATATGCCCGTGATATTCATGATAGCGGCAAGCATCTGCTCAACGTCATCAATGATATCCTCGACATGTCGAAGATCGAAGCCGGCCATATGCGGATCAACCGCGAGAAGGTCGACCTTGTGCCGCTGGTGGACGAAACGCTTCGCCTCACGGCCATCCAGGCCGCCCAGAAGAACATCTCCATCCGGCAGCGCGTCTGTAAGGACCTGCATATCTCGGGGGATCGCCGCGCCATGAAGCAGATCATGCTCAACCTGCTGTCAAATGCGGTGAAATTCACCGGCAATGGCGGGCGCGTGGAAGTTCGCACTCATGTTCATCAAAGCGGCCTCATGTTGACCATCGCCGATACCGGCATCGGCATTCCCTCGGCAGCCATCAACAAGATCGGCCAGCCTTTTGAGCAGGTCCAAAGCCAGTATGCCAAGAGCCAGGGCGGCTCGGGTCTCGGCCTTGCCATTTCCCGCTCTCTGGTGCGGCTACATGGTGGATCGATGAAGATCCGCTCCTGCGTCGGCAAGGGCACCGTCGTCACCCTGTTCATTCCAAACAGTGAAGCGGTATAAGCAGTCCGCCTCACCTGCATCTTCCATTATCCCGGAAGATGCAGGTCGAACGCGCTCAGTTCATTGCGCGCGTCGCAGCGTGATGCGTGTCAACTCTGACGGAACGCCCAGCCGCAACGCAAAGCCCGGCCAAAGCGCCGTGCCATTGTTCACGTAAAGCTGCATCTCGCCCACTTGGTAAAAGCCCGATACGAATCCTTTGTTGGCGAGCGCCACGAGCTGGTCGAGGCCAAGCACCATTCCGCCATGGGTGTGGCCCGAAAGCTGGACAGAGACGCCAGCCCGCGCATTGCGTTCGGCTTCCATTGGCTGGTGGTCGAGCAGGATGACAGGCGAAGCCACCGGTGCGCCATTCAGTGCTGCCGCTATATCAGGCGCTGGGAAACCAGATCGCGTCGAGGTCAGATCCGTTACGCCAGCGATCACGATGCTCGCGCCATTCCGCTCGATCACGGTATGGGCATTCGCCAGCGTCTTCATGTTCAGACCTTCAAAGTAGCGCATCCATTCTTCGTACCCGAAGAAATATTCGTGATTGCCGGGAATGGTCATCACGCCGTCTCGCGCCTTCAATTTGGCAAGCGGCGCGATATCGGCCTTACGGCTTTGTATGTTGCCATCGATCAGATCACCCGTGATGACAATCAAATCAGCGTTCAAGGCATTGGTTCTGGCAACTACCTCCTCAGCCCATTCTCCCGTAAACAGGCGGCTGATGTGAAGGTCGGTCAGCTGGATCATCTGATAGCCGTCAAAAGCAGGCGGTAGGCCTTTTATGGAAATCTCGATATCCTTCAATGGCGGCACGCGAATGGCCTGCGCGACACCGAAAGACGCCAGCGCCAGGGCCACGAGGCCCATCCCATATCTCAGCCCGGCCGGTGCTGCCGGAAAATGCCCTTTGAACGGCCAAAGCACCAGCGAAACAAGATCCAGCGCTATCTGCAAAACCGCCAGCAGCAGAAGCGTCCCCATCAAGACGTTGAACGCGACGACAAGCATCCTTGGAAATTCAGGCGAGAAAACCGAACCGGACGAAAGGCGGTTGAAGAAATGATATTGGGACGCGACCAGCAAAAGCATCGCCAGCGCAATCTTCACGGACCATATCCACGGCAGCGGTGCGATGAACCGCGTCGCGACCAGCAGCCACGGAAGTCCGAAAATCAGATGAAACATAGGCGAGCCTTTGTTAAACACTTTACTACGGCCAAAGCCACTGATCGGATCAAGGTCCAGACGTGGGCAACGCCATGCCAGTCACTCTGTTCCCGTGATGTCGTAACAGACGAAAGCAATCTTGTTGCCAGCAGCAGCTCTCCCATCACTAAACACCAGAAGACACAGACATCATCCCTGACCTAGTCCTTGGCCGTCGCAACGGTTGAAAACGCTTTCCGAACAGTTTTCGACAACCGTTTCACCTCACCCTCCAGAGTGCCAATATCGGGGCAATCTCCCGCCCGGCAAACAAGGTCGATCAGCCCGGCAGGTGCCTGTTTCGGCTCGAAATCGCTGTCGATGCACAGGCGGATGATCTGGGAAAGCTCAGTGAACAAGTGCAGCGCCGCCATGCAGTCGTCATAGGATTGAGCATCCATGGTGCCAGCCGCAACCCGCTTCCAGACATCAGCCGTACTTTCACCGGCAATATGTTGGGGCAGATTTTTGGCAGAGGCGACCAACGTCAGATACTGCGCAACGAATTCCAGATCGACTAGGCCGCCGGGAATAAGCTTGAAATCCCAGCTATTGGCGGGTGGCTTTTCCTCGGCGATCAGCTTGCGCATGTCCTGCACGTCGGTTGCGATCTTTGCCACATCCCGCGTCTGGGAGAGGATGGAAGCAATGATATCCTGCGCCTGTGCCGACAAGGCCGCATCACCGCAGATCAAACGGGCACGTGAGAGCGCCAGATGCTCCCATGTCCATGCTTCCTCGCGTTGGTATTTCTCGAAGGTTGCGATGCGTGTGGCAACCGGCCCCTTGTTGCCGGAAGGGCGCAACCGCATATCGACCTCGTAAAGCACGCCTTCTGCCGTGGGGGCAGATAGCGCCGAGATCACGCGTTGCGTCACGCGGGTGTAATAGCGGACGGCATCCAGCGGCTTTGGCCCGTCGGATTCAGTAACCCCATCGTCGAAATCATAAAGCAGGATCAAGTCCACATCGGAACCTGCCGTCAGCTCGAACGAGCCAAGCTTGCCCATGCCGACAACCGCGAGCCGTCCACCGGGATAGGCGCCGTGCGCCGTTTCCATCTCAGCCATCACAGCCTTTACCGCAGCCTCGATGACGAGATCGGCAAGGTGTGTGAAGGCGCGTCCCGCCGCGTCACCTTTGATAGCTCCGGTCAGCAACCGCACGCCAATCAAAAACCTTTGTTCGGCGGCAAAAATGCGCAGCCGGTCGAGAATGTCTTCATAGTGCCGCGCAGGTGCCAGAAAGCCCTGCATGCGCTGGCCGAGATAGTCCCGGGTCGGTATTTCGGTCATCAGCGCCGGGTCCAGCATGCCGTCAAACACATGCGGGCGCGCAGCAATGATTTCAGCCAGACGCGGCGCAGATGACATGATCGTCACCAACAGCGCCAGAAGGGCTGGATTGTTGCCAAGCAGGGAGAAAAGCTGAATGCCGGCAGGCAGCCCGGAGAGAAAATTGTCAAACCGCAACAAGGCCTCATCGGCCCGCTTGCTCTCGCCAAAGGCCTTGAGCAATTCAGGCGTCAGTTCCGTCAGCCGCTCGCGTGCCTCAACCGATTGCGTTGCCCGGTAGCGACCATTGTGCCAGGTGCGTATCACCCGCGACATGTCCTCAGGGCGCTCGAAGCCGAGCCTGGCCAGCGTTTTCAGCGTATCAGGGTCATCCCGCTGGCCGGTGAAAACCAGATTTCCGCTTTCGCCCGAAAGCTTCGTCTCCTGCTCGAACAGTGCGGAATATTTGCGCTCCACCACCCGCAGCACGCTTTCCAGCTTCTCAGAAAAGGCCTTCGTATCGGCAAAGCCCAGCATGAAGGCGATGCGTTTCAACTCCGCTTCACTATCGGGCAGAATATGCGTCTGCTCATCGCGCACCATCTGAATGCGGTGCTCGACTTCGCGCAGAAACCAGTAGGCATCCGTCAGGCTGTCGCGGGTCTTGGCGTCGATCCACTTCGCCTCGGTCAGTGCCGCAAGCGCTGCCTGTGTCGAACGAACCCGAAGCGGAGCCATGCGCCCGCCCGCAATCAGTTGCTGCGTCTGCGCGAAGAACTCAATCTCGCGAATGCCGCCGCGACCAAGCTTGACATTGTGCCCCTTCACCGCAATTGCGCCATGGCCCTTATGGGCGTGGATCTGCCGCTTGATCGAGTGGATATCGGCAATCGCCGCATAGTCCAGATATTTGCGAAACACGAAGGGCGTCAGCTCCCGCAGGAAGTTCACACCCGCCTTGATGTCGCCAGCCACCGGCCGCGCCTTGATATAGGCTGCCCGCTCCCAGTTCTGGCCCCTGCCCTCATAATAGGTCAACGCCGCCTCAACCGGTATGGCAAGCGGCGTCGAGCCAGGGTCCGGGCGCAGCCGCAGATCGGTGCGAAACACATAACCATCTGCCGTCCGCTCCTGCATGATACGGATCAGCCGCCGCATCATCCGCCCAAAAGTCTCCAGCGCATCCAGAGGGTCAGGAACGATACCTGCGGTTGGCTCGAAAAACACCACGGCGTCGATATCGGAGGAATAGTTCAGCTCCTGTGCGCCCAGCTTGCCCATGCCAAGCACGATGAGGCCAGAGCCTTCGCTCGGCGCATGCGTGCTGACAAGTGTCAGTTTGCCGCTTGTGTGATTGCTCAGCAGCAGGTGGTCGATGGCTGCGGCAATGCTCGCATCGGCCAGATCGCTCAGCCAGCGCGTCGTGTCGCGGGCTACGAATAGACGGGCGAGATCGGCCAGCGCAGCAATGAAAGAGAGCCGCCGCTTGGCAATGCGCAACCGCGTCATCACCTCGGCTTCGGTCGGTATGCGCCCATCAGCATCCGGCCGCCAGCTGTTGCGCGCATCGTCAACCAGTCGGGAAAGCGTGGGCTCGAGCGGCGCTGATACAGCGAGGCTCAACACGCCCTCATCAGCCACCACCAGATCGCGCAAATAGGGAGAAAGCGTCAACGCATAGGCGATGAAGTCCTTGAGCGGCCTGTCGCTTGCCATGAGGTCTGCGACATCCGGCTGGTTCTTGGCAACGTCCTTCAAGGTCGAAAGAACGGATTTCAGCTCTGTCTGGGTATAGGGGCGGATCACACCCGGCTGCACGTCTTCCAGCCGTCTCTCAACGGTTGCCGCTTGTTGCACTGTCTCTCTCCCTACAACTGTGAATACCCAATTCGCAGAATCGGCTTCATCGTTTTGGAAGCAACCTTACGGCGTGGAAACGGGAAAAACCATCGAAACAGTCAGGCCGGGCGCTTGCGCGTCATCGGGGCCGGTGTCGGAAAGCCGAAGCGATCCGCCATGCAGTTCCATCACCGCTTCAACGAGAGAAAGGCCGAGCCCCGTGCCGGGTTTCGAACGGCTTTCATCCAGCCGCACGAACCGCTTGATGACCTCGTCACGCTTTGGCGCTGGCACGCCGGGACCATTATCGGCAACGGACAGTACAATTCCATCCTCCTCTCGCGCTAGTCGCACCAGAAGGCCCTTCTTACCCTCGTGACCACCAGCATATTTGATGGCGTTGTCGATGAGGTTGGTCAGCGCCTGACCGATGAGTTCGCGGTTGCCCTGCACAATCAACCCCGGCGCAATATCCGCCGTCAGCGTCAGCCCTTCCTCGTCAGCAACCGGCTCGTAGAGCTCGGCACTGTCTTCGGCAATTGCGGACACATCCACATCGCTCATCTCGGCGGCAATGGAGCCTGCCTCTACGCGCGAGATCATCAGCAGGGCATTGAAGGTGCGGATCAACTGATCCGATTCGGCGATGATGCCTTCCAGCGCTGCACGGCGCTTATTGTCGTCCCGGTCCTCCAGCGCCTCGGTGGCCTTGTTGCGCAGGCGTGTCAGCGGGGTCTTCAGGTCGTGGGCGATGTTGTCGGAAACCTGTCGCAGACCCTCGTTCAGCTTTTCGATGCGCCCCAGCATGGCGTTGAGTGAACCGGAAAGGCGGTCGAATTCGTCACCGGATCGCCCCTGCGGCAAACGCTGCGAAAGGTCACCAGCCATGATTTTCTTGGTGGCCGCAGACATGCGGTCGATGCGCTTCAGGGCATTGCGGCCAATCGCAAACCAGATGAGAACCGCACCGCCACCCATAATGGCCAGCGCCACCATCAGCGCATTGCGCACCAGCAGCCTAAACTTCCTCGGCTCACCCAGATCGCGCCCGACCAGAATGCGCAGGCCATTATCAAGCTTGAAAATATGGGCCGTTGCCAGATGCTTCACGCTGTCGCCGCTTTCGGAATAGCGCTCATAGCCAAAGGGCAGTTCGGTCCATCCGTCATTGTCCAGAACACCCGGCTGCACGGAGGCCACGTTGCCCGCCAGAATTTCACCATTCGGCCCGGCAATCACGTAAAGGCTCGCACCCGGCTGGCGGGCACGGCGTTCCATCATGCGCAACAGCGGGTTGATGCCGCCGCGATTATAGATGCGCTGAACGTCGTTCACCTCCTGCTGCACGGCATCGCGGGTCTGCCGGTTCAGCAAACCTTCCGATAGTGCCGTCACATAGAAAACGAGAAAGGCGGCGCAGAGCGCAAAGAGGAGAATGTATAGCGCCGATAGGCGCACGGCTGTTGAGCCGAACAGAAGACGAAGACGTGCCATGAGGCGGATTTACCCCTCGTCCTTCATCATATAGCCCGCACCGCGAATGGTCTTCAGCAACGGCTTGTCGAAGTCTTTCTCGATCTTGGAACGCAGGCGCGAGACGTGAACGTCGATGACATTGGTCTGCGGATCGAAGTGATAGTCCCAAACATTTTCCAGCAGCATGGTACGGGTCACGACCTGACCGGCATTCTTCATCAAATATTCCAGCAGACGAAATTCGCGCGGCTGCAGCAGGATTTCCTTGCCCGCGCGGCGCACATCATGGGACAGCCGGTCCAGTTCCAGATCGCCAACACGGTAGATCATATCCTGCTCGGGCTTGCCCTTGCGCCGGCCCAGCACCTCGATGCGGGCCAAAAGCTCGCTGAAGGCATAGGGCTTCGGCAGATAATCATCGCCACCGGCGCGAAGGCCGGTCACGCGGTCGTCTACCTGCCCCAGCGCAGACAGGATCAGAACCGGCGTCTCGATACCGCGACGGCGCAGCTCGCTGATGACGGATAGTCCGTCCCGGCGCGGCAGCATGCGGTCGATGACCATCACGTCATAGGTGTTTTCAACGCCCATGAACAAGCCGGCCTCGCCATCACTGGCGTGATCGGCAACAATGCCCGCTTCGCGGAATGCCTTGGTCATATAGGCCGCAGCTTCGAGGTCGTCTTCAATAACAAGAATCTTCATGTGCGGGACAATAGCGTTCTCCGCCTTCACCACACAACTGGAAACGGATGCGGGAGACACTTCCTGAGCCTTGTTTTCCATGGGGTTTCTCCGAAGATTTCGCGGCGAGACAATCGCCAAAGCGGAGCGGGAGAGACAATCGCCCCTCCCGTCCATTTTCACGCATCAGCCCTGGTCGATATCCAGTGCGATGAAGCGGCTGCCATTCTCGGTCTGGATTTGGAACAGAGCCTTGGAACGACCGTCCTTCTTGGCCTGCGACAGGATCTTTTCGACATCGGCAGCAGACGCCACCTGCTGGTTGTTGACGGAGGTGATCTTCTCACCTTCCTTCAAGCCACGGGCCGCCGCGTCTGAGTCTGGATCGACATCGGTAATCGCAAGGCCAGCGCCATCTTCAGATGGTGCAACCGTCAGGCCAAGGCTGGACAGCGCCTTTTCCGTTGAAGACTGGCTGCCGCCATCATCGTTCTGGGCTGGAGAAGCCTTCGATGCATCATCGCTCGCAAGGTCGCCCAGCGTCACGGTGATGGGCTGGGACTTGCCAGAACGCCACACGGAAAGCTCAACCTTGGTGTTGGGCGAAAGGGCACCGATACGACGCGAGAGATCGCGGGCGTCCTTGACGGTGTCGCCGTTCAGCGCGGTGATGATGTCACCCTGCTTGATGCCCGCCTTGTCACCCGGTGAACCGGCCTGCGGAGCCACAACCAGCGCGCCACTTGCTTCGGAAAGTCCAAGCGATTCGGCTATGTCCTTGCTGACAGGCTGAATTTGCACGCCAAGCCAGCCACGCTCAACTTTGCCATCCTTCATCAGATCCTGGATCACGTCCTTTGCGACAGACGCAGGAATGGCGAAGGCGATACCCACATTACCGCCGGACGGCGAGAAGATGGCGGTGTTGATGCCGATGACTTCACCGTTGAGGTTGAAGGCCGGACCACCGGAGTTACCACGGTTCACAGCCGCATCGATCTGCAGATAATCGTCATAGGGACCGGAGCCGATATCGCGGCCCCGTGCCGAGATAATGCCTGATGTTACTGTGCCGCCAAGACCGAATGGGTTGCCGACAGCCACCACCCAGTCACCGACGCGGATTTTGCTGTCATCGGCAAACTGAACATAGGTGAACTTGCGGTTTACATCGACTTTCAGCACGGCCAGATCGGTGCGGCTGTCACGACCAACCAGCTTGGCGTCCAGTTCCGTGCCGTCATTCATCACAACGGTGAAGGCTGAGCCGTCATCGACAACGTGGTTGTTGGTAACGATATAGCCGTCTTCGGAGATGAAGAAGCCGGAGCCCTGAGCCGTTGGGCGAAGCGGGCCTTTACCGTCGCGGTGGGCCTTAGGACCACGCTCGGCGCGCTTGTCGCCTTCACCGGAACCCGGTCCGCCGAACTCCTTGAAGAAGCGCTTTAGCGGATGGTCATCCGGCAGCTGGTCGAGGCCACGACCGCCAAAGTTGAACGAATAGCCGTTGCCTTCGTCGGATGCGGGCTGAACGTTGGATTGCACGCGCACCGAGACAACAGCAGGAGAGACAGCGTCAACGACGTTGGCAAAGCTCGGCACCTGCGGCGCTGTCACCTCAACGGGAGCTGCGAAAGAATGAGCAATTGGCCCTGCTACGCCGGTCGTCAACATCAGAGCAGCCAGACCACCAACGGCGGAAGACTTGAGAATAGTCTTCAGCGAGGGACGTCCGTTTTGCGAATTAGACATGGATCTTACCTTCTTTCTTCATTCAGACTGGAGCCCCGTTTTGGCCGGGGTTAAGCGGTGGATGACAAAAGATATAGGTGCCCGCACCTTACTGCGAAGTGTCTGGCATGTGAAAAATCGGTAATGTTGAGCGATACTGTGAAAGGGCTGGTCGAGCAGCCTCGCCCTGAGCACTCATTTTCAGCAGAGCGCCCTTATTTTTCAAGAAGATCGCGAATGCGCGCCTCTTCGTCCACTGTCAGCTTCTGTCCTTCGGAAACTGCCACGCGACGCCGCGCAAAAACAAAAACAGCAGTCGCCCCGATCAGGATCAGAGCAATCGGCGCACCCCATAGGGCAATCGTGCGGGCGCTCACACGCGGTTTGAGCAGCACGAATTCGCCGTAACGGGAAACGACATAGTCCATCACGGCCTCGTCGCTGTCGCCCTGCGTCAGACGCTCACGCACCAGCACGCGCAAATCCCGCGCCAGCTCGGCATTGCTGTCATCGATGGACTGGTTCTGGCACACCATGCAGCGCAACTGCACTGTCAGCGCCCGTGCCCGCGCTTCCAGTGCCTTATCAGCCAGAACTTCGTCAGGGTTGAAGGCAAAGGCGGGCAATGCCGTGATGAACAGTACGAGGAAAAGTGCTGTGTTGCGCATCTGTCGTTGAAGGAAACTCATTCCGCCGCCCCAAGCACAGCATCCTTGGCCGCTCTGGCCTTGCGCTTGGGGGCACCCACACGCAAACGCCGGTCCGATAGCGAAACCATTCCGCCAATCATCATGAAGATCGTCCCGCCCCAGATGCACAGAATGAACGGCTTCCACCAGATGCGGACGACGATACCGCCGTCAGACATCGGGTCGCCCAGCGAGACGTAGAGCTGCGAAAGCCCGAAGGTCATGATGCCAGCCTCGGTCGTCGGCATGCGCCGCGCCGTGTAAAGCCGCTTGGATGACCACACATCGGCCACCTCTGCGCCAGCCTTGCGCGCGGTAAAATGTCCCCGATCCTCGGTAAAATTCGGGCCGACATGGTGGCGGATGCCATCGAAGGTGAGGCTGTAGCCGCCCGCATCCACCGTCATGCCCTGCTTCATCTCGACAACGGTTTCCGTCTCGAATGTCGTCACGATGACGATGCCGAGCACAGTCACACCAAGACCCATATGGGCAAGCGTCGTGCCGAAGGTGGAGCGTGGCAGGCCTTTCAGTCTGCGCATGGCAATCCCGAAAGCGAGCTTTCCGAAGTTGGCGCGATACCAGAGATCGGCAAGCGCCCCGAAAATCAGCCAGAACCCGGCCATGAGGCCCAGCGCCGCCAGCACAGGCCCGCCATGCTCGATGTACCACAGCGTCAGGCCTGCAAGGGCCGCAAGGCCCGCCGCAACATAAAGCCGCTGGAATGCGCCGAGAAGATCGCCGCGTTTCCAGGCAAGCATTGGGCCGAAGGGCGTCACGATCAGGATCGGGATCATCAAAAGCCCGAAGGTCAGGTTGAAGAATGGCGCGCCAACGGAAATCTTCTCCCCCGTCAGCGTTTCCAGCACCAGCGGGTAGAGCGTGCCGATCAGCACGGTCGCAGTCGAAACAGTGAGGATCAGGTTGTTCAGCACCAGCGCGCCTTCACGCGAAACCGGCGCAAACAGCCCGCCCGCCTTCAGCATCGGCGCACGCCATGCAAACAGCGAAAAAGCACCGCCGATGAAGATCATCAGAATGCACAGAATGAAGATGCCACGGCTCGGATCGGTCGCAAACGCATGGACCGATGTCAGCACGCCGGAGCGAACGAGGAAGGTGCCGAGCAGTGACAGCGAAAACGTCATGATCGCCAGAAGCACGGTCCAGATTTTCAGCGCCTCGCGCTTTTCCATCACCAGTGCCGAATGCAACAAGGCGGTTCCGGCCAGCCATGGCATGAAGGATGCGTTCTCAACCGGGTCCCAGAACCACCAGCCGCCCCAGCCCAGCTCGTAATAGGCCCAGTAGGACCCCATCGAAATGCCTGCGGTCAGAAAGGTCCAGGCCGCCAGCGTCCAGGGCCGCACCCAGCGCGCCCATGCGGCATCGATACGCCCCTCTATAAGGGCTGCAACAGCAAAGGAAAAACACACGGAAAATCCGACATAGCCGAGATAAAGCAGCGGCGGATGGATGGCGAGACCAAAGTCCTGCAGCACCGGGTTCAGATCCTGCCCTTCGGCTGGAACCGGCGAAAGGCGCGCAAACGGGTTGGAGGTGAGCAGAATGAACAGCAGAAACGAGCTCGTCACCCAGGCCTGCACAGCCAGCACATTGGCGCGCAGCGTATCTGGCAGATTGCGCCCATAAACGGCCACCATCGCACTGAACAGCACAAGGATCAGCAGCCAGAGCAGCATGGATCCCTCATGGTTGCCCCACACGCCTGTCAGCTTGTAGAGAACAGGCATCAGCGAGTGGGAGTTCTCATAGACATTCTTCAGCGAGAAATCGGATACCGCGTAGGCATGCGTCAGCGCGGCGAAAGCCAAGCCCACCAGAAGAAACAGCAGAACAGAACCAACCGGCGCGATGTCCATCAGCGCCTTGTCATTGCGGCGTGCGCCAATGGCTGGCAGGGTGGACACGACAAGCGCGACAACGAGCGCCAGAACCAGAGCATAATGGCCGATTTCAGTGATCATTTCACGGCTCCTGTTTCCAGTGGTCCAGTCTTACCCACGCCGTCAGGTGTCTGCTGCCACAGGCCCTTGTCTTTCAAACGGTCGGCAACCTCCTTGGGCATGTAGTTTTCGTCATGCTTGGCCAGAACGCTGTCCGCAACGAAAGCATGGGTCGCCGCATCGAAAGTACCCTCGGTCACCACACCCTGCCCCTCGCGAAACAGGTCCGGCAAAATGCCGGTATAGCTTACCGGAACGGTCGACCCGCCATCCGTCACCGCAAAGCTCACCGTGCGTCCCTCGCCGCGCTTGACCGAACCTTCGGCCACCAGCCCGCCAAGGCGAATGCGCGTGCCGGGGGCAACGCTGGTCTTTTCCAGATCGCCGGGCATGTAGAAATAGGCAATGGACTGGCCAAAGGCGAACATCACCAGAAATGCCGCGATCATGATGAAGCTGACACCGCCGCCGATAATCGCCAGTCTCTTCTGCTTGCGGGTCATTGTGCCACTCCCTGCGCATTCACGCCAAGCTGCTGCGCCAGCGCCAGCAATTGTTTGCCCTGCTCCCCGGCAGGCGGAAAGGCTTTCAAACCATCGGCCAACGCTTGCCGTGCCTTCTCATCGTTCTTCAGCATCGCGTAAGACCGCACCAATCGCATCCAACCCTCGAAATTGTCAGGGTTTTCCTTCAGCCGCGCATCAAGGCTTTCCACCATACCAGCCACCATTGCCTGCCGATCTTGCGGCGACATATTGCTGGCGGCAGCAACATCCTGCTCGCTCGGCCCACCTGGGGCCTGCGGTTTGGGCGCTTGCGGATTTGGCGCTGTAGCAACGGCCCCGCCGGTATTCTGCAAATGCGCCTGAACCAGCGGTATCCACGGCGCACCCTCAGGCGAATCCTTCAGCAATCCGGCAAAGGCACCGCGCGCCTCGGCGGTCTTGCCCGCCTGCTCCAGCGAAAGCGCCAGATAGAAACGAGCGCGCGGATTGCCGGGGCTCGTCCTTTCGGCCTTCTCCAGTGCTGCGCGCGCATCCTCGATGACAATACCCTGATTGGCCGCAATCAGCGTCTCAGCAAGGCCCGTCAGGCGCTGCGGGTTTTCACCTAGAAAGCGAATGGCATTGCGATAGGCCATCTCGGCATCACCGAGCCGCATCGTCTTGAAATAGATCGGAGCCAACACGTCCCAGCCAGCGCCGTCATCGGGCTTCTGCGCCAGATGCCGCTCGGCCTTGGCAATCATCAGATCCATGTCGTTGCCGGGCTTTTCCAGCCGCGCCTCCAGCGGCATGTCGGGCGCATTGGGGCTGCCCATGAACAAGTAAAGACAGAGGCCCGTCAAAGGCAGAAGCAGGGTCACGATACGGGCCAGCACATCATGGCGACGTGGCGCGCTTGTGGATTTTTCACCCTTCTGGCCGGATGCCGCCGCTAAAAGACGCCGTCCGATTTCGGCGCGGGCATATTCCGCCTCGGTCTCGCCAATCAGCCCGCTTTCGCGTTCGCGCTGCAATTCGGCCAGCTGGTCGCGATACACCGCAACCTCGCCATCACGGCCCGTGTCGGCTGTGCCATAGCTGCGCATCAGCGGGTAGGTCAGAACGAGGGCAACAGCTGCCGTCAACAGGGCGATAATAATCCAGAACATGCCGTTTCAATTACTCGAATGCGCACCGCTTTGGAATGAGTCGCGGCGGAATGACGTGAATTTGAGGATATATACCGCAGGTGGTAGCAGCAATGCACCACTCCCGGCAAGAAACCTCACAGTTCAGCTTTTGAACGACAAATCCTGCGCCTGCCTTGACATGTGTCAAATCGAGGTCAGGTCAGCGGCGTCCATGTTCCATTGCTGTTGCGACAGGCAGCACCGCGCACTTTCGCCTGCTTGCCATCAACGGTCAGGCTGTGGGCATATTGGCGGCAATTCTGATTACCCACCTGGTAGGGTGCATTGGCAACCACTTCGCCGCGCGTATCACCGCTGCCCCATACCACAGCCTGTCCACCGGGTGATGTTTCCAGCGCCTGATATTCGGCTTCCATAGCCCTGTTGAAGTCGCCACGGCTCATCTGCAGGCCGCTTCTGCCGGCAATCCCGCCCTGAAGCGCGGAAATGTAGGGCGTTGCAGAGGCACCGCCGCGACCCAGCAATCCGCCACCGGCGTTGCGGGTATTGGATGTCGTGCAGGAACTGAGAACTGAAATGCAGAGCAGCGAGACAACCACAGGGCGCATAAGGCTGGAGTTCATACCGGCAAATCCGGCTTTGCCTATCACGTCAACCAAGAATACACTCCTTCTCAACGCGCCATCCTGGCGCGGTCATTCCTCACGCAATGTCATGCCAGTTTTTTTTCGTCATGCAAGCTCTTTCGAAAGTCCCGGCAGAAGCAATTCGGCTTTCAACCCACCAAGCGGGCTGCGCTGCATGGCAAAAGTACCGTGGTATTCTGAAACCACTTCGCTGACGATGGAAAGACCAAGACCGGTGCCCGGTCGGCTTTCATCCAGCCGCCTGCCCCGCTTCATCGCTTCGGTAATCTGTTCCGGCTCCAGTCCCGGCCCGTCATCCTCCACCAGAAGCGTCACCCATGACCTGCGCGTCACATCAGGGTCGGAAGACGAATGCGTTCCAGGCGTCACCGTGACCACAACTCTTGACTGTGCAAAGCGCGCCGCATTTTCCAGAAGATTGCCCACGGCCTCTTCCAGATCCTGCTGCTCCATGGCCAGCACCATGCCCGGATGCTCCATGTTCAGTTCGAAGCTCTTTTCCGGGTTCAAACGACGCATCACCCGCACCAGCCGCTCAAGCGCCGGCTCGGCCTCGGCACGCGCCAGAATAGAGCCCCGCTGCGCCGCAATGCGTGCCCGGGAAAGGTAGGATTGAACCTGCGCCTGCATGGCATCCACCTGTCCTCGCACCAGATCGCCATGGTGGGTGTCCATCGTGCGGGCCTCGTTTAGCAGCACCGCAATCGGCGTTTTCAGCGAGTGCGCCAGATTGCCCACCTGCATGCGCGCGCGCTCCACAAGGCGTCGATTGCTCTCAATCAACGCATTGATCTCAGTCGCCAAGGGCTGGATTTCCCTCGGAAATTCACCCTCCAGCCGCTCTGCATCCCCGCCGCGTATCTTACCAAGCGCCACACGCGCATGGTCCAGCGGCCGCAAGCTGTAGAGAATGGCAAGGCCGTTCACCACAAGGCTTCCAACCCCGAAAACAGCCAGCGCCAGATAAAGACTGTTGGAAAAATCGCGGACATCGTCTTCCACGACATTCAGATTGCCGGTCACGCGAAACCGCGCCGCCCGGCCCTCACCGTCCAGCACCACTTCGGTCTCGGCCACCTGCACCCGGTTTCCAGCACCATCCGTCACTACGTAATAGCGCTCATAGCGATTGTCGAAAGGCACATCCAGAATGCCGGGAACCGGCAGCGTCGAAACGCCAAGCGAAGACGATACAAGTGGTGCGGTCTGGAAATTGCCCAACGGCTCAACCACCCAGTACCAGCCTGTATCGGGCTGCGAGAACCGCAGGTCGCCCAGCTGCGGGCTTCCGGCAAGCGTGTTTTCGTTGGAAACGGTAATGGAGTTGATGACGTTGTAGAGCTGCGCGCGCAGCAGATCGGTAAAGCTACGCTCCACACCTTGCCGGTAGAGCGTCGAAATCACCACCGCGATCACCACCAATGCCAGGGCAGACCATGCCGAGGCCAGCAGCAGAACGCGGGCGGTGAGTGAGTTACTTCGCATCTGCGGGCGCTTGCATCCGGTAGCCAAGCCCCCGGATCGTCTCGATCAGATCCACGCCCAGCTTCTTGCGCAAGCGTCCAACAAATACCTCGATCGTGTTGGAATCGCGGTCGAAATCCTGGTCATACATATGCTCGACCAGCTCGGTGCGCGACACCACCTCGCCCATGTGGTGCATGAGGTAGGAAAGAAGGCGGAATTCGTGAGACGTCAGCTTCAGCGTCACGCCGTTGACCGTCGCCTTGGAAGATTTGGTGTCGAGCCGCACCGGTCCGCAGACAATTTCGGATGACGCATGGCCCGCCGCACGGCGGATCAGCGCGCGCACACGCGCCAACACTTCTTCCACATGGAAAGGCTTGGTCACATAATCATCGGCACCGGCGTCGATACCCGCCACCTTGTCGCTCCAGCGGTCGCGGGCGGTCAGAATGAGAACCGGCATGGACTTTCCACCAGCGCGCCATTTCTCGACAACGGTAATACCGTCCATCTGCGGCAGGCCGATATCCAGAACGATGGCATCATAGGGTTCGGTTTCGCCCAGATAATGGCCTTCTTCGCCATCATAGGCCTGGTCGACGACATAGCCCGCTTCTTTCAGCGCGTCGGTCAGCTGCCGATTGAGATTGGTATCGTCCTCGACCACAAGAATGCGCATCGTCAGTCCCTCTTCATTCCATCCGTCGATTCTGCAGTACGACGGTCATTCCGGCTCAGGTCTATACCAGTTTTTGAGGAATTGCGACGCTCTACATCGGAACGCGCATAGTCACCTTGCGCGGGCGCTCGCCATTGCCCTGCACCAGCACGGTCACGACGCAATTCTCGCCGTCATTGGAAGGGTAGACCGAAAGAAGCTGCCCACCCGTTTCACGCACCACGCGGGATACGGCACGGGTGCAATCGCTGGCCACCTGTTGAACCTGGCCCTGCAAGGGTGCATCCTGCACACCCACCTGCGGCGCAGGAAGGCCAAAAAGCCCGGCTGCTAGCGTCGCGATGATGATAGGTGATGCCATTGCAAATAACTTCCACAGACAATTCGGATGCACGCCGAAGCGAACTCATGGCCAAATATGTAGCGCAAACCTTCTGAATGGCAAATGAATGTGGGCCACCATATTGCGTTGCACGGCAGCGCGCGTGTCACTACGCTGCCGTGCAACAACGCATCGCGTTATTTGATTGCACTGGTCGCAGAGAGGCGTCCGTACAGGGCAATCAGCCCGCCCACGCCGCCCGCAACCGTGACAAGCCCTTCCGCAAGCTCGTCCTCAAAGCCGCCCGGCAGGTTTAAGCCCACCACATGCAGCAGCGGTGCCAGCACCGCAATCAGCGCACCCCAGATGGTTTTCGATTGATACCAGGCTTTCATATCGTCCATTTTTGGTCCTTTCGGTTGACGTTATTGTGAAGGTGAGAGCTGTTTGTTTTTACGCAATTCCGGACGCAAAACCGGTTCCCACTTTTGCTGGAATTGCTCTAAAGGCTGAGCGTGCGGCTTGCCGCAATGCCCAGCGGCACGGCCCGGCCAAGCTGGCGCACCCGCACGGAAAGCGTGCTTTGTGCCGCGCCGAAGTCGGCAAGCTCATCACTTGCCGCATAGAAGCAGGCGGCTTCGCCCACCTCCATCACGCGCCGGACCGTGATGCCGGAGAGCACCTCGATCCGGTAGCGTTCGGAAACCTCGTCCAGCGGAATATCCGCCGCGTCCCAGCCATCGGCCTCCACGCGGCCCCGGCGCACCCATGTCAGCCGCACGCCGTCCGGGGTGCGAAGGCCACGCAGATGCACCGGCGCGAGCGGCGTTTCCACCCGCATTCCACCCGCAAAGGAAAATGGCCCGACGCGTGAAACCTGCGCACCCGCCGCCTCGACGATCCAGTTCAGTTGCAGCCCGCGCTCTTCGGCACGAAGTCCCATGGCAACCACGCCCGCATCCAGCACCACCACGTCGGCGCCTGCAGCAGCGCCCGCCGCCATCGCATCTTCCGTTCCGGCAAGTCCGCGCAACAGCCGCGTAAGCCGCCATTGGCCTGATAATGTCTCCTGCGCCACCGCAAACGCCGCCACCTCCCAGGCACCAGTTTCGCTGCGAATAGCAATGCGGTTTGCGCCGTTCAGCACGGCCAGATCGGACGCCGATGACAGATCGCCATAGGGCAGCGTGAGGTCGATGGCGCCAGCCCCGTTGAACCGTCCCGCAAGGCCCGGCGGCAAGCCACTGGCAAGCGCGCCGATCTTCGCAGGCTGGTCCAGCAGCACCCGTCCCACATAACCTTCAGTCCCGGCAGAAACGGAAAGCGCCATGCGCCGCCATGGCCGCGCAAAGGCCGCCACCCGCGCAAAGCTGTGCGCCTCGCCCGTTTCAAAGCGCGGCAGGTCCATCAGCACGATGTCGGGGTCAAACCCGCTGGATGCCCCACTTGCGCTCGCGCGTGGCGCTTCTCCATCAATTGAAACGGTCAGTGCCGCAGGCGCAAACTCCCGCGCTTCGATGCGTCTGAGGTCGCCATCCTCGATACGGCTCACCATGAACCGCCCGGCGGGGCCATCCACCAGTTCCACACAATCGCCGGGGTCCAGCGCAATGTCGCTGGGCGAAATCGAAAAGCTCACCGTGCGGCGCGCCAGCCGGTTATCCCGCAACAGCGCTTCCACCATGTTCTGCGTGGTTTCCTGCGCCAATACCGCGCCCAGATCGTATCGCAGCACCCGGTTTCCGGCATTGTCGATGCGGCGGGAACGAACGCTGGCCTGCTCATAATCCAGCGCCGGGTTATACGCCGTCAGCACGGCTTCAGCGGCAAAATCGCTGTCATGCCCACGCGCCTCGGACCAAAGTGCCGCATCCTCGCTGTCGGCATAGGCCGAAATCACTTTCGTGCAGGTGGCCGCCCGTCCGCGAGAGATGAACTGAAGCGTGCCCCCGTCCTCTATGACATGAACCTGAAACGCCTCCAGCAGCGGCTCCAGCAGGCTGCGGGCTGATGTCACATCGGCCTGCGCATAGCCTGTCACATCGCCCGTCACGGCAGAAACGTCGAAATCCTCAAAGCCGTGGTCCTGAAGCACGGCGGTGATCAGGTCCGCCAGCGTGGTGGCTCCCAACCTGCCGTTCAACCAGTGCCCGGTGCGCCAGTTCGCGCCATCACTCCATGTCGCCGTGTCCTGTGGAAAGGCCGGAAAGGGCCGCGCATCCCATGTCCACACGAAAATCCTGTTAGGATCAACCATCCCCGCAGGTGCTGATCCGCCTACCCAGTGGTCGTGATGCGCCTCCAGAAACCGCCGCTGCTGGCTGTCGGCGCGCATGCGGCTGGAAAAATGCGGATAGGCGCTTTCGGATGATTTCGGGTCGATAAACGTATTGGGCCGGTTCGCGCCCTTGTCGATGGCCGGGCATCCCAGTTCCGTAAACCAGATCGGCTTCATCCACGGCACCCAGGCGCTTGCCACAGTGCTTTCCACACCGGCAATGCGGTTGTAATGCCGGTTCTGCCACCAGTTCCCTAAGTCCTTGTAGCGATAGATCCAGTGCTTGCCGCTCAAACCGTCTGATATGGCACGGCGCGTGCGGCTCGCCCGGTCAGCGTCACCGCCATAATACCAGTCGAACCCTTCCCCTGCCGTAATGCAACGGCCAAAGCCCGCCGCATCGTCAGGCCCGTCAAACCCATCGGGATTGCCACCCTGCACATCCTCGTCGCGCCAGTCGGAGAGCGGCATATAGTTGTCGATGCCGATAGCGTCGATGTTGGGGCTGGCCCACAGCGCATCGAGGTTGAAGAACACGTCGCCGGTGCCATCCGCCGGGTGATAGCCGAAATACTCGCTCCAGTCGGCGGCATAGGTCAGCTTTGTCGAAGCGCCCACAACGGCGCGCACATCGCCCGCCAGCCGCACCAGTTCTTCCACGAAGGGAAAGGCGTTGGTCCCGTCGCGCACCCGCGTCAGCCCGCGCAGTTCGGAGCCGATCAAAAACGCGTCCACCCCACCCGCCTGTTTTGCCAGCGCCGCATAATGCAGCACCATGCGGCGATAGCCGTCTGCGCGATTGCAGAAGGTGGAAATCTGCGTGCGCGCAGCCGCAGTCTTGTCTGCACTGCCGCTCATTCCCGCTGCCGGGTGGCAGGTAATGTTGCCCCGCCAGCCATAGGCGTCCTGCTCGGCCTTGCCATAGGGGTCGGGCAAGCCGTTGGCAGAGGGAATATCCATCATCACGAAGGGGTAGAGGCACACCTTCAGCCCTCTCGCCTTCAAATCCGCAATCGCCTGCAAAACGGAAGCATCACCTGGCGTGCCGCCATAGGCGGGGCCACCGTCGCGCCGGCTCACCAGCCGCGCATGCCCGCGCCCCATCCCCGCCACAGACCAATGCGCGCTTTCGCGGTCACGGAAGGCCACCTCCACCCCCGGCAGAATGCGGCACTCACCCGCGCGCATATCCGTGCCAAACCATGAAACCACCAGCGCCACGCTTTCAAGATTGGGGCACAGCGCCTGCAATTCGTCCATCGAGGCCTGCCAGTCGGTGGCCGCCGTCAATGTGTGGCGGTTCATCACCCGGCTTTCGCCAGCCCCCGCCCGCTCGGAAACCGCAACCGTCGAGTATCCATGCTCGGTCGCGCCGGGAATAACGGTTACGGCACGGATCTGGCGTTCCAGCTTGCCAATGGGCCTCACCACCTCGAACTGAAACAGCGGAATGCGATTGCCAAAACTGTCCAGCGGCAACCGCTCGAACACCACATAGGAAAGCCCGCGATAGGCTGGCGCGTTTCCGCCCCCCTGCCGCGCCTCGATCAGCGGGTCGGGCAGCTGGTCGTCGCTGCCGGGGTAAAACCGCATCTCGATGCCGGTCAGGTCCAGCTCCTGCCCGTCCGCCCAGACACGGCGCACCAGCGCAACCTCGCCCTCGCACAGACCCACGGCCAGATTTGCGAAGTAACTATAGGTCTCAACCGTGGTCGATGCGCTGCCACCACCGCCTTTGCCGCCCTGCCGCTCCCGCGTCACGCTTTCCTCAAACCGCGTGGCCCAGATCAGCGTGCCACCAATGCGCACTGTGCCATAGGCACGCGTTATCGCCCCACCTTCTTCGGCACCGGGAATACGCGCCGTGGAAAGCCGCGTGCCCGTGACGGTTTTCGAGGATGACAGCATCGCACTATCCAGCGCACTGCCTGCCAGCGCCCCCGCCGCCCTGCCGATCATGGCGCCAACCGGCCCGAAAATGCTGCCGATAGCGGCACCCGCCGCCTGTAAAACCAAGGTCGCCATCACTCACCTCTGCGGAAATCGGAAAATACCGGCAATGCGTTTTCGCCACGATGGCACCAGTGCAGAGCGCAGCACCGCCGCCCCCTCATAGGCATGAATGAAGTGATCGGGCCCGGCCAGAATACCCACATGCTTGGCCGCACAGTCCGGTCGCCAGCGAAACAGCACCATGTCACCCGGTTGCGCCTCGCCAAGGCTTGGCACAGTTTCGAAATGCCGTGCCGCTGCGTCCATCAGCCGGTCCTCGCCACCGCGCTCGGCCCAGTCGCGGGCATAGGGCGGCGGCGTTTCCGGCTCAGTGCCATAGAGCTCGCGCCAGATGCCGCGCACCAGCCCAAGGCAGTCGCAACCCACACCCCTGGTAGAGGCCTGATGCCGGTACGGCGTGCCGATCCAGCTTGTCCCAAGGCTTAAAACCTGCTCTCCCATATCGGCCATCAATAGAGTGCTCCGCCATCATGTTGCGTGCGGCTCGTCACATAGGAATAGGCAAAATCAGCGCCCGGCATGTGCGGAAACCCTCGAAAATTCAGTTGGTTGGAAAACTTCGCCTTGCATGTCGCAAAGCTCTTGTCGCAGCCTGCTGTCACGGTGAACGTGTCACCGGGCGCGGGCGCTGCCTCCAGCGGCAGCCAGAAACTCAGCTCCGTCACCCCGCTGCGCACCGCATGGTCATCCAGATCGAAGCTGCGGCCCGCATTCGCCCCGCTGGAAAAGGCAAGCTTGCCCTGTCGGAAAAACCCTTCCGCAAAGCCGCCAAGGCCCGAGACCACAATCCGTCCCGTGCCATTGATGGAAACAACCGCCCCAGTCGCGCGAAAAGCCGCGACATTGGCCCGGCATCGGGCATCCCCCAGCGCCGCATCACACCGTCGCCCATAGACCCGCCCCTGCGGCTGGCTGAGCTGGTGGGCGAAACTGCGCAGCTCGGCCTTGAAGGCACCGCCCGCCCGCGTCACCTCGCCAATCTCGCGCACCTTCAGCAGCACATGCTGCTCCGGTGCTTGCCAGTTCACGAGGTAAAGCTCCACCTTCGCCCCGTCATAGCGCCCCGCTGCCAGATCGGCCTCGCGCACCGCCTCGCTGGAAAAGCCGCCCGCCACCTCGCCGCTCGCCGCCGCCAGTCCGGTTTCGCTGTCGTTTTCACCCGCCTGAAAACCGCTTGCCGCCAGATAGGTCACACCGCCAAAGGTCAACGCCTCGTCATGCTCGGTAAAACCCAGCACGGCACCATCGCGAAGGCTCACCTTCCAGCACTGGCACGTCGTCGTCGCCTCGCCTTCCAGATGCGCGGCAAGCTCTGCTGGCACGTTCTTCACGGCAAAATCTCCACAAGAGGAATGGAAGGAATGCGCCCGGCCTCAAAGGCACTCAGGCTCACATCGATGCGGTCGATATCGAAACGAACCGGCACATCGAACTCAAACCCGGCCCGGATCGCCGCACCGGCAGCAGGCACCTGGCCCCCCGCGAAGGTCACGATGCCCGTCTCATGGTCCGTTGTAAAACCCGTCGCCGCCACGCCGTTCACCGAAACCACCACAGAACCCGCCACCGGCTTGGCAATGTTGCGCGTCCAGCCGCCCGCCACATCGGCATAGGTCTTGCAAAGCTGGAACCGCGCCGTCAGCCCGTCGCCGGTGCCAATGCGCTGGTCCATCGCCGTAGGCACCGTCAGCGGCGGGCAGGAGCGGAAATCGACCGGGTCTCGAAACCGGAAGCCGTAGAGTTGCCCGCCGCGCGCCTCGAAAAACTCAAGCACCGCATAGAGATCGCTGACCGAGCGGACACCAGACCCCGCATCATAGGCCCGGCGGGAATTTCGCCAGCGCTGGTTCCGGTTTTCCCGCCCGTTGGACAGGTTGACGATATCGGTCCGCCGCACGGGTCCGCCACTGGTTCCCAGCGCAAGCCGCAGCGGGAACCGCACCTCATGAAATGCCGCCATGGTTCTGATTTTCCTGAATTATCGTCTAGATGCCTGAGCGAAAATGGCTCACAGCCCGCGCTGCCCACGTCCCACGCTGCGCGCCAGCATGGCGGAAATCTGCCCTTCGCTGCGCCTGAAACTCGCCGCATCGCTCGCCGTCACATTGAACACGATCTGCGTGCCGCCGCCGCCACCGCCAGCGGCGACACCAAGAGATCCGTCGGCACCGCGTTTCAGCGGTAGAATGGCCTCGCTGCCCGCCTCGCCCATCAGCCCCATATCGCCGCACATGGGAAAGAATGTCGGGCTTGAAACCACCCCGCCATCAGCAAAAGGCGTCACCCGCCCCGGCACGCCGCCATTGGCGAAGGCAAACAGTGATCCCGCGCCCGATGTCAGCCCGCTGACGGCGCTCGACAGCATGTTCTCCAGCGGCTTCAACCCGGCAGAAAGCACAATGTTGGACAACCTCATACCCAGCCCCTGCAACACACTATCAAGCCCTTTGCCGCCTGTCGTGGCCGCCTGCAATGCAGAGGTCAGCGCCGATCCAAACCGCTGCGATCGCTTTTCCAGATCGTCCATCACGGAAACCAGCGCCTCCGCATCGTCCCGCTGATCGGCAAAATTCGTCTCGTCAGCCATCGTCCCTACCTTTCTGATTCAAGTGGAGAAGCCAGTGGATTGAAAGTGCAGGCGTTTTTTAAACTGCCTTTCCACTCATCCGTCCGGAAACTGCCGCATCAGATCGTCCAGCCCGTGCCGGTTCAAGGCTTGCGCTTGTCGCCTCAAGCCGCCGGTCATGGCGAAGAATTCCAGCGGCGTCAGCGCCCAGAATATGTCAGGGGAAAGCCGCAGCAGGCTCAGGCCCGCATGGATCACCTCGTCCCAGGGAAAGGGTCTGGTGTCCTGCGCCGGGCCTTCGCCCGCTGCGGCTTTCAGGGGGAAGCGTGTGCCTCCCCTCCCGTGCCGGTTCCAGCAAAGGCCGCGGTCAGGAGGTCTCCCACGATCTTCACATAACCGGCAATTCCATCCTCAACGCTCATGGTCGCCACGTCGTCGTCGGAAAACACATTGCCCGCGCCGCGCAGACCCGCACCAATCACGCGGATCATATCGGCAGCCTTCATCCGTCCACTCGCAAAACGTTCCGCCAGCCCGGTCAGATCATCGGCGCAAAAGGCGGTTTCCAGTTCCGCCAGCGCGCCCAGCGTCAGGCATAAAATCCGCCGCTCGCCGTCCAGCACCGCTTCAACCTCACCACGCCTGCGGTTGGCGCGCCCAAAATTGGCGGCTCCCATCACAAGGCCGTAAAGGTAATCGCGCCAGCCGATTCCAGCGCGATTTCAAACTGCACCTCGCCGTCATGGCGGCCGGAATATTCCAGCGCGCTAATCTGGAAGGACCCTTGCAGCGTGCCGAAATCCGGGATGACGATCTGATAGGTCAAAATTGTCCCGGCAAAGAATTGCGTGCGCACCAGCGCGTCGCTCTGCACGTCCTTGAATATGCCAGATCCCGTCAGTCCGGCCCGCTGCACGCCCGCCCCGGCCAGCAACTCCCGCCAGCGCCCGGCACTTTCTGAGTCTGTCACGTCAACGGTCTGCGCGTTGAAGGCCAGCCGCTTCGTGCGCAAGCCCGCAATCGTCACATAAGTCCCGGAATTGTTGATCTTCAGCAGCAGGTCCTTGCCCTTCTGCGCCACCATGGCTCGTCCTTTCAAAATTGATAAAGTGGATAAAAAGCAGGTGCTATTCCGTCACGGCCCGAAACCGGATCTCCGTCAAAAACTGCCGGGATTTCGTCTGCCGCACGGAACGGCTGGAGCGAAAAAACAGGCTGACCAGCGCAATATTGCCGCCCAGCACCAGCGGCGCATCGTCCAGAACGGCCAGAAGGCGCACGGCAATGTCCTGCGCCAACTTGCGCCCGCCATCGTCGCTCCACACCTCAAGCGTCAGAATGTGCTCCTCACCGCCTTCCGATGCCGTGCCATAGGGGCGGCTTTCAATCTCGCCAAAGGCCACGCAGGGAAACACCGGCCTCGGCAGCAGCCGGTCGACGATGCCGTTGCTGCCCACCAGCGCCGTCAGTGCCGCGTCGCTTTTCAGCTTTGCGTGAATGGCCTGCAGCAATACGTTCGCCGCTTTCATCGGCTTTCCTCCTCGCAGCGGCAGATGATGAAGCGGCGCGTCTCATCGGCATCAACAACGGATTTCACGGCAAAGATGCGCGTCCCCTTTCGCAGCCGCATGCCCGCCGCAACATCGTCGCGAAACATGGCCCAGATCCGGTGCGTCACCGCCACGCCATCGGCAGAGGCCCGCTCATAGGCACCCTGAGACACCGGCTCGATGGCGGCCCATATGGAACGCACCACCACCCATCCGGCAACCACGCCGCCCTGCCCGTCGGCCACGTCTTGGCTTACCTCAAGGTCCAGACGCGCCGTCATCTGGCCGGGATCGAGAAAAGTCAGGTTCATGGCTCAAAGCCCCAGCCTGCAAAAGGGTGCCACCAGCCGATCATAACCGGCAGGCACGCCGGCGGGCTGGTCGGCTGCGGAAACGACACCACGAAAGGCAAACATATGGGCGATATGCACCAGCATGGCGCGTTTCAGCGTGTCGGGCACGTCAGCGCCGCTCTCGCCAAAGCCTGCGGTAAAATCGATTTCGATGCCGTTCAGCGGCTGGCCGGGTGCAGGCGGCTGGCGCAGCCACAGCCGCGCTGGCCGTGCCTGCCCATCCAGCAGCGTGTCTGTGGCGGTCGCGTCAAAAGGGTCGCCCGCATCATCGAAAACCAGAATCTTTTCGATGGCTTGCACCGGCCCCTTGGCAATCTGAATCACCCCATCGCGCGGCCACGCGTCGAGATAAAGCCGAAGGGTCTGGCGCATCAGGCACAGCCCGGTCTGGCGCTCCAGATGTTCACGTGCCGTCTTTATAAGGCTCGTCAGCAACGCATCCTCATCGCTGCCATCTGCCCGCAAATGCGCTTTCACATCGGCAAGCGTCAGCGCCTCCGCCTGCGGCGGGGTAATCTGTGCATAGGTCATGGTGTCCTCGGGAGTTTTGGAAATTCACCGTCATGCCGGCAACCCGGCACGACGCGCTTTTGAATGATGAAACGACCGCCTTAGCTGGCGGCGAACTTGATGAGCTTCACGGCTTCAAAGTTCTGCACACCGCCGCCTACGCGCTTGGTGGTGTAAAACAGCACGTAAGGCTTGGCCGAATAGGGATCGCGCAGAATGCGAATGCCGGTGCGGTCCACGACAAGATATCCGGCACGGAAGTCACCAAAGGCAATGGCCATGCTGTTGGCCGCCACATCCGGCATGTCCTCGGCTTCCGCCACCGGAAAGCCCATCAGCGCGGCGGGCTGCCCCGCAGAAGCTGGCGGCTGCCACAGGTAATTGCCGGTCGTATCCTTGAAGCGGCGCAAGGCAGACTGAGTCTTGCGGTTCATCAGGAAGGTGCCGTTCTGGCGATGCCCCGCTTTCAGCGAATAGACCGTATCAACCAGCACATCCAGCGGCCCGGTGGAGGCAAAAGCACCCGCCGCACCGGTTGCAAGGTAGCCGACCTTGCCCCAGGCATAGGAGGCATTGGCAACCGTCTCATAGGCCAGAAGACCCTTCGGCTTGTTCACACCATCACCTGAAATGAAGGCCGTGCCTTCCTGCTCGGCAAAGGCCACATCCACTTCGGCGGCAATCCACGCCTCGATATCCACGGCGGAATCATCCAGCAGCCCCTGCGTCGCCGCTGGCATGGCGTAAAGCTCCATGGTCGGGAAGGACATTTCCGCAAGCTGTGGCGTGTTGGTCTGCGGTCGCGCTGCCGTCTCTGCCACCCAGCCGGTGGAAAGACCTGCCAGCGCAAAGGGCTTTTTCAGAACAGCACCGGAAACCTGCCGCACCGTGGCCAGCGCACGCATCGGCGAAACCACCGCCATGCGCTTGCCAATCTCGCTGTCGGTTTCGGTCGGCAGCAAAAATCCGCCATCGGCACCGGCGCTGCCTGCAAAGGCCTTGGCCTCCAGCTCGCGCAATGCACCCTCGTCACCCCGGCGAATATAGGCCTCGAAGGCGCTCTTATGCTCCTGCATCTGCGCAGAGGCAGCACCGCGTGCACCCAGCGCAGGCCGCGCCTTCTTCAGCGAAAGCTCGTCCATCGCCTGCTTGTTGTCATCAAGCGCCTTGTCGATGCGGTCAAGCTTTTCGCGTGTCAGCACGTCGCTCGTCATCTTGCGCTCGATATCGCCCAGCCGCTGGTCATTGGTTTCGCGGAACGCCTCGAAGGCTTCCATGAAATCATCGAACGCCGCCGTCATCGTTTCCGGCACGGCCTTGGTCTGGGGAGCAACGGCCTGCAAGGATGTCTGTTCTGTCATGGGGTCTTCCTCTGTTGTGATGGATGATGGGAATGGAGCGTGGCGCCTCACCGCCGGAAACTGCTGTCGGCGAGGCTCTTGGCGGCACGGCGCATGCTGCGCACAAGCTCGGTTTCCCGGTCGCGGAAGAACCTCGCCTGCTTGACGTTGGAAACCCGGGCGGATGGCAGCATGGGAAAGGTCACGACGGAAATTTCCCAGAGATCGGCTTCCAGAATGCGGCGAATGCCACCTCGTGCGGCCTTGCCCGCCCGCACCGTCTGGAAGCCGATGGAAAGCCCGTCCAGCGCGCCTGTTTTCATCAGCGAGTGAACCTCTTTGGCTCTGGCCACATCAGGCGCCAGCACACCCTCGACGAACAAGCCGCGCTCGTCTTCACGAATGGTGTGCCACGCACCGATCGGCTGGTTGGGGTCGTGCTGGTAGAGCATGCGAATGCCGCCCGCGCCACGCTCCTCGATGGACCGCCGGAAAGCCCCCTGCTCGATCACGTCGCGGCCCAGATCCACCTCGCCAAACACACTGGCATAGCCGGAAAACGTGCCGTCAAAGGCAATGCCGCGCAGCTCCAGATTGGCAAATTTGCGCGTAGCGGGCCGTGGCCCGCGATAAGCGTGCATGAAAATCTCCTGCGATTTTGAGATAAGTTTAAAGTCGGGTCAGGGCTTGGGTCGGGCGGCGTAACGCTCGGCCACGCGCACCATTACGCCCAGCCCCCACCAGGCGCACAGGCTTGCTGCGGCAGATCCGGTCAGCATGATTTCCTGGCTCGACAGCCCATCGGCAATATCGAGCCGCTGCACCATCCACAGCCCCACCGGCCCACCGAAAATCATGCCGCAGGCCAGTCCGGTCAAAAACCGGCTCGCCGCCTCGTGGTGCGTCTGCGGCAACAGATAGATCAGCGAAACCCCGGCACCCGCCACGGCCCCGGTAAAACGAGCAGCCCAGATGCTGCTCTCATTGGCAAATTCAGACATGAGAAACCATTCCGGGTTAGAGTAAGGGGAAGGTGTGCACAGGTTGCCCAGCACCTGCTTTTCGTGTGTCGTGATTTGTTGAATCTTCGGAATCACTTGGCAGCATAGCCTCACAAAGAGATTCCAGGCTTTAAGAAACTGGTTGAGGAATGCGTCAGGCTCTACGGCCTCAATACCCCACCGCCTCGCGCTTCTCGTCATCGCTCAAAAACGCCGCCGCCCCCACCCGCGTCCACAGCGCATCGCGCTCGATGGAAAGCCCTGCAATCCGGTCGAGATCCGGCTCCAGCCGCACCGCGCCTTCAAACAGCGGTGCCAGCCAGCCGGAAAGCCCCGCCGCCGTTCGGTTGATCAGCGGCAGCACCGTCAGCCGGTAGAAGGCCCGGTTCGCCTCCTGGTAATTGGCATAGGTATTGTCGCCGGGAATACCCAGCAGCATCGGCGGCACGCCCAGCGAAAGCGCGATGTCACGCGCCGCACCGTTTTTGGCCTCCATGAAATCCATGTCGCGGGGTGAAAGCCCCATGCTTTTCCAGTCCAGCCCGCCTTCCAGCAACAGCGGGCGCCCAGCATTCACCGCCCCGGCATAGCCCTCTTCCAGCTCCCGTTTCAGCCGCTCATACTGGTCGGAGGTCAGGTTGCCGCCCTCTTTCGGCTGGTAGACCAGCGCGCCGGATGGACGGGCGGAATTGTCAAGTAGCCGCTTGTTCCACACGCTCGCTGCATTGTGCAGATCCAGCGCTGCACCCGCCGCCGCCAGCGGTGAAAATCCGCAATGGTCGTCCAGCGGATTGAACAGCCTCAGGTGCAGCAAGCCCAGCCCATCCCGGTCGGCAGCAATCCGCCTCACAGCCCGCCCCTCGGCACGGTAGTCGAAGGCCGCAGGCCAGCCGTCGCCCCCTTCGATGATGCTGACGCGATCAGGGCGCAGCAAATGCAGCTCCCGCAGCCGCTCGCCCACCATCACAGGTTCGATATAGGCATTGCCGGATAGCAGCAGATGGCCGTACAACGCCTCGAAAAAATCCGGCCCGCTCATCTGCCCGTTGGGTCGTGCCAAAAGGCGCAGCAGCGCATGCTCGCCAATTTCCCGGTCGCCCTCATAGAGCAGCCAGCTCACGGAAGCCGCGGCCTCGGCCACCATGCGGGCGGCGCGGTGCGCCACCGGGTTGCGCATGAACCCCTCACGAGACAGCGCCTGATAACCCCGCCCGGACCAATGCGCCCGCCCCGTTTCGCCTGATAGCACCAGAAAACCGCCCGCCGCCTTTTCTTCGCGCACAACTACGCGCTCCGCCGGGCGCCGCCACGGCAGATGACCAAAAAATCGCATGGATCATGTCCTTTATGGAAAAATTTGGCGCAAGCCCGGTGGCTTACCCCTTAGCCAATCGGCGTCTTCACCGCCCGGTCGCTGTCGAAATCAGCCGCCACCCGCGTGTCGCGCAGCGGCTTCACCGTCTCGGTGGAAAGCTGATAGGCCGGGTCGGCCTTGTAGGCCGCAAGTGCTGCCTCATCTTCAAACTCGCCATAGACGATGAAATCGACCTGATTTCCCCACTGGTCCTTCTTCACATTCTCGCCAATCTCCAGCTTTTGCGCATGGGAAATCGCAGTCAGGCCGGAAAGCCCCTTGCGCACCGCATCGCGGTTGGCTTCGGGCACGGTGAAGAAAACAATGTGGCGGATCATGAAGGCACCTATGACGCAAATCTGTGGGTAGAAATCGCTATCACCCCACCGCGGTAGGTTCAATCCGGCTGACTGTCAGGGCAGCATTGAAGCTCCGCCCATATCCGGCAATCAATTCCGCACGGTCGCGCCCGTTGATAATGGCTCTTGCGCCCAGCCAGTCCTCGCTTTGAGCATTGAAATATCGCGAAAGCCGCCTGCCGGTAAAACTGCCCTGCAACATCCCCTCCACCAGTATCGTGGCGGAAACCTCAGGCTCCATCGCCCGCTCCGGTCGCGCAACAAGGTCAATCCCCGTCACAGCCGACATCGCCTCGTAATTTCGCTTGTGCGTCAGTTGCACCAGCCCACGCCCCAGCCAGCTCTTGCCGTCGGCATCGCGCCGCCAATAGGGCGAACTCACCTGCCCCAGCCGCCCTGCCGCATAGGCCCGGTCGAGAATGATGATCGCCGCATCGTCGCTTGCGGCCAATGTCTCGCGCACCGGCTGCATGGTCGCCGCCGTTTCATGAAACGCCGTCGCTAGCATATAGGCCAGGTGCCGCGCATCGCCATCAGGTGCAATTCTCTCGAATTGGTCCAGCACCAGCTCAGTGCCCTGCACCTGCCCCCCACTCAACTTTCCCGAGAATGGCGCATTGCGAATCGCTGCGAAAAAACGCTGTCTATCAAACACCATAATCACCTTTCTAACATTGCTACAATTTAAACCACAGGTTTTAATAGATTAATTCACACACCCTAAATCGATTTAAAAATCTGCTAATCGATTTTATTTTTTACGAACCGATTTAAGGGAAAAATTTACCTTGAATTGGGGAACAACTGGCCGCCTACTCTGTTTCAGACCGCGCGATAAACGCGCCAAACCCGCGAGGAGAAATGCCATGACATCGACGATCTCCCAGACCACCTACGACCGTCTTGAAAACGAATGGCGTCAGATGCGCGAAGTCTCCGCGCAGACCAAACCTTCGCAGGCACCAAAGAAGTGAGTTGGCAGAGGGGCGCAGCGTGCCCCTCTTTGAAACATGCCCAAAATAGGCAGTTTAGGCCGTCGTGGCTCCAGATCGACCGAAGTCTCCACAATGTTCAGGGATAACTAACCGTCAGACTATCGTTCTGCGCGGATCAGCCTACCGAGACCGCGACGGATCAGCGTCATCACATACCCACCGATAATGGCAATCGTCGCAAATATGACCCCCGTAATCGGTATAACCGTGCGGGCAGTGTCCCTGACCATGGCATCATACCATTTTCCAGCTTCTCCCATAAGCTCTTCATCAGTGAAGCTCTGACTGCCATCCAGATCGAAGGTGTTGAGACGCCAAGAAACATACTCGTCAATCAGCAATACCGACGTCACGATGTAGACGTAGCTGACAAGCCATATCCATAAAAAGGACGTCCATTTTCGGCGGGTGCGCGATGTGTTGTCAGCGCGCCAAAAAAGCAGAAATGGAGGTATGAACCAGCTATAGGAAACAACTCTCGTGATGATCAGCAGCTCATAAGGCATTTAATCTTCCATCGTCGGCACGAATATACAAGCAAAGGATGTATCCGTTTGCCCTCGCTTGGAAAAGCGCAATTCACCCGGATGTCATCAGCTTCTCGAATTATTTCCACAGCAGGAGCCAAAGAGGTAAACTTGGAATCGCGCGCTAACGCCGCCCATAATAATAGAACGCCCTCGATGTAATTTCCCACCACAGCGGGACTTTTTACCCAAAACTATCGGCGGGCAAGACCTATCAAAATCCATGCGCCACGACGAAAAAGCGTGAGAAAATACGCGATACACACAGCAAGCCCAGCAGGAATAAAGCCGGTAAATAGAACAAAAGTCCGCGCTGTATCGACCACTTCGGCGTTCGACCAATATGCAAAATCGCCTTGCATCTCTCTGGCCGAAAACATTTGGTTTCCATCCAGATCGAAAGTGTTCACTCGCCAGGAAATATAGAAATCGACGATAGATATGGTCACCACAACGACGATATAACTGACAAGCCATGCGCTCAGAAAAACCATCCAGCGACGTCGTCTTTTAGTATTGAAATCAGCGTGAAGAAACAAAAGGAACGACATCAATACGGACGAGCAGAATGCAACCATTGGCAATCGCTCGATAATCACCTGCTCAATCATTGTTACTTCCAAGGGCCATGATAGGTTTCGTTCCGCTCGTATGTGTTAAAGGCGCCTGCTGATGTCTTGCAGAATTCGTAAGCGCAGCATGGGTCTTAGTGCTAAGGTTCACAGAACCGCAATTTCAATCGAAATAGTGCCATGCAGCAGAATGTCTATCTTCAACTAGAGCACCTAAGCATCTGATTTCAATCATTTTCACCACAGGAATGCCCCTTACATTCCCCGCACCCTCGGCTCGGCCATGGTTTCCATCGCCAGCGCCGTCAGCGCCCAGACCAGTGCATCCAGCCGGTCTGGAGAGCGGCCGGAAGATAATCCGCCCGGCCCGAAATCCGTCATCTGGTCCTCCAGCTTTTCAAACCGCCCCGCATGGCGCACTCGCCCCTGCTCGTAAAGTGCCGCAATCGGCTCTGCCCGGGTAAACTTGCCCCGGCTTGCCCGCACCATGGTGATGGGCAGGTTCGTGTCGATGCTTTTCAGCATGGCGCTCACCATCTCGCCGCCCTGGTTCACCTCTGCCACCACGCGGTCGGCCTCATGGCGGTGGTGGGCCGCCACCACGGCCTTGGCCCAACCAGCAGGCGTCGCGCCCTCAACGGAACAATCCGCCAGCACCCACAGCCGCCCGTCAATGCCCATGCCCGCCACCACAATGCCGCAGCAAGACCCTTCTCCGCTTCCCGCTGGCGGGTCCACCGCCACCACAATGCGCATGAGAGCGTCAGGCTTTTCATCGAAAATCGCCTCGATATCGGCCCGCTTCCACAGCGCATCATCGCGCTGCGCAATCAGCTCGCCATCCAGCTCCTGCCGGCCAAGCCGCGTGCCGCCATAGCGTTTCATCATGGCCTCGATGAAGCCGGGAGACAGGTTGTCGGCATTGTCGTGGGTGCGCATTCGCACAACACGGCTTGCCGGGTCCGCCATCAGCGTCTTCAAAAGCGGTATCGGCCTTGGCGTCGTCGTAATCAGTTGCTGCGGGTATTCGCCAAGGCGCAGGCCAAATTGCAGCATGTCCCAGGTTTCCTGCGCGTATCGCCACTTCGCCAGCTCATCGGCCCAGGCAAAGTGAAACTGCGGTCCACGCAGGCTTTCCGGGTCTTCGGAGGAAAAGATCTGCGCCATCGCCCCGTTCGGCCAAACCAGCCTGCGGCGCGTTGCCTCGAAATCCGGTCGTTTCCGCCTGGCAATCCGGCATATGCCGGAAATGCCGTCGATCATCACCTCGCGGGCGTCCCCCAGCGTTTCCGCCACCAGCGCAATACGCAGGTCGGAACGATCTCCGCTGGACGCAATCCGATGCACCCATTCGGCCCCGGCCCGCGTCTTGCCGGAACCACGCCCGCCAATCAGCAGCCAGTTGCGCCAGTCGCCCGGCGGTGGCTGCTGCGCATCATTGCCCACAAACCGCCAGTCGCGGTTGAAGCGCGTGACGTGCTGCTTTTGATGTCTGAGTGCCAGAAGCATTTCCATCCGGTTTCGCATGCCCTCGTGGCGGCCTGTCCCATCCCCCTCAACAAGGGCGATACAGTTGGACCGAGCCGCGTCATTTTCCGCCTTCATCCGGCTTTTCGTCCGGCGAAAGACCGGCAGCGACAAGCCTTGCCCGCATTTTTTGCTCGACGAGCTCATCGATCCGCCTCTGGAAGAAGGCCACGGCCTCCTCATAATCCTGATTGTCCGCTTCGCTCTCAGCCACCGTTTCCCGGTCGCGGGCCAGTTGCCGTTGCAGCGTGTCTATCTTTTCCAGCGTACGAACGATGAGCGAGATCGCATCGGTCGCGGCCTTAACATCGGCCCGGGCCAGCTTGCCCGCCGCATCGTCGGCCACACCTTCCAGCGCCGCCCCCGCCCCTTCGCGCAACTCGCGAAAAAACCGAAACTGCTCACGCATCTCCTGCGTCATCTCGTTCAGCAGCCGCCACACCTCATCCGGCCCGTCAATGGTGCCGTCTGTCGTGGAAGCTGCCTGATCGATAACAACGGATTTCGTCTCAAGTGCCACGGCGTCAGCACCATAAACACACGTCATCGGCCACTCGCCGTAAAGCGAGAGGTCGCAATCATCTGTCATTGTCATGGGTTGCCCTTGTCGTCTGTGAAAGGAACGACACAAAGCCGAAATAGAATAGCGCAGAAGCCAACACCGTGGCTCATCCGCACTTTTCCGACTGTGCCATAAACCTATCAAACGACCGTCACGCCGTCAAGGATTATTTTCCTATTATTTTCAAATTTAATTCTTCCACCCACTGCGGGGCCATATTACAATCAGCTCAACAATTTGGAAGGACGCAGAATTTTGAGATGGATCAGGCATCTGGCCATGCCCCTTTCGAGCACGGGCATCGTTTTCGGCACCGTGTTACTGTGCGTGTCGCTCACGCCATCGCTGCTTCCGCGCACCTATGTCATGCAGGGCGTCCTCAGCGGTTTTTCCTTTGGCATCGGTTATCTCATCGGCATCCTGCTCAAAGATGTCGCCATCTATCTCGGCCTGCCGCAGCCCTCGCGGCACAATAAGCGCGGCGTGCTTTTCGTCGTATCGTTGGCCGCTATCGTTGCAGCCGTTGGCTTCCTCTGGCAGTCCGCGACATGGCAAAATTCCATCCGCGTGTTGATGGAGCTGGAGCCATTGGATAGCGCCCACCGCTTCAGAACGGGTGCCATAGCGGTCATCATCGCCGCCGTTCTGCTCGGTTTTGGTCGCCTGTTTCAAATCATCAGGCGCATGTTTTCCCAGCGCAGCCGCCGGTTTCTGCCGCACCGCCTTGCCAATGTCGTGGGCATCGCCGCCGCCGCCGTCATCGCCTTCTTTCTCCTCAACGGGCTCATTGTCGATATCGGCCTGCGGTTTGCAGATAGCTCGCTCAAGCAGGTGGATAGCCTCATCGAGCCGGATGTGCCGCGCCCGTCAAATTCCTTGAAAACCGGCAGCGAAGCCTCCCTCATGACATGGGAATCGCTTGGCCGTCGCGGTCGGGGATTCGTGGCCACCGGCCCGCAAAGCACTGACATCTCCGCCTTCACCGGCCGCCCGGCCATGGAACCGATCCGCGTCTATGCCGGGCTGAATGCGGGTGCCACCCCTGCAGAGCGCGCCGCCCTGGCGCTCGAGGAATTGAAGCGAACCGGCGGTTTTGCGCGGGAAACGCTCGTTATCGTAGCCCCCACCGGCACCGGCTGGATCGACCCGGAAGCCATTGATACGCTTGAATATTTGCACAATGGCAATGTTGCCACCGTCGCCGTCCAATATTCCTATCTTTCCAGCTGGATCGCCCTTCTCACAGAGCCGGATTACGGCGTGGAAACCGCCCGCGCCTCGTTCGAGGCCATCTATGGCTACTGGACGACACTGCCCAAGGAAACGCGCCCGAAGCTCTATCTGCACGGCCTCAGCCTAGGCGCTCTCAACAGCCAGAAATCCTCGGATTTGTACGATGTTCTGGCAGATCCCTTCCAGGGTGCCTTGTGGAGCGGTCCGCCCTTTTCCAGCCCCACATGGCGCATGGCGACATCAGGCCGCGTCGCTGGCACACCCTATTGGCTACCAAAATTCCGCGATTCCTCGGTCATCCGTTTCGCAGATCAATATAGCAGCGCCCACATGCCGGATGCGCAATGGGGCCCGATGCGCATCGTTTATCTGCAATATGCCAGCGACCCCATCACCTTCTTCGAAACCTCTGCCTTCTACCGCCGCCCGCAATGGATGGCCCAACCGCGCGGGCGTGATATCTCATCATCCTTCCGCTGGTTCCCCGTCGTGACCGGCCTGCAACTCCTCCTCGACGTCGCCGCCGCCACCACCGCCCCCATCGGCTACGGCCACGTCTACGCCCCGGAACACTACATCGACGCCTGGCTGGAAGTCACCCAACCCCAGGGCTGGACACCCGAAACCACCCAACGCCTGAAGATGTTCTTCAAGGCCAGACGCGGCAGCACGGACCCGGCATGAGGTGGCGACAAATCCTTTGACGAAAGTGGAAAACCGCCCTATCTTTGTATTACAAATCGAGGAAATTTCGATGGAAGATCAGAGAAATCTATCCAACCCGATCACCATGCGTCTCCCAAAAGACGTACTGGCGGAGATCGAAGAGATCGCCGCCGCCTGTGATAGAACGCGTAGCTGGGTTTTCGTCCGGGCCTTGAAGTCTTATCTTGCTGCCGAAGGCCGGGATATCCTCACCCTCGCGCAGGCTCGCCAGCAGGTCGATAGAGGCGAAGCTGTTGATCTCGATGATCTGATTGACGAGGTCGATCACATCGTGAAAGGCGCTGCCGCGTGAAACTGGTCGTTTCTCCATTAGCGAGGGACTACATCAAATCGGAAGCTGCCTATCTTCGAAAACGCAGCCCACAGGCAGCGCTCCACTTCCGGGATGACCTTGCCCGTTTACGAAACAACCTGCTTCAATACCCTCATATCGGCCACGAGGCCGAAGATCTTCCCATTGCTGGCATCCGCCGTTTCGTCATGGGCGTCTATCTGGTGGACTACGAAGTTCGCCGCAATGAGATCGTGATTCTCACTGTGCGGCATGGTCAGCAGAAACCGCCGTCCCTTACGATAGATGACGATTTCGATTACGAAGAATAGTGCATCTCACCGCGAAATGCGCGTCGAGAGGATCACCGAAGACAGCGTCCTCTCCACGCCATCCAGCGCGCCGATATGGTCCAGAAGCCGGTCGAGATCGGCGATGGAGGGGGCGGCGAGGATGGCGATGAGGTCAAAGGTGCCGCTCACCGAATGCAGCGTCGTCACCTCCTTGATGGCCGCCAGTGCCGCCGTCACGCCTGCGAGCGCCTTGGGTGCGATGGTAATCAGCACATGCGCCCGCACCAGCCCGGAAAGGTAGCTTTCGGATAGTTTGATGCCGTAGCCCGCAATCACGCCGTCGGCTTCCAGCCGCTCTATGCGCGCCTGCACCGTGGTGCGGGAAAGACCCAGCTTGCGCGCCAGTTCCGCCACCGGCATCCGCGCATTGTCCGATAGTAGGGACAGCAGCGCCCGGTCCTTGTCAGTTATCGGCATTGTGCATATTCCTTTTGGCGATATGCCCAAATATGGCAGGAGTTTCGTACAAAGTGAAGCTACGAATCCTTCACAAAAAGCGGCATCCTGTTACCTCAATATTTCAGTCTGAGGGGACATCATGAAACACATCGTCATTATCGGCGCAGGCAATATCGGCTCTGCCATCGCGTGGATGCTGGCCGTCACGGGCGATTACCGGGTCACGGTCGCAGACCGCTCGGTCGATCAGCTTGCCAATGTTCCCGCCCATGAGCGTGTTGATACCGAAGTGGTCGATATTACCGATCGCCTCGGCCTTCAGGCGCTGTTGAAGGACAAGTTCGCGGTTCTTTCCGCCGCGCCCTTCCACCTCACCGCAGGAATCGCAGAGGCAGCCGTTGCCGTAGGCACCCATTATCTTGACCTGACCGAAGACGTTGAATCCACACGCAAAGTCAAGAAACTCGCCGAAACATCCGAATGCGCGCTCATCCCGCAATGCGGCCTTGCACCCGGCTTCATCTCCATCGTCGCCGCAGATCTCGCCGCCCGTTTCGACAAGCTGGATAGCGTGCGCATGCGCGTCGGCGCGCTTCCTCAATATCCGTCCAACGCCTTGAATTATAACCTCACCTGGAGCACGGACGGGCTCATCAACGAATATATCGAACCCTGCGAAGCCATTGTCGAGGGACGCCTCACCGCTGTTCCGGCCCTTGAGGAGCGCGAGGAATTCTCGCTTGATGGCATGACCTATGAGGCCTTCAACACGTCAGGTGGCCTCGGCACTCTGGCCTCCACGCTGGAAGGCAAGGTGCGTACTATGAATTACCGCACCATCCGCTATCCCGGCCACGTCTCCATCATGAAGGCGCTGCTGAACGACCTCAACCTGCGCAACCGACGCGATGTTCTGAAAGACCTGTTCGAAAACGCCCTGCCCGCCACCATGCAGGATGTCGTCATCGTCTTCGTCACCGTTTGCGGCACCAAAGGCGGCCGCTTCATGCAGGAAACCTATGCCCACAAGGTCTATTCCGGCCCCGTTTCCGGCCGCATGATGAGCGCGATCCAGATCACCACCGCCGCAGGCATCACCACTGTTTTGGACTTGTTGAGCCAAGGCAAGCTACCGCAAAAAGGCTTTGTAAAACAGGAAGATATCGGCCTGCCCGATTTCCTCGCCAACCGCTTCGGGCAGTATTATGCGACCCGTGAGGGTCTGGCGAAGGTGGGGTAGTTTCATCTGGTACGGTGGGTGGGGCTTACCCCACCCACCGTACCCAACTATCACGTTCCGCAAAACGTCCTGAACACCCGCTCATGCCCCATCGGCGCCTGAGCATAAACCGCAAACTCCGGCAAATCCTCATAGGGCCGCTGGATTGACTTGAGCATGGCTTGGAATGGCTCAAGATCACCATCTTCCACAGCCGCTGCAATCAGTTCCTCGATGCGGTGGTTGCGAGGAATGCGCGCCGGGTTGACCGCCCGCATGGCCTTTGCGCGGTCGCTCTCGGTTGCGCTTTCACGCCATGCCCGCTGCCGCCAGCGCGCCAGCCATTCGTCGGCGCCGGCCAGATCAGTAAACATGCTGCGAAACGCCTCCGGGCTGCCATCCGCCGCATCGCATAGACGCCGGAATGTGAGCGTGAAATCCACCTCGTTGCGCTGCATCAGCGCCAGCAGATCCTGCACCAGTTGTTCGTCGGCGTCATCTGCGGTCGAAAGTCCAAGCTTTTCCCGCATGCCGGAAAGCCAGCGTTTCGGGAAATCCGTCGCAAACTCCGCCAGCACGCCATTGGCCAGCTCCACAGCCTTTTCGGCATCTTCATCCAGCAGTGGCAACAGGCATTCCGCCAGCCGCGCCATGTTCCACTGGGCAATGCCGGGCTGGCTGTTATAGGCGTAGCGCCCGTTTGCATCGATGGACGAAAAGACCTTGTTAGGATTATATTCATCCATGAAGGCGCAAGGCCCGAAATCGATCGTCTCGCCTGAGATCGCCACATTGTCGGTATTCATCACGCCATGGATGAACCCCACCATCAACCATCGGCACACCAGCGCACGCTGACGCTCGGCAATGGCGTGAAGCATCGCATAATAGGGCCTCTCCGCCCCCTTAAGATGCGGGTAATGCCGGTCGATCACGTAATCGGCCAGCACCTTGATGGCCTCATTGTCTTCCCGCGCAGCAAAGAACTGAAACGTGCCGACGCGAATGTGGCTTGCCGCCACGCGCGTGACCACGCCACCCGGCAGACCGGTTTCCCGCTGCACCCGCTCACCCGTCGCCACCGCCGCAAGCGCGCGCGTGGCCGGAATGCCGAGCGCGTGCATGGCTTCAGACACGATATATTCCCGCAGCACCGGCCCAAGCGCCGCACGCCCATCGCCGCGCCGTGAAAACTTCGTTGGCCCGGCACCCTTCAGCTGAATATCCCGGCGTTTGCCATTGATATCAATAACTTCGCCCAGCAAAATCGCTCGCCCGTCACCAAGCTGCGGCACAAAATTGCCGAACTGGTGGCCCGCATAGGCCATAGCCAGTGGCTCTGCCCCTTGCGGCACGGCATTGCCGGAAAAAATCGCCGCCAGCCGCGCGTCATCAACGCCTTCAACCTCAAGCCCAAGCTCCGATGCCAAGGGGTGGTTGAATGCAAGCAGCAAGGGTGCTGCAACCGGCGTGGGCAAGGCAGCGGCGGTAAACCGCTCTGGAAGGCGCGCATAGGAATTGTCGAACTGGATCACGGGTTTTCTCCCTGTTTGCCCCTATATGGGATCAGCGATGCGCAAATTCGAGTGTCTGCAACAGGAAAGCTCCATAAGCTCTTTAGCAAGTACCGTCATACGTGCAAAAGATCACATATGAATATTTATAATTGAATAACACAACCTGCGCTAGCACTCTGTGATGGGGTTTTTCCATTGGGGCTTGAGTGGGGTATTTGCATATGACATTCCGTTTTTCACCAACATTGATGGCTGGCGTTTTTTCGCTCTGTCTCACCGCGCCGGTTACGGCGCAGCAAATCGTCTATACCGATCAGGGCAACAACTGGAACGCCACCACGCGAAACCTGTACTACACGCAGGATCAGGGCTCGCGATTTATCGCGCTGTCGTGGCTGCAGGCGCTCAAGCATCCGGATGGAACGAGCTTTCTTGCCGATGGTCTCGCCCGCTATGGATACCTGCCCATGGAAGGCCCGTCCATGGGCCTTCCCGTAGGCTTTCCGGTTACGGGTGATGACGCGCAGCAGACGGTCGGCATGACCTGTTCGGCCTGTCATACGCGCGAAATCGCTGTCTCCGGCACGCGATACCGCATTGATGGTGGACCGGCCTTGGTGGATTTCCACGGCCTTCTGGTGGACGTCAATAACGCCACGCAGGCCCTCGTCAATGACAAGACGGCTTACGAGGCCTTTGCCCGCGAAGTGCTGGGAACGGAGTATCAGGACCTCAACAGCCGCGCATGGCTGGAAACGGAGTTTCAGCTGTGGACGCAGCGTTTCAATGCCATCGTGGCCAACGGCGTTCCGCACGAAAGCTGGGGCGTCGGTCGTCTGGATGCGGTCGGCATGATCTTTAACCGGCTGACGGGGTTGGATATCGGCCCGCCGCCTTCCAATCTGATGGTCGCCAACATCAAGCCGGCAGATGCGCCGGTGCGCTACCCCTTCCTGTGGAATGCTTCCATTCAGGATTATACCCAGTGGCCGGGTTTTGCGGCCAATGGCAGTGACCTTCTGGGCCTTGCCCGCAATGTGGGCGAAGTCTACGGCGTGTTCGGAGAATTCGCACCGAAAAAGGAAAAATGGTCCCTGCTCGGTTATGATTACCTGACCGGCAACTCCACCAATTTCAGTGGGCTTTCCACACTTGAAGGGCTGATCCAGAAGATGGGCCCGCCAAAATACCCCTTCCCGGTTGATCAGACGCTGGCCGCACAGGGTGCCGCCATCTTCAACAGTTCCGGCAACAATGGCTGTGCAGATTGTCACGGCATCAAACCGGGCAAACCACGCCTGTTCAACCAGACATGGGCCACACCCATTCTGGATGTCGGCACTGACAGCCGTGAATATGACATCATGAGCTGGACAGCCGCGACCGGCGTCATGCAGGGTGCCCGCATTCCATTCGCAAACGACAAGCTCGGCAAGACCGAACCGTCGATCGATATCCTGACCGTTGCCGTGTCCGGCAGCATTCTGCAGCACTATGGCAGCATGCTTTTGGATGGTCGCATGAATGTTGTGTCGCTTCTGGCATCCGCTCCGTCTGCCGTAGCCAAGAGCTCCAGCATCCCCGAACTGAGCCTGCCGGGGCGCATTCAGGAGCTGAAGGAAGCCTTCCCCAGAACGCGTGGCGAAGGCCGCACGGTCATGAAGAAGACCGCGCCGAATGGATCGACCGATTTCAAATATGAATCGCGCGTCCTGCAGGGCATCTGGGCAACCGCGCCTTACCTGCACAACGGCTCCGTTCCCACGCTGGCAGACCTGCTCAAACCAGCCGCAGAGCGTCCTGCACAGTTCAATGTTGGCCGTGACTACGACATTGAAAAGGTTGGTCTGGCGGCGGCCCAAAGCGGGCTCACCTCCACCACCGTGACCACAGGCTGTGACAACCGCAATTCCGGCAACAGCCGCTGCGGCCACGAATTCGGCACCACGCTACCAGATGCGGAAAAGCATGCCCTTCTGGAATATTTGAAGACCCTTTAAGCGCGGCGGACCGACACGGCCCCTGCTGCCCGGTTCGCCGGGCCAGCAGGGGCCGTGTGCACATCTGAGGACTGCATTTCACCTGAGAGCGTTTCTTTAGTGAGCGGGAATGCACCAGACCTGCGCCATTGTGAAAACATCGCCATCGGCCCTGAGATGCTTAGGGATGATGGGATGCGCCGCACCAACTGCGAGAGTGGTTAGACTGATCTCATATCGATTGTCCGCAAGCCCCTGTATTTGACGATTGGCGTCTGCGGGCTGACATGGGAAGAAACGAAGTGCATGACGTCGGCAATCTCGTCCTCCGACGCAACGGCGCGCTTAGGCAGTGTCAGCGCCTCACGCTTGGACAACGCAAGCAATAAATGCCTGTCGGTCTCGATGACCTTGACGACCGACTTCCAGGATACTTCGCTCCTGATGTCTTCGGAGCGCGCGAGAATGAAATTCTCCTGCAACTCCACAACAATTTCCTTGTTTGCAGACGCGTTCCTCTTGAAGACATAAGCCGCCGCCAAACCTGCGACTTGCGTGCCAAAAAGAGCGAAAAAGAGTGGCAGAAACCAGAGTGGCAGATATCGTGTATAGATCTCTAAATATTCAGGCGACACATTTTCAGCGCCTCTCAACACCATAACGATGAGGGGGTTCGCAGCAATGATCACCGCAAAAAATAGCCTGAACACAGTGGTCAATAAAGACGGGCGCACCAAGGCACGGGTCAGAGCAACGAAATCCCGCTTCTCGAATACGTACCTGATCTCCCGCATCACCTGCCCTCACTCTTTTCCCGGCCACCGCTGCGGCATCTGTTAGACCAAAACGAGTTGTCTTTGTGAATGGCTGAAGGATGAATCGGTGCTTCTTTGCTCATCGACGAACGATAAAACAGCTGAACTTTAACCTGCCACTTTCGTTCCTATGCTGTGCACCCACAGAGATGAAAGGATAGTGGAATGAATGACATCGCATTGCCCGTTGAGGTCGAGAGCGCTGTGCGCACCATACAAACCGATCTGCCGGTCAACGCCACTATCCATGTCTGGCTGAAGGCGAAGAAGGCCGATGAGCCGGGGGCGGTGTCATTCTCCAACCATAATGGCAAGTTCGGAGAGGTCTCATCCACCAATGTGGATGAGTATAATTTCCGCATCTATCAGGTGTTTGGCGGCGGGCGCATCGAGATGAGCTACGATACGGTCACCACCGCCGTGTCTGTCATCTACTGGTTCATCGCGTCCGATGTGCTGGAAACGGGCATCACCGTGGTCCACACCAAGCCAGATAATGCAGCACCAGAACTGCCGGATAGTTACCACTTCCGCCCGCCCTTCGGCTGGATGAACGACCCCAACGGCTTTGGCCGTTTCGAGGGCCGCCCTCACCTCTTTTACCAGCATTATTCCCACGGGCTTCGCTGGAACACCATGCACTGGGGCCATGCAGTATCGTCGGATTATCTGCGTTGGCGACACCTGCCGATCTTCCTATTTCCGTCCGAAGAACTCATGACGCGGCCAGACAAGCGCGGCGGCGCTTATTCCGGCTCCACCATTCCGCTGGTGGAAGGCACAGGTATCAGGGTGTTCTTTACCGAGCAGGTGCAGGACCGCGTTCCCGAACAGCAGATCCAGCTGACCGCCACCTCGTCCGATCTCATCATGGCCGGACAGGCCGAGGTCATCCTCGGCAACCGCCCGGATGGGCAGGGGCTGACACCTGACTTCCGCGATCCTTACGTTTTCCGGGGACCGGATGGCCTATGGAAAATGCTGCTGGGCAGCCAGAGCGATGGCGGCGGCGTTATTCTTCTTTATGAAACGCAAGACCCCACGGCGGCATCCGGCTGGTCCTATGTCGGCAAGCTTTGGGTGGAAACGCGCTACAAGACGACGGCTGTGGAATGCCCCTGCCTGCTGCCGCTGGATGGCCCGGCTAATTCCCGCTCCACCCGCTGGGTGCTGGTCTATGGCCTGATGCATTCGGAAGACGCAGCCACCGGCCGCAAAAACCTCACCATGGCCGATGTCGGCTGGTTCGATGGCAAGAGTTTCGTCAAGGAATTCGGCCAGGAGCTGGATTTCGGCACTGACAATTATGCCTTCCAGGCGTTTCTGGATGGCGATGCCATTGTCGGCATCGGCTGGCTGGCAAACTGGGCGGATGCGACGCCGGAGATCGATTTCCCGACCGCCATGACCTTGCCGCGCCGCATGGTCTTCTCCAACGGCGCGCTTCTGACACCGCCCATCGGCGCTGCGGAAAGCCTGCGCCATCGCATTCTGGACCGCACGCGGCTTGCCGCTGGCGACCAAGTCGAGTTCCCGAATGGTGCTTTCGAAATTCTGTTCGAGCTGGAAAAGCCGGGCCTGCCCTTCGATCTGGAACTGGACCATCCAACCGTCAAGCTGGGTGTTGTCTGCGATGAGACAGGCCTATGGATACGCTATGAGGATGACCGCGAAGGGCCGACGCCGCGCTATATATCGGAAGGCGCACGCCCGTTCCGTCTGCGCATTTTCGTGGATTATGGCTCCATCGAAGTCTTTGCCGATCATGGCCGCTTCGTCGGCACCAAGCGCATAGACAGCTTCGAGCCGGTGCGCTCTGCCCGCCTGAACGCCGCTCAAGGCGCGGTTTCCCACGCGACGACATGGATGCTGAAACAGTAGCCCTCAGGAACCTTCGCACCTTTGGTCCGTTCTCTTGATAAGCAATATATCAGGAGAGCCCTATGTCCAAAATTGAAGAGAGAGACCCTATGCTGGCCTCCACCGAAGCGGGAGAAGACAAGGGCACGAAGAAGAAGGCCGGTCGCGGGATCATCCTCGCGCTCGCTGGCTTCTGCATCATGGCCTTCGTCATCTACCTCTCGATGATCGCCATCATGACCACCCAATCATCATAACAAAACAGGCAGGAAACACATCATGGATCCGCGTGACAAGATTTCGACAGGTGAAGATGCTTTCGACCAGGACCTGGTCGAACTCGATATTGATGACCCTCCCGCGAAGGGCGAAATCCCCCAGCAGTTCGAGCATGAACTGATGGAAGAGGAAGCTGAGAGCGAAGACGACCCTTATCAGGAAAGCGACGAAGCGCTTCCCGACGATGCGGAAGAGCGCGTGATTGACCGCAACCCTTCCCGCGAAGGTGGCGCGTTCGACGACGTTTGATCTGACGCATTTCAACTCATCAAAAGGCCGGGTCTGTCATTGAGACAACCCGGCCTTTTTACGTGTTCAGCTTGCACGTTCCGGGCTGTATCCCGCCTCGCGCATGGCCTCTTCCGCCTTTGCTGCATCTCCGTTAATGGTCACGCTGTGCGCCGCAAGGTCGATGGTGATATCAGCGCCGGGAAGTGCCTCGGATACCGCACCGCGTATCGTTTTTTCGCAATGGCCGCAGGTCATGTCAGGCACCGTAAATGTCGTCGTGGTCATTGGATTGTCCTTTCTTTCAGATATTTCAGGGTTTCGTATCGGCCCCATCGATGCCCGCCAGATCATCCAGAATAGGGCAATCAGGCCGGTGGTCGCCGCCGCAGCAATGGGCAAGGTGAGAGAGTGTTTTCACCATGCTTTTCATCTCAGTGATCTTGCGCTCAAGATCCGCGATATGGGCGGTGGATATGTCTTTCACGGCGCTGCTTTCGCGGGTCTTGTCCTGCCACAGCGCCAGCAATGTCTGCGTCTCTTCCAGCGAAAACCCCAGCGTGCGCGACCGCTTGATGAAGCGCAGCGTATGCACCTCCTCTGCGCCATAGGTGCGGTAATTATTTCCGGTTCTGGCCGGTGGCGTGATGAGGCCGATCTGCTCGTAATAGCGGATCATCTTGGCCGAAACGCCTGATGCTTCCGAAGCCTGACCAATATTCATGACGATACTCTCACCGTTTTCAGCCGCAAGGCATTCCCGACGACAAACACCGAAGACAGCGCCATGGCGCCTGCCCCGATCATGGGCGACAGCATGATGCCGAAGACCGGATAAAGCGCACCCGCCGCCACTGGTATCAGCGCCACATTATAACCGAAGGCCCAGAACAGGTTTTGGGCGATGTTGCGCATGGTGGCGCGGCTCATCTCTATGGCGTGCACCGCACCCATGAGGTCACCGCCCACCAACACCACGTCAGCACTTTCAATGGCAATATCCGTGCCCGTGCCGATGGCCATGCCGATATCGGCCTCAGCCAATGCCGGGGCATCATTGATGCCATCTCCCACGAAGGCCAGCGTGCCTCGGCCCTTTCGCAGGTCCTTGATGGCCTTCACCTTTCCCTCAGGCAGCACCTGCGCAATCACGTGATCGATGCCCACCTGTCTGCCGATGGCTTTGGCCGTGCGTTCATTATCACCCGTCACCATGGCGACCTCAATCCCCATGGATTTCAGTGCCTTGATGGCAGTAACGCTCGAAGGTTTCAGCGGATCGGCCACAGCCAGAACGGCTGCAAGCTTCCCATCGATAGCGGCATAGATCGGTGTCTTGCCCTCGTCACCCAGCCGCGCGGCTGTATTTGCGAATGCCTCAACGGAAAGGCCGAGCTTTACCATGAACCTGTCTGCCCCGACATGGACCCTTGAACCATCAACGGTGGCGGAGATGCCGTAGCCGGGGAGGTTTTCGAAGTCGGTCATCGCAGCTGGGTTGTCAGGCAAAGCGGCCGCCGCCCGCACGATAGCCTCTGCAATAGGATGTTCGGAACGGCTTTCAACCGCAGCCACCAGCCTCAGAATCTGCGCAGGCTCGAAGCCTTCCACCGGTTCCAGATCGGTCAGTTCAGGCTTACCCTTGGTCAGCGTGCCGGTTTTGTCGACCACCACAATTTTGACCGAACGAAGGGCTTGCAGCGCCTCGCCCTTGCGAAACAGCACACCCAGTTGCGCGGCCCTGCCCGTGCCGACCATGATGGATGTTGGCGTGGCCAGCCCCATGGCGCAGGGGCAGGCAATGATGAGAACGGCGACTGCATTGATGAGGGCATAGGTATAGGCAGGCTGCGGCCCGAACATGGCCCAGATGATGAAGGTCAGCACGGCAATGGCCATCACCCCGGGCACGAACAACGTGGTGACGCGATCCACCGCGAGCTGGATGGGCAGTTTCGCGCCCTGCGCCTGTTCCACAAGGCGAATGATCTGCGCCAGCATCATATCCGCGCCCACCTTGGTGGCCCGGAATTTCAACGCGCCGTTGCCGTTGATCGTGCCGCCCGTCACGGCATGGCCGACGGTCTTTTCCACCGGCACCGGCTCGCCTGAAATCATCGATTCATCGACAAAGGACGCGCCCTCCACCACCTCGCCATCGACAGGCAACCGCTCGCCGGGGCGGATGATGACGATATCGCCGACGACGACCTCATATGTTGCAAGATCAAGCATTGCGCCGCCGCGCTCGACCCGCGCTGTCTTTGCCTGAAGGCCCGTCAGCTTGCTGATGGCGCCACCCGTCTTGCCGCTGGCACGGGCCTCCAGCAGCCGCCCGATGAGGATCAGCGTCACGACGACGGCAGCCGCTTCATAATAGACATGCCGCGCATCAACAGGCAGCAGGCCGGGCGCAAATGTGGTGACCAGCGAATAGAGGTAGGCCGCACTCACACCCAGCGCCACCAGCGAATTCATCTCTGGCGCGCCATGGGCAAGGGCCGGAAAACCCGATTTCAGGAAGCGCCAGCCGGGGACGAAAATGATGACCGTGGTCAGTGCGAAATAGAGATAATAGAGCGTCTGCGTCTCGATGACGCCCATCAGCCAATGGTGCATCGGCGCATAGACATGCCCGCCCATTTCCAGCACGAAGAGCGGTGCGGTGAGAATGGCGGACAGGATCACGTCGCGCTTCAACCACGCCTCATCATCCTGCCCGTGGTCTTGGACTTGGGAGGTCTGAGCGGCACCGAAACCGGGAGCCTTCAGCGCAAAACCGGCAAGCCGTGCCGTTTCTACCAGTACCTCGCGCTGCCTGTCACCGCCCATGGTTTCAACGGTGACCGCACCGGTCTCGGCATTCACGGCAACGCTGACAGTGGTGGCGACGGCCTCCAGAACGGCCTGCAAGCGCGCCGCATCGCCAGCCTTCAAGCCATGTGCAGTGAGTGTGATCGTGCGGGGTGCCACCTCATAGCCGATCTTCCTGACGGCAACGGCGAGCTTTATAGCCGAAAATCCATCCGCCGGTTCCACCGTCAGCCGCTTCGTTGCGAAATTGACAGAACTTGCCGCCACTCCCGGCACTTTGGCGGCGGCCAGTTCCACACGCCGCACACAGGACGCGCAGGTCATGCCTTCGACAGCGATGGAAAGCGGCTCTGCATATGTGCCAGAATGGGTGCCAGTATCGGTGTTGATCTTGACGGTCTCGTTCATGGGATTTCCCCTTTCACAGACCCATGTAATGCTTCCCATCATGGGAAGGTCAAGAGCTATTCAGCTTTTAGCCACGGCCTGCCCCGGCGCGCACCTTTTAAGTATATCCTTTATTACTCATGCTTTATGATGGCGCTAAGCCCGATACCGGCTCATCAATTTAAAACTCTTCCAGTACATCTGGAATATCTCCCTAACATATGCTTTAAAAATACGGGGTTTTTCATCGGGGGTATCTATGCGTTTCTTGCCATTCATCGGCCTAGCAGCAGTCATCACGACGCTTGCCTCATGCGGCACCATGTCCAAGGAAGAATGCCGCGTGGCTGACTGGGGTGTGGTGGGTGATACGGATGGCGCAGCCGGTTATAATCCACAGAGCCGCTTTGCCGACCATGTCAAATCCTGCTCCAAAAGTGGCGCAACACCGAACCAGACCCAATGGTATCAGGGATATCAGACCGGCATCAAACGCTTCTGCACGCCCCTGAGCGGTGCTTCCCATGGAGAATCCGGCGGTGCCTACAACAATGTCTGCCCACCGGAAATGGAACCGGGATTTGTGCGCGGCTACAGCCTCGGCAAACGGGTCTACGATCTGCGCTCCCGCATCGATTCTTTGAGGTCCGATGTCCTTTCACGGGAATCGGAAGCCAACCGCCTCTCCGAAGAGCTGAAAAAGGCCGAGGACAAGGACCGCCGCAGCCTGCGCGACCGCATCGATGATGCGGAACGAGACCGCAGCCGCGCCCGCCGCGAGGCCGACGACCTCGGCTATGATCTGAGCGAAGCCGAACGCGACCTAGGCTACTTCCGCCAGACCTCCGGCATACCGATGGCACCAGCGCGTTATTAATTGTAAACTACGGGGCCGTGCACCCTCACCGGCGCACGGAAACCCTTGCGATATCCCGCAGGAATTCATCGCGCACCACCTGCCCCATGGGGGTGTCAGATGGTTTGTCGTTGATGCGCAGGCGGGCGAAGACGATGTGTTGGCCTTCGCGTTCTGCCCAGCCCACGAACCAGCCGAAGGGGCGCTGCGGGTCGGGCTTGCCATCATCGCCGTTGAGGTTTCCCATGCCTGAGGTGCCGTGCACGCTCCAGGCTTCGGCAGCATCGAACACCGGCATGATGGCGCGGGTCTTGTTTTGAGCATCGCGAGCGAAGGGCAGATTGTTGCCCATCAGACGGCGCAGGAAGCCCACCTGCTCGACCGGCGAGATTTGCAGCGCGCCACCCATCCAGCTGGCCATGCCCTTCGGCGTGGTGCCGGGTGCGCCCGCCGTGCTGGTGGTGCCAAAGCCCAGCCGCTTCACATAGCTTAAAAACTTTTCAGGGCCGAGGCGGCTGGCGATCTCGGTGCCGTACCAGCTCACGCCATTCTTCTGCCAGGCGCTGGGGTCCACCTTGCGGCGCTCTGCCGGGGCGGCATCCATGCCTTTTTGCCAGTCCCACACCGGGTTGAATTCATCCAGCAAGACGCCGGAATCATAGCCGATCAGCGCTAAGGGAATGTTGAACGTCGCGCCCGGCGGCACGCGCTTGTCACACGTGCCCTGCTGCGTCATGACGGCACCGGTTTCCACCGAGGTCACGAAAGTGCACTCGTAAACATGCTGCGAGGCATTGGCCCCGCCCGGCACTAGGCCAGCGCCAGAAAGGCCAGCGGCGGAAAGGCACAGGGCTTTTAGAACGGCGCAGCGGGATAGCATTCATTTTCCTTGTAACCGGTGCTCATGCAGGCCGATAAGGGGTCGTTGATAAAAGATGGCATGGTTTAAGTGCAAGTTGGGGCAGCAATAGGACGGGGCAAATTGCCCTTCATCTCCGTTGTGCCGCAGGCTCATCCCCCACCGTCAACGGCCAGTCTACAACGTAATTCTCGAAATCGTCCACATCAACCTGCTTTTCGTTGATGGTACGGCCGCGTGCGGAAATGCCAGCCACATGCACGGTTTCCGGATCCCCGGAAACAAGGTGGTGCCACCAGTAAAGATCTTCGCCATCGCGCACCAGCGCATAGGCGCAGGTAGGCGGCAGCCAGCCGATTTCGTTGACGAGCTTCAGGTTGAGCTGGATGCAATCCGGCACCGTATCAAACCGGTTGGGGTAATCTGAACAGGCGCAACTGTCTCCATCCAGCAACTGGCAGGAGACGGATGTGAACACCACATCGCCGGTGTCCCAGTCCTCCAGCTTATTTAGACAACAGAGCCCGCAGCCATCGCACAGGCTTTCCCACTCGGTGTTACTCATTTGCGCCAGTGATTTCGTTTTCCAGAAGGGCGCGTCACTCATCGTTAACATTTCCGTTCCATTTTGCAGCATCGGGCGGCAACGTGATCCCCGTTTGCCATATCGCAATCTACCGGATTATGAGATAATCGCTAAATCCGGCAGAGTAGTGGTGATGGTGGAATGACCCGCGCAAGGTCGCTGCGTCAAGCAAATGCTGGCGAGATCGAACAGGAATACGTTTCAGGTGCAGGAAGACAACAACAAGAAACCGGCGCGCCGTAAGCGCCATCTTCTGCTGCGCATCGATTCATGGATCGATTCCAGCCTGTGGACATCCGCGTCGCGCTTCTTCGATTTCTGGGAAGATGTCACCATCGCATCGCGCAAGCTCCATGTGCGCGGCTGGAAGAAATTTCTCATCAACATTGCCGATGATGCGCTGACGGTTGGCACCGCTGGCACCGTGTTGATGCTGGCGCTGGCGCTGCCCGCCTTTGAGGAAACCAAGAAGGACTGGCGCTATCGCGGTGATTTCGCGGTGACATTCCTCGACCGTTTCGGCAACACCATCGGCCATCGCGGCATCATTCACGAAGATTCTGTGCCGATCGACCAGATGCCGGACCATTTCATCAAGGCGGTTCTGGCCACAGAAGACCGTCGCTTCTTCGAGCATTTCGGCATTGATTTCATTGGCCTTGCCCGCGCCATGAGTGAAAACGCGCGCGCAGGCGGCGTTGTGCAGGGCGGCTCTACACTGACACAGCAATTGGCCAAGAACCTGTTTCTGACCAATGAACGCTCGCTGGAACGCAAGATCAAGGAAGCCTTTCTGGCGCTTTGGCTTGAATCCAACATGTCGAAAAAGGAAATCCTTAGCCTTTATCTGGACCGCGCCTATATGGGCGGCGGTACCTTTGGCGCGGCAGCGGCAGCACAGTTTTATTTCGGCAAGAACCTGACGGATGTGACTCTGGCGGAATCCGCCATTCTCGCCGGTCTGTTCAAGGCGCCTGCGAAATACGCGCCGCATGTGAACCTTCCAGCGGCGCGTGCGCGCGCCAACACGGTTCTCTCCAACTTGGTACGCGGCGGCTTGATGACAGAGGGACAGGTTATTGGCGCACGCCGCAACCCCGCCACCGTGATTGACCGGGAAGACGTGAAGGCACCGGACTATTTCCTCGACTGGGCCTTTGACGAGGTGCAGCGTCTGGCCAAGGATGGCAAGATCAAGGACCACACGGTCATTGTGCGCACCACCATCGATACCGGCCTGCAACAGGCGGCTGAACAGGCGCTGGAAGGCAGCCTGCGGGAGTTTGGCGAAGGCTACAAGGTCAAGCAGGGTTCGATTGTGATGATCGAGAATGGCGGCGGCATCCGCGCCATGGTCGGCGGGCGGGACTATGGCGAAAGCCAGTTCAACCGCGCAACGGCGGCGCTTCGCCAGCCGGGTTCATCCTTCAAGGTCTATACCTATTCCGCCGCCATGGAGAAGGGCTACAAGCCGGAAACGCTGATTTCAGATGCGCCCGTAACATGGCGCGGCTGGTCACCGCAAAACTATGGCCGTTCCTATGCGGGCAAGGTGACGTTGCAGACGGCGTTGGCAAAATCCTACAACACCGTGCCGGTGCGCCTTGCCAAAGATGTGCTGGGAACGCAGATCATTGCCGATACCGCCAAAGCCATGGGCGTTGCCACGCCGCTGCGCACCGACAAGACCATTCCCCTTGGCACATCCGAAGTGACCGTGCTGGATCAGGCCACAGGCTATGCCGTTTTCCCGGCAGATGGTATGCAATCGCGCCGCCACGGCATTGCGCAGGTGCTGGATTACGAAGGCAAGGTTCTCTACGATTTCGAGCGCGACGAGCCACCGGCGCAGCGCGTGCTATCCGAAGACGCCAATTCCAAGATGAACCGCATGCTGGTGACCATTCCCGTGGAGGGAACGGCGCGGCGTGGCGCACTGGACAATGGCATCGTTTCCGGCGGCAAGACCGGCACGTCGCAATCCTACCGCGACGCCTGGTATGTGGGCTTCACCGGCAATTACACGGCAGCCGTCTGGTTCGGCAATGACGATTTCACCTCCATGAACAACATGACCGGCGGCGCCCTGCCCGCCATGACGTTCAAGAGGCTGATGGACTATGCCCACCAGGGCATGGAACTGCGCCCCATTCCCGGCATTCAGAACCCGCTGCCCAATGGCACGCACCCCAAACCCGCCACCGGCGCGGTCGTAGCCTCCACAGACGCCAGCGCCCTCCCCGCCCTCACCCGCCCCCGCTCCCTTTCCGCCGAAGCTACACGGGTTATTCGCTCGATTGGAAAACGGCTGAAGGAGGCGTCTGCGCCTTCGTTGACGGTGCAGAAGGTGGCAGGCGTTGAGACGGATGGTGGGGTGAAGCGGTAGGGTCGAATCACTCGCTGCGCATCGGCTTGCCCACACGTACCCACTAAGAGGCGGGCTTCCTACCGCAACCGGTTTGATTTCAAGCATATTGGTGTAGATCCAGAGGCGAGCCTTTAGTCCTCATCCTCCGCGATCCGAAGGTCTCTCAGAAACCGATCGAAGCTTGGGGAATAACAGGTCACCAGCCCATTCTCTTCTGCTTCCTCCAGTGTTTCTGGCTCGCCATCGTAAGCCACCATCTCATGATCTAAAACGAAGATCTGACAATATCTGTCCTTTGACAGGCAGATCATAATGGAATTGCCGCCACCATCATTGCCAATGACGAAAAGCGCACGAGGAAGGGGGTATGCACTTGGTTTTGTGAATTCTTTGTCGATCTCCGCCAGATCGCACATATGCCGAAGCTGGAGGTCTCGCCCGTCGGCATCGAGATATTCAACGGGCGTATTAAAAATCAGACCGCCGCCCGAACGCTTCAAGAATGTTCTAAATCCTTCAGGAAGCTGAACCCCGATTTTTCCTTCGAAACCCAAAAGATCCGCCTCAGTCGCGGGCTTACCGCCCTCGCTCTCTATGCTTGCTACGAATTCATCCAGTGTCATTCCGTGCGCTCCTTGAAATCCGTGGTTAACTTCGATCCGCTCAAATACTCTCTTCATCCACAACCTGGACGCCTTTTTCTTTCAGGGCCTTCAAAAGTTTAGGGCTGGGCTTGCTGTTTTCCAGACCGCTCAATCGTCTCAGATTTGGCAAGAGGGCAAGATCATCAATCGCCTTGTTGGTAATCCTTACGACTTCATCGCCAACACCGGGATCCCAGAATGGGAACAGGTGATAGATAAAACGCGAGCCACCATCGATGCCGCTTGATTGATGCAAAGCCTCGATTTGGGAAAGAAGCTCATCGGGAATGGCCATATTCTGAAAATATGTCTTCGCTTCTGGAATGATCGCATATCCATCAGTCTCGACGTCGATTTCACGCTTGTCATACTCTTTCGCAAACTCATGTATGTCGAAGACAGGTGTGAGAATCTTCTGCCGGTACATCAACTCTTCTATGACAATTAGCTTTAAGCCAAAGTCTCTGAACCTGTTGTCGGCCGCCTTAGGCATGGGATAGGTCTTCGGTTGGTTCCGGTAGTCCACCGCATCGTTGAGCAGCGCCAATAACCGAGCCGAGCTTGTGAGAGGCAGTCGCTGGCTCGCCGCTTTGAGCGCTCTGCGTGTCACGGCTGAAACGGCTACCCGCCGAACAGCTTTTCTCCATCGCCGCTGATCCCAGCTATCGAAATCACTTTCTATCAGCCCCAGCTCTTTTCTGTATTCTTCAAGATATTTGATATCGCGGTTTTTCAACTCTTCAGCAGATGCCCAGCGCTCACTTTTATAGTGTTTCGATGCTATTTGGTGTTCGGCCCTTGCGACCTGAACCTGCATCCTGGCAATCTCTGTCGTCTGCGTTGTCGTTTCCACCTCGAGGGCAGCAAGGATGAATTTCTCTACAAACGAAGTCGCCGTTTCCTGTGACCAAGACCGGGCGTCTCGAAGAGTAAGGGTCAGGATATCTGCAGACTTTATATAAAGAACATCTGCTTTTCTGGAATAATGGCCCAGCATGTTGGAGGCGAAGGTGCTCATAGGGCCTTCTGTAAAATCGTTTCGCTCCAAAATGTGAAAGCGCAGGAGATCACTGACAAGGACTGGTCCGTTAGCATCCTTCGCCAGCATCTCACCGAGAACCAAACTTCTCTGCGTCGGGAAAGCTCGAAATAGTCTGGCTATCATCGGGCGCAGCTCAGCGTCAATTTCTGGCGCTTCTACGGAATAAGGACGGTGCCAACAGTATGCTTCCAACATGGCAGTCGGAATATCACCCAAGTTTCCAGTATCCATGTGGCTATGAACTGGACTTATTTGACGATCGACAGAGCCGAGCGCAACCTCGATCAGTTTTTGGTGCTCATGGTGCCGTTCAGAAAGCTCTCGGAAAAATCCCGCACGCACATCGCCCGGCACGGATGTTGATGGAGACGAAAACAGTGTGATAAATTTATAGGCGTGGGTCTGATCAATGTCTTTTGCTGGATAGTCATTGACGAGTATAATTTTCAGGCAGTGAAAATACGCATCGTACATAACTTTGATTAGATCTAAATTTTCGCTTAGAACAGCATAAAACCTATTTCGGATCTCGGAACGATGTTCGTAGTCATCAGCGGGTACCACGTTTAAGTCTTGGAAAATCTGTTTAAATTTTTCAGGCATTTCCGAAATCATCAGGCACCTCTTACCACGATATCCTCAACCAAAACGTGTTTCGTAATTGTGGCAATTTTGGCTCGCGGCGCATACGCCCGGAGACTGCAACCAATTACCGCTCCATTCGTTTGCGAACGTTGCACAATGCGTTCAGGTCGCGAGATGACCCGGACCTCCCCTACAGACTGGCTGGAGCCATCCATGAGTGACGACTCTCGCAGAGAATCCTCTGCTTATCCCTTTCAATCCCTTTTCGTGCCGTTTCCGTTTGTCTGCTTTTCGATGACCTTGGCCACCGATATTGCCTTCTGGCAGACGGCGAATTTGCTTTGGCTGAATTTTTCGGCTTGGTTGCTGTTTGCGGGGCTCGTATTTGGCGGGTTGGCGGTTTTGGCGGGGTTGGTGGATCTGTTTCGCTCTCGCACGCGGCCGATGCGGCCTTCGTTTTTTGCGATTTTTCTGTTTGTCGTGATGCTGGCTTTGGCGCTGATCAATAGCCTTGTGCATGCGGGTGATGGTTGGACGCCTGTTGTTCCCTATGGTCTCGCCCTTTCGGCGGTTACCTTTGGCGTGGCGCTGATGTGCGTTGCCGCTTCTTCCCGCAAATATGCAAGACTGGCCTGGAGAGTATGATGATCGCGCGCCGCCTGCTTCACACCGCTGTCTTCATGGGCAGTGCCGCCGTCATCCTTTCTGCTTGCAGCGAACAGGATAGCAATTTCGATATTTCCCAGCAGATCGGCGCTGACCCGGTGTTGCCGGAACCATCTGCCAGCCTGATACCGGACCTAAAAGTGGCCAAGGTCGTGGGCTGGAAGGATGGTGAGTTGCCGACTGTGCCGGAAGGGTTGAAAGTCAGCCTTTACCAAAAGGACCTTGCCAACCCGCGCACCGTGCACACGCTGCCCAATGGCGATGTGCTGGTGGTGCAGTCTCGCGGGCCTAAGGGCGCGCCACCATCGCGGCCAAAGGATATTATTCGCGGCTGGATCATGGCAATTTCCCATGGGGAAACAAAGCCGCAAAAAGAGAGCAATCTCATCACGCTTCTGCGCGATACCAACCGCGATGGTGTGGTCGATGAGCGCCACGATCTTCTGACGAAGATGGATTCTCCCTTTGGCTTGGCCTTTGCGGATAATACTCTCTATGTCGCCACGGCCAGCGAGATTCTCGCCTATCCCTACCAGCTTGGGCAGAACGAAATCACGCAACCGCCGAAGGTGCTGACGCCGCTGCCGGGCGGGCCGATCAACCATCACTGGACCAAGGATCTGGCGCTAAGCCCGGATGGCAAGTTCCTCTATGCCTCCGTTGGGTCCAATTCCAACATCGTTGAAAACGGTCTGGAAGCGGAAAAGAACCGCGCCGCTATTTTGCAGGTGGACCGACAGACGGGTGCGTTCAAGCTGTTTGCATCGGGTCTGCGCAACCCCAATGGTCTGGCATTCAACCCGCAATCGGGTGAGCTTTGGGCCGTTATCAATGAGCGTGACGAGTTGGGGCCGAACCTCGTTCCCGACTATATGACATCGGTGAAGGAAGGTGGTTTTTACGGCTGGCCGTGGAGCTACTATGGCAACCATGTCGATCCGCGTGTCTACCCCCCGCGTCCCGATATTGTCGCCACCGCCATCAAGCCCGATTACGCGCTGTCCAGCCATGTCGCGGCGCTTGGCCTGACATTCACGCTGAACTCTGCTATGCCAGCAGCCTATGCAAATGGCGCATTTATTGGTGAGCATGGCAGCTGGAACCGCGATTCCTTCAACGGCTACCGCGTGACATACGTGCCGTTTGAAAACGGCAAACCGGCTGGCACGACGCAGGATGTTGTGACGGGCTTCATTCAGGGCGACAAGGCCCGAGGCCGCCCGGTCGGCGTTGGCATCGATGGAACCGGCGCGCTTTTGGTGGCGGATGATGCGGGAAATTCCGTGTGGCGCGTGGCGGCTGCTGATGGCAAGATGACGCCAGCCCCGGTTGCCACGGACGATATTTCGGGTGGAACGGCGGCAGCCCCTGCTGCACCGCCGACCGCGCCTGCCGCGCAGACTCCACCGGCGGCACCTGCGCCCACTCCCGCTAACTAAAATGTGCTCATGCTTCACGCTGCCGGATTTTGCAGCGTGAAGCTTTCTGCAGAGCTGGACCTACTGCGAATCGCCGCCAAGTTGTGTGGAGATTTTTTCAAAGGCTTAGATCTCACGCGTTCTGCCCATTTCCCCGCGATGAAATCAATGGTAACCCTCACCTGTTCCAAAACGGGAAAACAGCGTGTTTCGAGTTCCATTTCTTGTTGCCATTTCGCTCATCATTGCTTTTGGCGTGGGTATCTTTTCAACGTTTGCAGCACTGCAAGCGACCGAGGGTTTTGGCTCTATCAAGATTGGTGCGTGGGATGCGTTTCCCGAGGCGCAGACCATTGAAGCTGACCCTTATGCAAAATCCCATCGCGCCCGCGCGGGCAAGCTGCTTTACGGCACGGCGGAAGGTTTGAGCTTTACCGCGTCTGTGGATAGCAGCGGTGAGCGCCTGTCTGGCGACTGCCGTTACAAGCTGACCGGCAACGTGCCCCCTTCCCGTTTCTGGACGCTTTATGCCGCAGACCATCAGGGCAATGCGCCCGAAGATGGATCAGGTCGACCGATTGCGCTTAACTCCCGCAACCTGTTGCATGGTTCTGAAGGTGGCATGGATATCAATATTGCCTCATCCGCGCAGACGTTCAACTGGCTGGCCGTCCCGCCCTCTGCCGGGTTCAAGCTGGTGCTGACGCTGCTCGATACACCGGTTGCATCCAGCACCGGGCTTATCGACATCAAGATGCCGGATATTCGCAAGATTGGATGCGGCAATGCTTAAGGTCATCTTTGCCGTTTTCGTCGGGCTTGTTGGTGCCGCCGTGCTGCATCTCATCATCCTGCTGGCCATCCCGCATTTTTCCAACCGCGATGCCTATACACGGGCCGTGGCGGAAGGTGCGCCCAACATGTTTCATCTGCTGGATGAGAAAAGTGAAAAGGCCGGGCTTGGTAGCGGAGATCCCTTTATGCGGGTTGCCATCTGCACGTTCAGCGTGGATCAGAAACCGGTGCGGCTGGCGGCATTCGGCGCGGTGCCCTTCTGGTCGGTCGCCGTCTTCGATAGCGCATCCAACGAGATTTTCAGCATGAATGACCGCACCTCTGCAGGTGGAGAGATGGATATTCTGGTGGCAAACCAGGTGCAGCTTGCGTCTATCCGCAAGGCAATGCCCGAGGGACTTTCGAAATCCATTCTGGTCGCGGCTGGACAGGGCAAAGGCTACGCCGTGTTGCGGACCATGGTTCCGCAGTCAAGCTTCGTGGAAGAAGCGACACGTTTTCTCAGCGAGGCCAAATGCGAGCAGGCGCCATGGCCGTGACCAGCGCGCTGGCAACGAACCATCAGGAGCCGGTGGCGGCTTCAGTCGTTGTGTCAATGGTCTTGCGCTTGCGGGGCTTGCGCCCATCTTCAATCTGAATTTGCGGCACTGGCCGCTCATAGCGCACGCCCGTGAAAAACAGAATCTGGGCAGGGCCATCAGTTGCTTTTTGCGGATTGGCGGGTTTGGCGAAGCGGCGGGATGCCGCAAAAAACGAAATGATTTCCGTCATCGTATTCTCCTCTCAAGGCATGACGCTAAGCTGTTGAATATGTGCGCGGCGATATGAACTACGCGCGGAATGCCATCACCACAACATTGTGCATTTCCAGTCCACAGACTGGCATGTGAGATGCGAGCTTTCGTAAACACTCAGGCGTTTACGACCGTCAATCCAGACTTCCGATTTCGAAATCCGGCATCGTATCTGTAGGCTCTTCACAAGATTACAAACAGATATAAGTTAATCATCCGTTAATTCTAATATTCTTGCTTCCGTAAGAACCATTAAAATTGAGTATAATTGCGATATCTCTTGGAAAGGATGCAGTCACACATCTGTGAATTGAAAATCAGGCATTTTTTGAAAGTCGTTGTATTCAATACCTTAATTCAAACACTACAATAAGTAACAGGTTATTTTTAGGAAAACTGTCGTTTGACGGCTGTCATTATCGTCATGTTTAAGAGCAGATAGCCGCCATGATAGCGGTTAGGGGCTCGCTCTTTACTGCCATCGGCACGATGGACGGTGCCCCGCTTTAAGCCACCTGCAGCCCCCTCCTCCGGGTCGGGCGTTTCGCTCATAGGTGGTGTTGGCGCATGATCCACACAGATCCCAAAACATCCTCTTAAAATTTGCTGTGAATAGCCGGAAAAAATCGCTTTGCGCGATTGCTGGTTAACAGCACGTCAACACGTTTGCTCTAATTTGATGAGATCGTTTTGTTCTGCGTCAAATTGGGTATTGCGTTGACCGACAGGTATCGAGAATTGGAAAGGCCAAGTGCCGAGAGGAAGAAGGATGTGGTCCTTATGGCTACGGTGACGAGCTTCGAGGGGCTGTCTTATCCATCCAAATCAGAGCTCCGGCAGTTTGCAGAGCTGTTCATGCCGCTGTTTGCCGCCTCCACGCCAGAGGCGAAGCGGGATGCGGTTGCGGCCTTGTCGCAGAACCCCAACGTGCCCTCAGCCGTTGCCTTCTTCATCGCCAGTCAACCGATCGGGCTGTCTGCACCCTTTCTCGTTTCTTCCAAATGCCTTGATGACGATACGCTGATTGCCATTGCCCGCACACAGGGCGGCGCGCATGCGCGAACCATCGTGCGCCGGGATGATCTTTCGCCCACCGTTGTCGATGCGCTGGTTGGCCTGCGCCACTCGCACAATCCCATCCCTGCCTCTGCCCGAAAGAACGCGGCGACTGCCGAGCCCGCGCAGAGCCTTGAAAAGTCGATTGCCGAGCGCGAAGAGGATCTGCGTCGTCAGCTCCGCACCATGGCGCGCCAGCTTCACCGCCCGGTCAGCGATACGCTGGGCGTGCGCCGCCTGACAGACGTGCAGGAAGCATTGCTGGTACGCTTTGCCCGCGAGCGCAATGCGCGGCAATTCTCCACGGCGCTTTCCGATTCCCTTTCGGCAAGCCACTGGCTGTCCGAGCGCATCATGCTCGATATTTCCGGCCAGCAACTGGCCACGACCATGATTGGCGTGGGCATGGATTTTGCCGATGCAGCCTTTGTACTGGAAAGCTTCTATCCGCACCTCAAGGCGCAGGAAGGCGACATGACGCGCGCCGAAGCCATGCTGGACAAACTGGACATTGGTGAATGCGAAGACCGCATCGAGAGCTGGCGCCGGGCAGACAGCTATACTGTCGATCCAAGCCGGGAAACCACGCGGGAGCTTCAGGAACAGACGGATATCGCACGGCTGGTGGTTCGGCGCTAAGGCGCCGGATTAAGCTGAAACGACGTTGAACAGACCGTCAACGGTCTCGGTCTCGATTTCCACGACCCAGAGGTCGCTATCGAAGCGACGCTCTTTTTCTAAGACGGCCTCAATATCACCTGCATCCGCGTGGCCTAGCCGCAGTTCGAAACGGCGGTCTGCGCTCCCCTCTTCATTATCGGAAAAGCTTTGGGGCGCGGGGCTGTAGAGATTTTCTAAGCCGTTGCGAAGGCGCTGGCGAATGAAGATTGCGCCTGCCGCATCGGCACCCTTGCGTTCCACGGCGGCGAAATCACCGGCGGAAAAGACGCGCCTTATGAGGGCTGAAATGAAAATCTCGGATTTGATGCGCATGGGAATGCGATATCACAAAGCGCCGATCGATTTCAGCTTTTTCAGCACGGCCTCGCTGGGCTCGCCGGTTTCGGGCAGGCGATAGTGTTTTTCAAAGTTGCGAATGGCCTGACGCGTCTGCTCGCCTGCCATGCCATCCACCTTCACATCCGCATAGGCAATGTTGACAAGGCCCTGCTGGATCTTGGCGACAAGATCGTTTGTGACGGGCGTGTGCGGCTTTTGCGTTGTGAGCGAGACGGACTGTGCCTTCGGCTTTTCAGCCTCTGCGTTCTTGATCGCAGCGGCTACGGGATCAATGGCGACGCCGCCGGAATTGGCAGCGGCTGGCCGATCCTTCGGCAGGGCTTTGGGGATCGCGGCAACGGTGGTGGCGCTGTCTATTTTCAGGGCCGAGAGAACACGGGTCGTCGGCTCGCCGGTCTGCTCCATGCCGACGGTTTCTTCAAAGAACAGAATGGCGGCGGTGGTGCGGGGGCCGGTCATGCCGTCTGCCACGCCTTCGTAAAGGCCGCGACGGGCAAGCTCGCGCTGGATATCGGTGACGAGTTGAGACGGGCCCTGGGCTGCGGCCCCGCTCGAAGCATGCGCGGGCAGAGCCGGAAGGGCTGGCGCTTCATCTGGATTACCGGCTGCCGGCATGGCCGATGGCTTCGGCGCTTCGGTCTGGCGCTCGATGCGGAAGGTGGTCACATTGCCCTGTTCGCCGAGGCCGGATGCCAGGCGATATCCGGGAATGCCGTTTGGATTTTCTTCATCGCGTGTGCGCATGAAGGGTGATGGGTGATGCCCCGGCTGATACCAGAGCGCATTGGCGGCTACGAAACCGAACACGACGAAGAAGGCCGTGCAACCGCCGACCAGTTTGGGGTGACGCAGAATCTGTTGCCCCACGGCCAGAGCGGCCACGGAAACGACACCCGGCTCCTTGCGGGCCGGAGTTTTCCTAGGCGATTTTCGCTTTGGCGCCGCCATCCGCAACGTCCTCCTTCATCATTTTGTCTGCACCTGCGACCTGTTGCTTGAGGCGTGGTGGAAAGACCACCGGGCCTTTTGCATCATCATGGTCGAGGCCTGTCGTCTGGCCAGAGCCATCCGCTGGCAAGAGGATCGTGACAACCGTGCCTTCACCGGCGCGGCTGGTCATTGCAAAGCTTCCGCCGTGCAGGGCAACCAGACCCTTGACCAGCGCAAGGCCGAGGCCTGTGCCCTCAAAGCGGCGTGTATATTCGTTCTGCACCTGCATGAAAGGCTGGCCGAGAAACGCCATCTTGTCTGCGGCGATGCCAATGCCCGTATCGCTGACGGTCAGCTTCAACATGGCCCCCTCCAACGATGCGTCGATGGTGACAACACCGCCCGATTCGGTAAACTTTATGGCGTTGCCAGCAAGATTGATAAGAACCTGTTGAACGGCGCGCTGATCGGCAACGACTTCACCGATTTCGCGCTGAATGCGGCTGGTGAGGGTCAGGCCCTTCTGCTTTGCCTGAAGACCGAGCATGCCCTCGCAGGTGGCAATGGCATCGGAGATGAGGAAGGGCTCCATCAGCAGCTCATAACGGCCCGCTTCCAGCTTGCTCATATCCAGCATGGTGTTGACCACCGACAGAAGATGCGCGCCGGACTGGCGGATCAGCGAGACATATTCGCGCTGCCGATCATTTTCGAGCTTGCCGAAATACTCGCCAGCGAGGATATCCGAAAAGCCGAGAACGGCATTCAGCGGCGTGCGCAGCTCATGGCTGACGGCTGCCAGAAAACGCGACTTGGCATCATTGGCCGATTCGGCTTCCGCTGCCTTGCGGACCACTTCCTTGCGCAGGATTTCCTTCTCCGTCACATCGCGAAGCTGGCCGATGACGGCTGTGAGCCTGCCCATAGAATCTCGCTCTGCCGTCAAGTCCACACGACCGTGCAGAAACTGGGTCTGGCGGGTGGCAACTGGCGTATCAAAGCGCAGTTCCGCAAATGCATTCTCATTACCCTGACGCAGCGCGTCAAACGCCTGCATGAGAGCGATGCGATCCGACACATGAACCAGTTCAGCGAAGATGTGGCCAGCGCAATGCTGGAAGGATGTTGGAAACTGGCCGACATCGCGTCCGGACACGCTTTTGACCACGCCGTGCTCATCAAACACCAGCAACAGGCCGGGCACCTGTGTGGCGCGCAGCATGACATCGCCTGCGTGCGCAGCGGACATGTCCTGCTCCTGCGGGCGCTTTGGCCGGTGCAGGGCCAGAAGCGAAGCGGCGGCGGCGAGAAAAACGGCAAAGACTGTTGCAACGCCCAGTGGCAATGCAACAGAGACGGAGAATGCGAGGCAGAAAGCAGCCGGCACGACTGCCAAGGCGGCAATGCCTGACACGACGAGACGACGCAGGGCGTGGACCGTTGCGATCCGCGCGCTGGCGTCTTCTTCCATGCGCGAAAGCCACACGCCAGAGGCATGATCAATCAGCGCAATCGCTTTTTCCGTTATTTTACGCAATACCTAAACACCGAATTCTGACGGGCGACGCAGCCCTTAACCATGGCCGACAATAGAGGGCCGCGGCTTAAGGAAAGCCTAAACCTGAGAGCTCCCGGCCCCTTTAAACCCCGGCATAATCCCGTTTCGGGGCATTTGGGGCAGACTTTGTCTTTCATGGTTAATGACGGGTAAGCAAAGGATTTTGTTAGATTTTTCGTTTCGCGTTAATCTTTGTGGCAGGCGTGGGCACCCTTATCCCCTGCAATTGCTGGCGACCGCCGCAATTATGCTTAACACCAGCCGTTAAACTTGTAGCGAAATTGCAATCGGGGTTCAGTTACGGAACAAATCGATACAATTTGAATTAAATTCTGCCGTTTTTTGCAAATGGCTGTTGGTCTGTTGGTTCTAGGGTGATTCCAAGCCCGAGAAACAGGGCAACACGGATGACCCGCAAAGGGCAACGTCAAACAGGGTGGTGTCGCAATGTGGTTCTTGATCAAGGGGTCGATCTGGTTTTCGCTGGTTCTGGTTGCATTGTCCTATTTTGGCGGCTCCAGTGACAGCAACAATCCAAATTCCCAGATGAATGTCGCCGGCGCTGTATCAGCAGCCAGCGAAGCCTATAAATATGTCTCCGCCATCTGCGTGGAAAAGCCCGACGTTTGCGTGAAGGGTGCAGAAACATTTCATGCGCTGGGTGAAAGAGCCCGTGAAGGCGCAAAGGTTGCCTACCAGCTGATCGACGCCCAGCTGGCTGGCAGCGACGAACAGCCGAAAATTGCCGATGCGGCGGCAGCGCCTGCACATGCCCCTGCCGCAGAACCAGCCATCGCACCTATCAATATTTCCGACAACAGCGATGACATCAAAACCGGCACCATCAAATCACAGCCATACGTGCCGATGCCCCAGCGCCGCCCGGCACCCTGATCGACGGCCAACGCAATTCAATACATTCCTCCGCTTGCAGCCCTTCCCTGGGGCAGCCTGACTGCCCTGACTGTAACCCTGCTACGATTAGCTTAGTAGCGGGGCTTTTTTTGTGGTGAGCGGTTCAATTGGGGTTTGGTTTGGCCTATATGCTGGTGAACCGGCACGATGAACGGATGGCGCACCATGGCTTCCCTAGACAAGATACTCGATGACTTTGCCTTTCTGGATGACTGGGAAGACCGTTATCGCTACGTGATCGAACTCGGCAAGGCGTTGCCTGATCTCTCCGAAGAGAACAAGAACGCATCCAACAAGGTGCAGGGCTGCGCAAGTCAGGTCTGGCTTGTGAGCCACAGCGATGGCGCGAGTGACCCTGTCCTGACGTTTGAGGGTGATTCCGATGCGCATATCGTGCGCGGGCTGGTGGCCATTGTGCTTGCCGTCTACTCGGGAAAACACGCCTCTAAGATCGCCGGTCTCGACGCCATCGAGGTTTTCGGCAAGATTGGTCTTGTGGAACACCTTTCCGCGCAGCGTGCCAATGGCCTGCGCTCCATGATCAACCGCATCCGCGGCGAGGCACAGCTGCTCGCCGCCTGATGGTTTCGGGATTGTCTCACAGATCTGGCCGATAGCCATCGGCACCCCAATGGTGGCTGTCTCGCTTGCGGCTTGTGGGGCTGGGCGGCGAATAGTGCCGCGACAGCGCCTGCAAGGCCGTGCGCAACATGAGCTTTGCGGAGCGCACCGGCCATTGCCGCTCACGCTCCACCAGTTCCAGACCCTTTTCAAAACAGCAGACATCAATAGCGACGCCAGCCAGTTCCGGCCCCATAGCCTCGGTGGCCTTGGAAAACCGAATGCGGGCGGCCATGGCGGTATCGCTGATATCCTGCGCGCCATTGCCTTGGCCTTTGGTGCGCTTTGCCAGCCGTGGCTCCCAGCACGATGTGATCCTTGGGCTGAGTTGGCCACGATGGAAATCGGCGGCCAGCCTCTCGCCCGCTTCCAGCGCATCCGCCGGGAAAAAGAGTTTGCCGTCGCGGTCCTTCAGTCGCAGCAGGGCTGACAGCGGTGAGGACGACTCATTGCGCCGCGCCGTTTGCTTCGTGCCATCGATCTCTATGGAAACCACATCGCAGAGACGATGCTGCTCCTGAAAGATCTCGTCATGGTCTTTGACCATAGCGCGCTTGAGGAAGGCACTTGATGTGGCGGGCTGCGCGCGGAGGCTGTTGCCATCCAGAACCAGCAGGCCGGCGGACACGCCCTGATCGACCGCCTGCCGATCGAACCGACGCGGTTGATCGGCACGCTCAGTGGACACGTCGATATCGCCTCCCCTCTCCGTAATCACAGCAGGCTTGCTGCCGATGAAGCGAAGAAGCCGCACAAGTGAGGAATGGTTCTTTTCGGTGGTGTTGGTGTCGATCTCACGCATGGGGTTCGACCTCGATTGTTTCCAGAAGCGGTTTGACGGCCTCTTCCACCATGGTCACGAATGCATCGAAACCAGCATCATCGCGACGATCTTCGACTTGTTGGCAGGTCAGGCTGGCCGTGGATTGATCCCGCCCGAAGCAGAGGGCCACCTGCCACATGGGCAATGACAAGGCGACATGGCTGACATAGAGCGCGATCTGGCGGATATGCAGCATGGCGTGACGCCGGTTGCGACGGACCGCGTCCTGATCCACGATCTGCGTGTAAATCTGGCAGGTGGTTTCACGCACCCGCTGGCATGCGGCACGGTTAGCCCTCGGCACTGGCGCGCGGGGCATGCAGGCCAGCACAGCCGCAAAGCTTTGAGGGGCAGATGTTTGCGGCGCGCAGGCTTGAAGATTTGATGTCATGATGCAACTCCTCACTAAATAGGAATTAATTCATACTCCATCAAATCTTAACCTGCAATTGCGCCGTCACCCTGAAAATGCTGTATTCAGCAACCGTAAGCATAAGGCTTTGAAATTTTTCAAGGATTATTTTCTTATTCTGAACGCTGACACCCTTGTCTCCACGGCATAAAAAAAGCCGATCCACGAGGGACCGGCTTTTGAAGAGGCGAATGGAGTGCGGATCAGCGGCTGGACTTGCGGCGCTGGCCGAGGCCCATTTCCTTTGCCAGGCGCGAGCGCGCTTCGGCATAGGCAGGGGCGACCATCGGATAATCGACAGGCAAATCCCACTTGTCGCGATATTCTTCCGGGCTGATGCTGTGATGCGTCGTCAGGTGACGCTTGAGCGATTTGAAAGAACCACCACATTCCAGGCAGATGATCTGATCATCCTGAACCGACTTGCGGACAGAAACCGCAGGCTTCTGCTTTTCAACATTAACCGCAGCCACTGTTGGCAGCGATGTACCGCTGAGCGCGGTGTGCACATCTGAAATTAGACCGGGAAGCTCCGTAACCGGAACGACGTGGTGGCTAACATAGGCAGCAACGATATCTGCAGTCAGTTCGACAAGCAGATCCTGAGCGCCGCCGTATGTAGTTTCCGTCATATATCTGTCTCCTGTTCATATCTTCACCGGCACAGGTTAAAACCTGAACCGCGTGAAACGAAGTTAACCCCGCCCTCTGATTTGGGTCCTCCGAAGATCAATTCCTTCTTCCGATATACGCAGGAGAAGGGATCGATGCTTATGGACACTACGAACAACGAATGGATATCGACGATACTCTTGGAAAAGATGAATTATGCATCTTTAAAATACCTAACTGGACCTACTCATCTTCGCATGACACAAATCAACATCATGTACTTTACCTGATGTGGATAACACCAAACCAAAAAAAGTCCAATTATTATTTTGTAATAATTCGTAGATTAAAGCCCTTATTCTTCCTATTAGAAATCACAGGTAAGAAACTAAATATGTATGTCTGAATTATGGCTCAGACTACACTCAAGCATATACCCTATTTCAACTTCAGGTTTGCTTTCATTTCGTCTTTTACAGTAATCTTTGAGAGACGATATCCGGCCTGATGCGCAACTTTTGCTAGCAAATGAGCAGAAACCGGGGCAGTCATAATAATGAAACAAAATCCTATTGCTGCACGTGCGAAAACAGTCAGCTGAAACGCGTCAATGCCGACGGCAAGAAGAAGAAGACCCGAACCGACAGTTCCGGCCTTGGACGCTGCATGCATGCGAGTATAGAGGTCTGGAAAACGGTTAATACCTATCGCGGCAGCCAGCGAAAAGAGCGCCCCACAAACCAATAGGACCGTGACGGCAATGGCGATGACCCAGTTCATGATCGGCCCCTTTTTCCGTTTGTTCTTCTTCGTGCTGCACCGCGCGCAGGCATCACATCCGTGCCATCGAGCACGATTTTTCCATGCGCATCTGGGTCTGGTCTTCGCGACTGGATGAAGCGGGCGAATGCAACTGTGGCAAGAAAACCGACAAGGCAAAGAGCAACTGCAATATCAACATAGAGATACACGCCTGTGCGGATCGCTATGGTTGCGATGAAGCCGATGGCAATGCCAACAAGCATATCCAGTGCAATGACCCTATCCGGCAGGGTTGGGCCAACAACGACGCGATAGACCGTCATCAGAAAAGCAACAGACAGGACAATCAACGCAAACATCGTTGCGCCGGAAACCAGGGTCTCAGGTGTCATTTGCGAAATGCCTCCATGATCTTCTTCTCGAAACCCTCCGCAATCGATCGCTTGGTAGCCTCTACATCGCTGCAATCCAGCGCGTGAATGAAGAGGATTGCGCGGTCAGCGGAGACATCCACGGAGAGTGTGCCGGGCGTGAGCGTGATGAGATTGGCGAGAAGCGTGATCTCGAAATCGCTTTTGACCTTGAGCGGATAGGCGAAGATGCCCGGAGTAAGCACCAGCTTTGGCTTGATGACCATCATGGCCACCGTCCAGGCCGAGAGCGCAAGTTCGCGAACGAACAACAGCGCCAGCGACAGGATTGCAGGGATGCGCGCCCAATAGGTCTCGCTTGCCGCGAGCTGGCGGCGCACGATGCCAAGCGACAGCGCCGCTATGATGGCCCCAAAGACCGTATTGGCGATGGTGAAGCTGCCGGAAATGGCAAGCCAGGTGATGACGAACAGCAAGCCCAGGACATAACGGCTCATTGCGCAGCTCCTTGCGGAAAGACGGAGCGGATATAGGCCGCGGGGTCGGCGAGGCCATCTGCTGCCTGCTGGCTGAGTTTCATGATGCTTTCCGGAAACAGGCCGAAACCGACGATCAGCAGGGTCAGCGCCAAGACCGGGGCGATGCCGGGCACTCTGGCAGGCGGTGCCACATCCTTCATGCCAGCGGGTGCCGAGCGCCAGAAGCAGAGCAGGAAGACGCGGGCAAATGCGATGGTGCAGAGGAAGCTGGACACAAGGATGGAGGCTGCCAGCCACCACGCGCCGATATCGATGGCGGATTTGGTGAGCATGGCCTTGGGCCAGAAGCCGGAAAATGGCGGCAGGCCGGAACCGGCAAAAAACAGCGCCAGTGTGAGCCCTGAGAACCATGGCGCTCGGGCATAAAGGCCGCTCAGATCCGTGAGCGACCAGCCACCGCCGATGCGTGCGGCGTGACCGATGGCCAGATAAAGCGCCGTCATGAGCACCACGGAATTCAGCGCATAGAAGATGGCCCCGGCGACGGCAGAGGGTGAGCCGATGGCAACGCCTGCCAGCATGATGCCGATACCCGATATGACGACGTAACCCAGCATGCGCCTGATATCGTTCTGCGCCAGCGCACCCATGCCGCCGAGAATCATGGTGAGTGCCGCGACGATGGCAATAATGAAGCTCAGTTCCTCCCGCTGCACCGGAAACAGCATGATCATGACGCGCAGCAGCGCATAGACGCCGACCTTGGTCAAAAGACCGCCGAACAGGGCTGAAACCACAAGTTTTGGTGTGTGATAGGATGCGGGCAGCCAGAAATTGACCGGGAAGGCCGCAGCCTTCATGGCGAAGGCCAGCGTGAACAGCGCGGCCAACGTCATCAGCGGCGGCTGATCTGACGTTTCGGTGACCTTGCGGGCGATATCGGCCATGTTGAGCGTGCCGAAAATGGCATAGAGATATCCCACCGCGATCAGAAACAGCGTGGTGCCGACGAGGTTGAGCACGGCATATTTCAGCGCGCCATCGATCTGCTCTTTCGTCGAACCCAGCACGATGAGGCCGAAGGACGAGATGAGCAGCACCTCGAACCAGACATAAAGGTTGAAGATATCCCCGGTCAGAAACGCGCCGCTGACGCCCGCCATGAGCAGCATGAGGAACGGATAGAAACCATAGCGCCTGCCACCCTCATCGATCTCGGCACTGGCATGGATGGCGCAGGCGAGTGCGACGATGGCACCGGCCAGGCCCAGCAGCGCGCCAGTCAGATCCGCCGTGAAGGCGATGCCGAAGGGCGGAAGCCAGCGGCCCATGACCATGGTGAAGGGACCGCCTGCCACCACCTTCCACAAAAGCGCAGCGTGGATCAGCACCAGCAGACCGAGCCCTGATACGGCAATGGCGGCATGAAGGCGCGCCAAGTGCCTGATCATCATCAGGATAGCACCGACGCTGATGCACAGCGCAAAGGGCGCAACGATCAGCCAATCAGCAAGCGGGGTGGGCTGCATCACCAGTGCGGCGGCAAGATCGATGTTAGGATAACCGGAAGCGGCCATATGTCTTATCCGTTTCTCAATATCCGAGCGGCGGGAGCGGCTCACGGGCCGGTTCGGCAGCGCGCATCGCATCCGTATCGTCTGTCTTCAACTCCTGAAAGGCGCGCCAAATGAGCACAGCCAGAAAGCAGAAAAAGCAGAAGGAAATGACGATGGCCGTGAGGATGAGGGCTTGCGGCAGCGGGTTTGCCGTACTTGCCGCCAGAACATCTTCGCCGGGGCCGATGATGGGCGGCACCTCGCGCGTCAGCCTGCCTGCGGTAAACAGCAGCAGATTGACTGCATTGCCCAGAATGGCGATGCCAATCAGCATTCTTACGCTGTGGCGCGACAGCATGAGATAGATGGCGACACTGAAGAAGATGCCGACGAGAACGGCGAAAATGGGCTCCATCAGTCACGCTCCCTTTCTTCCAGTGCCAGCGCAATGGATGTGAAGCCTCCGACCACGACCAGATAGACGCCGATATCGAAGGAGATGACGGTGGCAAGCGGCACTTCGACGCCAACAAGGCTGGGGAAGATCCAGATACCCGTCATGAAAGGCACAGACGAAAAAACCGAGATGATGCCGGACAGCGTGGCGATGAGAAGGCCGAAGCCCGCAATGGACAGCGGATGGAAGACGATGGCGCGGCGCACGCTTCTGACGCCGAAGGCAATGCCGTAGACAGCAAAGGCCGAGGCCGCAATCAACCCGCCAATGAAGCCACCGCCCGGTTCATTATGGCCGCGCAGCAGCACGAAGACGGAAAACAGCAGCATGAGCGCGGTGATGACGGGCGCGATGGTGCGGAAGATCAACGTGTTCATGCCCGGCCCTCCCCGGCTTTGGTGCCTGTTGCCGGTTTGGCGCGAATGCGGATCAAGGCAAGGATCGCAAGAGCCGTGATCATGACCACGGCGATTTCGCCCAGCGTATCGGTGCCACGGAAATCGACGATGATGACATTCACCACATTGTTGCCGTGGGCGATGATCTTGGAATAGGCGCTGAAGAACTCTGTGAGGCCGGTGTTGAAGGGCCGCTCGGTGGCTTTGAGCAACATCAGCGCAAAGCCCGTGCCGCAGGCAAGTGCAATCGTTCCATCCAGCAGTTTCTGGCCGCGATGGCGGTGATCGGACGGCGAAAGCCGCAACCGCGTCATGACGAGCGTGAGGATGACGACAGACAGCGTTTCCACCATGAACTGGGTGAAGGCCAGATCCGGTGCGCCAAACAGCAAAAACAGCACGGCCACGGCAAAGCCCTGAATCCCGAGCGCGACGATGGCCGTGAGGCGGCTGGCCGCCGTCAGCACCGCAATGAGGCCGATGATGGCTATGACGATGAAAGTGATTTCGTGCAGCAGCATATCTGTTGGCCAGCTCGGCATGGCTGGCAGTTCGCCATAGGCAAACAGCGGCACGAGCAGCACCAGCGCGATGATGGCGAAGGTAACGGTGACGTAGAATTCAAGCCTGCCCGGCTGAATGATGCGGGTAACATAAAAGGACAGCTTCACCAGCCCTGAGATGACGGCATCAAAGGCGCGGTCCGGCCCCGGACCTGCCGAGACCAGCGCCCGGTCCATGAGGCGTCGTGCGCGGGACAGATTGGTATAGACCACAACACCCAGCGCAACAGTCAGCAGCGAAAGGCCCAGCGGCACGCCGATATGCGGTATAAGCGACATGGTGACCGGACGCGGCGCACCTGCAATGGCCGTGGCCATGGGCGTGGAAACGAGAGCATGGAAGCCACCGGAAAACAGCGCAGCCAAAAGCCCGACCAGCGCCAGCACGGCGGGGCCAAGCCACAGCAAGACCGGGCCTTCATGCGCCTGTTTCGGTGTTTTTCGCGGCTTTCCAATGAAGGGTTTCAGCGCCACGGCAAAGGCGATGGCGAGCATCAGCGCATTGCCAATGATGGCGATGCCGGTGAACAGCAGTGCGCGTGGATTGGCATGCGCCAGCGCATAATAAATCTCTTCCTTGGCGAGAAAGCCGAGAAACGGTGGCAAACCGGCCATGGAGAGGGCAGCCGCCATGGCGGCGATGAAGGTGATAGGCATGGCGCGGCGAAGCCCGCCAAGCTTCGTCACATCCCGCGTTCCAGCCTCATGATCGATGATGCCGGCGACCATGAAGAGCGCGCCCTTGAACAGCGAATGGGCGACGAGATAAAGGACCGCCGCCTCGATGGCGTGTTCGGTGCCGATGCCGGTCAGCATGACGAGCAGGCCGAGCGATGAGACGGTCGTATAGGCCAGCATCAGCTTGAGATCGGTCTGACGGATGGCCAGAAACGCGCCGGTCAGCATAGTCAGCCCGCCGAAGAATGGCAGCAGGATTTCCCAGGCCGCCGTATCCCCCAGAACGGGATTAAGCCGCATCAACAAGTACACGCCCGCTTTGACCATGGTGGCGGAATGCAGATAGGCCGACACCGGCGTTGGCGCTTCCATGGCGTTGGGCAGCCAGAAGTGAAACGGAAATTGCGCCGATTTGGTAAAGGCACCGCCCAGCACCAGAAGCAATGTGGCGAAATAAAACGGGCTCTGGCGCAGCACATCATTGCCATGCACCAGAAGCGAAAGCTGCGTTGTGCCGCTGATATTCCAGATGAAGATGAGGCCCGCCAGCAGCGCCAGCCCACCGCCGCCGGTGACAACAAGCGCTTGCAAGGCAGCGCGGCGCGAAGCTTCACGCTTGTGATCGAAGCCGATGAGCAGGAAGGATGTGATCGAGGTGAGTTCCCAATAGACGAACAGCATCATCAGGCTATCCGACACCACCACGCCCAACATGGCCCCCATGAACAGCAGCAGAAACGCCAGAAAACGCCCCTGCTGCGGATGGCCTTTCATATAACCGCCCGCATAAAGCACGATAAGCGTGCCGATGCCGGTGATGAGCAGCGCAAAGGTCAGCGACAGGCCATCAATGAACCATGAGAAGCTGAGGTTGAAGCTGGGCACCCAGACATAGCCGCCCGTGATGACCTCACCGGCAGCGATTTCCGGCAGGAAGCTCAGGAAATGCGCGAAGGCGAGCGCCGGGGCGATAGCCAGAAGCCATGCAGCCCTGTGGCCCAACCGACCAACGGCCACGGGTGCACATAATGCCATGACAAATGGCAAAAACAGCACGAGGAATGTCATCGACGTGACATTGGCAATCATCTTGTCTCCCAGCCCTGCCGATGTTCACGGCCTTGTCATGTTGTCCTTTCAATTAGGCCATTAAGGGCATGCACCTCAACAGTTTTCGGCCAAACTGGCAGTAACAAGGTCTTTATCCCCAGCAACAGACGCATTGCCATCCTCCCCTCTTTTAACATTGAGCCCTCGACCCTATCTTGGGGACAAACGAAAGGATCTCCTGATGAGCGATCACCCAGCACCCAAAATAACCAAGTCCGATGCGCAGTGGCGCGAGGAACTGACGGCGGACCAATACCGGATTCTGCGCGAACACGGCACCGAGCGCCCGTTTACTGGCCCCTACTGGAACAGCACGGAAAAAGGCCTCTACCGCTGCGCTGCCTGCGATGAGCCGCTGTTCATCTCCGACACCAAGTTCGATGCCGGTTGCGGCTGGCCCAGCTATTTCGAGCCAGTCAAGGCTGACGCCGTGACGGAACATCGCGATACGGCTTTCGGCATGGTCCGCACGGAAATTCGCTGCGCCAATTGCGGCGGCCACCTCGGCCACGTGTTCCCGGATGGTCCACCCCCAACCGGTTTGCGCTACTGCATCAATGGACATTCCATGGTGTTTGAAGCGCAGGAGTAAGCGGATTTGAAATATGGAAAGGCCACGCGCCCCTAGGGGTGGCGTGGCCTTTTTCATGTCGGGCTCGCCTTAAGCGCCAGACGCGAATGCAAACCCCTCATCCGCCCAGCCGGTCATGCCGCCGATCATGATTTTGACCGGCCTGCCAAGGCGGGCGAGATTGAGCGCGGCGTGGTCGGCACCGTTGCAGTGCGGACCTGCGCAATAGGCGACGAACAGGGTATCGGCAGGCCACTCGGCCATGCGACGCTCGGTGATATCAGCATGACGCAGGTGTATCGCGCCAGGAATGTGCTTGCGGGCGAAGACTTCAGGCGAGCCGACGACGTGCAGCAGCACAAAGTCTTGGTCACCGCTGTTCATGCTGGTGAAAACATCCCAGCAATCGGTTTCCAGTGCCAGCAATCTTGAGAAATGTTCGATGGCCGCGCCTGAAGATGCGGCGGGAGTTTGCGATACGAGGCTCATGGGCGTCTCCTTTTGATGTCGATGGAGACAATTTAGCCTCGATAGAAAAGCACTGGCAGATGGCATGATTGCCATATATCATCAAGATCATGCCAAAACATCTGACCCCGCCCTCACTCAACCGCCTTGTTGTTGCGCTTGCCTATGACGGGCTGTGCACATTCGAATTCGGCGTTGCCGTTGAGATCTTCGGATTGGCGCGACCTGAGATGGGCGATGACTGGTATCGCTTTGCCGTGGCGGGCATTGATGATGGCGAGATGCGGGCCACAGGCGGCGTGCGTTTCCTTGTGGATGGCGGGCTGGAATTGATCGAGCAGGCGGGCACAATCATCGTGCCGGGCTGGCGCGGCATCCATGAGCCGGTGCCGGAAGCGCTCTGCGTGGCGCTGCGCAAGGCGCATGAAAACGGGACGCGGCTTCTTTCGCTTTGCTCTGGCGTTTTCGTGCTGGCTGCGGCGGGGCTTCTGGATGGACGACAGGCCACGACCCACTGGCGCTATACGGATGCGCTGAAGGCGCAGTTTGGCGAGATCGAGGTTCTGCCTGACGTACTCTATGTGGATGGCGGCACCGTGCTGACGGCTGCTGGAAGTGCGGCGGGCATCGACCTTTGTCTCCACCTCGTGCGCCGCGATTTCGGATCGAAGGCCGCCAATATGGTGGCGCGGCGGCTTGTCGTGGTGCCGCACCGCGATGGCGGACAGGCGCAGTTCATCGACAAGCCGGTGCCCGAGACCCATGAAAAGGCGCGGCTGGGGCCGCTGCTGGATGCTGTTCAGGCTGACCTTTGCCAGGATTATACCGTCGCAAAGCTGGCGCAGATGGCTGGCATGAGCAGCCGGACGCTGCTGCGCCGGTTTGAGGCTGCAACCGGCATGACTCCGGCGCGGTGGCTTTTGCTGCAAAGGCTTTCCAAGGCCAAGGACCTGCTGGAAGGCTCGAAAATGGGCATAGAGGACGTCGCGCAGACAAGCGGACTTGGCAGCGCCGCCAATCTGCGACACCACTTTCGCCAGCAATTTTCCATCACGCCTGTGGCCTATCGCGCCCGCTTCGGCACGAAAAGCCTAACGCCATTGGAAGCTTGAGTTCCATGCAGGTGAGGTCCAGCCAGCGGCCGAATTTTGTGCCGACTTCCGAGAAGCGCCCGGCAACGCGAAAGCCCAGCGATTCGTGGAGGCGTATGGAGGCGGTGTTCTCAGCTTCGATGGCGCCGATGAGGACGTGCACGTCATTGCCCTTGGCGTGCTCGATCAATGCCTGCATGAGCTGCTTGCCGGTGCCAGCACCACGTCCGTCCTTGTGGACATAGATGGAATGTTCGCGGGTGTGGCGATAGCCATCGAATGCGCGCCAATCGCCATAGGATGCGTAACCGACAACGGCCCCGTCCTTGATGGCGACGATGACCGGAAAGCCCCGGTCCTTGCGGGCTTTGAACCATTCCGTGCGGTTTTCAAGATCGACCAGAACATCGTTCCAGATCGCGGTCGTGTTCAGCACCGCGTCGTTGTAGATATCCATGATGGCGGGAAGATCGTTCAGGGTAGCGTCGCGGAGTTCTATCGTCATGCTTCATGCTCACTGCAAATCAAATGTTGCAGCAAGCATAGTGCATCTTCCGAGACTGTGCAGCGGTTTTACGCGACCGAAGGCGCCATGCTGAAACTGGTCATGACGGCCACATAATGCACCGCAGCCGCCGTGACCACAAAACCGTGCCAGATGGCATTCTGGAACCGCAGCCGCTCCCACACATGGAAAATCACGCCCATGGAATAAATGATGCCGCCGATGACGATGAGCCAGAGGCTGATGGGCGGCAGATGGTAGGACAGGCGATCCGCCACCATGACACCGCTCCAGCCCATGGCGAGATAGAGAGCGATGGTCAGCCGATCAAACCGGCCGGGAAAGAAGCATTTGAGCATGATGCCGGACAGCGCCGCCGCCCAGATGCCAGCCAGCGTGACGGCAATCATGGGGTCTTCGATGCCGCGCTGCAGAATGGGCGTGTAGGTCGCGGCAATGAGAATGAAAATGCCGGAATGATCCAGCCTGCGCAGCAGCCACTTCACATGGGAATGGGGCCAGATATTATAGGTAAACGAAATGGACAGACAGGCCACGAGACCCAGAGCATAGATCCAGACAGCAGCGATGGCGCTGAAGCTTCCCCACAGGGTGACGTAGAAGATCAGGGCCGTTGCGCCGATCAGCGCAAAGACGATGCCTACTCCGTGGACAATGCCATCAGCAACGATTTCTGGAAGGTCATAGCGGCGTCCAAAGCGCCATAGTTCACTCATGGTCTGTTCCCGAATAGAAAGTGAGCAGATCATGCAGCCAATATGAGACGGGAACAAGACCGGGCGTGCGAAAGGCGATCACTTTGCGTTCGCGCCTGTCGCAAAAGTAAGACTGGCAGGATGCCTGTAGCCTATCGGTCCACCAGAACCGAGCATTTGGCGTGGCGCACCACGCGGTCTGCAGTCGCGCCGATGAAATAATTGGTCATATCTGGCGTGTGCGAGGCGATGATGATGAGGTCCGCTTTCAAATCCGCAGCAGCCGCCAAAATCTCACGGGCGGCAGAGCCGTTGCGGACCTCGACTGAGCCGACAAAAGGCGACGTCTGCTGCAGGGCCGTCAGCCTTGCTTTGGCATCATCGATTGCATTTTCAATGATGTCGAGCGGCAGATCGATGGCCAGATAATTCGGGAGATCCTCGACCACATTCAGCAATATGATTTCGCCATCGCGGCCAAGCAATGCTTCGGCTTTCTTGAGGATCTTCTCGCCTTTTTCAACGGCGCTGAAATCAACCGGAACAAGAATTCTGTTATACATGTCTGTCTCCTGCATGTCAGATGCCCCTAGTCTACCCAATGAAGCGGAAGGCGTAATTGATCCGCGTCAAGCCAAACGCAGCTCATTGTCAACAATTAGTGCACACTCTTTCACCAAAAGGCCATCTTTCGTGAACGATGGAACGCGCGCATAGTGACCCTCAGACTGCCGCAGAGGCACAAGTTTCATGGGAGTGCAGGAGTTGGTTAAAGACGAGATGTTTGCATTGACGCGCCCTGCCTATGTGGGTCAGGCGCATCTTGTGGTGCAGGATCTGGCAGGCGTCTCGGCGTTTTACCAGAAGATCATCGGCCTATCGGTCATCGAGAAGACGGCAAGTGGCGAGGTTCTTGGCGCAGGCGACCAGCCGCTTTTGACGCTGACGACCGGCCACGGCACGACACGCGCACCCGCAAGTGCTGCTGGCCTGTTCCACACCGCATTTTTGATGCCGACCCGCAGCGATCTCGCTCTGTGGCTGACCCATGTTGCCAATAACAATGTGCCGCTTCAGGGCGCTTCCGACCATCTGGTCAGCGAAGCCATCTATCTGGCCGACCCGGAAGGAAACGGCATCGAAGTTTACCGGGACCGGACGCCGCAGGAATGGAGCTATCAGCCCGATGGCACTGTTTCCATGGCCACCAACCGGCTCGACCTTCAATCACTCTATGACAGCGCGCCGAAAGCCACATTCGCCAAGGCCCCTGACGGCACGGCCATTGGCCATATCCACTTGCAGGTGGGCGATATTCCGCAGGCCGATGCGTTCTACCAGAATGTCCTGGGCCTGAAGATCATGGCGCGCTATCCCGGCGCGAGCTTTTTCGGATCGGGCGCCTATCATCACCACGTGGCCGCCAATATCTGGAACAGCCGGGGTGCCGTAGCCCGCACAGGCAACATGACAGGTCTTTCCGGCTACTCCCTGAAATTCAACGAGAAAACGGCTCTGGACAGTGTCGTTGCCGCACTCGAAAAGCTTGAAATTTCCACCACGCGCCAGAGCGATGGCATTACGCTGAAAGACCCGTGGGGCATCGGCTTGACGCTTTCGGCGCAGGCTTAAGAACAGGGCGGAATGGCGCGTGTGGTTGTAGCCTCGCCATTCCACACTTAAATATTCTGAAACCTTGGAACCGGTGTTTAAGTCGAGCGTTCAACGCCCTGATGGGGGACTGCTTGATGAACGAACAGACGAAAATCAACCGGAAGATTGCTGAGCGAAACCTTATCTCTGCCGAGCATAAGGAGCTTTTGATGGGCGGGGCGATGGGTTCCGCGCAGGATGATGAGCGAAGCCAGCAGCCGCTGGGCCGTGAGGCGCTGGACGTAGCCGTTGCATGGTCCACCGTCGGCATTTTCGTCGTCATCATGATGGGTGTCATCCACTCGCTTTCCATCATTCTCATACCCGTTGTCATGGCCATTGTGGTGGGCATGATTCTGGGCGTGGCGGCCACCAAGCTGAACTCCTATGGCATTCCGGGTTTTGCCGTGGCGCTCATTCTCTCGTCAGCCGTTGCGCTGGTTTTCTTTCTGGTCATCAATTCGCTGATCGATCCGCTTTCGACGCTTGCGTCTGAAGGGCCAATGATCGTTGAAAAAGCCATCGACCGCTTCGTGCCCTATCTGCAAAGCCTGCGATGGCTGAATGTATCCTCCGCGACCTTCAGCCTGAACTCCATCTCGATGGAATCGCTGATTTCGCGCAGCGGCGATATTATTTCGGTGGTGGGGTCTAACATCACGCCCGCCATCGTGCAGGGCTTGATCTTCTTTGCGGCGCTTCTTCTGTTCCTTTATAGCCGCGTGCGCCTGCGCAAGGCCACCATCATGGCCTTTCCGCAGCGCCACCAGCGTCTGCGCACCATCCGCACCATCGCCTCCATCGAGCAGGTTCTGAGCTCCTACTTTGCCACGGCGTCGATGATGTATGCGGGCCTTGGTGTGAGCATGGTTATCATCGCTTATGCCGGTGGGCTGGCCATGCCGTTTTTGTGGGGGCTGTTTGCGTTTCTCTCCAGCTTCGTGCCCTTCCTCGGCATCACTGCCATGACGCTGGCTTTGACGGTTGGCGGCATTCTGACGCATGACAGCCTGATCCTCGGGCTGTTGCCCGCCATTGTCTTCTTCACCATTCACCTTTTGATGGAAAATCTGGCTTTTCCGGCGGTGGTGGGCAAGAATATGGAGATCAATCCGTTTCTGGTCTTCGTCGCCATCATCTTCTGGACATGGATGTGGGGCGCTGCCGGTGCCATGCTGGCCCTGCCGCTTTCGCTGATCGGCATGACGGTTGCGCGTGAGCTGTTCCCATCGCGCCGGGTCGTGCCGAACCTGCCGTCCTGATTACATGATCAGTTCGATGGTGGGTGGAAGGCGGAGTCATCCAGCCGGGTGAAGATGACGCCTCGGGCTTTGAGCGCCAGAAGACCCTTCACCACGCCCTCGCCTGCTTCATGGGTGGGCTGGTTGATGTGGGAAATGATGACATCACCATCCCTGGCAGCGGCGATGTGTTTTGCCGTCGTGCCCGCGCCCAAAAGTGAGCCGCCATCGCCATTGATGGAAAAGCCTGCCACGCGTTCTCCCAACTGGTTGATGGTTGCCATGGAAGTGCGGGTGTATTTGGCGGTTGCGCCGCGAAACCATTGCGGCTGATGGCCAGTGGCAGCGGCGATGGCCCGCATGCCGCCTTCCACTTCCTGCTGCACGGCTTCCGTGGAGCCCGCGGCTGCGATGCCATAGATCAGCGTGGGCCTGTCCACCGCCGGAATGTGGTTTTCGCCGTGGTTTTCCAGCTCGAAAAGATCAGGGTGATCCAGCATGATGGCTAGCGCCTGTGGATTGTTACGCAACCAGCGGGCCGTGACGAAGATGGTCGCGGGGATTTTCTCTGTCACCAGCGTATCGAGAATCCGGAAATCCGTCTTGCCCATGCAAGCATCCAGCGTCACCGCCACGCGAACGGCATTGCCCTTGGCCGTCTGCATTTTCAGCGTCGGTTCCATCAGCCCATCGCCTGCGAAAGCGCAGGTTGCAGCGGAGGCCATCAGCACAGTGATGGCGATTGTCTTCAGCATATCAGGCGCTTTCTTCGATCACGAGCCAGAAGCCATTCTGCCCGCAACGCGCCGGAATTATGGCGCGGAGGCCGATGGCTAATCCAGCTCCGCAAGCTTGGCAAGTGCTGCTTCCACGCGCGCGCAAGCGCTGACATCGGGCGGCATGATTGGAAGGGGTGGCTGGCGTTGGGTCAGCGACAGGAGATTGGCCGCCGCATACATGACGCGGAAACTGCCCAGTTCCTGAAACAGTGACCAGAAGGGCTGGAAGTGCTCTTCGATGCGCTGAACCTCTGCCGCATCCCCCGCTTGCGCTGCGCGCGCCAGGCGCAGACTGGGTTCTGGCAACAGACCGCCAATGACGCTGTACCAAGCATCTGCACCTTGCAGCAGAGCTTGGGATGAGCCCCAGTCTCCGCTGTAGCCGATGGAAAAGCCATCACCCAGCCGTGGGCGCAGGCGCTCCAGTTCAGCCTTGAAGGCTATGTCTGCTGGCAGCGGCATTTTGATGGCGCAGATATTGGGAATATAGGCAAGCCGCACCAGCAGCTCGTCACCGAAGGAAAACTTCGTCGTGGTCGGATTGTTGTAGATGCAGAGCGGCAGGCTGGTTGAACCAGCCACCGCTGCGACATGATAATAGGCTTCTTCCTGCGTCAATGGGGTGTAGGACACGGGTGCCAGCAGCAGGGCATCGGCACCGGCGGCCTCGGCGTCCTTTGCCAGCGCCACGGACTGATCGGTGCGCAACGCGCCGACACCCACGAGCAGCGGCCGCTTGCCTTTCAGGATCTCCGCAGCCGCCTGGACGGCGCGAAGGCGCTCTGTACGGGAGAGATAGGCATAGCTTCCAGTGCTGCCAAGAAGGCCAATGGAATCGACCCCGGCTGCATCCAGCCGCTCGATCAGCATTGACAGCGCCTCGACATCGACAACCCCGTCGTCATCCGTCGGTGTCAGTGGAAACGCAGAAAGCCCTTGAAATCGTACAGTCACGAACACCTCCCCCAATGCCTTAAGGGAAAATGATTATGCCGCAAAACCGCAGGCTGCAATATCAATCATAGAGATAATGCTTGGCCCATTGTTCCTCAGGGACTTTTTCGCCAACCTTGTAGTTAAAGTCGCGGATGCCAAGGGTTGAAGGCGTGATCTGACACTTGTAGCGCAGGCGGTACCACTCACCGCCGCTTCGGAACACGGCACCTGCGGCCTTGATGCTATCTGAGGTCACATCCGGGTCGCCAAAGGCGTAGGCGATGACCTTGTCGGGCTTCATGCCCTTCTGTTCGCTGGCAATCCGCTCCATCGCTTCGATATCGCAACGCTGCTCAAGGCGTTCTTCGGGTGCCAGCACGTTCAACTGGCGCAGAATATTGGCATCGATGGCAAGCGCTGGCGCCGCCATGGGCACGGATATCAGGGCTGCGAGAAGGGCAACGGGCGTAAGCTTATGCATGGGGTCCTGTCGAGCTTGTCGTTTCTTCTTTTTCTGATTCGCGGAGCAATTCCACGCGGCGACCTCCACAGGACGGATGTGTCAGATTTGCGATCCGGTTCAAAAATGTGAGGGAAAAGCGATCAACTTTTGGCGAACGCACGCGCTGCCCTTTCGGTTTTCCACCTTGATACACACCAGCCCGCGCTCTACATCTTGGTATACACGCAGACCGATTTTCCATGAAAGCGAGTAACTCTTGTCCATTTTCAAAAATCTGCCCGCAGCGCCCGTTGCCGCGAAGAAACCATTGAGTGACACGCATCACGACATTACCCGCACGGATGATTACGCCTGGTTTCGGGCTGATAACTGGCAGGCGATGTTCAAGGACCCGACGCTGCTGGACCCTGAGATTCGCACCCATCTGGAGGCAGAAAACGCCTATATGGAAGCGGCCATGGCCGATACCAAGCCGCTTCAGGACACGCTGTTCGAAGAGATGAAAGGTCGCATCAAGCAGGATGATTCCTCCGTGCCGGTCAATGACGGCCCCTTTGCCTATGGCACGCTTTTCGTGACGGGTGGCGAGCAGCCGCATTATTTCCGCACGCCGCGCGGTGGCGGCGACAAGCACGTGCTGCTGGACGGCGACAAGGAAGCCCACGGCAAGGATTATTTCCGTCTGGGTGGCCTGGACCAATCCAGCGACCACAGCCGTGGCATCTGGGGCTATGACGACAAGGGTTCCGAATATTACACGCTGCGCATTCGTGAGTTGGAAACCGGCGAAGACTTGGCTGACATCATCGAAAATACAGCTGGTGGCGGTGCCTGGGCACCTGATGGAAAGAGCTTCTTCTATTCCCTGCAGGACGAGAACCACCGCCCGTCCAAGGTCTTCCACCACATTATCGGTCAGCCGCAATCATCAGACCGTCTGGTGTACGAAGAGAAAGATCCCGGTTTCTTCATGGGCGTCGGCGCATCTGTGCTGGATGACTTCATTTTCATCGACATCCACGACCATGAAACCAGCGAATACCGCCTTCTTTCCACCAAGGATTTGACCGCTGAACCGCAGATCGTGGCAGAGCGCGAAGAGGGTATCGAGTATTCGCTGTGTGAAGGCGGCGATGTTTTCTACATTCTGACCAATGATGGCGATGCCAAAGATTTCCGCATCTGCCAGACGCCGGTGACGGCACCGGGCAAGGAAAACTGGACGGAAGTCGTGCCGCATGAGCCGGGCCGCCTGATCCTCTCCATCGATGCCTATGCGCGCCACCTCATCTGGCTGGAGCGTCGCGATGGCCTGCCGCGCCTCGTCATCCGTGACCGGACCAGCGGTGAGGAGCACAGCGTTGCCTTTGACGAAGAAGCCTATTCGCTGGGCCTGCATGGTGCCGCTGAATACGACACCAATGTCATCCGTTTCAGCTATTCCTCGATGACCACGCCAAGCCAGCTGTTCGATTACGACATGGTGACGCGCGAACGCACGCTTTTGAAAACGCAGGAAGTGCCATCGGGCCATAATCCTGACGATTACGTCACACGCCGCATCATGGCCCCTTCGCATGATGGCGCGCTGGTGCCGGTCTCCCTGCTTTACCGCAAGGATACGCCGCTTGATGGTTCTGCCCCATGCCTGCTCTATGGTTACGGTGCCTATGGCATGTCCATTCCGGCATCGTTTAGCACCAACAATCTGTCGCTGGCCGATCGCGGCTTTATCTATGCCATTGCCCATATCCGTGGCGGCAAGGACAAGGGCTTCGAGTGGTATGAAAACGGCAAGATGGAGCACAAGGAGAACACCTTCAAAGACTTCATTGCCGCTGCTGACCATCTGGTGAAGGAAGGCTTCACCGCCTATAGCGGCATTGTGGCCGAAGGCGGCTCTGCTGGCGGCATGCTGATGGGCGCGGTTGCCAATATGGCACCGGAGAAATTCGCAGGCATCATCGCCGCTGTTCCCTTTGTCGATGTTCTCACCACCATGCTGGACGACACATTGCCGCTGACGCCGCCGGAATGGCCTGAATGGGGCAACCCGCTGGAGTCGGAAGAAGAGTATCGCTGGATTGCAGCCTATAGCCCCTACGACAATGTGGTGCAGAAGCCCTACCCGCCGCTTCTGGCGATTTCCGGCCTGACCGACCCGCGCGTGACCTATTGGGAGCCGACAAAATGGGTGGCAAAGCTACGTGAACACACGACGGGTGAAGCCCCTATTCTGCTCAAAACCAACATGGCGGCTGGCCATGGCGGAAAGTCCGGTCGCTTCCAGCGGCTGGAAGAGATTGCCTTTGAATATGCGTTCGCGCTGAAGGTGGCTGGCAAGGCTGCTACTTGACGTTTACGTTTAGTCGGGATGCTCGGGCACGTCCCGGGCATCTGCGACGTTGCATTCTTTGCGACGTGGTTAGATCCTCGGGACAAGCCCGAGGATGACGGCTGGGTGTTTTGCACTTGTTCCGGGCAAGAGCTGCCATTTGAAGCCGGACGCCTACCGTCGTCATGCTCGGGCTTGACCCGAGCATCTAACCACGTGGAGTCTTGGCAGATGTTCTGAAATGACTGACTCAGGATGGAATTCGGAGAAAAATACCCGTTGAAATGACTTTTTTGAGATTTTTTTCCACAAAAAATCGACGCCATCGCTACTTGCAATATATATTTGTCATTAATTGAATTTTCATTTTTTATGCAGTTAAGCCGCCATTTAAAACAGTAAACGGCAAACCATCCGAAGTATTACAGAATCACAGAAATGGTTCCGCGACGCCGCGCATGGCTGCGATGCGGCGTTTTGCGTTGCAATATCATCTTCTCGCCGTATTATAGAACCCGTTGACATATTTATGCGTTTCTCGCCGCTGTGATTGCGGCCTTTTCCGTCGCCTCGTAGCGGCTTCTATTTGACGATCATTTTTTCGTCTTTCCGCGCATGTCACTCAACATGGAGTTTTCGCACAGCTTTGCGGAATCGATGCTCCATGGCTTCATCTTTGCGTTCTGGCTGCGGACATCGCGTTCGCGTCAGCGCTTTGGCAGGCCGGGCTTTGCAGTGCCCCGGTATGTCTAACATAAACACTGCATCAGACTTGGGGGTCTTACAATGAAGAAACTCCTCGCCTCGACCATTCTTGTCACGGGCTTCACCCTTGCCGCTGCCGCTGGCGCAAGCACCGCCAACGCCGCTGAGACATGCGGCAATATCTCCATCGCAGAAATGAACTGGGCCTCTGCGGGCGTCGCGGCTTATGTCGACAAGTTCATTATGGAAAACGGTTATGATTGCACGGTCGATATCGTGACCGGCGACACCACACCGACCTTCACCTCCATGAACGAAAAAGGCCAGCCGGACATGGCGCCTGAAATGTGGGTGAACACGCTGGGCGCTCCTTACGAGGAAGCCGTAAAATCCGGCAATCTCATTCAGGACGTGAAGATCCTGAGCGAAGGCGGCGTTGAGGGATGGTGGATTCCGAAATACCTCGCCGATGCACATCCCGACATCAAGACCGTTGAAGATGCGCTGAAGCATCCCGAACTGTTCCCGGCACCGGAAGATGCCAGCAAGGGTGCGGTCTTCGGCTGCCCTCCCGGCTGGGGTTGCCAGCCAACGACGGCCAACCTCTTCAAGGCACGCAAGGCAGATGAAAAGGGCTTCACGCTGGTGGATACCGGATCTGGAGCGGGTCTCGATGGCTCCATTTCCAACGCTTACGAAAAGAAGGCGGGCTGGCTCGGCTATTACTGGGCACCCACGGCCATCATGGGCAAATATGACATGGTGAAGCTGGATGACGGCGTGCCGCTCGACCGCGAAGCCTATGACACATGCATCGTCAAGGCCGATTGTGCCGACCCCAAGCCGAACGCCTATCCCATTGCCGATGTCTATACGGTTGTGACGAAGGCGTTTGCCGAAAAGGCCGGCCCTTCAGCCGAATACGTGAAGAAGCGCGCTTGGGACAACGGCACACTTGCCAAGGTTCTGGCCTGGATGGATGAAAACCAGGGCACCAACGAAGATGGTGCTGCCTACTTCCTCGAAAACCACGAGGACATCTGGACGAAGTGGGTTTCGCCAGAGGTAGCAGAGAAGATCAAGGCTTCGATCTAATCAAGATGAGGCGAGGCCGCGAGATGATCGCGGCCTCCGCATCTGTGGATACCCATCCCCACAAGCTTCTCCATCAACACCTTAGGGAAAAAAACAATAATGGCCCTCTGTAATGTTCTGCCGGATATGCTGTGCAAGTTTCCGGCCATTGGCAACAGCACCATGCGCGTGGCGCGCAAGACAATCGATGACGGGTTTCGCGATATTGTTCGCAGCTATGGCGACATCATCGATGCCGTTGTGCACCCGTTGCAACTGTTTCTGAACGCATCCGAACGCTTTTTCACGCAGACGCCGTGGATCATCATCTTTCTTGGCCTGCTGGCCATGGTGCATCTGGCGGGGCGCAGTTTCCGCATCACGCTTGGCACTGCCGTTTCTCTGTGCCTCATCGGCGCTGTTGGCCTGTGGCGGGACGCGATGACGACGCTCTCGATCGTCGCAATTGCCACACTCATCGCCGTCCTCATCGGCCTGCCGCTTGGCATTCTCATGGCGCGGTCTGAGAGGCTACAGCGTTTCATCAATCCCGGTCTGGATGTGATGCAGACGATGCCGAGCTTCGTTTATCTGATCCCCGTTGTCGTCATCTTTGGTATTGGCAAGGTGCCGGGGCTGATCGCTGTTGTGATCTATGCCATTCCGCCGATGATCCGCCTGACCAATCTGGGTATTCGCATGGTGGACCGGGAAACGCTTGAGGCCGCCGATGCTTTCGGTTCTTCGAACACCCAGAAACTGTTGAACGTGCAATTGCCGCTCGCGCTGCCCACCATCATGACCGGCATCAACCAGACCATCATGATGTCGCTCGCTATGGTCGTCGTTGCCTCCATGGTCGGCGTTGGCGGGCTGGGCAAGAATGTCCTGCAGGCCATCAACAACCAGTTCTTCACAATCGGCTTTCTGAACGGCTTTGCGCTGGTGGCTATCGCCATCATGTTTGACCGCGCAAGTCAGGCCTTCGGCAAGCGTTTGCAGAAATATCGCGAGGTGCAGCATGGCTAAGGACATTGAAATCCGGAATCTTTACAAGATCTTCGGCAAACATCCCGAGAAGCATCTTGAGGCCGTTAAAAACGGCTTGAGCAAGACCGAGCTGAACGACAGGCACGACCACGTGCTGGGCCTCAACAACATCAACATCACCATGCCCGGTGGCAAGATTACCGTTGTCATGGGTCTCTCTGGTTCCGGCAAATCCACGCTGATCCGCCACATCAACCGGCTGATCGACCCCACGGCAGGCGAAGTGCTCTATGGTGGGCAGGATGTCTGCTCCATGGGCACATCCAGCCTGCGCGAGTTCCGCCGCCACAAGACGGCGATGGTGTTCCAGAAATTCGGCCTGCTGCCGCACCGCACCGTTCTGGAAAACAGCGTCTATGGCCTCGACATTCAGGGCGTATCCCGCAAGGACAGCATCGAGAAGGGTCGTTACTGGCTGAACCGGGTGGGTCTGGATGGCTATGAGGAAAATTATCCTAACCAGCTATCCGGCGGCATGCAGCAGCGTGTGGGCCTTGCACGGGCACTCACCAATGATGCCGACATTCTGTTGATGGACGAGGCCTATTCGGCGCTCGACCCGCTTATCCGCGTGGACATGCAGACCATGCTGCTCGATCTTCAGCAGGAGTTGAAGAAGACAGTTGTCTTCATTACCCATGATCTGGACGAGGCACTGCGGCTCGGCGACCATATCGCTATCTTGAAAGACGGTGAGATGGTGCAGCAGGGTGATGGACAAAGCATCATCCAGCATCCGGCCAATGAATATGTCAGCGACTTCGTGCGGGATGTGAACCGCAGCCGCGTGCTTCAGGCCACGACCGTGATGGAGCCGGCGACCAGTGCGCCGGACAGTATTTCGGTTCTGGAAACGGATACGCTGGAAACCATCGCCCGCGACATGACAGACGCCAACGAGACAACGGCGCAGGTGGTGGACGAAGATGGCAAGACCGTGGGCAGCATCGGCATCGAAAACCTGATGGCGGCGATGGTTACGCCCGCAACACAGGATGATGCGGCACCCGTTGAAGAGCCTCCAAAGCCACAACTGGTGACAGAATCGGAAAAACGCAGCGCCTGATTCTCTCTGGCCCTTCGCGACTCACGTTGCGCAGGGCGGTTTACGGCAAAGAATCGGCCCAAGTGGCCGATTTTTTTGTTTTGCAAGACCCTAAAATGCAAAAACGAAGCACCAGTTTCACACCTGTCAAGCGGTGAACGCCCTCCCAGCCTCAACGACGCAAGCTTCGCGCAAGCTTCAGCCGTTAATACTTCGTTAATCAGGCAAAGAGAGGCTTGCTATGAATATCAGCAACAACATCGGCGGATCGGCCCAACACGGTCGTTCACCGCACATTGAGAAGCGTGCAACAGAGGCCGTCGCGCCTGAACAGCAGCAGGTCATCCTCAGCGGCAGCAAGATATCCTTCGTCAACGCTCTGGAAGCGACGTCGCTGGCCAACGTTCTCTGGACCGTTAACAACGAAGCATCCGCAAATGATGCCGTTTCCCAGGGTGGCGCCGCTCAGGTCGAATCCCCGTGGTTCAGCCAGGCCTACACCGAACATTGATCGTTCCCGTCACGCCTCTCCCAAGGCGTGATCAGATGACAGGTTTATCGTTAAGATTGACTTAACGGACCTGAAGCCGCGATATCGCGGCTCCGTGCATGCGGCTTGGCGTCAAGCCAGATAATCTGCCCATGCTACCGTCAGCCATGATTGGCGGCGTTGATTTCAACCGTGATATGCGACAATTCCTTGATCGACTGCAGCTTCTGCCGGTAAAATGACGGCGCATGCGAAGATGCCGTTTGGACGACCACAATGGCCGCATGATGCCCCGGCCCTACCTGCCACACATGCAAGTCGGTAATCCTGTCGCCAGCAGTTTCCAGCTTGCTGCGAATCTGGCTGGACAAGCCATGCGCCTGCGGCACTGCATCCACCAACACAGAACCGGTGGAGCGCAAAAGCCCCCAGGACCAGCGTGCAATGACCAGCCCGCCGACGATGCCCATGGCCGGATCCAGAAACGTCCAGCCATTCCATTTGCCGAGCAGAAGAGCGACGATGGCCAGAACCGATGTCAGCGCATCCGCCAGCACGTGCAGATAGGCTGCACGCAGATTGTTGTCCTTGCCGGCATGACTTCCATGATTGGCGTGACTTCCATGATGAGCATGATCGCCGTGGTGGGCGTGGCTACCATGGGAGTGACCGTGGTCATGGTCGTGGTGATGATGGTGGTCGTCCTTCAAAAGCCATGCGCTGACGATGTTGACGACGAGACCGATGGCCGCGACAGCAATGGCCTGATTGAAATCGATCTCCACCGGCGAGAAGAACCGCAACAGGCTTTCCCAGGCAATCATGACAGCCGCAACGCCCAGCACCACTGCACTGGCAAAACCGGCGAGATCACCGAATTTGCCGGTACCGAAGGTGAAGCGGGCATTGCTGATCTGGCGGCGCGCATAGAGATAGGCCAGCGCCGAAATCAGCATTGCACCGGCATGGGTGGCCATGTGCCAGCCATCGGCCGTCAGCGCCATGGAGCCGAACCAGCTTCCGGCAGTAATTTCGGCGACCATCATGATGGTGGTCAGGGCGATGACCGCCCAGACGCGTCGCTCATTGCGCTCGTGGTTCTCTCCCAGAAACACGTGGCCATGCGTGCCGTGATCATGAGGGTGGGGATGTGAATGGGGATGATCTGTCGCTGCAGTCATGGCGCACCTCTTATCGAATGTAGGTTTTCAGAACCTGTGCCAGTTCTTCCGTGGCACGGGCACGCTCTTCGTCGTTTTCGGCATGCAGCACATGCTCATGCAGATGATCCTGCATCACCTCACCCGTGAGGCCGGAGAGCGCGCCGCGCACGGATGCCAGCAATTGCAGCACCTCCCCGCAGGGCTTGCCACCCTCCAGCGCCCGCTCCACCGCTTCCATCTGCCCCTTCAAACGGCGGATGCGCGCCAGAAGCTTGTCCTTGTTCTCGATGGAATGTGACATGCTGGCCTCTCAATATAGTATAGGGGGGTATGGTATATTGGATGTGGTCAGGGCGCAAGCGTTCTGGATCACCTTGCCATGGGCAAGCCTTACACCTATATCTACAGAAGCTATAGATATGAGGCGATCATGTATTCCATCGGGGATCTATCCAGAACCACAGGCGTCAAGGTCACGACCATCCGCTATTATGAGCAGATGGGTCTGCTGCGCGCGGCCGAACGGTCCGAAGGCAACCAGCGGCGCTATGAAAAGTCAGATCTGGAGCGCCTCGCCTTCGTGCGGCACGCCCGCGATCTCGGCCTTAATATCGACGCCATCCGCGAGTTGATTGCGCTCAGCCAGCACCGAGAAATGCCCTGCGACGGCGCAGACCGCATCGCTGCCGACCATCTGGCCACGGTGCGCGAAAAGATCGCCAAGCTTAAAAAGCTGGAGCACGAGCTGAAACGCATCGTCTCCCACTGCGACGGCCATTCCATCGAGGACTGCTACGTCATCCGGGCGCTCTCAAACCACGAATTGTGCGAGCATGAGCATTGAGAAATGCAGACCACTTGACTCAATCCCGTTTCCAGCGCATTGAATGTCCCATGATCAACGCACGCGCACTCATTTCCTGCACGTATTTTTGGGCCTTCCTTTAAGGGCGGCTCGACAGATCATTTTGTCAACAAGCCGCCGTCAGGCGGCTTTGTTGTTTTCAAACGTCCTGACGGCGAAAACCAGAACCCGAAGGACACGAGAATGACCGAAGACAGCCTTCTGACCCTGCCGAGACCGCCTGTTGTGACCATTCGTGCTGCGCGCAAGGATGATCTGCCTGAACTCAACGAGATGATTGAGCTTCTGGCCGCTCACCATGGCGATGCGGCTGGAATTACGCCGGAAAAACTGGAGCGTGATCTCTTCGGCAACGTGCCGTGGATCACGGCGTTGGTGGCCGAGGCGGACGATGCTTTGATCGGTTACGCCATTCTCATGCCACTCTACCGCGCCCAGGAGGGTCGTCGCGGCATGGAACTGCACCATCTTTTTGTGCGTGATGGTCATCGTGGCCATGGCACAGGTCAGCATCTGGTGGCGCGCGCCAGCGATGTCGCCAAGCGTTGCGGCTGCGACTTCATGTCCGTGGGTGCCGCAACCGGCAATTTCGCGGCACATAAATTCTATGAAAACATGGATTTCATACCGCGCCCCGTCACTGGCATGCGCTTCATGCAGGCCTTGGCTTGAGACGCTGAAGCGTTGTGGCGTGGCAATTGCCCGCCCGCCTTCCCCAAGGGCTGCCGTGCATTTTACAATGGATATTCCGGGGAGCTTCCGAGGACCTTGCAGCAGCCGGAACAGGATAAGCATCCTATCCGGCGCGGCTCTGCGCCCAAAAAATCAGGACGGGGCATTAATTCGGCTTTAATCCTGTTCTGCAGAAACAGTCTATCCCCATAATTTCAATAGTATTGAAAGGTTTTAGGCGTAACTAATTGAGATGTCTGTGGGATGAAGCCGCAGTTGGCAGTTGCCGCTTTCCAGGATGGAGAGTTCAACCAACCGGTATCCAATATGAATATCAGCAATATTTCGATTTTGAAGAAAGTTAGCCTGGTGGTTGCACTCATGGGGCTTGCGGCCTTTGCAATCACCATCGCTGGAACTCAAGGCCTCATGTCGCTTGGCACTGCCTTGAAGGATACCGGCACGAAGGAAGAAGCTGCACGCGAGGCAATGGACCTGCGTGTAGACATTATCGCAATCAGCCGCATGACCTACCAGCTGGTTCTGGCGCCCGAGAAATCCGCAGACTTTGCAGCGGAAACCGAAAAGCGCGCCAAGGAAATGCTGGAGCGCCTTCCCAAAATCGCGACGGCTGCGGATGCAACCGAAAAGAAGCAGCTTGCCGATATCGGCACAGCGCTCAATGCCTATTTTGATAAAATCCGGGCGCTGGTGAAATTGACTGCCACCCCATCCATTACGACCGATGCGCTCAAGGCGGGTCTTGCTGACAGCCTTGAAGGCCAGAAGGCCGTGACCGCCGCTGTGAAGATTTACAGCACCTATTCCGGCGAAGAGCTGAAAGCATCGCGTGCGAATGCGCTTTCCGTTTCCAGCGTAACGATGATCGTTCTGGTAACGACCGCCGTGATCTCGATTATCGGCGGCGTGATGGCCGGACTGTTTGTTGGCGGGCGCGGCATCTCGCGTCCCGTGCGCCTGCTCACCGAGCGGATGAGCCGTCTTGCAAAGGGCGATCTGCACGATCCGATCGGTGGTGTGGACCGTCAGGACGAAATTGGTGAAATGGCCCGTGCGCTTGAAGTGTTCAGAGCCAACGAAATGCAGATGCGTGAGATGGAAGCTCAGGAAGCCGCCCTCACCGCACAGAGCAAAGACTTGCAGTCCTCGATCAGCGGCATCGTAGCTGCGGCTGCGGCTGGCGACTTCTCCAAGCGTATTGCCAAGACGTATGAAGACGCGGACCTGCAGACCTTCGCAGAAAGCGTCAATGAACTGGTCATCAATGTCGATCTGGGTGTTACAGAAGTTCGCCGCGTTATTGCTGCCCTATCTGAAGCCGACCTGACGCAGGAAATGAATGGCAGCTATCAGGGTGCCTTTGCTGAACTGCAAACCAACGTCAACCAGACGCTGGCAACCTTGCGCGCCACGATGCAGACCATCCGCCATGCTGCGGGCACCATCACCGACAATTCCGGCGAATTGTCCTCTTCGGCCAACCAGCTGGCACGACGCACCGAACAGCAGGCCGCAGCCCTCGAAGAAACCGCAGCAGCCCTGGAAGAAATCACAACCACCGTCAAGACATCGACTGCGCGTGCCAATGAAGCGACGCAGATGGTGCGCGACACCAAGAGCAGCGCTGGCAAATCCGGCAACATCGTTCGCAACGCAATCGATGCAATGGGCCGGATCGAACAATCCTCGCAGAAAATCGGTCAGATCATCTCTGTCATCGACGAGATCGCCTTCCAGACCAACCTACTTGCCCTGAACGCCGGTGTTGAAGCTGCGCGTGCCGGTGAAGCGGGTCGTGGCTTTGCTGTGGTTGCACAGGAAGTTCGCGAACTGGCCCAACGCTCGGCAAATGCTGCCCGCGAAATCAAGGGCCTCATCACCACCTCGGCAGATGAAGTCAAGGGTGGGGTATCGCTGGTTCTGTCGACCGGAGAAGCGCTGAAAGAGATCGAAGAACTCGTCAACCGCGTCGATGACCATGTCACGACCATTGCACGGGCCGCTGCGGAGCAATCCATGGCGCTCGGAGAGATCAACAGCTCGGTCAACCATATGGACCAGATGACGCAGCAGAACGCCGCAATGGTGGAAGAAACCACCGCCGCCAGCCAGATTCTGGCCGACGAAGCGCGCCAGTTGCATGCCCAGCTTGAGCGTTTCCGGTTGGAAAGCAACGGTCAGTCAGGCCAGCGCTACCGCGCAGCAGCCTGAACAGGACAACATTGAATCTAAAGAAAGCGCGGCATCTGATGCCGCGTTTTTTGTTGCGCAAAGCTTAAGCCATTTCCCTCAAGAGGTCTCGCGGCCACCCCCCTGCCAGTTTCAGCCTTTTTGCTCAAAAGCTTTTCCGATAGCATAGCAAACATCGATGATTGCAGGAGATGACTATGCCCCGTATTGCCTTGGCACTGACCGAGGAATTTGCTGATTGGGAGCCCGCTATTCTGACGGCAATGGCGCGCGGTTATTTGGGCGTCGATATCTTCACCGCATCCCCCGATGGTGCGCCCCTCACCTCCATGGGTGGGCTGAAGATCGTCCCGGATACGACTTATGACGCACTGGACCCGGAGACTGTTCACGCGCTGGTCATTCCCGGCGGCTTGATCTGGGAACGGAAAATGGCACCGGATTTTACCGATCTCGTCCACCGCTTTCGCGCGCAGCACCGTTTGGTGGCTGGCATTTGCGCAGCAGCGAGTGCGCTGGCCGGAACGGGCGTGTTGAACCACGTGGCACACACCGGAAATTCCGTGGCATCACACTCCACCTACATCACCTATGAGGGTGCCGAACACTACCGCGAGCAGCCCCAGGCCGTCAGCGACCAAGGCATCATCACGGCACCTGGAACCGCACCTGTGAGTTTCGCGAGCGAAATATTGAAAGCGCTCGATCTCTGGGGGCCGGAGGCGGAGGCCGAGATGGCCGGGTTTGCGGCGGAGCATCTCTAACGGCGGTCAAGCACACGACACGCACGCGCAGTCCCCTCAATCGGATTTTCTGTCATCGCGCGCCTGACGTCTCTGCTGTTGATGTGCAGGCTGCGATCGGCGGGAAGTTTCAGGCTGCTGATCTTGGCTGAGGCGGCCTTGAGAAAGGCCTCCCGGTTCTCAGCAAAGAACTGAAGACACGCGGCCTTTTGCGGCTCTTTGCCCAGCAAAGCCTTGAAGGCCAGCCGGTGCATGGCGCAGGGCGCGCCATGGCCGGGAACGGAAAAACGCAAGGCATCGAGCCCGTCGCTCCATTCACTTGCGGTTTCCATATTATCTCGCAACGTCGACACGTTTGAGAAGATGGCCGCTCAAGGTTCCCAAGATGATCCAGAACACGAAGCTGGTCACGGTTGCCAGAACGACGAAACGGCGCTCCAGCGGCAGAGGTGCCAGCGCGTGTTCACCCGCTGGCGGCAAGGGCGCGCCGATGATGTGGGGAGCGGCCATCAACACCAGAGCCAGAATGACCGCCCATGCTTCCGCCCGTTTGAAGGCAAGTAGCGCCAGACCGCCCGCCGTGGCAGCAACGGTTGCCACCCACCACATCTGACGCGCACCAAGCTCTGCGGCGGGGCTGCCGGGCAGTTCCGGCGGCAGGCCGATGGCCGGGGCCAGCATGACGGCGGCAAAACCGGCAAGGCCCCAGAGCAGCCCTTCCCGCCAGCCGCCTGCGGAATTGCGCAAGGAAATCAGAGCCGTGAGCACCAGCGCATAGCCGATGGCAGTCAGCACATTGGCGGCGATGGTGTACGCATTGCGCTCGAAGCCATCGGCGGGCGCCCACGCTTCTGGATCGTGGTGATGATCTGCGGGTGCGCCCGCCTCATGGGTGTGCGCATGCGCAACCTCTGCGCCGCGGCTTTCGAAGGTTTCGGCCTGAAGGATGAGCGGCGTGGTGCCGATGGCCTGCATGGCGCTGACGGCCAAACCGGCAATCAAGCCCACCAGAACGGCGGTGAAAACGATATTACGGAAAAATGGCATGATCTTCCTCCCCTCAATGGCAAGGGAAGGCGTTGGCGTGGCGCGTATCATGCGCGGCATTGTGCACGGCTTCTACCTGCGAGAAGCCGACAAAGCCCACGATAAACAGGCCGAGCAAGGCTGCTGTCAGCGATTGCGCAAGTCTTGAGGTTGAGGACGAGACGGCGCTTGCCGCCGTATTCTGGTGGATAGACATGGTGACCCTTTCACGTGCGGGTGGGCGTCATTCTGATCAAAAGACCCACGACCGCATTCAACATTCACCACGGGGAAAAGAGACACAGGGTCTTGAAGGCGGGAATATCCCGACCTGAAAACCGTGCTGTTCCGGACACCCCGCCGGCATTGACGACACTTCCGTGATGGCAGGTATCCTGGCTTGCGGGTCACAACCTTGAAAACACCTTCCCGGTCCTTTGTTTCGCATCGTGCTTTACGAAATCCCGGAGAATTTCGTGCCGATGGGCCAGACCAGTGGCAATACGTTTTCAGGCTCTCCGCTCACAGTTGCGGGGGCAGCCACGAATCAAAGCTTGAGGCTCCTATCGTGTTCCCTTTTCACTTTCCGGGCGAACCGGAAAGACCATCACACAACCGTTATCCTGCGGACGGGTTGAGGAGTCAATGGCTTCTCAGGGAGAAGGAAGTGCCTTGAGATAGGCCGCAATGGCCTGGCGGTCTTCGGCAGGAAGACGGGCCATATTCTGCTGGACTTTGACCATGGATCCACCGGCACTATCGAAGTCCGGCGTGAAGCCGGTTTCCAGATAATTGGCGATATCCGCTTCACTCCATGAGCCGATGGTCTGCGATTCCGGGCGAATATCGGGAATGCGCCCCTCGCCTTCCGGGTTCGGTCCACCGGCAAGCCACTGGCCCTTCATGAAGCCGCCCAGCGCATCTCGCGGGGTATGGCACTCGCCGCAATGGCCGGGGCCTTCCACCAGATATTGGCCGCGAACGACCTGCGCATTCGCATTGGCAATCTCGACGCGCGGTTCGCCCTTATCGAAATACAGGAACTTCCAGCCGCCAAGAACAAGCCGGATGTTGAAGGGAAATGGCAGATCGTGGCCGGGCGCATCATTGGTGCTGGCGGGCAAGGTTTTCAGATAGGCGAAGAGGTCGTTGATATCCTGCGGGGTCATCCGCGCATGGGAATTATAGGGAAAGGACGGATAGAGGTGCTCGCCATCCTTGCCCACGCCCCGCGTCATGGCATCGCCAAACTGTGCGAGCGACCATGCGCCGATGCCGTGCTGCGGATCCGGCGAAATATTGGGCATGTGGAACGTGCCGAACGGGCTTGGCAGCGCCTGCCCACCGGCAAGCGTCTTCAGCGCATCGCCCGTCGCATCCGGGGCGGCGTGACAGCTTGCGCAGCCGCCTGCCCAGAACAATGTCTCGCCATTGGTAAGATTGGGTTCGCCAAGGTTGGCCCAATGGCTGGGTGCCTGGCGCTCAGGCGCGGTGACGCCCATGAAAATTCCGAACCCGACGGCCCCGGCAACAACAGCACCGCCCGCCAGCTTTGCCCAAATGGACGCCATCGCCGTTTCCGCTTCTTAAATGGATATCATGAAAAAGGCCCGCCGAAGACCGGCGGACCGATGGGCTGATTACTTCTTGACGCGGTAAGCCTGATGGCAGCTGCTGCAATCGGCACCCAGCGTCTTCAAGGCGGCGCCGACGCTGGCCTGATCTGCTGGCAACTGTGCCAGAACCATGTCTGCATCCGAGCTCAGCTTATCGGACTTCGCTTTGAAGTCTGCGAAGTTCTGCCAGATGGCAGGGGAAGCAGAGCCACCTTCAGAACCTGCGGGGAACTGATCCGGGAAAGCCTTGGCATTGGCGCTGATGGTGGTGACAGCGGTTTTGACTGTTTCCGCATCATAGGGCTTTTCGCCCTTGGCGATGGCACCCAGCGCTCCCATGGCACCGCCGATACCCTTCATCAAGCCTTCGCGCTTTTCAACCTCGCCGGCTGCGGAAACCGCACCGGCGCAAAGACAGCCTATCATAATGGATGCGGCAATCGTTCTAAGCTTCATCATGTCTCTCCTGGGTCCGCGCACCGGCGGGTGAATGCTTGCGTGTCATCACGTAATCCCTGCGGCAAAACAGCGCGACGCACAAAGGCGAAGATGCCTGTTCCACATGGCAAAAAGAAGTCACATTGCAGTGATTTTTTTGAAGCATTATCAGGCGCATATCACCCGGAAGCAAGGGCTTCCCACAGGGTGAAACCAGCGACCACAACCAGCAGCAAGCCCGCAGCGCGACCGATGAAAATAGTGATATGCGGCGAAGACACCAGTAAATCCCGGCTTTTGCCTGCCGTCAGCGCCAGGGTGCCATAGACGGCAAGCTGCGTGCCCGCCGTCATCAGCCCCATGATGATGCCCTGTATCCAGACGGGACCGTACATCGGCTTCAAAAATTGCGGGTAGACCGCCATCATGAAAAGATAGGCCTTGGGGTTGGAGAGGCATGTAACGATGCCACGGCGGAATGCGCGGCGGGCAGAGGCGCTGGCGCTCACCTCATCCCCCTCCACCACGATGGAGCTGCGCATGAGGCCGATGCCGACCCAGATCATATAGGCCGCACCAAAAATCATCAGCGGCGTGAACAGAACCGGCATAAGGCTGGCCAGAAGCCCGACGCCAACAGCGCCATAAAGCGAATGCACCACGCCTCCCGCCATGATGCCCGATGTGGCGGCAAGTCCCGCCTTGCGACCGCCCGTCATAGAGCTTGCCAGAACCAGCAGCATATCGATGCCGGGCAAGATGATGATGCCGAACAGAAGCGAGAAGTAGAGCCAAAGGCTTTCTGAATAAGACATATCGAATATTCCTGAAAATACGGCATTCGTCAAAAAATGGATGAGCGATATGACGCGGATATCAGCCGCTTTGCCTGATAATATCAAATGAATATGTGTGGTGAAATCATCTCGCTGACGATGGGTTTTCGCACCCTCTTCAGAAGGTCAGCGTGCGGCTCTCTTCGCGGCCAAAACCCCTGATATCGATGCGATCCCAGTAGACATCGGCGATGGCAAATGTGTTTTCGTCAGGCGTATCCACCATGCCCTTGAAATTCAGGAAATGCGTGTGGCCGAGGCTGGCATAATTGCCGACGTGGTTGTGGCCGCAGAACCATGCTTTTGCGCTGGGGTGCGCTTCAAGCAGCGCCAGAATGGCAGGCGCATCCCACATATTATGGGCGTTTTGCGGGTAGAGCGGATAGTGGCAAAACAGGATTGCGGTTTCACCGGCAGCATCCGCAGCATCGAGCGTTTGTGCCAGCCATGCCAATTGCGTGTCGCTGAACGAGCCGTTCCAGTCATGCGCGTTGATGGCACCGGCCTGTCTCAAGCCCTCCAGCCTTTGCGCTGCGAGATCGCGGCGGGCATCGCCTAGCGGTGGGGCGAAGGTGCTGACATCGCTGCCGTCCAGCACCACGAACCGGACGGAGCCAACCACGAAATCATACCATGGAGACGGCATTCCCAGCCGCTCATGCACCTGCGCGAGATAGTCAGGCGCGACCGCGAAGTCGTGATTGCCCGGTAACAAAACTGAGCGGTGTCTGAGCTTGCCATAGGGCGCGAGGATGGCGTCGAAATTCTCCCAGCCGCGATCGATGATATCGCCAAGCGTGACGACGAAGGCGAGATCATGGGCGTTAAAGACCTCGATGGCCTGCGCCAGCTTGGCCGGGCTCTCGGCATAATAGCGGCCCATTTCCGGGCGCGGCGGGATATCGGCATATTGCGGATCGGCGACGATGCCAAAGGAGAAGAGCGGTGCGGTTTTGTCTGTCATGATGCCCCCGCATAGGCCGGGGCAATGACACCCATATGACAAAACGAAAACACCCGGCGCAAGGCCGGGTGTTTGTCTTTAGGTGTGTCTCAAGACTTACTTGGAAGCAGCTTCGAAGCGCTCCAGAACGTAATCCCAGTTGATGAGATTATCGACGAAAGCTTCGAGGTACTTCGGACGCAGGTTCTTGTAATCGACATAGTAGGAGTGTTCCCACACGTCGACGCCGAGGATAGGCTCTGCGCCGTGAACCAGCGGGTTTTCGCCGTTTGGTGTCTTGGAAATTTCAAGCTTGCCGTTCTTGACAGACAGCCATGCCCAGCCGGAGCCGAACTGCGTGGTGCCAGCGGCAATGAAATCTGCCTTGAACTTGTCGTAGCCGCCGAGATCAGACGTGATTGCCTGTTCCAGCTTGCCCGGCAGCTTGTTGCCGCCGCCGTCCTTCTTCATCCACTTCCAGAAGTGGACGTGGTTGTAATGCTGGGCAGCGTTGTTGAACAGGCCAGCATGTGTGCCGAAGGACTTCTTGACCACTTCTTCCAGCGAAAGATCTGCGAGACCGGCTTCAACTGCGAGCTTGTTGCCGTTGTCCACATAAGCCTTGTGGTGCTTGTCGTGGTGCAGCTCAAGTGTTTCGCGAGACATGTAAGGCGAAAGCGCATCGTAATCGTAAGGCAGTGCGGGAAGTTCGAAGGCCATGGTGTTACTCCTTGTTGCAGCGGCGTGACCGCTCCTAGAAACCTGGTGCGCGGACCATAGGAGCGGACGCCCCGAGAGGCAACCTGCGAATTATCAAAATGTTCCGGTAACGGAGAAAATTCCTCTCATCGCCATGGCTTCACACCCCCCGTGCCGGACCTTGCGTACCGTTTGAGGAAAATCCGTTCGGCGGACCTGCGCCTCACGCTGCTGGCTTGAAACGCGGGGTCGTGTCAGCCTCGCCCAACGGGCGCTGCATGAGCACGATGTCCAGCCAGCGACCGTGTTTCCAGCCGACTGATTTCAGCGTGCCGACCATATCGAACCCGGCGGCGCGGTGAACGCCGATGGAGGCGGCATTGTCCGAATCTCCGACCACGGCAACCATCTGGCGGAAGCCACGGGCTGTCGCATCTTCGATCAGAGCCAAAAGCAGCGCCTTGCCAATGCCGAGGCCCTTGCGCTCCGGATCGACATAGATGGAATCCTCAACCGTCGCGCCATAGGCGGGGCGAGCCCGGTGCAGGCCCGCATAGGCATAGCCCGCAACCGCGCCCTCCACTTCCGCCACCAGATAGGGAAAGCCACCGGCGACCAAAGCCTGTCGGCGCTCGCGCATCGTCTCCAATGATGGAGGTTCGATTTCGAAACTGGCAGTGCCGTGCAGCACTGCGTGGCGGTAAATCTCGGTGATAGTGGCAAGATCACCCTCTTCGCCGGGGCGGATGGTGACGGTAGGTTTAAGCTGCGATGGCATGACAGGTCCTGAAAATCGATTATGGAATGTGCACAGTTCGTAAGCGCCTAAAAATTGTTATTTCGAGTCCTATCCGCCGGTCAACAGCTTGATGGCGATGAGCCACATGGTCAGCGCAATCACGCCTTCCAGAATGCGCCATGCTCTTGGGTTGGCAAAGAGCGGACGCAGCCAGCGCGCACCAAAGCCAAGCGTTGAGAAGAACACGAAGGAGGCGGTCACGGCACCCGCCCCGAAGGATGCTTCAGCGCCGGGAAACTGGGTGGATATGCTGCCGAGCAAGACAACCGTGTCGAGATAGACATGCGGGTTGAGCCATGTCAGCGCAAGGCAGGTGACGAGCGTAGATGCAAGCGGCGTGACGCTGCCGGATGCAGCAATGAGAACGCTGGACGCGCCCAGCGCCGATTGCAGGTTCTTTGCGCCATACCAGAACAGAAAGGCGGCACCGGCATAGCGCATGGCGGGTTCCAGCCCCGGCATGACAGCCGCAATCTGGCCGAAAGCCGCAACGCCCACAGTGACCAGAATGGCCTCCGATATGGCGCAGGTCGCAACCACGGCCAGCACGTGTTCTCCGCGCAGGCCTTGCCGTAACACGAAAGCGTTTTGAGCACCGATGGCGACAATCAAAGTCAGCCCCATCGTAAAGCCCGTCAGATATGTCGAAAAATCCATTGTCGCGTCCCCGTTCGGCGCTTGGATAATCTTAGCTTACGGATTAATCTAATTAATCTTTCTAATCGTGATTAAGTCAGGCTAATTTCATGCTGGATTATGCGGCGTTTCGCGCGGTGGCCATGGTGGTGCAGACGGGCAGCTTCGAAAAGGCGGCGCTGGCGCTGCGCGTCACCCCCTCGGCCATCTCCCAAAGGGTCAAGCAGCTGGAGGAACGGCTCGGTGCCGTCCTTATACTGCGCGGCCAACCCTGCACGGCCACCGAAAAGGGCGAATGGGTCTGCCGCCACATGGAGCATGTGGGCATGCTGGAGATGGAGCTTTTCGATCAGCTTCCGGCCCTGATTGCACCGGATGAGCCGGGCCAGCGCGTGACCCTGCACATCGCCACCAATGCCGATAGCCTTGGCACATGGTTTGTCAACGCCATCTCCGGCTTTGCGAAGGATACGAATTATCTGTTGAATATCGCCGTAGACGATCAGGATTACACGGCCGACTGGCTTCAGCGTGGCCGGGTTCTGGCGGCGGTGACGAGCCTCGAAAAGCCAGTGCAGGGATGCCGCGTGGTGCCTCTTGGAGCTCTGCGCTATCACGCCACGGCTAGCCCTGATTTCATGAAGAGGTATTTCGAGGGCAGCGTCACGAAAGCCCGTCTATCGGAAGCGCCTGCGCTCACCTTCAGCCAGAAGGACAGGCTTCAATTGACGTGGATCGCACAGCAGTTCGGCGCTGACGTGGTCTACCCCACCCACTGGCTACCCTCCACGCAAGCCTTCGTGGATGCAGCACTTATGGGCATGGGCTGGGGCATGAACCCGCACCTTCTCGTGAAACATCATCTCGCATCCGGCCGGCTGGTGGAACTTGTGCCCGCAACGCCGCTGGATATTCCGCTCTACTGGCAGGTCAACCGGCTGGCCGCGGACCGGTTGAAGCCCCTGACGCAGGCCATCATGGACGGGGCGCGAGAGGTTCTGGTGCAGTAAACGGGAGAGCGAGAGATTTGCCCCTCGCCCTCACAGTCACGGCTTACTCGGTGTGCGCACCCAGATCAGCCGCCCATTCCATGTAAAGATCGAGTGCCTTGCGGGCCACGGGTCCGGCCTGCAACTCGCGATCATCAAGCTTCGTCACAGGCGACACCTTGGAATAGTTGCCCGAGCAGAAGATTTCATCCGCCTCGCGGAAGTCCTGAGCCGACAGCGTTGCTTCGCGCACCTCGAAACCGGCTTGGCGCAGAAGGCCCATGACGCGGGTGCGGGTGATGCCGGCAAGGAAGGTGCGGTTCGGAACAGGTGTGAAGACCACGCCATCCTTGACCATGAAGACATTGGCCGAAGATGTTTCAGCAACATTGCCGTTCATATCCAGCATCAGCGCGCCGCCGAAACCACGCGAACGGGCTTCGAGAATAGCGCGCCCGCTGTTGGGATAAAGGCTGCCAGCCTTGGCGTCCGTCATGGCCGTTTCCGGCGATGGGCGGCGGAAGGACGAGACGGTGAGTGTCACCGGTGCGCCCGCATCCATTGGTGCTTCGAACAGGCACAGCGCAAAGCGCGTGGATGACGCATCCGGTGCCACGATGCTGCCGGGCATGCCGTGTTCGGCCCAATACATCGGCTTGATATAGATGGCGACGTTGCCATCGAATTTCGCAACACCTTCCAAGGCGAGTGCGGCAATCTCTTCCGGCGTGAAGGTCGGCTTCATGCCCATGCTGACCGCAGAGCGGTTGACGCGCTGGCAATGCAGATCGAGATCCGGTGCAAGACCATTGAACCAGCGTGCGCCATCAAACACCGTGGATGCAAGCCACATGGCGTGCGATGTGGGTCCGATCAAAGGAGGGTTACCGGGAAGCCATTGACCATCGATATAGGTCCAGGTTGGGGAACGGGGCGATGTATCGACGGACATAGTGTTCTCCTTGTGCAATGGCGGGGAATGAATGCCTCTCGACCTTTTGCGTCAAGATTAAAAACAGTCGATTTGGGAATTTGATGGAAAGTTACAGGAAACCAGTCCTTTGGAGCGTTTTTATTGCGCGACACGCAAACAGCATCGATCAACCCATCAGATTTTGTGATGAAAAGCGTCTGGCCCGAGACTTCGCCGCATGCGATATTGAAGAAAGACAAAGGAGTGCGACATGGCCTGGTCTGCCCAACAATATCTGAAATTCGAAAGCGAGCGGACCCGCCCTGCCCGTGACCTCCTGGCACAGGTGCCGCTGGAGCGGTTGGCGGCGGGATACGATCTGGGCTGCGGCCCCGGCAACTCCACAGAGCTTCTGGCCGAACGCTTCGGTGTCAACGTCATAACCGGCGTGGATAGCGATGCCGACATGCTGGAAAAGGCGCGGATACGCCTTCCCACGACGGAGTTTCAAAAGGCGGATCTCGCAACATGGCAGCCCAGGCAAAAGGCGGATCTTTTCTACGCCAATGCCGTCTTTCAATGGTTGCCCAACCATATCGACATTCTCGAAGGACTGATGGATCACCTGAAGCCCGGCGGTGTTCTGGCCGTGCAGATGCCGGATAATCTGGACGAGCCAACGCATATTGCCATGGAAGAAACCGGTGCTGCCGGGCCGTGGCAGGCAGCCTTTACGGGCGCGAAATTGCGCCGCCAACCGCTGCCGGAGCCCACTGATTATGTCGAGCGACTGTCTCCCAAATCGGCACGGGTGGATGTTTGGCACACCATCTATAACCACCCCATGCAGAATGCGCAGGCCATCGTTGAATGGGTGAAGGGCACCGGCCTTCGCCCCTATCTGGATGCGGCGGGCGAAGACAATCGCGACGCCTTTCTGGCCGATTATCTCAAGCGTATCGACGCCGCCTACCCGCCCATGGCAGACGGGCGGCGCCTGCTGCGCTTTCCGCGCCTGTTCGTTGTCGCCGTGAAAAAATAGCGGATATGAATTCTGATGAGCTAAAGTTCACATGCTTTACTTAAAGTATTGGCGTTATATCTTCACGAGATATTAGTGATATCCGGCAACGGGTTTTCAATTCCGTTCATCTATCCTAGCCGCGATTATAAAGCGAGAGGGTAGAACGTGCGTCATTTCTGGCACGACAAGGCAGGTAATTTTGGTATTCTGACAGCGCTGCTGGCTGTTCCCATGTTTGGAGCGGCAGGCGTTGCGCTGGATATCAGCCAGGCAATGGTGGTGAAGCAAGATCTGCAGAACGCAGCCGATGCGGCAGCGCTCGCAGCCGTGGCGAAATCCTCGAAAGAGGTCGAAGCCGCCCGCAAGATGAAGGCCGATGGTAAAATCGTCATCCCTGAAAATGAGGCGCTGAGCTTTTTCGAAGCCGATGCCGTTGGCCGCAACGATTTTGAGGTGGAGAGCGTGAACGTCTCCGTTGAGAAGGTCGGCAATGTCGTGCAATCCAACGTGAGCTTTTCAGCCACCGTCCAGACGTCGCTCTCACGCATTCTCGGCAAGAACTTCATGACCGTGAGCGTTAAGGCAACGGCAAAATACGAGACCGAAACCTACAGCGATTTCTATCTGTTGCTGGACAACACGCCTTCCATGGGTGTTGGCGCGACGCCCGCAGACGTGAAGAAGATGGTGGACAACACCAAGGACAAATGCGCCTTTGCCTGTCACGTGGTCAGCATAGACGGCGTCGATGACAAGAACAGCTATTACCACCTTGCCAAGAAACTCGGCGTGACCACGCGCATCAATGTGGTGGCACAGGCCACCGCCGCGCTGATGGACACGGCGACATCACTGCGCAAGACCAGCGATCAATACCGCATGGCGGTCTATACCTTCGGTGAAAAGGCGCAGGATGCCGAGCTGACGGAAGTCGTGCCGCTTACGACCAATCTGGCAAATGCCAAGAAGAAAGCCGAGAAAATTGACCTGATGTCGGCGCTTTCCAAGAAGAGCTCCGAAAGCCAGTTGACGGATTTTGACAATACATTGACCGCGCTTGGCACCAAGATGGGAACTGTTGGCAATGGCACAAGCTCTGCCTCGCCGGACAAGGTGGTGTTCTTCGTATCCGATGGCGTGGGCGACAGCTACAAGACGACCAGTTGCACCAAGCGCGCCAACAATGGCCGCTGTCAGGAACCGATTGACACACGTTTCTGCACGGCGCTGAAAGAAAAGGGTTACAGAATTGCGGTGCTCTACACCACCTATCTGCCCCTGCCGGAGGATGACTGGTACAATACCTGGATCAGCCCCTTCCAGTCTCAGATCAGCACCCGCATGGAAGAATGCGCAACGCCCGGTCTTTATTTCGAAGTGAGCCCGACGGAAGGCATCAGCGACGCCATGGCCGCACTTTTCAAGCGGATCATCACCTCCCCGCGCCTCACGAGTTGAGTTGAAAACGCGCCGGTTGGCACCCTGATGAAGGGGTGCCATCCGGCAGATCCGGCTTTAAACCAGCCGCGCCGGTTGAACCAAATCTCATCCGCCCCACTTATTCCCTTGCCATTATCGCCTTGCAATCTGCAGGGCGGAATTCACATGGGAGAATATTCATGCACACAGTAACCGCCAATGGCGCAGCTATTCCGGCGCTTGGTTTCGGCACGTTCCGTATGCCGGATGACGATGTCCAGCGCATTCTTCCCCAAGCCTTGAAGCTCGGCTTCCGCCATGTCGACACCGCCCAGATCTACAAGAACGAAGCATCCGTCGGTGATGTCATCGCCAAATCCGGCATTGCCCGTGGCGATATTTTCCTGACGACGAAGGTCTGGGTGGATCAGTACCGCCACGATGATTTCATCAAATCCGTGGATGAAAGCCTGACGAAGCTGAAGACAGATTACGTCGATCTTCTGCTGCTGCACTGGCCAAAGAGCGACGTGCCGCTGGCCGAGCGCATCGGCGCGCTGAACGAGGTTCACAAGGCGGGAAAGGTTCGTAATATCGGCGTTTCCAATTTCAATGTCGCGCTGATGGATGAGGCCGTCAAACTTTCTGATGCGCCCATTGCCAACAACCAGATCGAGTATCACCCCTATCTCGATCAGACCAAGGTCATCGAAGCCGCACGCAAACACGGCATCTCCATCACCGCCTATTATCTGATGGCGGATGGCAAGGTGCCCGGCGATGCCGTTCTGAAGGATATCGGAGCAAAACACGGCAAGACTGCTGCTCAGGTAGCGCTGCGCTGGGCCGTGCAGCAGCCGGATCTCATCGCGCTCTCCAAGACGGCGACCGAAAGCCGCCTGCAGGAAAACTACGATATCTTCGATTTCGAACTTTCCAGCGACGAGATGCAGGCGATCTTTGCACTGGCAAAAGCGGATGGCCGCATTGTCAATCCGGGTCATCTGGCTCCGGAATGGGATAAGTAGGCGTCAGTCTGCATTCGGCATGAGTTGCGAATGTGGAGACGTGGTTAGATCCTCGGGACAAGCCCGAGGATGACGTCAAGAGAGAGTGGGGGACGAGCTGTTTGCCCCCTCTTTCTTTAAGAATGCACGCCGTTCACCATTGCGAAGACCTGATCGATATTGCCGTTCTGCGCGGCAAAACGCAGTGGCTTGCAGCGCTCCACGACCACTTCCGTCGCGTCCGGCTGGTTCGTCAGAATGTCCATCACCTCGGAAATATAGGCGTCCAGCGGCATGGCGCGTTCGTCGGTTGCCTGATGGTCGCCCTGCAGTGTGGTCTGCACGTAGGGCGGAATGATTTCGATGACATCGACTGATGTGTCTTTCAACTGCTCGCGGATAGCCATGGAGTATCCGTGAATGGCGGATTTCGTGGCGCTGTAGGTTGGCGTCGCGACCATGGGCACGAAAGCAAGGCCGGATGATACCGTCAGCACGGCTGCGCGCGGCTGCTTCAGAAAATGCGGAAGCAGCGCGGCTGTGAGGCGGATGGGGGCCAAGAGGTTCGTCGTGATGGTTTCCTCGGCAATGTCAAGATAATCAGGCGCGGCAGCGATGTCCTCATTCTTCATGATACCGGCATTGTTGATGACCGCATTGAGGTTTGGGTGGTCAGCGATGAGCTTATCGGCAAAGGCGCGAATGCCCGCCGCATCGCCTGCATCCATGGTGGCCCATGCCATACCAGGATTTGCGGCGGCTACCTCCTGCAACACCTCTGCGCGGCGGCCTGAGATGATGACCTGATTGCCCAGCGCATGAAATGCTTCCGCTAGTGCGCGACCAATGCCTGTGCCCCCGCCGGTGATGAGGATGGTGTTGCCTGTGACTTGCATGGGAGTATCCTTCCTTGTTGCTGATACAAAGAGTAGGTAGGATGCTCTCTCAAACACAGTAGGCACCTGAAAGATTTATACGCACCCAAAGGAGAGTGTCTGTATGAAAAGGCATCTGGCCGATGACACCATCGAAGAACGGCGCAAGGCCCCTCCGCCAGAGACGACCGATCCCGTGATCGAGGCGCTGGTGCGCGACATTATCGCCAAGGTGGCTGACAAGTGGACGATGCTGATTCTGGAAGTTCTGGAAGAGCGCGGCACGTTGCGTTTCACGCAGATAGGCCATCATGTGGAGGGCATCAGCCAGAAAATGCTGACCAAGACCCTGCGGCAGATGGAATGCGACGGGCTGGTGCGCCGTGTGGTCCACCCGGTCATTCCACCGCATGTGGATTACAGCCTGACGCCGCTGGGCCAAAGTCTGGGCAGCGCGTTCTGCGGCGTGTGGATCTGGGCGGAACAGAACCATGCAGACATAGAAAGGGCGCGAAAGGCGTTCAACGACCGCCCTCCACGCCCCGCAATCTGATCAGTTTTACTTAAGCAAACTGGCTGAGGCCCGGAACGGAGGCAATAACCTGATCCACGGTTTCATCGCCTGCATGCACGCGGGCGATGGCGATGGTTTCTTTTGCTAGCGCGGAAATTTCGCCCATGCCGAGGCCCTGGCTCATCAACTGCTGGCCAAGACCCATGATGCCGCCGCCACCGATGGCGCTCATCAGGCCACCCAGCAAACCGCCGCCGCCCTTGCCTTCGCCGTTGAAGCGGGCCACGAGATCAGGCGCGCCGGGAATGGCTTCGATCATCCGTGCAACCGGTGCATCGTCAGCTTCGCGCTGAAGGAAGCCCAGCATCATGCCCAGCGCCTTTTCGGCCTTGTCATGTTCGATACCAACCTTGTCGGCAACCTGGGTTACGATTTCGCTCATAATGTTCCTCCGGAAACGAATAAATGACGTTAACGTCAACGTAAAACAACTGACGTTTTGGCACAAGGCTGGAAATGACGGCGCGACCAAGTTTGCCATCGCTTCCACAAGCTTATCAAACAGGTGTTGAGCATGCAGCCAGTTCATATAAGAATATTGCAAAGATTGGATAAAGGGCGCTTACGCCCTGATGACGGGAGGAATATGCCTGATGTTGCAGGATGGAAAGCTCTACATCGGCACCAGCCGGAACGCCGATGACAGCCTGAACAAGGGCGAATATCTGGACTTACGATTCGGCAACCGGCACGGTCTGATTACAGGCGCGACCGGCACCGGCAAGACGGTGTCTCTGCAGGTGCTGGCGGAAGGCTTTGCCAAGGCTGGCGTTCCCGTTTTTTGCGCCGATGTGAAGGGCGACCTGTCCGGCATTGCGGCCAGAGGCGAAGCCAAGGAGTGGGTAACGAAGCGCGCCGAGCAGATCGGTTTTAGCGATCTCGCCTTCGAGCAATTCCCCGTCATCTTCTGGGATCTCTACGGTGAAAAAGGCCACCGTGTGCGCACCACCATTGCCGAGATGGGACCGCTTTTGCTGGCGCGCCTCATGGATGCTTCGGAAGCACAGGAAGGTGTGCTGAACATCGCCTTCAAGATTGCCGATCAGGGTGGCCTGCCGCTCTTGGATCTCAAGGACTTACAGGCGCTGCTCAACTATATGGGTGAGCATGCGACAGAGCTTTCCAACCAGTTCGGGCTGGTTTCCAAATCCTCCGTCGGCTCGCTTCAGCGCGGCTTGCTGGTGCTGGAACAGCAGGGTGCCGAGCATTTCTTCGGTGAACCGGCGCTCAAGATTTCCGATATCATGCGCACCACATCCGATGGGCGCGGCACGATTTCGGTTCTTGCCGCCGACAAGCTGATGATGAACCCGCGCCTTTACGGCACGTTCCTGCTCTGGATGCTCTCGGAACTCTTCGAAGAGCTGCCGGAGGTGGGCGATCCGACCAAGCCGAAGCTCGTCTTCTTCTTCGATGAAGCGCATCTCCTGTTCAATGATGCACCCCGCGTGCTGGTGGAGCGCGTGGAACAGGTCGTGCGCCTGATCCGCTCCAAGGGTGTCGGCGTTTATTTCGTCACGCAAAACCCGCTGGATGTGCCGGAAACGGTGCTGGCGCAGCTGGGCAACCGCGTTCAGCACGCGCTGCGCGCCTATACGCCACGGGAGCAGAAAGCCGTGAAGACGGCTGCCGATACATTCCGCCAGAACCCGGCCTTCAGCACCGCAGATGCCATCACCACGCTCGGCACCGGCGAGGCGCTGGTTTCCACGCTGGGTGATAAGGGTGCGCCATCCATCGTGGAGCGCACGCTGGTACGCCCGCCATCTGGCCGTGTCGGCCCCGTAACGGACGACGAGCGCCGCGCTATCATGAGCACAAGCCCGGTTGCGGGTCTCTATGACGAAGATTTGGACCGCGAATCAGCATTCGAGCTGCTGGCCGCACGCGCGCAGAAAGCAGCCGAAGCGGAAGCCGCCAAACGCGCTGCCGAAGAAGAAGCCAACCAACCGGCAGACAGCGCCGCTGGCCGCTGGAAACTGCCCGGCTTTGGCGATGAAGAGCCAACGCAGGCCTCCACGTCAGGCGCCAAACGCAAGGCTGGCGGCTATCAGCGAGAAACGGTTATCGAAGCGGCGATGAAAAGTGCGGCCCGCACGGTTGCAAGCTCTGTCGGGCGCGCCTTGGTTCGCGGCCTTCTGGGCAGCTTGCGGCGGTAAAGTATTAGCTACTCCCGCATTTTGTGGCGGAATGCGGGAGGGTTTATTCTGGGCCGCTATGTTTCTCGATAGAGAACCATTCCGGCGTGATAGAGCACATTATCGATAAACTCGCCGTCAGCCGTGAAACCGGTATCATCCCAGTAATCGATGTGGTCACCCTTCATCTCGTAGCGCCCCTGATAGGCGCTTTTGCGGTTTCCCCGTGCCTCATCATAGCGGCCATTGGGCAATAGCTCGTGTCGGATGTGGCCATCGCCCGTCACCCACATGCCGATATAGGGGTGGCTCTTTTTCTCCGTCTCTGCCCTCATCCCCTGGCCTCAACCGGCCGTGGGGCGAACGACGATCTCGTTGATATCGACGTCATCTGGCTGCTCGATGGCAAAGCGCACGGCGCGGCCGATCGCATCCGGCTTCAGCGCAATGGCGCGGTATCCCGCCATCAGTTCGGCAGCAGCGGGGTCGGTGATTGTGTTGGCCAATTCGCTTTCCACCACGCCCGGATGGATGCAGGTGACGCGGATGTCCCTGTTTTCCTGACGCAGACCATCCGAAATGGCCCGGACTGCAAATTTTGTCGCGCAGTAGACCGCAGCGGTGGGCGATACGGCCAACGCGCCGATGGAGGCAACGTTGATGATGTGGCCGGATCTTGCGCGGGTCATATCCGGCAATACGGCGGCGATGCCATAGAGCACACCCTTGATGTTGACGTCTATCATGCGGTCCCATTCGGCAACCTTGAGCGACGACATGAGCGAAAGCGGCATGATGCCCGCATTGTTGACGATGACGTCGATCTGCCCGAAAGCCTTGCGTCCCGCCTCGGCAAAGGCTGCGACGCTCTCGCGGTCCGTCACGTTGAGCGGGTGGGCGATAACCTCGGCACCGGCTTGGCGCAGCTCTTCAGCCAACGCTTCCAGACGGTCCATACGGCGCGCACCGATGACGAGTTTGGCGCCTGCTGCTGCAAGCTCCCGCGCAATGCCTTCGCCAATGCCGCTTGATGCGCCGGTGATGAGGACGACTTTGTTCAAAGCCATGATGGGATCTCCCTTGATGTTGCAACCCGACCCCTTTTGTGGAGGTGTGCCGTTGCACCAGAGATAAAGCTTTGGCATTGTCGTTAGAACTGCCTCAATTCTAACCTCAATGGGTAGATATGCTAACCAATGAACATCGATCTCAATGCCCTGTCCATTTTCTGCATGGTCGCTGATGAGCGCAATTTTCGCGCGGCAGCTGATCGCCTTGGCGTTACCCGCTCCGCCGTCAGCCAGACAATTCGCAAGCTTGAGGAAGCGATTGGCATCGCGCTGGTGCAACGCACCACCCGCAGCGTCAGCCTGACCGAGGCAGGGCAGCAACTCTATGACGAAGTCTCGCCATCCATCGCCAATCTGGTGCAGGCAACATTGTCCACCTCTTCTCTCAGCGGCACGGCGCGTGGACGGCTGCGGCTCGCCGTATCCTCGATTGCGGAAAGCTTTCTCTCCGGCCCGCTGCTGGCCGGGTTTGCAAAGGCGCATCCGCAGGTGCAGCTTGATATTGTCGTGACCGATGAGGAGTTCGACATCGTGGCCGCGCAATATGATGCGGGTGTGCGGTTGGGGGAATTGATCGAGCAGGACATGATCGCTGTTCCTGTCTCCGCTGCGCAGCGGCAGCTTCCGGTCTGCTCTCCAGCCTATAGAGACCGTCGCGGGTTGCCCATGCACCCAAGCGAACTGATCGACCACACATGCATCGGCTGGCGCCCTCGCCCCAGTGTTGCGCCATATCGATGGGAGTTTGCGGAAAATGGCCGGGAATTTTCCGTCGCGGTGGAGCCGGAATTCACCACCAATGATATGCAGCTAATGATCAAGCTCGCCTGCGCCGGTGCTGGCATAACATTTGGCATGGAAGAAACTTTTCGCCCCTATCTCGACAGCGGGCAGCTTGTCCCGATGCTGGAAGAGCATTGCCCCAGCTTTTCTGGCTTTTATCTCTATTATCCGAGCCGCCGTAATCTGGCACCCAAGCTGCGCGCCTTCATAGACCACGTCCGTATGCCGAGAGCGGCATGACCACACGAAAAAGGGCCGGCCCTTCGGCCAGCCCTTCCACTATCGCTTGATGACGGGGGACGCAATCAGGCGACAGAAACTGGAACCTCAGTGGAGGTCCGCATGGCGTGGGAGTAAGGGCAAACAATGTGCGCCTTCTTCACCAGGTCTTCAGCCGTGTCCTTGTCGAGGCCGGGAATATTGACCTGCAGCGATACTTCGATGCCGAAGCCTGTGCCGTCTTCGCGTGGGCCGATGCCGACCGTTGCTGTGACGCTTGTGTCTTCTGGAATCTTGACCTTTTCCTTACCGGCGACGTTCTTCAACGCGCCGAGGAAGCAGGCGGAGTAGCCGGCAGCAAAGAGCTGCTCAGGGTTGGTGCCGGTTGCGCCATCGCCACCCAGCTCCTTTGGAACGGTCAGCGTAACGTCCAGAACGCCATCCTCAGACTTTGCATTGCCAGCGCGGCCGCCTGTTGCTGATGCTTTTGTTGTGTAGAGAATTGCCATGTCACTGCTCCTTGGTGTGAATGTTGAATATTACATATACCGCAATTTAATTGTGCGCAATATAATTTTGCGCATTGAGGATTTTTTCTGTTTCTGCGATACGTGATGCGGAGATTGCGTTGCGATGTGCATAGGGCAGGAACCGAGTGACGGCATAAATTGTTCCCTACGCAGCCGCATTTTGGAGCCCTGATATGGATGATGGAACGATGGAAGGCCTTTTGACGCTCGACATGCAAATATGTTTTGCGCTGTATGGCGCGTCCCATGCATTCAACCGCGCCTATAAGCCCTTGCTCGAGCCTCTTGGGCTCACCTATCCGCAATATCTGGTTCTGATGGCGCTCTGGGAAAAAGAGACCGCGACCGTAAAGGTGCTGGGCGAAATGCTGGGGCTGGATTCCGGCACGCTCTCTCCCCTGCTCAAGCGGCTGGAACAGGCTGGCCTGATTACGCGCAAACGCGGCACGGTGGACGAACGTCAGGTGATGATCGCGCTGACGCCTGAAGGCGCCGAGATGAAGACCAAGGCAGCCGAAGTCATGCGCGCCATTGGAGAGGCTACCGGTTGCAGCCTGGACGAGCTTGGAAAGCTACGCGACCAGCTGAATGCCTTGAAGGAGAATCTGGTGAAGGAGTGAGCGTGTCACTCCGAGCGACTTTCCGATGGCACAACGCCACTGTTGGCAGCACGAACCATTCCGGGGATTAAGAAAAGGTCGATTATGTTCCATGCTACGGCTGCCCAAGTGAGGGCATCTAGCAGAATGCTGCGGCCGATTATGAATGGTAGCAGAAACGTCGCTATACCGAGAGCCAACTGTATTTTTGCGGATCTCTTGAAGCCCAAATAGAAGCGATGAAAGCCGAAATATCCGCCTCCGCCAAACAATTGCAGGGCATAAGCAACCCACATCTGCTTTTGAGCCACAGCATGTGGAGGTGTGGGCGGTGACGGATGCTCGCTTGCAGAAATTTTCGGTACGCTGACCAAGAATGATGCCCTTTGCAAAATCAAAATGTCTAATGCAATTTGAAATTGTTTTCCGGGCATTTCCAGTACAACAAAAAGCCCGCAGGATGTTCTATCCTGCGGGCTTTCTCATGCGTAAAAATGTCAGTCGCTTACTGCCAAACCACCACGCGCGCCTTGTTCGGCACGCGGTCATAGAGGTCGATGACGTCCTGGTTCATCAGGCGCACGCAGCCGGATGATACGGCCTTGCCGATGGAGTTCCACTCAGGAGAGCCGTGGAGGCGGTACAGCGTATCCTTGCCGTTCTGGAAGATGTAGAGCGCGCGGGCGCCGAGCGGGTTTTTGAGGCCCGGTGGCATGCCGCCGTTCTTGGAAGAGAACTTGACCAGCTCTGGCTGCCGGGCAACCATTTCGTCTGGCGGCGTCCATTTTGGCCACTTTTGACGCCACTGGATGACGCCCTCGCCCGACCAGGCGAAGCCTTCACGGCCAATGCCGACGCCGTAGCGCATGGCGGAACCGCCGGGCTCGACCACATAGAGGAAGCGCGAACGCGTATCGACAACCACGGTGCCGGCTGGCTCGCCCGTAGGATCAACCACGCGCTGGCGATAATAGCGACGGTCGATGTTCTGGTAGGGGATGGCGGGAATGACATAACCGCCATCTTCGACCGTGCCGTAAATGACGGCCAGTTCGGAATCGGACATGCCGCCTGCAAACATCGAGCGGAAATCGCCCGCAATGCTGCCTGCAAGGCTACCGGGCTCGGCACCGTTTGAAGGCCTAAAGCCTGACGACGCGCAACCTGCCAGAAGCGATGCGGAGGAAAGGCCAAGGAGGGAAAGGAAGGTACGTCTGGAAAAGTCTGTGTCGGTGCTCATCATAAGGCCGTTTTTCTCACATCGAAGCGATCGGGGGCGGATGTTACGCGGGTTTGCGGAATCACCCATCAATCTCGCTGTACGTCGTTTGTTCCACGACATCTCACCTATTAGTATAGTAGTTAATACATAACTAACGGCCAGTGGCGCTAGTGCAACACTGGCACTGGAGACGAGCTTTCCTGGGGTGCGTGATCAGATAACCACAATCGGCGCGCCCTGAGGCACGCGGTCAAAGAGATCGATGACATCCTGATTGAGCATGCGCACGCAACCGGATGAGGTGGCCTTGCCCACGGATTGCCAGTCCGGCGTGCCATGCACCCGGTACAGCGTGTCCTTGCCATCCTTAAAAATGTAAAGCGCCCGGGCACCGAGCGGATTGTTGAGACCGGGGATCATGCCGCCATTGGCAGCCGAGACAGACGCCAGTTCCGGTTGTCGTTCCACCATCTCATTTGGCGGCGTCCAGCGCGGCCATTTGGCTTTCCACTGTATCTTGCCGCGACCGGCCCAGGCATAGCCATCGCGGCCAAGCCCCACGCCATAGCGAACGGCCTTGCCGCCCGGCTGCACGAGATAGAGGAAATGCTGCTTGGTATCGACCACGATCGTGCCCGGCGCTTCCGCCGTCTGGTAGTCAACATCCTGGCGCAGAAAGCGGGGATCGACACGCGAATAGGGAATGGCAGGCAATGTGTGGCCGTCATCGCTGATCTGGTCATACATCACGCGGTGCAAAGGGTTGGAAACCGGCAGGCCGTAACCACGCGTCTGGTTGCTATAGCCAGGTGTGAGGCCAGAACCTGTGGGCTTTGCGGTGGATGGCGGACCATAAAGCTGCTGGAACTGCGACTGGAAGAGCTGCGGCGGGCGACTGTTGATGGAGCCGGGCGTTGGCGGCAACGGCGGGCGCGGAATGGAGCCGACATTGTTGTAATTGAAGACCGGCGCCGTTTCCTGCACGAACACGTCAGGGTTCATGCGGCTGGTGTCGGTAATGAGCAGGCAGCCGCTCAAAAGCGGCATGAGCGCAAGCACCGCAAAAGACACAAGGCGACGGCAGGTTTTCAAGGGTACTGTCATGGAACCGCTTCACAGGGAGACATCGTTTCCACGACATTGCCCTACCCGGCTGGCGCGAAGCTGGAGGCATTTGCGGTTATGGCAGGTGTCAGGCGAACTGATTGAAGAAGCGAATACTCTCGACAACGGCACCGGGGACCACGCCATTATGGTTTCCGGGCAACAGCATATTGTCGATGGGCATGCCTGCAAACCGCGCCCGCTCCATCAAAAGCTTGTGGTCGGCGTCGAAAGGTCTTTCCTCCGTGCCCCGCAAAAGCAAGGTCGGGCATTTCAGGCTCGGGCCGAAACAGACGGAAGAGCGCATGATGAACTCCTCCTCGTTGCGATCATCGAAGCATATTTCATCCGAATATCGGTTGAAATACCGCCATGAGTTGACGCCTGCGGAGATGGGAACGGACGCCCGGAATTTGCGCGTCATCGATGCCAGCAGCGACAGGGTGCCGCCATTGGAATGGCCTGCGAGGAACAGCCGATCGCGATCCACTCCCGGCAAATTTTCGAGATAGGATGCCGCCGCCAGCGCATCGGACGTCTCATCGTAAAAGCCGGAATAATTGCCCTGCTGGCCGTTTTCGCCCCTAAACGATGGCAACAGAACCACGAAACCTGCTTCCCAATAGGGCTTCATCAGCGCCCAATGCCCATCGCCCGTGGCGTTGCCGCCATGGAGAAACAGCACGGCTGGTTTCAGTGTCTTGCTCGGCTCATAGTGCGAAAGCCATGCCACCAGCTCGATGGAGCCGTTGGGTCCACCCGGATAGGTCACGCGGCTGGCGCCCGGCGGCGTTCCTAGCGGCGTGGATTTTTCAGGCGCTGCGATCTTGCGCAGCAGATGCGTGTGAAACTGTTTGCGCGCATTGGCATAATCTTCGCGTGCAAGCGGAAGAACTTCGGGAATGGACAGGGCGGCATGGGCAGGCAGCGGCAGCGAAGACGCGGCGACAAGACCGGCTGCACCTGCCAGAAGGTTGCGTCGTGTGAGGCGCGTCTCAGTGAAAGCACCGGAGGACGAGGGTTTCTCTGCCATATGAGAGGTCCGAAATTGTATTAAGCGCACGTTAATTTCACCACTAAGTGATTGAATTGTCCATTCACTGTTTTGCGAATGCGCAAGAAAGCCTAAGCTAATTTATCGTCAATCATTGCCATCAGTGTGGACAGGCGATCCGCTTCCGATGGCAGTTTGTCCGCACGCAATCTGGCGATTCGAGGAAAGCGCATGGCTACGCCGGATTTATGGCGATTGGAACGGTTGATGCCTTCGAACGCCACTTCCAGCACAAAACCGAACTGCGGCGTGGCACGAACGGCACGCACCGGGCCGAAACGCTCCACCGTATTGTCGCGCACGAACTTATCCAGCACCTCCAGCTCCGCATCGGTAAAGCCGAAATATGCCTTGCCGACAGGAACGAGTTGCTCGCCCTCCTCCGTTTCCGACCAGACGCCAAAGGTGAAATCCGAATAGTAGCTGGAGCGTTTGCCGTGGCCTCGCTGGGCATACATCATCACGGCATCGATGTTGAAGGGATCGCGCTTCCACTTGAACCACGGCCCCTTGGCACGGCCCGCCTGATAGAGGCTATCCTTGCGCTTGATCATCACCCCTTCGATGACAGGATCCGGTGGCGCCTTGCGCAGCGTCTCCAGCTCATCCCAACTGGAAAACGGCACCAGCGGCGACAGATCGAACCGATCATGTGGCGCATCTTCGATCATGCCTGTCAATATCTCACGGCGCTTGAGAAAGACCTCGCCGCGAACATCCTCTTCGCCTTCGAACAACACATCATAGGCGCGCAGGAAGGCCGGATACTCCTCCAGCATGCGGGCCGTGACCGTTTTGCGGTTCAAACGTTGCTGAAGATCGGAGAAGGTGCGGGTAGCAAGATTGGAACGAGCCGTGCCGCCAATCAGCAACTCGCCATCGACGACGCCTTCGAAGTTAATGCGCTCGAGAATGTCGGGAAAAGCGCCGGATATGTCATCGCCAGAGCGGGAATAGAGCTTGCGCGTATCGCCGGAGCGCGACAGCTGCACGCGAATGCCATCCCACTTCCATTCCGCAACGAAATCCTGCGGATCGAGGTTTTGCAGATCATTGTCACCGACGGGCGTGGAGAGCATGACGGAATGAAAGATTGCGGGCGTGGCGAGCACTGGGCGCTCGGACTTTCCCTCCAGCCATGCAAACAACGGCTCATAGGGCGGCTCCAGCCCATGCCACAGCGTTTCGATTTCGGTAATATCGCGCCCGCCGAAATCTGCCAGCGCCTGACGCGCGAGCCTCGCCGAAACGCCGATGCGCAGGCCGCCGGTGACGAGTTTGAGGAAGGCAAAGCGCGAAGACGGCTCCAACCTGTCCAAAAGATCACGCACGGCGGGGCGTACTTCCGTTCGCCCTAGGGAATTCATTAGCGTGACGATTTCGCCAAGGCCAGGGTCTTCGATGGCAGGCCGGTCCTCTGGCTGGCTGGTATCCCAGACAAGCGATATCGTCTCGGCCAGATCGCCAACATAATCATAGGAATAGCGAAACAGCACGTCGTCCATGCGTTCCAGCACAAGCTCGCGCAGCATGGCGGGTTTGACGCTTTTCAGGTCCAGCGTACCTGCAATGGCGGCAAGGCCGTAGCCCCGGTCCGGGTCCGGTGCATCGCGGAAATAATCGGACAGCAGCTTTAGCTTGCCGTTCCGCGACGGGGTGAGGACAAGACGGTCAAGGAGGTTTGCGAAGGCTTTCATACCGTCAATCCCCCTCGTCCTCGTAACCCACCAGATGCAGCGGGCGGGCCGGAATGCCCTGCAACTCGCACCAGCGCACCAGCGCCTCCTCGCGGCCATGGGTGACCCACACTTCGGAGGGCCCGACTTCCTTGATGGTTTCCAGCAGTTCTGGCCAGTCACAATGGTCCGAGATGACCAGTGGCAGTTCCACCCCGCCCTGCTTGGCGCGCTGGCGCACCATCATCCAGCCGGACGCAAACGATATCAGCGGTTCGTTGAAGCGGCGCGCCCATTTTTCCTGAAACGCCGAGGGTGGCCCAACGACTATGGCGCCCTTGAACTGTTCCGGGTTGCTTTTCTCAAGCGTGGCGGGACGCAGGTCGCCCAGCTCTATGCCCTGCGACATGTAGTAATCGCACAGCTTGGCCAGCGCGCCGTGAATGTAGACCGGTTCGCTGTAGCCATTGTCACGCAGAAGCCTCAGCACCCGCTGCGCCTTGCCCAGCGAATATGCGCCGACGAGATGGGTGCGTTCGGGAAATTGCCGGATCGACGTCAAAAGCTTGGCGATTTCGTGGGCGGGCTTGGGGTGGTGGAACACTGGCAGTCCGAAGGTCGCTTCGGTGATGAAGACATCGCAAGGCACCGCTTCGAAAGGCGCACAGGTGGGGTCGATCCCACGCTTGTAATCGCCTGATGCGACGATCCTGATACCGCCATATTCAATGGAAATCTGGGCCGATCCCAGAACGTGGCCAGCAGGATGAAAACCAATGGTGACGCCATTGACGTCAACCGTTTCGCCAAAGCCAATCGCCTGCTCGCTGCCGGTAAAATCCTCGCCGTAGCGGATGCGCATGATATCCAGAGTCTGGCGCGTGGCGAGAACCTTTTCATGGCCCGACCTTGCATGATCCGAGTGGCCGTGGGTGATCAAAGCCCGAGGCACCGGCCGCACGGGGTCCACATAAAAATCACCAACCGGGCAATAGAGGCCTTTCGGCGTAGGATAGAGCAGTTTGTCAGGCTTCATGGGGGCCATCTGTTGCGGTGCGACGGGTGAAAACGCGTGGTTGCCAAACACGTTCCCCACCCATCATGATTCCCGCAGCAGCGCGAGGTCAACCTTTCGCTGACAGCTTCTCGTCAGCGGCCCGTAGGCAGCCTCACATTTTTCAGCGCAATAGAGGCAATCAGACCGATGACTGCGGTCAGAGCTGCGGCATAGAAGAGAATAGTGAATGTACCACTATACAGAGCCGCAACGGCGGCCTGCGATGCAGCCGGTAGTTCCGAGAGCATTTTCGGTGTCAGCTCCTCAATCTTGCCAACGCCTGGAATATCAGCCCCCACGCCTGTCAGACTGGATGAGACGATGGCACCATAAACGGAAATGGCAATGGCAGCGCCACCCATGCGCGTCAGCGTCACCGCACCGCTGGCCGCGCCGAGATCCTCCTTGAGAGCCGAGTTCTGGACGCCGATGATCGGTACCTGCTGACCCAGCCCCACACCAAGCCCCTGCGTAAACATGATGGCGGCGATAATATAAAGAGGTGTGCCTGCGTGCATTTGTGACAGCGAAAGCATGGCCAGCATTGCGATTGTCAGACTGGCCACCGAGAAAGGCTTGTATTTGCCGGTTCTGGAAATCAGGCGCCCTGCTGAGAGCGATCCCGCAACGATGCCGCCTGTGACGGCGATGAAGAACAAACCAGCAGTGGAGGGTGAAAGGCCGGTCGTTGTTTGCAGAAACAGTGCGTAATAATTGACCATGCCGATGCCCAGCCCCCCGCTGATGAGGGAAATAATCATGAGCAAAGGAAATGTGCTGTCCTTGAAGAGATGCAGAGGTACGACAGGCTCCGGCGCACGGCGCTCGACCTTCACCCAGAGATATGCGGTCAGGGCGGCAAATGCGACGATGCAAAGGCTCTTCCATGCAAAGATGGAGCCGAATATTTGTGAACTATCCGCCCACAGGACGATGCATGTGATGGTCAGCGCCAGCAGGACAGCGCCCATATAGTCGATCTTGGGCTGGCGGTCCGGGCGCCTGTTGGGCAGCAGCAAAGCAAGGCCCGTGATGACGGCGATGCCGATGGGGAGATTTATCAAGAAGATCGAGCGCCAGCCGAAGAGATCGCTCATCGTACCGCCAAGAACGGGGCCGATGCTGCCGGACGCCATGATGACGAGGCTGGAGTAGCTCTGATACTTGGCTCTCTCCCGCGGCTCGAACAGATCTGCATTGACGGAAAAGATTGAGACCAGAATGCCACCGCCGCCAAGGCCCTGCAGAACGCGCGCTGCGATGAGGGAATTCATGGACCATGCCATGCCGCATGCCAGAGAGCCGATGGTAAAGATCACGATGGCCGCGATCATCACATATTTTCTGCCGAAGAGATCCCCCAGCTTTCCATAAATGGGCATGACCGCACTGGACGCCAGAAGGAAGGCCGAACCAATCCAACCAAAACCTTCAAGCCCACCGAACTCACCAACAATCGTGGGCAAGGCAGTCGACACGATCTGGTTGTCGAGCGTCGCCATGAACATGGCAAGCATGAGAAGAAAGAAGACAAAGAGCCTGCGGCGGCGATCAGGAACAAGCGACGCCGTGGGCTGGACGGATATATCCATGGTGGGGTTCTCACAATTGATGAGAAAAATTTATGTGCCTTTCGCACATATATGTCAATGGCACGCTTATAAAAACCGTGCTATCGTTTGGACAAGAGTTCGGGGAGTACGAAAATGAGCAAACAGGCGCCAGCGCCCACATGCGACACTATGGAAAGCGACGAGGTGCTGCATATCAGTCAGACCATGACCAGGATGCGCCTGATGATCGGTCGGCGCATTATCGGCCGCATGGCCATCGCCAGGCTGGCGCCGGGGCTGGAACTGTCTCACATCGATGTGCTGGATGTTGTGCACCGGGCTGCCCAGCCTGCGACTGTCGGCGCCATCGCGGATGCCATGCGGCTTGATCCGTCTCGCGGCAGCCGGGTGGTGGCGGAAATGGTGGGGCGTGGCCTTCTGAAACGCGAGGTTTCGCAGGAAGACGCACGGCGCAGTCTGGTCGTCATCACCCCGCTTGGCCATACCATTCTGGGAGAGATGCGCAGCGCCAAGGTCAGCATCATCCGCGAAGTTGTAAGCGATTGGCCGGAACAGGACGTCGCAGATTTCGCCCGCCTGTTCGACCGCTTTATCGGACGGTTCGAACAGCGGCTGGTCCCTTATCTTCCTGCTCCAGCAGATGTTAGCCAGCAGGCAACTACCGAGTGATGAGAGCGAGAGCTAGACGGCGAAGACGCTGCGTTTCTGAGCCTTACCAGCGCGCATAGGGTGAGTTGTCGTGCCTGACGACCTGCCCCCAACAAGGCGTTTCTCTTTCCAGATTTCCACCTGCCGCGCAGAGAGCAGGAGCACGATGGCGATGCCTGCATAAACAGGGGTGGCCATTGCGTCAAATACGGTGTCGGGATCGGTCATGAGAAACTCCATCAGCTTGATGGCATGACACTAGACGCAAACCCGGCATGGGCATTTGCGGGAAATCAAATCTCACCCCTGCGCAGCGACGAGCTGTTTGTCGCAACGCGAGGGACGTCAGATACCGTCGCCGCAGGACTGCTCGAAAAACCGCACGCCGTTGCGCCCGCCTTTTTTGGCCTCATACATGGCAGCATCCGCCTTTGCCAAAAGGGCCTCAGGCGTTTCGCCATCGCTTGGATAAAACGCAGTACCGGAGGAACAGGTGACCGTGAGGGAACCGACATTCAGTTCGATCGGCTCGGCGGCGCGCTCACGAATGGTTTCCAGCCGCTGCAATATGCCGGGCTCGTCATGTTGGGGGTTGCTAAAAATGATCGCAAACTCATCACCGCCAAGCCTGACGGCGATATCGGATGCACGGATGCAGTTCTTGATCCGCTCGGCAAGGCTGCGCAGCACTTCGTCGCCCACGCCATGACCGTAGATATCGTTGATTTCTTTGAAATTATCGAGATCGATATAGGTAACAGCCACCAGCCTGTTTTCGCGTCGGGCCTCATGAATGGCGCGCTGAAACTGGCTCCAGAACAGGTTTCTGTTGGAAAGCCCCGTCAGCGGATCATGATGGGCCATGTAGTTGACCTTGTCTTCCGCACGGCGGCGATCAATCGCAATGCCGGCGATATTGGTCGCCATGTCGATGATCTCGCGCTCAATGGCAGAAGGCATTCGCACCGTGCCGGAATAGAGAGCAAATGTTCCAAGCAACACGCCGTTATTGCCAAAGATCGGCGTCGACCAGCAGGACCGAAGCCCGTGGCGCATCACGAGTTCTATGAAGTTGCTCCACAGCGGATCTTGAAACGTATCACTGACATAGACCGCTTGCCGCAGCCAGGCTGCGGTTCCGCAGGAGCCAACATCCGCGCCGATTTCCACGCCGTCCACAGCCGCGACATAGCTCTCGGGAAGGTTCGGCCCAACGCAGTTTCGCAACCGGTTCTGCTCTATGAAAAGAATGGAGCCGGTCAGATTATCCAGCAGGTCTTCAACCGTGCGCACCACGGCTTCGAGAATGAGCTGCAACGGCTTGCCATGCACGATCATCTCAAGAAGCGCGGCGTGGCTACGGCGCAGGGATTCCTGCCATTTGGCTTCCGTGATGTCTCTGGAAATACCTGCGATTCCAACGATCTCGCCTCGATCATTGCGAACGGGAATATGGGTTCCCGAAAACCAACGGATCTGCCCGTCTGAAAATGAGATATTGTATTCGGCATTATAGCTGCCGTTACCCGTATCGAGAAGCCGACGGTCTATCTCATCCAGTTGGCGCGCAATTTCCGGTGGAGCGATGTCGTATATTGTAAGCCTGCGCCCGTGCAGGAACGTGGGTTCATGGCCAAGGCATGCCAGACACGCCGCATTCATATAGGTATAGTAACCCTCAGCGTCCTTTAAAAAAACCATCTCTGGAATATTGTCGAGCAAATAGGACATTCTGGAGTTTGAAAGACCATCCAACAGAAAATCGGCATTCATGTCCATAACGACTGGATTGCGAGCGCCTTTTTCTTCACCCATTCCGTAAGAGCCCTTACTACTCGACTTTTTCACTCGCCATTGAGCTTTGAGCCGAAAACCATACTTTCTAGGAATTCTCAGCCTGTATAAAGTGATGCAAATTTACTTATTCTGAATTAAGATATTAGGTGACCCTGTATATACATTTCAATATATTCAGATGGCATTGTATCCATATGCCTTGCGATTTTCACTAGGCCTCCATTACTAATAAATTTAATAAATCTTAATTGCAATCTTGAGATGAGTCAGATGGAAAGAAAACGTGTTTATTTTCTAAGCTTATCACTTCCGTTTTGTAGATCACAGCAATAGGTTGCAGCAGGGAATCACGAGGGAATTAAAATGTTGACGATTTATGGTGCCTTTCGTTCTCGCGCCACCCGCACGTTGTGGCTGGCAGGGGAACTTGGGCTTGAATTCACGCATGTTCCGGTCATCCAGGCGCGGCGTGTCAGCGATCCGCTCGGCGCCGATGCTCCGATCAACACATTAAGCCCCTCCTACCTGGCGATCAATCCCATGGGCACCATTCCCTGTGTCGATGACGATGGAATGGTTCTTTACGAATCCATGGCCATCAACCTCTATCTTGCGCGCAAATATGGAACGCCCCTTGCTCCGGCAGATCTTTCGGAAGACGCGCATATGATGCAGTGGTCGTTCTTTGCGGCCACCGAGATTGAAAGCAACGCCTTGAAGATTTCGTCTGCGGCCGCAGAAGGGCTGGCAGGAAGCGACACCGGACAGGCGGTGATTGAAGTGGCCGCGCGCATGCTGCGCCGCTCGTTCAAGGTTCTGGATCAACACCTTGCCACCAACGACTATCTTGTTGGCAACCGTTTCAGCGTGGCAGATATCAACGTCGCTGAAGTGGTGCGCTATGCCAGCGCCCATCCGCCGCTGTTTGCGGCCAATCCTGCCGTCAAGGCATGGCTGGACCGTTGCCAGGCGCGCCCCGCCTTCAAGGCCATGTGGAGCGCGCGCGAGAACGAGGCAGCGTAAGTCCCCTACATCCGGGTCGTGACCCTGACATCGCCGACATGGATGCCGTTCCAGTTTTTCATGGAACGGTTTGCCATACGGAGAAGTGTTTGTTGCTCGGCGCTGTCATCGTCGAAGTAACGTGCCAAAAGAGCCGCAATCATGGCTTCTGCCGCACGCGTTGCCCCATCCTCACATTTCACCGCCATGGCGATGCCCTGCTGCGGCAGGGCCGCGACGAACACGCCCTCAGCGCCGGTCTTGGCGAAGATTTGCCCCGGCGCGATTTCCATCAGCCGCGTGCAGGCCCGGCCCGTTCCCGCCACATAGAAGGGTTGCGCCATGCAGGCGTCCATCAGGCGGCGCGATGCCTTGGCGCGAATGCTTTCCAGCCCCTGCCCCGTCGCCATTTTCGCAAAACCATGGGCCAGACTTTTCAGCGGAATGGCATAGGTCGGGATCGAGCAGCCATCAACGCCGCAATTGTCTTGACCCAGGGCGACCCCTGTCAGGCTTTCCATCGTGCCACGGATTTCCTGCTGGAGCGGGTGATCGTAACCAACATAGCCTTCAACATCTGTTCCCGTGTGGCAGCAGGCACAGATGAAGCCGGAATGCTTTCCAGAGCAATTGTTGTGAAGCGCCGAAGGCTTCTCCAGCGTTCTTGCCTGGTGGATAATGGTTTTCTGATCGGACGACCAGTGCGCGCCGCATTCCAGTGCACTTTCGTCCCTACCCGCTCTTGCCAGCATGGAGGCCGCAAGCTCGGCATGGGCGTCTTCACCTGAGTGGGAGGAGCAGGCGAGCGCCAGTTCCTTATCGCCAAAACCGAACGCATCTGCTGCGCCGCTTTCCATCAAAGGCAGCGCCTGCATGGCCTTGCAGGCCGAGCGGGGAAACACGCCACCCTCGATATCGCCTGCCGAAAAAACAATCGCGCCATCTCCATCCACCACCACAGCCATGCCACGATGGCGGCTTTCAATGAGATTTCCGCGCGTGACTTCGACAGTAACGGGGTTGTGCATGGGTGTGGCCTCAAAAAATGCGAATTTAAGTCTGTTGTTTAGATGAATTGCCGCAACGATGCACGGGGCTCCTTCATTGAAATACGCGAAACGTTTTTTGGTTGCTGTCTTCCTGATCTACCTCCTGCCCGCGCTGGCTTCCGCCGGTCTGTGGGCGATGAAGGAACACCCCGCCGGCTATCGCAATGCGCGCTGGTCTTCCGCAGGCATTTTGCCGGAAGCGCCCGCCAACAAGCCAGCGGCCATCTACATCTACTCCGCCATGACGGGCGGCCTCAAAGGATCGCTGGCGAGCCACGCCTGGATCGTGATGAAGCGCGAAGGTGCGACGACCTATGAGCGATATGACAAGGTGGGTTGGGGCACGCCCATCCGCCGCAACGCCTATGCGCCTGACGCTTACTGGTATTCCAACATGCCCCGGCGTGTGCTGGAAATTCACGGCGAAGAGGCCGAGCGGTTGATCCCGAAAATGACGCAGGCCATTGCCGATTACCCCTATGGCAAGGCCGGTGGATACAACATCTATCCCGGCCCGAACTCCAACACCTTCGTTGCCCATGTGTTGCGCAGCGTGCCGGAACTGGGCGTGGTGCTGCCACCCGATGCGGTTGGGCGCGATTATCTGCCCAATGGAAAGTTCATCCACATTGCAGATGACTGGAAAGACGTGAACTTGTCCCTTGGCGGCTTCGTCGGTATGTCTGCGGGTGTCCGAAGCGGCTTTGAAATCAACTTTCTGGGTCTCGTCGCCGGTTTCGACATCATGAACCCCGGCATCAAAATTCCCGGTCTCGGCTACTTCGGAACGAAATCTTTTGAACCCGCTCCTGAGCGTAAACCCGTCAGCGCCTGAGACTTTACGTCAGCGGGTCGCCCGCCTTGCGCGGATGACCTGCGCGATGAACACCCGCGAGAGGCCGTGATAAAGCGGCTCTGCCGAAATCAAACGCGAGGTGACATATCCCAGCATGGACGCCGCCATGATGGGGATCACCGCTTCATGGTTGCCGGTCATTTCCAGAATGATGACGAAGGCTGTCATCGGTGCCTGAACGACACCGGCGAAATAACCGGCCATGCCGACAATGGCACCCAGCCCAACACTGGCACCCAGCACGGATGCGACCGTGCTGCCAAAACCGGCCCCAACGGACAGCGATGGCGCAAAAATGCCGCCGGGGATGCCTGACACCATGGCGAGAAACGTGCTCGCCAGTTTTTCGATAAAGAAGAACGATGGCGCAGCATGGCCTTCGATGGCGGCACGCGCCTGCTCATAGCCGGTTCCAAAGGTTGCGCCGCCTGTGGCAACGCCTAGTATGGCAGAGGCTAAGCCGCAAATGCCTGCAACCATCAGCATGCGTTTCAACGGCACGGTGTGCGCCCAGCGCCGGATACGTTGGGAAACCTGCAGGGCGGCGGCGCTGAAAAGCGCACCGAACACCCCGCCGCCAATGCCGCACAGCACCACCAGCCCCCAATCACCTGCCGTCTGCGCCAGCACGGTGCTGGTGCCAAAATAGGTATAGCTGCCGATGAGACCCAGCGAGGCAAGGCCCGAGACAATCACGGCGGTGAGAACCAGACCATTGGACCGGGCTTCATAGGTGCGGCTCATTTCCTCAATGGCAAAGACGATACCCGCCAGCGGCGTGTTGAACGCTGCGGCAATGCCTGCTGCGGAACCCGCCAGAATGAGGCCTCTGGCCTGCGCCATCCCGCCAAACCGCGCCGCCTGCAACATGATGGACGCGCCGACCTGAACCGTTGGGCCTTCACGGCCAATCGATGCGCCGGATAAAAGACCGGCAATGGTCAGCACGATCTTGCCGAAGGCCAGCTTCAACGACAGAAGGCGCGAGCGGTCCTCATCATCATGAAAATGCCGGGCGGCGATGGCCTGCGGAATGCCGCTGCCGCCGGAATTGGGAAACACCACCATGGCCAGCCATGCGCAGAGCACGAAACCGACGGGCGTGATGATGAGCGGCAAGAGAAACGCCCATGGACCTGATGATGTCGTTGCGAAAAACAGATGCTGCGCCCAATCCGCCGCCTTGGCAAAGCCGACGCTGATGACGCCAACGGCCACAGCACCGGCCCAGAAGACCGCACGCGGCTTCCACATGCGCCAGCTTCCCCAGACAACGCGGGAACGGCGGAACATTTTGATTTTGCGGTATTTGGCAGGCATGGCACTTTTCAATCATCTAAAATAGAGATGGTTTATCGGCCTGCGGACATATGATTGCAACCTCATAGACACCAATCGGCACGAAAAACGGGCGAGACGCATGACGCCCGCCCGTTCTGTTTTTCCCCGATACTCAGATGCAGCAGCGTCTCAGCGGTCGCTGATCGCTGCACGCGGATTGACCCACGGCTCCTGATTGGAACGGGGCAGAGGCTGCCTGTTCAGAATATGATCGGCGGCTTTCTCACCCGTCATGATCGATGGACCATTGAGGTTGCCATAGGTGACATGCGGGAAGATTGAGCTATCGGCTACCCGCAAGCCCTCAACGCCAATGACCCGGCATTCGGGATCGACAACGGCCATCGGATCATCCCGATCACCCATCTTGCAGGTGCCGCAAGGGTGGTAGGCGCTTTCCAGATGCTCGCGCAAGAAGGCATCAATATCCGCATCGGACTGGACGCCCTCGCCCGGCTGGATTTCCGGGCCGCGATAGTCGTCAAAGGCCTTCTGGCTGAAGATTTCCCGCGTCAGGCGAACGCAATGGCGGAATTTTTCCCAGTCTTCCGCATGGCTCATATAGTTGAAGCGGATCACCGGATCGTCGTTCGGATCGCTTGAGCGTAGCGTGACATTGCCCCGAGACTTCGACAGGTTGAAGCCGACATGCACCTGAAAACCATGGCTCTTTGCCGCCGCCTTACCATCATAGGAAATGGCGACGGGCAGAAAGTGGAACTGGATATCCGGCTGCTTCAGACCCGGCTCGGAGCGCAGGAAGGCGCAGGCCTCGAACTGGTTGGAAGCGCCAAGCCCACCCTTCGTCACCAGCCATTGCGCACCCGCCACACCCTGCCAGAACCACGGCAGCCATGAATAGAGCGAAACCGGCTTGGTGGAAACCTGCTGGAAATAAAACTCCATATGGTCCTGAAGATTTGCACCCACGCCGGGGCGATCGGCCTTCACCTCGATACCCATATCCTGCAAGTGCTTGGCCGGGCCAATGCCCGACAGCATCAACAGCTTGGGCGAATTGAAGGATGAGGCAGAGACGATGACCTCGCGGTTGGCGACGATGGTTTCCACCACGCCACGGCGCTCGATCTCGACACCCGTGGCACGGCCATTTTCTATGACGATCTTGCGGGCAAAGCCACGCACCAGTGTCACATTGCCGCGTTTCAGCGCGGGGCGCAGATAGGCGTTGGCGGCAGACCAGCGGCGGCCATTGTGGATGGTTTGCTCCATCAGGCCGAAGCCTTCCTGCTTGGAGCCGTTATAATCGTCCGTCAGCTCGAACCCGGCCTGCGCGCCCGCCTGCACGAATGCGTGGAACAGCGGGTTGGTGACGGGACCGCGTTTGACATGCAGCGGCCCATCCGTTCCGCGCCAGCCCTCCTCGCCGCCATGGCTCGTTTCCATGCGCTTGAAGTAAGGCAGCACATCCGCATAGGACCAGCCGCGCGCGCCAAGCTCTTCCCAACGGTTGAAATCTTCCGCATGGCCGCGAACATAAACCAGGCCGTTGATGGAGGACGAACCGCCAATGACCTTTCCGCGTGGCGCGGTGATGCGGCGATTGTTGAGGTTCGGCTCAGGCTCGGAATGGTAGCCCCAATTGTACCGCTTCATGCTCATGGGCCAGGCAAGGGCCGCTGGCATCTGGATGAATGGCCCGATATCCGAGCCGCCCGCCTCAATGACAACAACCGAATATTTGCCGTCCTCTGACAAGCGATAGGCCATGGCAGAGCCTGCCGAGCCCGAACCGACGATGACGAAATCTGCCTGCTGCATTTCACGTGTTCCCCACAGTCCCTGAAGGGCGGCACCGCCTCAAGCGGCCCGCCCCGAACCCCATCAATAAGGCGCTTCGACCTTGCCTGTTGCCACATACACGGTCTTCAACTCGCTATAATGACTGAGCGCTGCTGCCGAATTTTCACGGCCGAAGCCGGATTGTTTGGAGCCGCCGAAGGGCATTTCGACCGGGCAAAGATTGTAGGTGTTGATCCAGAGCGTGCCTGCCTCCAGCTGATCGACCACGCGGTGGGCGCGGGACATGTCGGCTGTGAAGACGCCGCCTGCGAGGCCGAATTCGGTGGCGTTGGCCCGGGCGATGACTTCCTCTTCATCATCGAAATCCAGAACGCACATGACGGGTCCGAAGATCTCCTCACGCGCAATGGTCATGCCGTCGGTCACATCGGCAAACACGGTTGGCTGCACATAGGCACCCTCACCCGCAACGTGGTTGGGAATGCCACCACCAGTGATGAGCGTCGCGCCCTCGGCCTTGCCCTTTTCGATATAGGCAAGCACCTTTTCCTGCTGCGCTTTCGATACCAGTGGGCCGATCTGCGTTGCCTCATCCATCGGGTCGCCAATCACCATGGCGTCGGTGCGGCTTTTCAGGTTTTCGAGGAAACGCTGCTTTGCGCCGCGCTGCACGAAAACGCGGGTGCCATTCGAGCAGACCTGTCCGGACGAGTAGAAATTGCCCAGCATCGCGCCGCCGACGGCGCTTTCAATATCGGCATCATCAAACACGATGAGCGGCGACTTGCCGCCCAGTTCCATGGTGACATGCTTGAGGTGACCGGCGGCGGCAGCCGCGACCTTGCGGCCTGTCGGCACCGAGCCGGTCAGCGAAACCTTGGCCACATCAGGGTGGTTGACGAGCAGCGGGCCTGTCTCCCGGTCTCCCTGAATGACGTTGAACAGGCCCTTGGGGAGACCCGCCGCGACCAGAATTTCGGCAATCTTCAACGCGCCGAGCGGTGTGTTTTCCGATGGCTTGAAAACCATGGCATTGCCAGCGACCAGCGCAGGAGCCGCCTTCCAGCAAGCGATCTGCTGCGGGTAGTTCCACGCGCCAATGCCCACACAGACGCCGAGTGGCACCCGCTTGGTGTAGGCGAAATCGCCGCCTAGCGGAATGTAATCGCCGTTGAGAGCCGAGGGCGCGATGCCGCCGAAGAACTCGAAGCAATCTGCGCCTGACGTCGCATCCGCAACAATGGTTTCCTGAATAGGCTTTCCGGTATCAAGCGTTTCCAGCTCGGAGAGTTCGCGGTTGCGGGCGCGGATGATATCTGCCGCACGGCGCAGGATGCGACCGCGTGCGGTTGGGCTCATCGTCGCCCATTCCTTTTGCGCCGCCTTGGCGCTGGCAATGGCGCGCTCCACAATGGCGGGCGTGGCGGCATGCAGCCGTGCAACGACTTCGCCGGTCGCGGGGTAAATGCTTTCAAACACAGTGCCTGCACTATCTTCGACGTAATCTCCATCGATGAAATGCGATGCTTTCGGCTGGGCTTTCAGTGTCATCTAAAGGTCCTCAAAGAATACGAATGGACGGCTTGGCGTCGGAAAAGGGTTTGAGCTGGGTGTCGAAATAATTCTCCACCAGAGCAGGCGCGGATGAATGACCGAGCGGCGCGGTGTGCAGGCTGTGGCGGATATAAAGACCGTCGATCAGGGCAGCCGCGCCTTCGGCAATCCGCGCCGCATCATCTGGCGGGCAAAGGCGGTTGAGACTATCCATGATGTTGGAGCGCAGACGCCGTGTGTAAATAACCAGCAGGCGGCGCATCTCTTCGGAACGCTGTGCCTCCATGTAAAAGGCAAGCCAGGCGGCAACCGTGTCATCGGAGAATTGTTCGCTCTGAAACGACACGCGAACGATGGCGCTCAGCCGTTCACGCGGCCCGGCCGCCCGGCTCAAGGCCGCGACCGCATCCTGCCCCAGGGTGCGCAACAAGCTGCGAATGGTTTCCAGAAGAAGCTGTTGCTTGCTGCCGAAATAATGATGCGCAAGCGCCGCCGAGACCCCTGCCTCGCGGGCAATATCGGACATGGTCACGTTCAGCGAACCATTCTGGCCGATGGCACGCAATGTGGCATCCATAAGCGCCTTTTTGCGCAGCGGTTCCATTCCAAGCTTCGGCATCATTGATCTCCTAAAACGACAATTTATTATTGATTGACTGATCAATCAATAATAAATTTCGCGACGCCTCCGGCCTTCCCCGTCGCGTCCAGCAAAAAGAATATTTCCCTTGGGAACGAAAAGCACACGCGGTTGTTTCTTCTCGTGGACGCACGCATGTGCTAATATTTCGATATTCAAATTCGCAGAGGATTGACCACCCGCGGATGTATAAAAAGGTCGTTGAGGGACATGCTTGAGATGATCGAGAGCGTCCCTAAAACAGGGAGAAACACGATGCCGATGGTAACAGTATCCATTTCCCCGGAGCAGGCTGCAAAGATGCGCGAGGCCGTTGATTGCGGGGAATACGCCTCAGGAAGCGAAGTTGTGCGCGCAGCTTTGCGGCTGTGGTTCGACACAAACAGTGCAACAAGACGTGCAAGGCGCGCACCATCAGAGACGGGCGAACATATGAATGTTGCCGATCTCTACGCCGCTCACGCTCTTAAAAAACACGGCTAACCATCTGCGCGCGTTCGCAATTGCTGTTTTAGCGCGTCGCCGAGCTGTCATAAATATTTCAACAAAGCTTCATCAACGCGAAAGTTTTTGTTGAGGAGTCTTCGCCATTCTCCACGCCTAAAAGTGCCCGCAAAATTATAAAACAGGGCGCAGTGGAGAGAATGAGCATGTCGACGGCAATCGACCCTGATGTGATCAGGCGGTTCGCAAGCGGGCAGATCGCGTCCATGGCCAAACTGGTTCTGGAAACTGCGTTTCAGCCCATCGTAGAAGTCACAACCGGCTCTGTTTTCGGCTACGAGTCGCTGATGCGGGGGTTCGACCGAATCGGATTTTCCAATCCGCTGGAGCTTTTGGACCAGATCGAGGCCGACGGCCAGCTTGTCACAGTCGAGCAGATGCTGGCCGGACGTGCGCTGGCAAAGTTTTCAACACTCACTGATTTTCAAACCGCGACACTCTTTCTCAACCTTGATGTGCGGCTCATCCCCCATGGCGACCGCATTCTCGACAAGCTTCTGGAACACCTCGCCAAGGCATCCATCCCGCCATCATCCATCTGCTTTGAACTGTCAGAACGTTTCGACAATACCAGCGTGCCAGAATTTGCGGCGCTGATTGCCCGGATGCGCAAGGAAGGTTTCAAGCTGGCCATTGACGACTTCGGCGTCGGCCATGGCGAAATGAAGCTGCTGTGCGAATATCCGGTCGATTATCTCAAGATCGACCGCTATTTCATCGAAGGCGTGGACCGTAATCCGCGCAAGCGGCATCTGGTCAAGAACATCGTCAACATCGCGCATGTTCTGGGTGTGCGGGTCATCGCGGAAGGCATTGAGACCGAGGCCGAGTTTCTGGCCTGTCGTGAACACGGCGTGGACCTCGTTCAGGGCTGGTTCATCTCTCGCCCCACGACCTTCGTCAGCGAACTGCAGAGCGCCTTCCCGCATCTTCAACATTTGGGCGAGACACGCCGCAGCAGCCAGACGCTGGACGAGATCCTCATTCGTCGCCAGATCGAGCGGTTGCCGACGGTCTATGAAAATGACACGATCGACAGTGTGTTCGAGTTGTTTCGCCGCAATCCGGCGCAGGCTTTCTTTCCGGTTCTCAACGCCAATGGCGAGCCGCGCGGCGTCATCAACGAACACCATCTCAAGGAATATATCTACCAGCCGTTTGGACGCGATCTGCTGAAGAACAAGGTCTATGAGCGGACCATTTCGCACTTCGTCGATGGTGCACCGATTGTGGGGCTGGATGCCGACGCCGACCAGTTGATGAATGTGTTTGCCAATACCGGCGGCAGCGCCTGCGTTATCCTGACGGAAAACATGCGCTATATCGGTGTGGTTTCTGCGGCATCTCTCATCAAGGTCATCAATGAGAAGCAGTTGAAGCTGGCGCAGGAGCAGAACCCGCTGACCGCCCTGCCCGGCAACCGCGCCATCAGCAACTTCATTGAAGACAGTTGCAGCGACAGCGATGAGGACAGGTTCTTCTGCTATTGCGACTTCGACAATTTCAAACCCTTCAACGACAAATACGGCTTCCATGTCGGCGACCACTCGATCAGCCTGTTTTCGGCGCTGATGAAACGCTATTTCTTCTCCGGTGATTGTTTCCTCGGCCACATTGGCGGGGATGACTTTTTCATCGGCGTGCGGGACTGGACGATGGATGAAGTCACCGAAATTCTCGAGCGTCTGCTCGGTGACTTCCATGACGATGTGGTTGATCTCTATTCCGAAGAAGACCGCGCGGCCGGGCTGATCCTGGGTCACGACCGGTTCGGCAATGAACGGGAATTTGCCTTGCTGCGCTGCTCCATCGGCGTTCTGCAACTGCCAAAGGGGCTCATTATCGGCAACCCTGAACGGATCAGCAGCGAGATTGCCGCCATCAAGAAGGCCGCAAAGGAAAGCGAGTCCGGGCTGGTGATCCGCACTTACGGCGCATAGGGTACGCCAAGAGAATTGCCTTCGCGGCAAAACGCCTCCTTCCATATTAGCGGCGTCTCGAATAGGTTTCCGCCACTGAAACAAAAGGAGGCCCGTCATGACTTTGCCCGAGACGATGCGATTTGTAGACCTGCCAAGCTTCGGCGCGCCTGAGGTGATGACCTTTGCAACCGGCCCTCTTCCCACGCCAAAGCCGGGTGAAATTCTGGTGAAGGTGCAGGCGGCAGGCATCAACCGGCCGGATGTGGCGCAACGCCAGGGAGCCTACCCGCCACCGAAGGATGCAAGCCCGGTTCTGGGTCTGGAAATTTCCGGCGAGATCGTCGCGCTTGGCGATGGCGTTACCGAATTCAGCATTGGAGACCATGTTTGCGGCCTCGCCAATGGCGGCGGATATGCGCAATATTGCGTGATACCGGTGGGTCAGGCACTGCCCTTTCCCAAAGGGTATGACGCGGTGAAAGCCGCAGCCCTGCCCGAAACATTCTTTACCGTCTGGGCCAACCTCTTCCAGATGGCGGGGCTGACCGAAGGCGAGAGCGTATTGATCCACGGCGGCAGCAGCGGCATCGGCACGACGGCCATTCAGCTGGCCAAGGCATTTGGCGCCGAGGTCTACACCACAGCCGGCTCGAAGAAAAAATGCGACGCCTGCGAAAAGATCGGCGCTAAGCGTGCGATCAACTACCGCGAGGAAGATTTCGCTGAGGTCATCAAGGCCGAGACCGGCGGCAAGGGCGTCGATGTCATTCTGGACATGATCGGCGCGTCCTATTTTGAGAAGAACCTGGCATCACTTGCCAAGGACGGCTGCCTGTCGATCATCGCGTTCCTCGGCGGCAACATCACCGAAAAGGTGGACCTGCGCCCCATCATGGTGAAGCGCCTGACCGTAACAGGATCCACCATGCGCCCACGCACCGCAGACGAAAAGCGCGCAATTCGTGACGAGCTGGTATCGCAGGTCTGGCCGCTGCTGGAAGCAGGCACCATCGCCCCCGTCATCCACGATGTCATCGACTTCGACCACGTGGCAGAGGGACACCGGCTGATGGAATCCAGCAACCACATCGGCAAGATCGTGATGCGGGTTTCGTGAGCCAGCGGCGCGGAAAGCTCTGGCGGTTTCTCCGCCTGAGCTTTTGATGGTTGAGCCCTTGCAATCTCGCCGAATCGTATTACCTTCTACTCATGTTCAACGTAGTGAAAGGAAGGTGATCCAATGTCTAATGAGATTTCGGTCTTCGTAGCAGGCAATGGAAAGGATTTGATTTTGACGAGGCAGCCCTCGGCTTGATCCGCCTTCCAGCGGGACGTTGCTAAACGTTTCCAGGTCTGAAACAAGACCAAACTCATGGAAGGGCCGCCACAAGCGGCCCTTTTCCTATTTCTGGCTTTAGGCGCAAGGCTTACTTGCGGAACACTTTCCAGCGGGTTGGGCGGAAGCGGACTTGGTTGCCGACGGCCACTGTGGCATCGAGCGGCACTTCGATTTCCAGATGATGGGGCTCGTGGCCATTATTGGCGATATCGATTTCAGCGATACGCGTTCCGGCCAGCCGACGACAAATCGTGACCTTGCCGTAGAGCGCATCGGCATCGTCGGTCAGAACCACATCTTCCGGGCGGAAGAACAGTTCTCCGTCCCCTTCGCAGGCATCACGCAGGCCGATATTTTCACCCTGAAACAGCATGTGGCCATCGCGGACCGTGACCGGCAGGTTGGAGGAATCCCCGATGAAGGAGAAGACGAAGGGTGAGTTGGGCGTATCATAGACATCATCGGCCGTGCCGACCTGCTCTATCTTGCCCTGGCTCATGACGACCACGCGGTCTGCCAGCTCCAGCGCCTCTTCCTGGTCATGGGTCACGAAAACCGTGGTGTGGCCGGTGCGATCGTGAAATTCACGCAGCCAGCGGCGAAGCTCCTTGCGCACCTTGGCATCCAGCGCGCCGAATGGCTCATCCAGCAACAGAACTTTCGGTTCGATGGCAACGGCGCGAGCAAGCGCCACGCGCTGGCGCTGCCCGCCGGAAAGCTGGGTGGGATAGCGTTTCTCAAGGCCTGACAGATGCACCATATCCAGCAGATCGGACACGCGCTTGCGGATCTCCGATTTCGCCGGGCGGGTGGCGGATGGCCGGACTTTGAGGCCGAAAGCGATATTATCGGCAACGGTCATGTGGCGGAACAGGGCATAGTGCTGAAACACGAAGCCGACATTGCGCTCCTGAACCGTGCGGTGCGAGGCATCTTCATCGCCGAAAAATACCTGCCCGCTGGTGGGCTGTTCCAGACCGGCGATGAGGCGCAGAAGCGTGGTCTTGCCGGATCCGGATGGCCCGAGCAGCGCAATCAACTCGCCGGAGCGAATATCCAGCGAGACATTGTCCAATGCGGGAAAGCGATCAAACTGCTTTGTGATGTTGGTAACTTTGACGTCCATGGACATGCCCTTCAATGCTTGCCGGCGGCGTTGCCCGCGCCAAAGCGTATTTCAAGAATGGTTTTGAGAACAAGCGTGACCAGCGCAAGGCCCGCCAGCAATGTTGCCACCGCAAAGGCTGCGCCGATATTGTACTCATTGTAGAGGATTTCGACATGCAGTGGCATGGTGTTGGTTTCGCCCCTGATATGGCCTGAGACCACAGACACGGCACCGAACTCGCCCATGGCGCGGGCGTTGCACAGCAGCACGCCGTAAAGCAGGCCCCATTTGATGTTGGGCAGGGTAACGAACCAGAAGGTCTGCCAGCCGGATGCACCGAGCGATATGGCTGCTTCTTCATCGCCCGTTCCCTGATCCTGCATCAGCGGGATCAACTCACGCGCAACGAAGGGAAAGGTGACGAAGATGGTGGCGAGCACGATGCCCGGCACCGCAAACAGGATTTCGATGCCACAGCTTTTCAGAAACGGTCCGAGCACACTGTGGGATGAAAACAGGATGACGTAGACCAGGCCCGAAATGACTGGCGAGATGGAGAATGGCAGGTCAATAAGCGTGATGAGGAACGCCTTGCCCTTGAATTCGAACTTGGCGATGGCCCATGCGGCGGCCACGCCGAAGACGATGTTGAGCGGCACCGATATAGCCGCAACAAGCAGCGTGAGGCGAATGGCCGAGAGCGCGTCCGGCTCGATGATCGATTCCCAGAAATATTCGCCACCCTTGCGGAACGCTTCCACAAAGACCGCGACTAGCGGCAGGACGAGAAACAGCGCCAGAAACAGGAAGGCTATGCCGACCAGAACGAGCTTTGCCGAAAAACCTTCGCTTGCGGGATCGCGGAAGGGTTTGGACGAGAGTGTGCGGGCTTGATCAGGCATAACCGTACCTCTTGCGGCTCCAGGCCTGAATGAGATTGATGACGAAGAGCATGGAGAAGGAAATGATCAGCATGATGGTGGCGATGCCGGTGGCGGCGGGATAGTTGAATTCTTCCAGCCGGATCACAATTAGAAGCGGTGCAATTTCCGACACATAGGGAATGTTACCGGCGATGAAGATGACGGAGCCGTATTCTCCTACGCCACGTGCAAAGGCCAGTGCAAAGCCGGTGAGAATGGCGGGGGTCAGGCCCGGCAGCAGAATGCGGGTGATGGTCTGGAAACGGTTTGCGCCAAGCGTTGCGGCAACCTCTTCCACCTGCCGATCGATCTCTTCCATAACCGGCTGCACCGTGCGCACGACGAAGGGCAGGCCGATGAAGATGAGCGCGATGACGATGCCCGTTGGGGTGAACGCGATCTTGATGCCGAAGGGCTCGAACATCTGCCCCACCCAGCCACGGTTGGAATAAAGCGCCGTCAGCGCAATGCCGGCAACGGCTGTGGGCAGCGCGAACGGCAGATCGACGATAGCATCCACGAAGCGGCGGCCGGGGAAGCGATAGCGTACCAGCACCCAGGCGATGAGCACGCCGAAGACCGCATTGACGAGGGCCGCTAGAAACGCTGTGGTGAAGCTGATGCGCAGGGCATTCAGCGTGCGGCTGTCTGTCGCGATGGCGAAGAACTCTGCGAGCCCCAGCTGTGCCGTGGACCAGACCAGACCGCCGAGCGGTATCAGAATAATCAGAAACAGATAGGTGATGGTGTAACCAAGTGTCAGGCCGAATCCCGGCAGGACGCTGGATTGGCGCCACTTCCACTTTGTGGGCGATTGCGTATTGCTCATCAAGGCTCCGGGTATATGGGGGCCATCCTCAGCCGCCCTCTTATGCGCCATCAACCGGCCTCAAGGCCGGTTGATCGTGTCTTCGGTCCGAAACGAGCAATTGCCCTGTTCGGAGTGGCCCATCATCCGCTTAGTTGGCGGGCTTGTAAATCTGGTCGAAGATGCCGCCATCACCGAAATGCTCCGGCTGCGCTTTCGCCCATCCGCCAAACTGCGGGTCATCAATGGTGACGAGCTTAATGTCAGGCAGTTGCTTCAGCAGATCCTTCGAGACAACGGAAGGATTGGACGGACGGTAGAAGTGCTTGGCCGCAATGTTCTGTCCCTCGTCGGAATAGAGATATTGCAGATAAGCCTCGGCAGCCTTGCGGGTGCCCTTTTCATCGACATTCTTGTCCACCACGGCCACCGGTGGCTCTGCGAGAATGGAGATGGGCGGAACGACGATTTCAAACTCGTCCTTGCCGAATTCCTCACCAGCCAGATAGGCTTCGTTTTCCCATGCCAGCAGCACATCACCGATTTGGCGCTGCGCAAAGGTTACGGTGGAGCCGCGTGCGCCCGTATCCAGCACCGGAGCGCGCTTATAGAGGTCGCCGACATAGGCCTTGATCTTGTCCTGATCGCCCTTGAACTCTTCGTTTGCCCAGGCCCAGGCCGCGAGGTAGTTCCAGCGCGCGCCGCCCGATGTCTTCGGGTTTGGCGTGACGATCTGGATATCGCCCTTTACCAGATCACCCCAATTGTGGATGCCCTTGGGGTTGCCCTTGCGAACGAGGAACACAATGGTGGATGTGTAAGGCGCGGAATTGTTCGGCAGGCGCGAGCGCCAATCGGCATTGATCTTGCCGCTGTTCTTGACGATGGCGTCAATATCGCTCTGAAGTGCCAGCGTGACGACATCGGCCTCAAGACCATCGATCACCGAGCGAGCCTGCTTGCCAGAGCCGCCATGCGACTGCTGGATCCTGACATCCTCGCCGGTATCGGCTTTCCACTTCTTCGCAAAGGCTGCGTTGAAGTCCTTGTAGAGTTCGCGCGTCGGATCATAGGAAACGTTCAAAAGCTTGGTATCCGCTGACGCCGTTGCAACTGTTCCCAGTGTGAAAGACAGGCTTAGCGCAATCGCGCTCAGGCTGGAAAGAAGTTTGGACATCGATACCCTCCTTATGGTGCGCTTCTAACACTAGCGGGAAAGCCCCGACGGTCAATCAGGTCAGACGCAATCGCAAAAGTGTTTCCATTGCAGTTGCTTAACCCGCAACAAACACGCCGCCGCACTGCCAAACCACGCAACAGGGCGCGTGGAAAACAAATGCGACGCGCAAAACCAGTTCGGATTTTACCCATTTTCGCGCTCTGAATTCGGATATTTTTTGGTCGATGGAAATTTTTTGCCGACTTGTGCCAGTCCGCCAGCAGCTCTTGATATGTCCACGTGACATCGTCTTGCGATCTCGGCGGGACCATGCGCCGTTGGGCGTCTTTTGCGCAGATTGACCGCACACGAGAGATATTTGCTCTCTCTCCATGCGCACAAGAATAGCCATTCCTGTCCAAGCGGGGCGAATTCAGGGATATTTTGTTCAACAGTGTATGGAACCCGCGAAATGACCATCAGCACCTCGCCGCATGAATTTTCCAGCCATAATATCGCATCCCTCGACGGACAGCTCGCCAGCCTTGATCTTGAAGGTCGGCTCGCATTTGTGGCGGGTCTGGGTGGACGAACCGTTTTCACGACCAGCCTTGGCATTGAAGACCAGGTGATAACAGCCGCCATTGGCACGCACCGTTTGCCAGTTGATGTCGCCACGCTGGAGACGGGGCGTCTGTTTGCCGAGACGCTCAATCTGATCAGCGAGACGGAAGACCGTTACGGCATCACGATTGAACGCTTCTGTCCCACCCAGGATGATATTGACGCCTATGCGGCGAAGTTCGGCCTGAACGGCTTTTACGACAGCGTAGAAGCCCGCCATGCCTGCTGTCATGTGCGCAAGCTCGTGCCGCTTGCCAACGCGCTGGATGGCGCTAGCTTCTGGGTAACCGGCCTTCGTCGCGGCCAATCCGGCAACAGGGCAACAACGCCGTTTGCGGAATTTGATGCCGAGCGCAATCTGATCAAGATCAATCCGCTTGCGGACTGGGATATCGACCGGATCAACGCGCATGTCGCGGCGGAAAATATTCCCGTCAATCCTCTCCACGCGCGCGGCTACCCATCCATTGGCTGCGAGCCCTGTACCCGCGCCATCAAGCCCGGCGAAGCAGAACGCGCTGGCCGCTGGTGGTGGGAGAATGACGAAAAACGCGAATGCGGTCTGCATGTGGCCGAGGCCTCCCAAGCCTCCACCATCCCAACCGCCTCACAACGATCCTAGAGATTTCGATTTATCAGAGTGCCGGAGTTTACAATGACCAAAGCAGTTCCGGAAACGGAAGGCAGCAATGTCACTACACCAAAGCAGCCGCTCGACCCCCATCTGAAGGCGCTGGAAAACGAAGCCATTCATATTTTCCGCGAGGTCGCGGCAGAATTTGACCGCCCGGTCATGCTCTATTCCATCGGCAAGGATTCGTCCGTGCTGCTGCATCTTGCGCGCAAAGCTTTCTTCCCCGGCCGCATTCCCTTCCCGCTGCTGCACGTCAATACCGGCTGGAAGTTCAAGGAAATGATCACGTTTCGGGATGAGATCGTCAAAACATACGATCTTGACCTCATTTCCTATACCAACCCGCGTGGCGCGAGCGAAAACGTGACGCCGTTCAGCCATGGTTCGGCGCTTTACACCGACATCATGAAGACGGAAGCGCTGCGTCAGGCGCTGGATGCGGGCAAGTTCGATGCCGCCTTTGGTGGTGCGCGCCGCGATGAGGAAGCCAGCCGCGCCAAGGAGCGCATTTATTCCTTCCGCACGCCCGACCATAAATGGGACCCGCGCAACCAGCGCCCGGAACTGTGGAACATCTATAACGGCATGGTTCGTCAGGGCGAAAGCGTTCGCGCCTTCCCGCTGTCCAACTGGACCGAGGTCGATATCTGGCGCTACATCCAGGCGGAGAGCATTCCGCTTGTGCCGCTCTATTATGCCAAGAACCGCCCTTACGTGGAGCGCGATGGCATGATGATTCTGGCGGAAGACGAGCGTCTGGAACTTCAGCCGGGCGAAGTGGTGCAGGAAGGCATGATCCGCTTCCGCACATTGGGCTGCTTCCCGCTGACGGGTGCCATCAACTCCCATGCAACCACGCTGGATGAGGTGATTTCAGAGCTTGAGATCGCCACCGTTTCCGAGCGACAGGGCCGCGCCATCGACCGTGACCAGTCCGGTTCCATGGAAAAGAAAAAGCGCGAAGGATATTTCTGATGAGCCAGACCAGCACTGCGCAATCCGCAACCATTCTGCCCTTTGTGGAACATGTAAAGTCTGTCAAGGATACGCGTCCGCTGCGCCTCATCACCTGCGGCAGCGTGGACGACGGAAAATCCACACTGATCGGCCGTCTGCTTTGGGACACCAAGGCGGTGAAGGAAGATCAGGCCGCCACATTGCACCGCGACAGCGGTAAGCAGAACGATCTCGGCCTTCCCGATTTCGCGTTGCTTTTGGACGGTCTTCAGGCGGAACGCGAACAGGGCATCACCATCGATGTTGCCTATCGCTATTTCGCCACCGACAAGCGCGCCTTCATCGTGGCCGACACGCCCGGCCATGAGCAATATACCCGCAACATGGCAACGGGCGCATCGACGGCGGATCTGGCTGTTCTTCTGGTCGATGCCCGCACCGGCATTCTGGAACAGACCCGCCGCCATGCGACTATTGCAGCCCTGATGGGCATTCGCCAATTCGTTCTGGCCGTCAACAAGATCGACCTGACGGATTACGACAAGGCAGGCTTTGAGCTGATCGCCCACGACTTCCGCGAGTTTGCGCTGTCGCTGGGCATCAAGCAGATTACCGCCATTCCCATGTCGGCGCTGAAGGGCGAAAATGTCGTGCATTCCGGCAAGGCCGCCATGCCGTGGTATGAAGGCCAGACACTGGCTGAAACGCTGGAGCTTGCAACATCCCGCTCCACCCAAACCGGCGGCTTCCGCTTGCCCGTCCAGCGCGTTTCCCGCCCCGGCGAGAGCTTTCGCGGGTACCAGGGGACGGTTGCCGGTGGCGCTGTGAAGCCGGGTGATTCCGTCGTTATCCTTCCATCCGGGATGGTGGCCAACGTCAAGCAGATCGTAACCTTCGACCTGGTACGCAATGCCGCCGTTGCAGGCGATGCGATTACGCTTGTTCTTGATCGACAGGTGGATGTTTCGCGCGGTGACATGATCGTTTCGATCGAGGCGCAGCCGCAGACAGGCCATGCCTTCGATGCGCAGATCGTGGCGCTTCAGCCCGGTGGCATCGAACCCGGCAAGCGCTACTGGCTGAAAAGCGGCAGCCGCCGCCAGCGGGTTTCCGTACAGCCGATAACGCAGCTGGACCTGAAGAACGGTCAATGGCTTGCCCACACCGACACGCTTGCCATGAACGCCATCGGCAAGGTTCGCCTGTCCTTCGACGAGACGGCGATCTTCGATCCCTATGAGCAAAACCGCTCGACTGGCTCGTTCATTCTGATCGATGCCGACACCAACAACACTGTTGCTGGCGGCATGATTTTGAACAGACGCACCGATACGGGCAAGATTGCGCAGGGCGAACGGGTGATCCTTTCCCTCCCCGCCGATCTGGCCGAGGCGCTTCTGGCCAGCGAACAGCTTTCCAGCCGCCGCGACGAAATCGAGCTTCGCCGCACAAGTTCGGCAACGGCCTCAAGGCTGCTGGACCAGCTGGATTAAGCCAGAAACAAAAGGAGGCGCCGGATTATCCGGCGCCTCCCTAAGATCAATGACTATCTCGACTGCCTAAGCGGCTTTACGATGATCGTTTGACGGAAAACGAGCCGCCTTCCATATTTCTTACACTGAGCGTGCTGCCATCGGCGCTGAGTGAAACATAATCGATGTTTCCACCATTCCACTTCATTGCGCCCGTTCCATTCGCCATCGGGAACCAAGCACCCGCCTTTGTACCACCAGCCTCGAATGAGAAGTTGCTGGCGAAGTTGATTTTTTGACCGGTATCTGTTTCCCAACCGCCCGTGAGCGGACCAAGCTTGGGGAAAAATCTCTCCGTGCCTGAAATATTGGTGATGACACAGGCAATACGATCTGGCCTGCCCGGACGGGTTATGGTTGCTACCAGGCGGTAGTCCGGAGAAATTGTCTTGAACAATGCAAGCCACTGACCGGGATGGAAAACAGAGCAATGGCTGTGTCCATCATCATAGCAGGCAATCACGTGATAGTTGAAGCGTGCCGCTTCATGGAGCTTTTTAATCAGCGCCGGCAAGGCATGCGGTTCGAAATGCTCGAGAACATCTGCCGAAACACAAACGCTTCCGTTTGGAATCTCATCCTTTAGAACGTCTGTTGTGCGGAACTCGACATTGTCAGGAATGACCGCGAGCTGGGGCGCGCGCGCCCAATCAAGACCGACGACATTGGGAACGAGAGGGGCGATCTTGCGTAGGAAGCGGCCATTTCCACAGCCGACTTCGACCACGACCTCAGGCTTGACGGACGAGATGACGTCGCAATGATCGACCAGCCAATTGTTGTCCTGATAACCTCGGTCATGATCGTGCAGGCGCTGATAATCATTGGCCGTGCGGTTTTTGTGAGCGAGTGTCGGGTCCATACCTGCGGCATAGGCCGAACTCATGATCTCCACTTCCACCTGACGCTTCAACTCTGGCGATCGCATCGCGGTCACAGCCATTTCCGCATAGGCAGAATATGCAGAACGAATGGTTCCACCGAGTACAGCTTCACCAACACTTGCGGCCATGCCTCCCTCATGCAGGCGCATAGCGACTTCTGTCGCGGCCGCAATTGCATTCGCAGATGCTGGAGATGACGCGTCCTGAGACCCGGACTGGGAAGCCAGCTGCTTTTCAAGCCGAGCTGCCAGTTCAACGGCCTGTGTCGCCACTTCGCGCAGGCGTGCAGTCTCGGCTTGCGCCTCAGCCAGGGAAGCGCTGAGCGCACTTCCCTCATGAGATGAGGTTGCGTCCCTCTCGCTTGCGCCTGACTTCACAACGGCAGATACGCCAACCAAAGCACGGCTGACTTGCCGCTCTATGGTGTTGGTATCGTAAATCGAGAAGCAGCATTGCTCGAGATAATAGTTCAGAAACTGCGCCATCCATGCGGCGTTATCGGGAAGCTCTGGAGCAAATGCTGCATCGAGTTCTTCAAGCGAAGAAATCGGCGTCGTCGCAAGCTCATACTCGCTTGATGCGAAGGAGAACACCGGCTTCAAATACATCAACGCCTCCATTCCCACGCCGGAATTTGCAACGATGACAGCACGGCAGCCTTCAAGGTGCTGATGGATGGAAGCATTGGATATGACGACGGAAGAGAATGCCTTTTGCACCTCTCCCAACACCTGAGCGACCACAGAAGACCGGCACAAAGGATGCCTCTTCAAAACCAGGGCGTAGCCGCTCTGTTGCGCCATCTCGGCTGCACGAACAATGACGTCAAACGGGTTCAGACGGCAGAATTCACTGACAGGATCATCGATAAGCTGCAGCGGAAAGTAAACATAGGGCCGATCAAGCGTGAAAGCCTCTGCCGACTGGCTGTATTTCGACGCATTACGACTGCGCAGCTTTTCTTTCAACCGCTGAACATAGGCAAGGCTTGCATTTGGCTCGCAGCCCCTGATGCGAGACATATGGGAGGCCGGAAACTTTGCGAGCGAACTCCAGCCTGAGAAGCCGTTCGGATCGAAGGAGTACCAGCCAGCGATAGGCGTTTCCTTGATGCGCCAGACATTCCGCTCTGTACCGATGGAATGATAGGAAAAAACAACACCATTCGGACGCGGGCGGCGCGGAACGTCATGCATTCCATGGGCCACAGGCTTCAAATGAACATCGATGGGACGCGATGCGAGAACGCTGCACAGTTGCGAGAACATCGCGCGGTGACGCTCACCATCGAGCTGTGACGGAAACCAGGTGACCGGCACCTCAAGATCGACCGGAATTCTATCGAGTTCCGCTGCGGCTAGCGGAGAATGCTGGGACATCAAAGTAACAGGAGAATTCATTCTTACCACCAATCCTATTTGCAGCGTCTTTACCTGCAGAAAATACAGCCTTGTTTAATGCTCTAGTCTTGCCCCGAACTGGCGAATTCCATCAGATAAACTGGTCGAGGTAGGTGGAAAGATCGAAAGCTGCATCTTTTCGCGCAAGAGGCTCGCCGAAGCGTGGATCAAAGCGAAGCCAGGCGCGCGGGCCATCGTCACGCGTGGGGATTTCGCGGGTGATGCGGTCTTTCAGCGCCTGCGGCAGGAGTTCAACGATCTCGTTGCCAACGATTGGATCCAGGATGATAGGCAGGTCGCTGAAGGCGGCCGCTTCTTTCGCCGCAACTACGAGGCCGGCGATTTTCCTGATCGTGTCGCTTGTCGTATCCTTCAACACCACAGTCTGGTAGGCAGCCATGCGGTTGTAGAGAATGTAAGCTTCTGGCCAGTTGCGCGCATCGATATGCAGCCGCAATGCGACGCCCTGCCTGTGAAGCATGAATTCCGTCAGACGGCGGAAGAAATCGTCACGCTCATGCGTGGATGGCACCTTGTCCTTCCACATCTGCGCCGCCAGATATTCTATGCCACCGCGATAGGTATCCCATTGGAACATGCACTCGTTGTTGCCCTGCTGCATTCTGGGGTCGTCAGAGATCGCAGTCACGCGCGCAAACGGCTCCGGCATGAAGAGGATGTCGGCCTTGTCGAGCGCGCGGGCGGTGTAAAGGTAAGCCCAGAAAATGAATGGGGTCGCACTGGATATGGATTTCGCCAGCACATCGCGACGAACAATCAGAAACTCTGGAAAGACGTGGTGATTGAAGACAAAGCTGAGGAGTGACGAGAAATCGCCCCTGGAGTGGCGGGTTGGGCCCGGTATACGATAGAAGGGGCCGATATCACGTTGACCGCCCCGCGCATCAACCAGCAACCACGGCGCCTGCACCATGCCGATGCCGGGCTCGGCCTCCATGATCTCGACATATTGCTTGACCTTTTCCGGGATCAGCAGGTCATCATCGCCCAGGAACACGGCGTAGCGGCCGCGCGCGCGGCGCATGGCAAAAGCGTAGTTGCTGACGAAACCGGAATTCTTGATTCTTCTGTACGGGCTGACTTCGGGAATATCCGCCAGCGTCTTGATATAGTCGGCGGTGCCATCGGTCGAGCAGTCATCGACAACAACAATCTCGAATGACATGCCAAGCCTGCGGAACCATTCCAGATGGAAATTGATATTCCTCTCAAGCAAAAACTGCCTGTTATAGGTCGGCACACATATTGAAAGCAGGATTTCTGAACTGGACATTGCGACGGCCGCCTGTTGCATGACGAGTGAACATCAATCAACGGCAAAATTCACACTGACAGCGGCCAACGCGCTGGGCCGCAGTCACCGGGAAGCTTCAAGCCCGCAGACGGATGCAAGGTGAGTCTTTCTACTCTGCAAGAGCCACCCTTTTAAAAGAAGCTTTCCAGATATCCTTGACGGTATACAAGCCTCGGCTTTCGCGAAGCTTATGTATCACCCCACCTACAACGGCGTTCTGGATGGCAATATTTGGCTCTCGGATGAGCCTGAAGAGCGCAACCAACTTCAAGCGAAGTCTTAGCGATACACTTAAAACAAAACGGCCACGCCGCAGTGTATAAACCTGAGGCATGACCGTATTGATCTTAATTCGCTAGTGGCTGCGATGATTTACAGCCCGTTCTTCGACTAGAAGAAGAACATATAGAGCAGGACGATAACGACGAGGGGCACACCCATTGCCCACAGAACCAGACCTTTTAACATGATAGTCTCCTTTATACCTGTGGACCTAACGGAACTCAGGGGCAAAGGTTCCTTGTCGACGTATCCCGGTGGCGTGATCCCGCCGCTTCAGGGCGCGATCGTTACAAAAAAGCAATTGTGGCAAAAAATATTCATTTGCGCCAATGTCGGCACTGCCGCACCGCCGTAAATCTGCTAGGGGACATCATCTCCCATCTCTCAGACACCGCTTACAAAGGAAATTTCCATGCGTTTTCGCAGCTTAACATTGGCAGGGCTGGCGATTGCCCTTTCCGCCTGCACCACGACCACACCTTCATTGGCACCTAAAAGCGCTGTTGAAACGCGCTGGGTCGGCCAGTCTGCAGGCGTGTTCTTTGCCAAGTTTGGCCCGCCGCTGACTGACGTCACCAATGGCAGCACGACGACCTACACATGGCGTGGTGGTTTCAGAAACGCGAAGATTCCTGCCAAGTTCGAAGAAGGCAAGGACGGAAAGCGCGGACGCCAGATTTCGGCTGCACGCAATGCAAGCCTTTCCTGCACAGTGCAGATCGTTGTTGGCGGCGACTACAAGATCAATTCCGTTCGCACCGTTTCCGACCGTCCCGGCGTCAACGGCCCGAGCTATTGCGCAGAGTTTCTCGCAGGCGAATAAGGCCTGAGCCACTGCTTCTCAAAGCCCGCCGATTTTTGGATCAGGCGGGCTTTTTTATGGCCTTTGTTTGGTCTGCGCCGAGGCTTGGAAAGGTCGATATTCGCAAAAAGGCATGGTCGCACATCAGATATGCACATAGCGCAAGCCTATGGTTTCAATCGATTAGATGCCTATTAGCTTCTGCCGCAACTCCGCTTGCGTTCCATAAGGCGAACAGGCCTATGACACGGAAAAATAAGGCAAAATGTCGCAGCCTTGAGTTCTGAAACGTCGTTTGCGAAATTTTTCACGGGAAGCTGCATTTTCTGAGCTTACGTAAGCCGGGGCTGACCCTTGGCCCCTCCCCGAGTTGTCTTACAGCTATCGATGCGTTATTGCGCCGCACAAATTGAAGATTATCAATTAGTTTAGGAAAAGACGTGAGCAGAAACGACAAGGGCAAAGGCCTGACAACCGAATTCTCGAACAACGACTTTACCATGAACCGTCGCCAGGTGCTTGGCACGGCGTTTGCGGGCCTTGCGGCTGCCGCGCTGCCGGGCGCGCCTGCACTGGCGCAGGCTGCCGACAAGCAGGTTGATGTCCTGTTGATTGGCGGCGGCATTATGAGCGCGACGCTTGGCGTCTGGCTGCACGAGTTGGAGCCGAACTGGTCCATCGAAATGCTGGAGCGCCTTGATGCGGTTGCATTGGAAAGCTCCAACGGCTGGAACAATGCAGGCACCGGTCACTCCGCGCTTGCCGAGTTGAACTATACGCCAGAAACCGCCAATGGCGGCATCGACATTTCCAAGGCCATCGAAATCAACGAGGCGTTCCAGATTTCGCGCCAGTTCTGGGCATGGCAGGTGCGCAATGGCGTTTTGAAGAACCCGCGCTCCTTCATCAACCACACTCCGCATATGAGCTTTGTCTGGGGCGAGGAAAACATCGCCTATCTTGAAAAGCGCTATGAGGCGCTTAAGGCCAGCCCGCTTTTTGCCGGGATGCAGTATTCCAGCGACCCGGAACAGATCAAGAAATGGGTTCCGTTGATGATGGAGGGTCGCGACCCGAACCAGAAAATCGGCGCGACATGGTCTCCGCTCGGCACCGACATGGAATTTGGCGAAATCACCCGCCAGTTTGTTGCTCACCTGCAAACGCAAAAGTCTTTCAACCTTCAGACATCAAGCGAAGTCACCGCCATCGAACGCAACAGCGATGGCACATGGCGCGTGACATATAGCAACCTCAAGGATGATTCCGAGCGCACGGTTGATGCCAAGTTCGTCTTCGTTGGTGCAGGCGGCGGTGCCATCCATCTGTTGCAGATGTCCGGCATTCCTGAAGGCGAAGCCTATGGCGGCTTCCCGGTCGGGGGCTCGTTCCTCGTCAACGAAAACCCTGACGTGACCATGCTGCATCTGGCCAAGGCCTATGGCAAGGCATCGGTCGGTTCTCCGCCCATGTCCGTTCCTCACCTCGACACGCGCGTCATTGGCGGCAAGCGCGTCGTGCTGTTTGGACCATTCGCGACCTTCTCCACGAAGTTCCTGAAGGAAGGCTCTTATTTCGATCTGATGACATCAACCACGATGAGCAATGCGTGGCCAATGATGAGCGTTGGAATCGATGAGTATCCGCTGGTGGAATATCTGGCCGGTCAGTTGATGATGTCTGATGACGACCGTTTCGCTGCGTTGCAGGAATATTTCCCCGGCGCCAAACAGGGTGAGTGGCGCCTGTGGCAGGCGGGCCAGCGCGTGCAGATCATCAAGCGCGATGCGGAAAAGGGCGGCGTGTTGAAGCTCGGCACCGAAATCGTCAGCGCCAAGGATGGCAGCATCGCGGCTCTGCTGGGTGCATCTCCAGGCGCATCGACTGCGGCTCCCATCATGCTCAACGTGCTGGAGAAGGTTTTCAAGGACAAGGTCGCTTCGCCAGAGTGGCAGGCCAAGATCCGCGAAATCGTTCCAAGCTACGGCACGAAGCTGAATGCCGACCCCGAAAAGGTCATGCAGGAATGGGCTTACACAAGCGAGCACCTGCAGCTTCCGACCCCGCCGCAGATCGACATGACAGCCATCAATGCAGGCAACGGCGCAGCCGTTGGTGAGCCAGCTGCAAAGCGCCCCGACATGGCGCTCTAAGCCAGCATCAGCTTTACAGAATGACAAAAGGCACGTCGTGGGACGTGCCTTTTTTATTGGAGAGCGTCGCAGGCCTTAGCCAGTGGAGCCGCTTTTCAGCTGTTGCTCCGGTGGCCGTGGCGTCGGCACGGGCAGATCCGTGGCGGTGGCCCAGGTGGTGATTGTCCGAACCTGTCCTGATGTCTGGGGTTTCAGGAAGGTTTCGTGGCCCGGCAGCCCCATGGGGTAAAGCGCTTCACGCTCGGCCTCATAGGCGACGCTCTTGTCCGTGCAAAGCCGGATGCGCATATCCTGCGGTGCCACATCGCTGCGGTTTTGAATGGCTTCCAGCGAACCGGACGCCGGAAGCTTGCCGTCGAAAGCCTCCGTCAGATATTTGGCGGCGCGTTCGTTGCGCTCGCGCTCCGTCGTCGCGCCAAGGATCACGACCATCACGCGCTTGCCATTGCGGGTGGCAAGACCAACGTAGTTTCGGCCCGAGGCACAAAGAAAGCCGGTTTTCATTCCGACGGTTCCATCAAAGCTGGTCAGCAAGGCATTGTTGGATTTGATCTCCTTGCCATCGATGATGACGGCAGATCCCTGGAAGAAACGGCTATATTCCGGATAGGCTTGCTCGATCTCCATGCCGAGAATGGCCAGATCGCGCGCCGTGGAATAGTTGCTGCGGTCAAACAAACCATTTGGGCTTGCGAAATGCGTGCCTGTCATTCCAAGGCGTTGCACCTGCGCATTCATGCGCTGAATGAACGCAGCCTCGCTCGGCGCAACTGCCTCCGCCAAAGCCACGGCGACATCATTGGCAGACGCCGTCAGTGCTGCATAAAGCGCGTCTTCAAGCGTCATGGTTCGGCCAAAGGTCAGTCCGGATTCGAGGAAGGCCTGCTTGGTTGCGTTGCGCGTCATCATTACGGGAGTGGAAAGGGTGACTTCACCGGCCCGCAGCGCTTCGAACACCACCAACGCCGTCATCAGCTTGGTGGTGGATGCAGGATACCACGGCACGCCCGCGTCTTCCTGATAAAGGACCTGGCGGCTGGCGGTATCGACAACCAGAACCGGCGTGGCATTGGCAGTTCCCGCAGCCAGAAGGCACGTGGCGACAACAATCCGTGCCCACAAATGTTGAGCCAATTTGGGTTTCATCAAGCGTCGGTCTCCAAGCCTGTCATATCAGGTGTTCGTCTGCGCGGTTTTCCGACACCTGCATAAATCCCTGAGAGGGAATGTCCATAAGCAAGCTGCGATAAAATGTTCGTGGCAAGGGGCTGAGCATCACACGCCACGACCGATCAGATCATTGACCTTGCGCGCAAACACATCATTCTGAAACGGCTTCGTCATGACATGCATGCCCTGCTCCAGATGGCCGTGGTTGAGAACGGCATTTTTCGCATAACCGGTTATGAAGAGAACACCGAGGTCTGGCCGCGCCATGCGCGCCGCTTCTGCCAGTTGGCGCCCGTTCATGCCATTGGGCAAGCCGACATCGGTCACCAGCAGGTTGATCTGGGTGTCGGCATTGAGGATGGCCAGAGCGGATTTTCCGTCATCGGCTTCGAGAACCCGGTATCCGAGCTCTTCCAACTGCTCGACGGCAACCATCCGAACCAAGGGTTCGTCATCCACCACCAGCACCGTTTCACCGCCGCTCGATTGCGGTGCGGGTGCCTGTTGGGCTTCGCCACCTTCTTCCGCATCAGCCTCTGCGCCATGGCGCGGAAGGTAGATGCTGATCGTGGTGCCTTCACCAATTCTGGATTCGATGCGCACTGCGCCGTTTGATTGGCCTGCAAAGCCGTGCACCATGGAGAGGCCAAGGCCAGTGCCCTGCCCGATGGGCTTGGTGGTGTAGAATGGATCGAAGGCACGCGACATGACCTCTGCCGACATGCCTGTTCCGGAATCTGCAACGCACAGGCTGATATATTCACCGGCTTTAAGGCCCACTTCTTTTGCTGTGCGCGCATCCAGCCAGTGGTTTCCGGTCTTGATGGTGAGAGTGCCGCCATCGGGCATGGCATCACGCGCATTGATGCACAGGTTGAGCAGCGCATTTTCAAGTTGGCCCGCATCGACAAAGGTTGTCCAGAGATTGTCCGCCGCATCGGTTTGAACCTCGATGCTGGGGCCGATACTGCGATGGACAAGCTCCAGCATGCCGGTGACGAGAGCGTTCACATCGGTGGTTTTCGGGGCCAGCGTCTGGCGGCGCGAAAACGCCAGAAGCCTTTGCGTCAAGGCCGCAGCGCGTTTGGTGGCACCGGTTGCGCCAACGATATAGCGATCCAACTCGCCAACGCGCCCCTGCGCAAGACGCGTCTTCATCATCTCCAAGCTTCCGGCAATGCCAGCCAGAATATTGTTGAAATCATGCGCCAAGCCGCCGGTGAGCTGACCGATGGCCTCGATCTTCTGTGCCTGTCGCAACTGCTCCTGAGCATCGGCAAGCTCTTCTTCTTGAGCCTTGTAATCCGAGAGGTCCCGGCCGACCGCGATGAAATTCACATTGTCGGCTTCTGGCGACACGGTCCAGCCGATGGGCGTCCACACACCGCTCTTGGTCAGGATGCGGTTTTCAAACTTCGTCGGCTGGGCGGTCTTTGCCATTTCCACCAGTGCCGCCGTCGTTCCTGGCACGTCGTCAGGGTGGATGATATCGACGTAAGGGTTGGTCAGCAGCTCCTGCTCGCTCCAACCCAGAACCTTGCCCCATGCAGGATTGACGGCTGACATTTCACCGTCATAGCTGGCACGGGCCAGCATATCCTGCGAAAGCCGCCAGAGCTGATCGCGTTCGGCGCGGGCAATTTTCTCATTGGTCACATCGCGGATGATGCAGTAAATCTTGCCATTCTCTGGCACGCAGACCCAGGAAAACCATCGATATGCCCCGTCCTTGGTCCGGTATCTGTTTTCGACCTCAATGACAGCCTCACCATTTATCAGTGTGGCAAGAGCTTGATCTGCGTCTGCAATATCGTCCGGGTGCAGCAGATCGGAATAGGTGAAGCCGCGCATTTCATGGGCGGTGTATCCCAGCGTCTTGCCCCATGCGGGGTTGGTTGCCAGAAAACGGCCATCCACACCCATTACGGCGAGCATATCGGGGTTGATGTTCCATGTCGTGCCCTGTTCCAGCACGCGCTCCAGCACCTGCCGCTCCAGATCTTCATTCAGCGCTTCAAGTTGCCTTGCCGCCTTGACCCGCTCGGATGTATCGCGCAACACGGCAAAAACGCCGAGTGTGGTGCCATCTTCATCGGCCACCGGCGAATAGTCGAGATCCAGCCACACGTCTTCGGCAACGCCATTTCTAAACAGCGTCAGAGGCTGATCCTTATAGGATAGCGTTTTGCCAGCCATGCCCGACTTCATGACATGATCGTTGAACTCTGCGGCCTCCGGCCACGCCTCCCGAACGGCGGAGCCCATCAGACCGGGATGCCTTTTGCCCGCGATTTCGACATAGGCATCATTGTAGATCATCACGCCTTCATCTCCCCACATGGTGGCGATGGCAACGGGAGAACGCAGCATCGTCGCCACGATGGTCTGAATGGTCACGCTCCAGCTCTCAATGGGCCCAAGCGAGGTTTTGGACCAGTCGAAGCGATAGATGACGTCGGCCGCCTCGCCGCTTTCGGGCAAACAGGATGGCCGGGAAGAACCTGCGGGCATTCAAAACTCCAGACGCAAAAACGCTATAAGGCTTTTAAAGGTGTTTTCGTTCACCTCACAACGCAAGTTTTTGACATGACGGCCCTGCATATGAGGCATGGCCATCCATGGGCGCTCCATTCTGGCTCGCAAATCGAGTGTTGAGCAAACAGGGTTCAACAGAATTTTGTCCTTCTCTGTTCTGCAAGGAACCGCATATCACCACATGCGTTCACCGCTTCGCGTGGCCATGCTAAGGGCTAGCGCATGTCACACGTTCACCCGACCGACTGCCAACAGCCTTTTGCGCTGCCTGTTGAAAAGGCCAACGATGTGACCCTTTTTGGGCATGAGGCGGGATAAAGACATGGACTTTCCGAAAACTGTGAGCGCGGTAACCGCCGGTCCGACCTATCCGAAGACCGATGGGGCTTCGTCCAATATGCTTTCGGGAAGAACGGTGTTGATCCTGATCGGCGTGGCGTTTCTGCTGCGTGTGGGTGAGGATATCTTCATTCCGCTTGCGCTTGCCCTGCTTTTGTCGTTCACGCTGGCACCCATCGTTTCATTTTTGCGCAAGCGATCTGTGCCGAAAATACTGGCGGTGATTCTTGCCGTCATCTCAGCTTTCACCGCCATTGCTATTTTCAGCTTCATCGTGGCCACCCAGGTCGCCAATCTCGCCACCAACATTCCCACCTATCAGCGCAACATCGTCAGCAAGGTGCAAACACTGGCCCAAGCCGGTGCGGGCAACGGCCTGCTGGATCATCTGAGCAAGGTGGTGGAAAAGGTGGGCGCGGAAATACAGGTGAGAGCGGTGGAAAGTCAGGACGCCGCGGCGCCTGTGGCACCACCGCGCGAACCGATGCCGGTGGAAATCATAGCCCGCTCCAACCCGCTGCAGACGCTCGGAAACCTGATCCTGCCCTTGATCAGCCCCTTTGCTACGGCAGGTCTTGTCATCGTTCTCGTCGTCTTCATGCTTCTGGAGCGGGAAGATCTGCGCGACCGCTTCATCCGGCTGGTGGGCCTCAGTGATCTGCACCGCACCACCGCAGCGCTTCAGGATGCGGGCAAGCGCGTTGGCAAATATCTGCTCATGCAGCTCGTCGTGAATACGCTCTATGCTGTGCCCATTACCATTGGTCTGTGGGTGCTCGGCATTCCTAACGCCATACTCTGGGGGCTGCTGACGCTGGTCTTAAGGTTCGTTCCCTATATCGGCCCCGTCATTGGCATGATCCTGCCGCTGTTTCTGGCTCTGGCCATTGCGCCCGGCTGGTCGCTTGTTGCGTGGGTAGCTGCGCTGTTCATCACAATTGAAATCATCAGCAACAATGTGGTGGAGCCCTGGCTTTACGGATCGCATACGGGGCTTTCTCCGCTGGCCATCATCGTTTCGGCGATCTTCTGGTCGTGGCTGTGGGGGCCAATCGGGCTTATGCTCTCCACACCGCTGACCGTCTGCCTTGTGGTTCTGGGCCGCTATGTTCCGCAATTCGGCTTTCTGGACGTTCTGCTTGGCAATGAGCCGGTGCTGGAACTGCATGAAAAGCTGTATCAAAGACTGCTGGCGGGTGATCCGAACGAGGCGACCGACAATGCCGAGGAATATCTGAAGGAAGAATATCTCGTTGATTATTACGACAAGGTTGGGCTTCCTGCTTTGCTGTTGGGTGAGATGGACCGCCAGCGCGGTGTCATGTCCGACGCACAGATCGGGCTGTTTTCCAGCAGTTCGCTGACGCTGGTCGACAATCTCTCCGACATTGCCGACGAGGAAGAGAACGAAGAGGACGAGGCCGAGGCCTCTATCATCGTCAACGACCCGACCGAGTTGCCGGATGGGCGCGGCCAGACCATCCTATGTCTTGGCGGACGCGGAGCAATAGATGACGCTGCCGCTGCCATGCTCTCGCAGATCATCGAGATACAGGGTGCAGAGGTCTCATCAGCCAGCTATGCCGGATTTGCCGGTCGCGGCACGCAAGGGTTTGCCATAGATGGTGTCGAAACTGTCGTGGTCTCGTTCCTGAACGGTAATTCCAAATCCCATGCCCGCCAGATTATCAGGCGTCTGAAGCGGGCAAGGCCAAAATTGCGGGTGGGGATTTTGATGCCGACCGCCGACGGACAGAATTTCGGGCAGATCGATGCGGCCGAAATCAGCGCCGATTTCATCGCGACATCGATGAGCGAGGCAGCGCGGCTTGCCCTGACCAAATCCACGCCGAGGGAATTGACCGTTATCGCCAGAAAGATCGGTCGCCCAAGGCTGAAAGCCGTCAAGCCGATAGAGGCCGCCTAGAGCGTTTCCGGTGAACATGGTTCACCTTCAACGCTCTATCTGTTTGTTTTTACGCAATTCCGGACGCAAAACCGGTTCCCACTTTTGCTGGAATTGCTCTAGACGGCTGGCACTGGCTGCGGCCATCGAATAAGGGCTTCACGCCCGGCATCAGTCAGGCCATAAATGCCTCTGTCCAGACGTTCGAACCAACCATAGACATTGGACTGCAGGATTTTCGTGGCCTCGGGAATACGTTCCCTCACATCACGAACGCGCAAAGGTGCTTCAGCAAGAACGGCTGCGCATCCGAGCGCCTGCTGTCGATAAGCCGTCATGACAGGTGTGCGGGTGCTGCCGCCCAAAACCGGGTCGCCGCGCCTTTTCTGGTGCTCTCGCACCAGCCTCGAACGCCGCTTGGCGTTGGTGCGAGGCATGGGAGAAACGGATGCAACGATGATGCTGACATCGCCAAGATCTGATACGCCCAGCATGCCGATGCCGAGACGGCGGCACAGATCCCTGTAACGCTTGTCAGCCTCGCGCCCCTTGCCTTTGGCTGAAATTCTTGCCGCAATCCAGACCTCGTCGGAAACCGCAGCGCGGTCGACAGCCTGAAGGATAAGCTCAAGATTGAAGGTCAGCTTTAGCTCGCACACGACCACGACAGGCGGATCATCACCGCTCAGCCCCACCAGATCGCACCCGCTGATTTCCCCTTTTACGGAAAAGCCAGCGGCTTCCAGAAACGCTTTGACAGGCAAATAGAGCGAAGTTTCCATGCGGACTGACTATCAAATCAGCCTGTCATGGACAAGGTAACAGCCAGAACGTGATGTGCCGTCAAGGCCTCACGTGCAGGTCTTCACCAATCAGGCAGCACTCATATTTCTGACCGCGACCTCTTCGAACATCCGTCCAAGATTGAGAAAACAGATCATGCCGTCCGGCTGCGCGATGATACCGTCCGCATAGCGCATGCCCGGCGATACGCTGATCTCCGGTACTGGCTGAAGCATGTTTTCGGGAATCGTCAGAATATCCGAGACCCGATCGACGACCAGTCCCATCGCCAGACCATGAACCTCGGCCACAACGATGGCGCTCCGTTCATTGGGCTCAGTGCTGTCCATACCAAGCTTGTTAGCAAGATCGATGATGGGAATAACCGTGCCACGCAGGTTCATGACACCAATGACGTCGGGCGGCGAGTTCGGGATCGGCATCGCTGGGCCCCATCCCCGGATCTCGCGGATCGTTCTTGTCAGCACGCAGAACGTCTGATCGTGCAGCCTGAACGCGATGATTTCGAACGTGCCGGTCGAGTTAGGACCGCTTTCCGTAACAGACATCAGAATTCCCCCAGCTTCCCTTAGGCGCGGTGCTTCCCAAGAAAACACTCGCTATCTTGCCGACAAAGCGTTTTACAGACGATGCAACCAAGCGATGAGCGGTGAACACTACCTTAGCGATAGATAAGGTTTTATGCAACGCGCTTCCAAGCGGGAACTGCGAAATCAATTCGTGCGGCGAGGCGCTCGGGGTAGATCAAAGTTCAATGAGAGACTTATTCGGCTGCATCAAACAGCAATGGCTGGGGCGCCAGGATTCGAACCTGGGAATGCCGGTACCAAAAACCGGTGCCTTACCGCTTGGCGACGCCCCAACAGGGCAGTGGGCGAAGCGCCACGACCTGAATGCGGCCTGATTAGCAAAGCGCAATGGCAGCGGCAATCATTAAGTTGCGTGGCGCGCAATATTTCTTGTGTGTCGGTCTAATTCTTCATGTTACGTCAGGGGGTACGACGCCGCCGCCCTATCGTCGCAAGACCGGGGCTTCGTACACTGTGATGAATGCAGGCAGTGAGCATCATCAAAATCGAATACGAGTGAGCATTGACTGAGCCTATGACAGACCCGGAATTCAACCGCGATTTTCAGCCCGCTTATGGCAATGCGGTGCCTGTGGCCGATGGCGTGCAGCGCATCACTGTCAACAATCCCTCGCCTTTCACCTTTCATGGCACCAACAGCTATATTGTCGGCGAAAAATCCGTTGCGGTGATTGATCCGGGGCCGGATGACGATGCGCATTTTCACGCATTGATGGCCGCGCTGGAAGGCCGCGAACTGACCCATATTTTCGTCAGCCACACCCACCGCGACCACTCGCCACTGGCGGCGCGGTTGAGGCAGGCGACCGGGGCGCTGACCGTTGCGGAAGGGCCGCATCGCGCCGCAAGGCCGTTGCATGAGGGTGAGCGGAACCCATTTGCCGAAAGCTCGGATACGGATTTCGTGCCGGATATCGCGCTTGGCGATAATGAGAGCCTAATAGGTGATGGCTGGACACTGACGGCGCTGCATACGCCCGGCCACACGGCCAATCATTGCGCTTTTGCGCTTGAGGGTACAGGCATCGTCTTTTCGGCTGATCACGTCATGGCATGGGCAACGACCATCGTTGCGCCACCGGATGGTTCGATGAGCGATTACATGGCGTCGCTGACAAAGCTTCTGGAACGGGATGACAGGCTGCTTTTGCCCGGCCATGGCGGTCCGGTCAATGAACCCACTGCCTTCATGCGTGGCCTCCGCACCCACCGGCGCATGCGCGAAAAAGCCGTGCTGGCACGTCTGCATGCGGGTGACAGAACCATTTCTGACATGGTGAAAATCATCTACAGAAGCACCGACCCGCGTTTGCATGGCGCAGCTGCACTCTCAGTCCTCGCCCATATGGAAGACCTGCTGGAAAAAGGGCACGTGCAGACGGATGGTCCACCATCTTTGAACGGGCTTTATTTTCCGACCTGAAAGGCGAGCCGCGCAGTGCGTCAGTTGTCGTTGAGGCCCTGCATTTCGGCGTCCAGCGCATCGAGATAGGCCTCGGCGATTTTCGCGCCCATGCCCAGATCATGGGGGCCAAAGCGCGACGCAACGCGCACATCCACCAGCGTGGTTTCAGTGTCTTCCCGCAGCCTTATGAGAACATCAAAGCGAAGGCCCCAGATGAGGCTGCGCGTCTCGCCCTGCATCACAACCACGCCGCTGCCATTGAAGAAGGTCGGTGCCGGAGCCTCTGCAGGGCGAGCCAGAGGCACAGGCACATTGGCCGGCAACTCCTCGACCGGCGTGTCGCTTGCTCCTTCGTTCTGGTCCTGCTGCGGCATGCCGGGCTGCGTATCCGGCAGCGAACCGATCAGACCATCGGTGTGGGAAATGCGGATGCGCTCGGCTTTCGCAACCTTGCGGGCCGCCGCATAGACGCGGTCGATGGCGCCTTCATAGCGGTGGCCTGCAAGGCTTGGATAGGCTGCTACCTGCACATCCCTCTCCGCTTTGGAAACGATGAGCGGGCGCGGCAGCCATTGCTGGTTGGCGGTTGGGATGGATAGCCAGTTCGGCGCATCCAGCACATCTGTCGTCACATCGTAAATGTGGGGCTTTTGCCAATAGAGAAAGCCCGCAAATGCCACCACGCCCAGAGGGATGGCGGCGAAGAAGATGGCGCAGAGCGACCACAGCCCGCCTTTCGCGCCTGTTGACCACAGCCGCTGCAAGCCGATGAGGGCCAAGAGCAGCGCGACAGCGGCAATGGCTGCGGAGATGAGCGTGAGCGAGATGAAGTCCGGCAATGTGAGCGGACCGAAGCGATGCAGGGGGGCCGCGACCAGAAACAGAAGAAGCGCTGCCAGCGCGAGATATCGGGAAAGATATGCCGCATAGGACACGGGCCGAACGAAACGCACAGTCATGGGGCGGCACCTGGCTTGGCATGTCACTGCTGCAAACACTTAAACCGTTTGCACGACATGCCCTAGTATTTCAACAAGAGCGTTTCGCGCAAAACATCCAATTTTGCAGGGAATCGCCGGGACATCACGTCATAATGGGTTTTGGGTTGAAATGGAATCGACCCACCCCTTGAACAGCGTATGGTCGGCGTTTTGTGCACTTTTCTCAAGGCGCGAACAATCGTATCAATGGATACACAGGGCAGTTCAGTTTGCTGCCATCAAGGAGTTATCATCATGCGCGTTTCCATCGCTCTCGGCACAATCGCAACCGTGCTATCGCTGTCATCCTGCCAGACACTGACGCCGGAAGAACAGCGCGCCCGCGACGAAACGACCTGCCGTGGCTATGGCTTCCGCCCCAACACCGATCCTATGGCCGGTTGCCTGCTGGATCTTGACCTCGACCGTCGCGCCGACACACGCGCCTGGCAAGCGCAATCCAGCCGCGACATGTTCTACCGCCCCGTGGTGGTGGAGCGCAGGATCATCGTGCAGAACCGTTAGACCAAAGGTTACACCTTGGCGGGGATAGCCCTGAACGGCACGACCTTCGAGACGGTTTTCGCGTTGCGCTTATCCGCCATGGCAAGGGTTGCCTGCGCCGCAGACAGCCTCGCAATCGGCACGCGGAAGGGCGAGCAGGAGACGTAATCCAGCCCCACATCCTCGCAGAAATGGATGGAGGTCGGATCACCGCCATGCTCACCGCAGATGCCGAGTTTCAGCTCTGGCCGGGTCTGGCGACCACGGTCGGCGGCGATGCGGATCAGTTCACCCACGCCATCGAAATCCAGCGAGACAAAGGGGTCACGCTCGATGATGCCCTTGCGCTGGTAGGTCTCGATAAAGCGGGCCGCGTCATCACGGGAAATGCCGAAGGTCGTCTGCGTCAGGTCGTTGGTGCCGAAGGAGAAGAATTCCGCAGCCTCGGCAATGACGTGAGCCCGCAAGGCAGCGCGTGGCAGCTCGATCATGGTTCCGGTCAGATATTCCAGCGTCATGCCGGTTTCCTGTGCCACCGAGACGGCGACACCATCGATGACGGCGCGGACATAATCCAGCTCTGAACGCAGACCGACCAGCGGCACCATAATCTCCGGCACCACGGGTGCGCCAGTGAGACGGGCGGCTTCCACCGCCGCTTCGAAAATCGCACGGGCCTGCATTTCGGCGATTTCAGGATAGGAGATTGCCAGACGGCAACCGCGATGGCCGAGCATGGGGTTGAATTCGTGCAGCGCATCCAGCCGCTGCCGGAACAGGGTTTGCGACATGCCCATGGCGGCGGCAACCTCGACGATTTCGCCATCGGTCTTGGGCAAAAATTCGTGCAGTGGTGGGTCCAGCAAACGGATGGTGACCGGCATGCCGTGCATGATGGAAAACAGCTCGGTAAAATCCTGCCGCTGCATGGGCAGCAGCTGATCGAGTGCGGCGCGCCTGCCCTCTTCAGTTTCAGCAAGGATCATTTCCCGCATCACCTGAATGCGGTCGCCCTCGAAGAACATGTGCTCGGTGCGGCACAGGCCAATGCCTTCCGCGCCGAATGCACGCGCGGCGCGGGCATCTGCCGGGGTATCGGCATTGGTGCGCACCGTCATGCGCCGGGTGCTATCGGCCCACTCCATCAGCTTGGCGAAATCGCCTGAGAGTTCCGGCTGGGTCATGGGGACCTCGCCCTTCATCACACGGCCGGATGAGCCGTCGATGGTGATGACATCGCCCCTTTTCAGCATGCATCCCACGCCGATCAACACATTGCTGCGCAGATCCACCCGCATGGAGCCAGCGCCGGAAACGCAAGGTATGCCCATGCCGCGCGCGACGACGGCCGCATGGCTGGTCATGCCGCCACGGGTGGTGAGGATGCCTTCTGCGGCGTGCATGCCGTGAATATCTTCCGGGCTCGTTTCCATGCGCACCAGAATCACCCGGCGGCCCTCTGCTTTGGCAGCAACCGCCTCATCAGACGTGAAGACGATTTCACCGGATGCCGCACCCGGCGAGGCCGGAAGGCCAGAACCGATAATGGGGCGCTCGACAGATGGATCGATGGTGGGGTGTAGCAACTGGTCAAGCGATGAGGGCTCGATACGGCAGATGGCCTCATCCTTGGAAATCAGCCCCTCCGCCACCATGTCGACGGCAACCTTCATCGCCGCCTTGGTCGTGCGCTTGCCCGCGCGGGTCTGCAACATCCACAATTTGCCGCGCTCAATGGTGAATTCCATATCCTGCATATCGCGGTAATGGCCTTCCAGGCGCTGGCAGATGCCGATGAATTCCGCGAAAGCCTCCGGCATCAGCTTTTCCATGGAGGGTTTGTCGGAGCCGGAACAGATGCGTGCATCTTCGGTGATGGATTGCGGCGTGCGAATGCCCGCGACCACATCTTCGCCCTGCGCATTGACCAGAAACTCGCCGTAAAGCTCCTTTTCTCCAGTCGATGGATTGCGGGTGAAGGCGACGCCGGTGGCCGAAGACGAGCCTAGATTGCCGAACACCATGGCCTGCACATTAACCGCCGTTCCCCAGTCTCCGGGAATATTGTGCAGATGGCGATAGGTTACGGCGCGGGTGTTCATCCAGCTTGCAAAGACGGCACCGATGGCGCCCCACAATTGCACCTGCGTATCCTGCGGAAAGGGATCGTCAAGCTCTTCCTCGATCAAGCCCTTGTAGAGCGAAACGATATGCTGCCATTCACCGGCGGAAAGCTCGGTATCATATTCATGGCCGAGGCGGCCCTTCTCGTCTTCGAGAATTTCCTCGAAGATTTCATGGTCGAGCCCCATCACCACATCAGCATACATCTGGATGAAACGGCGGTAGCTATCCCATGCGAATCGGGCGTCGCCGGAAATCTCGGCCAGCGCCTGCACGGTTTCGTCATTGAGGCCGAGGTTGAGTACCGTATCCATCATGCCGGGCATGGAGGCGCGCGCGCCGGAGCGGATCGAAAGAAGCAGCGGCTGAGGTCCCGCACCAAAGGTGCAGCCAGTGATGGCTTCCATGCCGCGCAAGCCAGTGGTGACCTGAAGTTTCAACTCTTCCGGGAGGCATCGGCCACCCTGATGGTAGCGCGCACAGGCTTCGCTGATGATGGTCAGGCCCGGAGGAACAGGCAGGCCGAGGCTTGCCATTTCGGCCAGATGGGCACCCTTGCCACCCAGCACGGCGAAATCGCTCGCACGCCCTTCGGCGGCCCCGTCGCCGAATGTATAGACCCATTTTTTCATTCTACGCTCTCCACCCAGAAGCGTTCTATTTTTCAACCCTTTACAGCATTGTCATAGTGTTGGAAACGGCAGTTCTTGCACCATTGCACGGCAGTGCAGCATAAATGCGGCGCATGTGTTGATAAAATCAAACCGCCCGCGACGAGCGCGAGCGGAATGGATGGCTTCTAAAGTGGATCAGTTCTGCTGTGAGCTCGGGCTTAAAACTCTTCCCAACCGGATTTGGCAGCGGCATTGCCATTGAAGGCCGCCGTAATCTTGCGGCCCAATGCGCGGGCAGGAGATTGAACCGGCCGTTCCGCTGACGTGGCCTGCCGCACCGGCGCCTCGTAACCTCCCTCCGCAAGCTTGAACTGACCCAGCAGGCGGTTGAGCGAAGCGGCCTCACGGGCCAGACCATGGCTGGCTGCCGTTTGCTCTTCGACCATGGCGGCGTTCTTCTGCGTGTCCTGATCCATCTGGTTCACAGCCGTATTGATCTGCTGCAGACCGGACGACTGCTCCTGTGCCGCATCCACAATCGCCACAACGTGACGGTTGATGTCCTGCACTTCAGCCACGATAGCTTCCAGTGCACGCCCCGTTTCGCCAACCAGTTGCACGCCCTGTTGAACCTGAGTGTTGGATGTGGTGATCAGGCCCTTGATATCCTTGGCGGCATTGGCGGAGCGTTGGGCCAGTTCGCGGACTTCCTGAGCAACGACAGCAAAGCCTTTGCCTGCCTCACCCGCACGGGCTGCTTCCACGCCCGCATTTAGCGCAAGAAGGTTTGTCTGGAAGGCAATCTCGTCGATGACGCTGATGATTTTGGAAATTTCAGACGAAGACTTTTCGATCTGCTCCATGGCGACAACAGCATTGCGGACCACCTCACCGGACTGCTCGGCACCAGTGCGGGCCTTTGCCACGATATGGCCGGCTTCCTGGGCGCGTTTTGTGGAATCCTTCACCGTGGTGGTGATCTCTTCCAGAGCCGCTGCGGTTTCCTCGACCGATGCTGCCTGCTGTTCCGTACGCCTGGCCAGATCATCGGCAGCGGCGCGGATTTCATTGGCAGCTGCATCGATGCCGCGGGCATTTTTGGCCACCTGGCTCAGCGCAGACTGAAGTTTTTCGGCAGAGGAATTGAAGTTTTCACGCACCGCATCGAGATGTGCGGCAAAGGGCTGGCTAATGCGGTAGGACACATCGCCGTTGGAGAGACGCGACAGCGCGGATGCCAGATTATCGACAGCAAAGCTGGTGTCTGCCGCTTCCCTCGCCTTCTGCTCCTCGCGGGCAAGGCGTTCCTTCTCCGACAGGCTGCGATTGGCGTCAGCTTCTGCCTCCAGACGGATACGCTCAATGGCGTTGTTGCGGAAGATGACGACATTTTGTGCCATTTTTCCGATCTCGTCCTTGCGATCAGCGCCGGGAATTTCCAGATCGACATTGCCTGACGCCAGCGATGACATGGAGCCCGTCATCAATTGAATGGGCTTGATAACGCCGCGGGTGACGATGAGAACGGAAATAGCGGCAAGCGCCACGGCAATCGCACCGAGGACAGCCAGGGTTTGCAGGATGAAATCTCTAAGATCATCACCGGCCACCAAACCGTCCTTGGCTGCGGTCAATTGTATGTCGATCAGTTTTGAAACGGATTCCCCCAGGGGATCGATGATTGCATAGAGTTGGGTATCGGCAAATTTGCTGATTTCTTCCAGATTACCACCCTGCAAAAGCGTGATGACGCCCTGTAGTTTCTGGTCCGCCGATTGGCGCAAGAGCTGGAATTCGTCGGCAAGCCGTTTCTCGTCCACCGTGAGATACGTCGCCATATAATCCGTCCAGGACTTCTCGATGCTCTGCATAGCACCCCGGATGCTCTGGACACCCTGGTCAGTGGTCAGCGCACCACCACTCACCTTGTGAACGGTGTCCACAATCTTGACGGCATAATCATCGGAAATGGATTTAAGCTGCGCCATGGGCACAACACGGTCCGCCACGATGCTGTGCAGCAATTTTCCTTCTTCATTCAATGCATAAAGTGAGAACAAGGAGGTCACGGCAAGTATTGCAACAAGAAAAAATACGCATGATAAAAGCTTAGAACGAATAGACATAGATATCCTCTTGAGCAGCTCAGAACCGCGAAATCGCGGTGGCTCGTATGGCATTGGACGATGTACAGAATGCGTGATGAAGAGTGATATCGAACTATTAATTAGATATGAATCATGTGTGATATGGCAATGGATTCAGTAATTTACACGCCTCCTGATCAAGTGTCGACAGCTTCGCGTGAGAACACCAATCAGAGGGTGTGTAATAGTTTATTAATATTTCCTGAAAACCAACCATTGAGAGAAACTATAAGGCAGCACTTAACAGGAATTGATAAATATCAAAAACGTGCCGTTACGTCAGATCCGACTGCGCAGGCATTTATTTTTATAAAATGATGAAAAAAACGACGATCAGGCGCTTAAACGGCTTCGATCAACCGCTCTGCCATCTGCAAATCGACGGAAACAAGTTGCGAAACGCCCTGCTCGGCCATGGTCACCCCGAACAGACGGTCCATGCGCGCCATGGTAATGGGGTTGTGGGTGATGATGACGAAGCGCGTTTCGGTGGATGCCACCATCTCGTCCATCAGGTTGCAATAACGCTCGACATTGTGGTCATCCAGCGGCGCATCCACCTCGTCCAGCACGCAGATGGGTGCGGGGTTGGTGAGAAACACGGCAAAGATCAGCGCCATGGCCGTCAAGGCCTGCTCGCCGCCGGATAGCAGCGTCATGGTCTGCGGCTTCTTGCCCGGTGGGCGGGCGAGAATTTCCAGCCCGGCTTCCAGCGGATCATCCGATTCGATCAGTTGCAGTTCCGCCGTGCCGCCGCCGAACAGGTGGGTGAACAGGCGCTGGAACTGCGTGTTGACGATATCGAAAGCGGCGACCAGACGCTCGCGGCCTTCGCGGTTGAGATTATGAATGCCCGCCCGCAGTTTGCGAACGGCGTCAATAATGTCGTCGCGTTCCTTGATGAGCGCCGCGAGTTTTGCCGAAAGCTCGGCCTGCTCTTCCTCGGCACGCAGATTGACGGCGCCCAAACGTTCACGCTCGATTTTCAACCGATCCAGATCCCGCTCGACATCGCGGATTTCCGGCATGGGCGCGTCCACGGCAAGGCCCGTCAGGCGGAAGGCCATATGCGGCTCGACATTCAGCGCTTCACGAATGCGGTGCTCGCCTTCCTGACGCTTTTCGCGGGCCGAAACCAGACGTTCTTCCGCACGCCCGCGCTTTTCACGGGCTTCCGCCAGTTCGGACAAGGCAATGGTTGCAACGCGATCCGCCTGACGCTGATGGTTTTCCGCCTCCACCAGCTGGTCGGCGGCAAGACGCCTCGCCTCTTCCGTCTTTTGCAACTCCGTCAGAAGATTGCGGCGCTTCTCATCGAATTCTTCAGGCGCGATATCCAGTTCGGCAAGCTCGTCACGGGCCTCGTCTTCACGCTCACGAAGCGTGGCAATGTGGCCGCTGGCGCTTGCCGCGCGGGCCTGCCATGTGGCGCGCTCCTGCGCGATGGCGTTGATGCGGCGCTGGCGCACCTCGGCCTCACGGTTCAAACCTTCGTGCCGCGCACGGGCCTCGGCCAGCAGGCTGCGGTCAGTTGCCACCTCCAGCTGGGTTTCCTTGAGGCGCAGGTCGATATCGGAGAGATCGGCGGCGTCTTCCAGTTCGATCAGGGTATTTTCTTCCTGAGCAACGATGTCCTCGATCTGCCCGCCGATCTGCTTGATGGCTTCAGACACGACATCGCGGCGGCGCAAAAGATCGCCGGAAGCACGCTCGGCCGTGGAAAGCGCATCGCGTGCATCCACAAGCTGGCGGGATGCGAGGCGACTTCTTTCCCGCGCATCGGCAAGCTGGCTCTCGGCGGAGGCAATCTCGTCAGCGCATGTCGCAAGCTGCTCCTGCGCTTCATCAAGCGCATAGCGGGCCTCTTCGCTCTCGTTTTCCAGTTCCGCCAGGCGGTTCTTTTGCGAGAGCCTGAGCGCGGCATTGCCCGGCGCATCGGCACCAGTAATATGGCCATCCCAGCGCACCAGCGCGCCGTCTTTCGTCACCAGCCGCTGGCCGGGCTTTAGCGCGGACATCAGCCGCATGGCTTCGTCCATGCTAGAGACCAGACCCGTCTGGCGAAGAGTGCGGTTCAAAGCCTTGGGGCCATCGACATGCGAGAGCAGCGACGCAACACCTGCCGGTAGCGCCGGGTCATCCGCACCATCACCATTGTCAGTCCAGTATGCGGCAGCGGCGGAATCGAGCGGACTTTCCAGATCATCCCCAAGTGCCGCACCAAGGGCTGCTTCAAAGCCGCGCTGCACTGTCAGCTCTTCGGCAACGGGCGTGAACGAGCCGGAGACGGCACCGGCTGCCAGCATTTTTGAAATGGTGCGCGCTTCGGTTTCCAGCGCATTGAGGCGGCTGCGCGCAGCCTCAACCGGGCCTCGCGCCAGAGCTTCGGCGGACCGTGCATCGGCAACAGCGGTCTCGGCATCCTCCACCACGAGCATCGCGTCTTCGACCGCAATTTCTGCCGCTTCTACGCTTTCACGCTTTTCCGATGGATCAGGCAGATGGGACAGCTTTTCATCGATGTTTTCAATTTCGCCAGCTGCTTCCGATGCCTGACGGTCCAGACGCGCCTTCCGGTCGGCAAGATCACGAATGGTTCGTTCCAATTGTCCGCGATTGGCGGCGGCGTCTGCACGCTGCGCCGTCAAGGCGGTGAAAGCCTGCTCACTCCGGGCCAGCTGGTCTGATGCTTCCTCGAAGGCTTGGCGCGTTTCTTCAGAATAGCGACCAGCATCGGCCAGCATCTCCTGAATTTCCGCCTCTTCCTCATCAAGGCGCGCCAAAATGTCGGCATTGTCGGCGACCATGCGTTCTTCACGCACAATATCCTCGCCCAATTGCGCAAGGCGGCGGGCAAGCTCATCGCGACGGCGCAGAATGCGGTTGGTTTCTTCGTCCAGCTGGGTCCGGGCAATCTGCAGGCGTTGCAGGGCAGCGGCAACTCTGGCTTCGTTTTCGCGCAGTTCAGGCAGCCTCAAGCTGGCAATGGCCTGCTCCTTGGCCGCTTCCATCTGCCGTTGCGCTTTTTCGGCCACGATGTTGGTCGCCTGATTGAGCGCGCTGTCCGCCTCGCCTTCCGCCTGCTTGGCCTCCACCCAGCGAATATGCAGCAGCGTTGCCTCGCGGGCGCGAATATCTGACGATAGCATCTTGAAGCGGCTGGCCTGTCGCGCCTGCCGTTTCAGGCTTTCGATCTGGCTTTCAAGCTGGGCGGTAACATCTTCCAGCCGCTCGAGATTTGTCTCGGCAGCGCGCAGGCGCAGTTCAGCTTCGTGGCGGCGCGAATGCAGGCCGGAAATGCCAGCGGCCTCTTCCAGCAACTGACGTCTCGCCTGTGGCTTGGCATTGATGAGCTCGCCGATGCGGCCCTGCCCGACCATGGAAGGCGAGCGCGCGCCGGTGGAGGCATCCGCAAACAGAAGCTGCACATCCTTGGCGCGGGCTTCCTTGCCATTGATACGATAGACCGAGCCGTTTTCACGCTCGATGCGGCGTGTGACCTGAATTTCATCCGCATCATTGAAGGCTGCGGGCGCGGTGCGGTCGGAATTATCGAGATAGAGACCGACTTCGGCGGTGTTGCGGGCTGGACGGTTGCCGGAGCCGGAGAAGATGACGTCATCCATGCCGGAGGCGCGCATGTTCTTGTAGGAGTTTTCACCCATCACCCAGCGCAGGGCTTCCACAAGATTGGACTTGCCGCAGCCATTGGGGCCGACAACGCCGGTCAGGCCCGGCTCTATGATGAATTCGGAGGGCTCGACAAAGGATTTGAAGCCGAGAAGACGCAGCTTGTTGAATTTCATGCCGCTGCTCTATCGTCAAAAAAAACGGGCGCACGGATGTATCCGTCGCCCGTTTTTGTCAGGTAACGTCTATTAGAGCAGGCTGTCGACAAGCGCCGACATTTTTTCAACAGACATATCTCCAGCGTAGCGCTTTCCATTGATGATGAAGGTCGGGGTCGAATTGACGCCGAATTCCGTCGCACCGCGTTGCATCGTTGCGTTCACATCATCCAGAAGCTTCTGGTTCGTCAAGCAGGCCTCGAAGGTCTCCTGTGAAAAACCGGCCAGTTTCGACATTTGCAGCAGGGCTGCGCGTGCATCCTGCGCCGTTGCCCAGCTCTGCTGCTGCTTGAACAGCATGGAAACGAACGGATAATACTGCTGCTCTGGCGCGCAACGGGCCAGCATGAAGGCGGCAGCGGCACGCGGATCAAACGGGAATTCCCGGATAACGAAGTAGACCTTGCCGGTGTCGATGTACTTCTTCTTGATTTCTTCAAATGTGGTGTTGTGGAAATGGGCGCAGTGCGGGCAGGTCATCGACATGTATTCGACGATCTTGACCTTCGCATTCACGTCTCCAAGACCACGGTCCGGCAGCGGGCCGGGCTTCATGACCGCGTCCATATCCACATTGCCGGATGATTCGGGCAATTCCTGCGCAAAGGCGGAGCCCGGTGTCAGTGCGAATGGCAGGGCGACAGCAACTGCGGCCAGTGCAACACCGCCAAGCAGGCTGCGGCGAGAGATATTGAATTCTGGAAAATGCATCTAGCACCTGTGTGTGAAAGACTGAAATTGTCTACAATTGCGATATAGTGGCTGCCCGAGCAGAACAAGCGGCCATTTCTTTTCTTCTTGTCAAAGAATTGTGACCAGTCAAGGACCGTCTGGACTTAGACCTGCGTCAAATCGTGCCACGGCGGACGCGCTTTTGCAAAACCGCAGTGCCCAGACGTTCAACCGCCTTGCGCAGCACATCGCTTTCAATGCCGTCCATCATGCCTTCCAGCCGCTTTGCGGCATCACCACGCAGCGGCTGTGGCTTAGGGCGACGGTTGAGCGTTCGCGACACGGGTTTCTGAACGATCCTGATCTGGCGCACGGCGGGAAAGCCGAAGAAACCGTTGATGCGAGCAATCAACTCCCCCTGCGCATGGGTCAGAAACAGGGCGCGGGCACCTTCGCAGGCAATGGTCAGCACGCCCGCCTGATAGCCACCGCGATCCGGCCCCTCATCGCGCCGCGGCCAGGTGATCTTTTCCGGCCGCGTGCAATCGGCAAAATCCGCACCGGCAATTTCATCCCAGGAGCCAAGAAGCGCGGTGCTGATACCGGCTCTCTTGGCCAGAACGGGATCGATGATGCCGTTTGCGATTTCGGCAATCTGGATAACGCCTCTGCGTGGCTTTTTCATTTTGAACTCGTGCACTCATGGCTTGATCGACGCAAGCGGATGGACCAAGTATAGGCCCAATATGAGGGCCACAGCAAACCATGCTTCAGAAAACTGACAACCCGCCTTACGCGGACGTGCTGCTGGCATGGTACGACCGGCACCACCGCGACCTGCCATGGCGCACATCACCGCCCATGGCGGCCAAGGGTTTGCGGGCCAATCCCTATCATGTCTGGCTGTCTGAGGTGATGCTGCAGCAGACCACTGTACAGGCGGTAAAACCCTATTTTGCCAAGTTTCTGGCGCTCTGGCCCAGGGTCGAGGATCTGGCTGCCGCGCCCAGTGATGACGTGATGGCGGCATGGGCAGGGCTTGGCTATTACGCCCGCGCCCGCAACCTTAAAAAGTGTGCCGAAGCGGTTGCCAATGAGCATGGCGGCATCTTTCCCGACACCGAGGAAGGCCTGAAAAAACTTCCCGGCATTGGCGATTATACGGCGGCAGCCGTGGCGGCCATCGCGTTCAACCGTCAATCGGCGGTGCTGGATGGCAATGTGGAACGGGTCATTTCCCGCCTGTTTTGCATCGACGCGCCCCTGCCCGGCTCCAAGCCCGCCATGAGGGCAAAGGTGGCGCAGATTACGCCCGCTGACCGTCCGGGCGATTTCGCGCAGGCCATGATGGATCTGGGTGCAACAATCTGTACGCCGAAGCGTCCGGCCTGTGCGCTCTGTCCCTATAAGGACCACTGTCTGGCGCTGGCGCAGGATGAGCCGGAACGTTTTCCGGTGAAAGCTGCCAAGAAGCAGAAGCCGGTGCGTTTGGGTGCAGCCTACGTTGCGGTGAACGATAAGGGTGAAATTCTTCTTCGCCGGCGGATCGAAACCGGCCTGCTGGGTGGCATGACAGAGGTGCCGACGACCACATGGACATCACGCATCGATGGCGGCACCGGCACAGACCACGCGCCCTTTGCTGCAAACTGGGAAGCGGCGGGCAGCATTACCCACGTCTTCACACATTTCGAACTGCGGCTTTCAATCTACCGCGCCGAGGTAACGAGCGCCGACATGCGGCTGACCAATGACGGATGGTGGGAGCCGGTCACAAATCTTGATGCCCAGGCCCTGCCAACGGTGATGAAAAAAGCCATCGCACAGGCTATTCCATTGGCCTTCGACACTGCTTAGGAAACATTGATGCCCAAGATCAACCATATCGTTTTCGACATCGGCAAGGTTCTGATCCATTATGATCCGAACATTCCCTATAGCCGCATCATTCCAGATGCGCAGGAACGGGCGCGGTTCTTCGAAACCGTTTGCACCCACGAATGGAACCTGGAACAGGATCGCGGGCGCAGTTGGGAAGAAGCAGAAGCGCTGCTTCTGGAAACCCACCCTGAGAGAGAAGATCACATTCGCGCCTTCCGTCTGCACTGGCACGAAATGGTGTCCCACGCCTATGATGATTCCGTCGCCATTCTCAAAGGTCTGATTGATGGCGGTCACGACGTGACGATGCTGACCAATTTCGCATCCGACACGTTCCGGGAAGCACAGAAGATGTATCCCTTCCTCACCCTGTCTCGCGGCGTGACGGTTTCAGGCGATGTCGGCCTGATCAAGCCGGATGTAGCGATCTACAAACTTCACGCCGAAACCTTTGGCCTCAACCCGGCAACCAGCATCTTCATCGACGATTCACTCGCGAATGTCGAAGGTGCGAAGGCTGCGGGCTGGGAGGCGGTTCATTTTAAAGATGCGAAGACATTGAAAGCGGATCTGGCCGCGCATGGCGTCCACGCTTGAGATGAGAATGGCTGGTGCAGGCGAAAATGGCGGTCTTCTACCTGCACCAGTCTGGCTGCAAGCAACCAGATTAGTAAATCTCGATCTCGGGAAAGTTGCCGTCTTCGTTCTTCGGTCCCGGCATCCCTGACATCATTTCTCATATCCGGGCAGGTCCGTTGGCGGCTTGCTATGGCTCCCTTGCACCGACTAGCTAAAGACCCATACTTGCCCCAGGCTTTCCAGGCAATTGATATGCTTAAGAAATTTCTGATATGATTAACGACGGATACACAGACGCCCGGCGTTCAGAGAAGGCCGGGCGTCTGTTACTCTTCATCCGGGACTGAAGGTACTAAAAACCGGACGAAGTATGCGCGGCGGGTAGACCCGCCTTTTGGGCAAGAGCGCAAGCGGTGGATCGCCTTATCCGGCCTTTGCCATTTCATTGCGGATAATGGTTCGCAGATCATCGATAGGCTTCAAGGCGTCGCCGTCCTCATAGTGCCAGAACGTCCAGCCATTGCAGGCATCCAGCCCTTGCACCTTGGCGCCCAGGCGGTGAATGGAGCCAGCGGTGCCAGCGGATGCAATCGTGCCGTCAGCCCTGATAATGGCGCTGTAGCGACGTTTCGCATCTGTCAGAACCTGACCGGGACGTACCAGGCCGCTTTCGAGAAGCACGTTGAACGCAACGCGAGGTTCGGCCTTCTTGCCGGTCATGACGGTGAGTTCCGCCTTGCCCAGAGGCTCCACTGCGGCGATGCGCGCAGAGGCCGCATCGATATAATCCTGCTCCCGCTCAATGCCGACAAAATGACGGCCGAGACGCTTTGCCACCGCACCCGTGGTGCCGGAGCCGAAGAATGGGTCCAGCACGACATCACCCGGCTTTGTGGATGCCATGATAATGCGGGCCAGCAGTGCTTCCGGCTTCTGGGTCGGATGGACCTTCTTGCCGTCATCGCCCTTCAGACGCTCATGGCCGCTGCAAATCGGAAAAAGCCAGTCGGAGCGCATCTGCACGTCATCATTGGACGCCTTCAGGGCTTCATAGTTGAAGGTGTAGCTTTTCGCCTTCGCATCACGGCTGGCCCAGATCATGGTCTCATGCGCGTTCTGGAACCGGCGGCCCTTGAAGTTTGGCATCGGGTTGGTCTTGCGCCAGACGATGTCGTTGAGGATCCAGAAGTTCATATCCTGAAGAATGGAGCCGACGCGGTAAATGTTGTGGTAGGAGCCGATGACCCAGATGGTGCCATTGGGCTTCAGCACGCGGCGGCAGGCCAGAAGCCAAGCGCGGGTGAAGGCATCGTAGGCCTCGAAGGACGCGAACTGATCCCAGTCATTATCGACGGCATCAACCAGAGACTGATCCGGGCGGTGCAGCGAGCCACCGAGCTGGAGATTATATGGAGGGTCGGCAAAGATCGCATCCACAGACTGGCTGGGAAGTGCCTCGAGTGCGGCAACGCAATCACCCTTGATGATGCTGTCTTTCCAGGCGTCGCTTTCACCTGCAAGATCAAAACCGGCACGCCGAAAATCGGCTAGCGGAAACACTGATGCCATAGGTACTCGCTCCATACGCTTACTCGACTGAACTGACCCTTATGGTTACCGAAGTTGGTTATCAAAGCCTGAACGCGGCGTGCAAAAACGCGCTAAGTGCGTAAAAAAATTCGCTGACTCGTCATAAAGTGGGAATGGACAGTGTTAATCGGGCCAGCAGATGACGCCCTCATCGCTTGCAGACAGGCGAGATGCCCCCTCGCCCAAAAGCGTCGAACTTCACCCAGGAAAATCAGCATTTTACTGTTCATCGTGATTCATTGGTGACCAATGGAACCATACGTCACTTTTGACGTTGTGATTTCGGAGTTTTGGGTGCCATCTAGAGATGGCGCCAAGGCTATGGGTTGCAGGGGTATTTTCAGAATGCGCGTTTCTATCATTGTTGTTTCTACGCTTCTCGCCAGCACTGCCTTTGCGCAGACCGCTACGCCGTCGGCTCCAAAGCCGCAGATCAACGTCAAGACGGATGCGATGCTCGTTTCGGGCGGTCCGTCGCTTGGCGATAGCGACAAAGTTCGCTGGGATTTTTACAAGGCTGACAGCGCAGGCAATGCGAGCACCGAGAATGTTGGCGGCGCTTACGACGCGACATTCGAGGAGAAAATCCCGGTCGGTAAATATGTGGCCGTCGCAAGCCTCGGCAATGTTTCCAAGACCATTCCCGTTGAAATTACCGATGGCAAGGTCGCGCAGGTCAACGTCGTGTTCGATGCAGCACTGCTGACCATCGTTCCAAAGCGCAGCGCAGACAGCAAGGAAGCCGAGCCACAGGCGCGTGTTGATATCAAGCAGGGCACTGCATTTACCGATAGCATCTATGGCGCCAAGGAAATTTACGTTCCGGCTGGAGAGCTGAAGCTAGAGGGCCGGATCGGCCCCGCACAGGCTTCGGAAACCATCAGCGTCAAGGCTGGCGAGACTGTCAGCCGCGATCTCATCATCCCCAGCGGTGTCGTGGTTGCCAATGCCGTCTACAAGGATGGCGGGCGCGCCGTTGAAACCGACAATATCCGCTTCGAGACCGTTTCCACCGATGAAACGCTGGATGGAACGCGGGAGACAATCACCGGCTCCTATGGTGTTGGCAAATTGATGCAGATGCCCGCTGGCTCCTTCATCATGCGGGCGCGGTTGGGCAAGGTGACCGCCGAAACGCCGTTCAACGTGACGGCTGGGCAACGCACAACTGTTACCGTGAACCTTGACGCTGGCGTGCTTGCCGTGACAGCCAAGGATGCACAGCGCATCGACATCATGGAAATCACGAAAGACCTGCAAGGCACCCAGAAGGAAATTTCCGGCCGTTACGATACCAAGCATCAGGAAACCCTGCATCCCGGCGAATATACCGTGAAGGTGACGTATGATGACAAGACGCGCCGCGAGCCAAAGCTGGTCAACGCCACGGTCACGGCGGCAGAACGCACGGAACTTAACATCACCGATTGACGCCTAGCTGCCGCGCTGTCTTGACGCCGCAGAAATCATCCCCCGCGATGCGGTCGCAAAGGCTTGTCCATTCGCAGCCTGAGCAGGGTTGCCGCAGATGGCCGTGCTTGAAGCCCGCTCGCAGCGTTTCGATAAAAGCTTCGTCCGGATTGATTTGATCACCGATCTGCAGGTTTCGACCCAGCCACTGCCCAACGGCATCGAGCGCGCTTGCATCGCGCCCGACCACGCTATGCGCGAAACAATGCGCGTCCTTATCATCCAGCAAGGGCTCGCAGATATCGTCCGGGCCGGATATGATTTCGATCTCTTCGCCACCCCGCAATCGCGCGGCGACACGGTCATAATTGACCGTGAAGCCGTGCGTATAGCCTTTGCCGACATAGGTCAGCATGCACAGCAGATGATGTGCCCTTAGACGAATGGTCACTTGGCGGCTTGCGCGCGCAAAGAGAGGACGTTCAGGACCGCAACGGCGAGAGCCGATTTCAGCACCGCGCCGAGAATGAACGGTGCGACACCGGCAATCCAGGCTTTTTCGGCACCGAGCAAACCTGCAAGCCAGACCCATCCGAGCGCAAGACCCAAAGCACTGGCACCGAAGTGAAGCAGGAAGCCCGCCAACGGACGATCGCCGCTGATGCCCTTTTCCGTCATGAAGCCAACGAGTGCGGCCATGATGGGGAATGAAACGAGATAGCCAGCCGTGGGGCCAACGAAGGGCGCAAGGCCAAATGCTCCGCCAGCCAGAACCGGCAGGCCAAGCATGGCTTCACCCAGCCAAGCCAGCACCGTCAGCGTGCCCAGCCGCCAGCCATAGAGCGCACCAATCATGGTGATTGCGAATGTCTGCATGGTGATCGGCACCGGCACCATGGGCACGGAAATCCTTGATGCAAGCGCAAGAACCAGCGTTCCGGCGACAACGAACAACGTCTGCTGGATGAACGACTTCGATGGGAGATCGAGAAATCCCGATGGAGCATTGGGGATGTGAACAGTCATGATGTCTTCCTTTCAAATTATAGATAATTTATAAAGACACCATGATTGATAGAGCAGAATCCCCTAATGAATCCAGCCTTACCGCTAAAATTCGCGCAAGGGTGCCGCCGCCATGTGAATAGATTCCACATAAGCGCAACAATTACAGCATGATATGCTGAGATAAAATTATCTATAATTTATCCGACGATGGCGAATGCATCACGCGTGGCGCCTGCGGATGTGCGCACCGCGGTGCGGCCGATCCAGCGCACGTGCCCCTCCAATATGCGCACGGCTTCCTCATCCCGTCCGCCACGCAGGGCATCGATAATGGCGCGGTGATCGGTGTCTGTGCGCCGTTCCCACCCTGCCCGCCATGCCGAAAACAGGAAACGTGCGCTTGCGGCGTGAAGACCGTCTATGGCTTCCATCAGGCGCGGCATATTGCAGGGCGCGGTGATCAGCCGGTGGAACCGCCGGTTTGCCTCTTCCCATTGCCGCACATCCATGGCCCTGTCTCCCGCAAGCGTCGCCGCTTCCGCCTCATCCAGAATGGTCGCAGTCATGTTGGGAATGGCGTGCCGCAGGGCCAACACTTCAAGCGCTGCTCGCATCTCGGCCACTTCCTGCACATCGGGAAGGCCAAAATCAGCGACTCGCACACCGCGGCGCGGAATGCTGACGGCCAACCCCTGCGCTTCCAGACGCCGGAATGCCTCGCGCACCGGCACATGCGACGCACCGAACTCCTCGGCCACATGGTCCTGCCGCAGGCGCTCACCGGGAGACAGCTCGCCGCGCACGATCCTTTCAGCCAGAGTCCGGCTGATTTTTGCGGCGATTGTGTCTTCGGGTTTGGATTTGGGTGATTTGGCCATGGCATGACATAGGACGGCGAAGAAATATTGTCGAGAAAGAGCGTCTCGCCTGTTTCGGTTGAGCTTGACGCCGACATCGGCTAAAAGCGGCCAAATCTTCCCGCATCAATCGCTAAGGAGAGCCCATGAGTGGCTTCGACCTCATCATATTCGACTGCGACGGCGTTCTCGTCGATTCCGAAGTTATCGCCGCCCAGGTCGAATCACACCTGCTGACCGAAGCGGGCTACCCGATCTCCACCGAGGAGATGGGTGAACGTTTCTCGGGCATGACCTGGAAGAATATTCTTCTCGAAATCGAGCGTGAGGCCAGCATTCCGCTGTCAGCTTCGCTGCTGGAAAGGTCTGAGAAGCTTCTGGATGCGCGTCTTGAACGGGACGTGAAGATCATCGAAGGCGTCAAGGTTGCGCTGTCGCGCCTGACGACACCGCGTTGCATCTGCTCCAACTCATCCAGCGCGCGGCTGGAGATGATGCTGACCAAGGTTGGCCTCAAGCCCTATTTCGATGGCCACATCTATTCGGCCAAGGATCTGGGCGCAGATCGCGTCAAGCCGAAGCCTGATATCTTCCTGCATGGTGCAAAACAGTTCAACGTTTCGCCAGACCGTGTTGTGGTCATCGAGGACTCCGTGCACGGCATTACCGGTGCGCGGGCGGCAGGCATGCGCGTTATCGGTTTTACCGGCGCTTCCCACACCTACCCGAGCCATGCAGACCGGCTGACGGATGCAGGCGCTGAAACCGTGATTGCCCGGATGCAGGACCTGCCTGCGACGATTGAAGCCCTGTCTGAATGGGCCGGAGTGGCGTAAAGCCACTCCCAAACCTGGTATACGTGGCGTAGAGCCACTATCGCCGGGATAGAAGCGTTAGACGGAAAGGTGCCGGTTGGCACCTTATCCGCGGCGCCCCTTCTTCGTGCTTGCAGACGCCCCGGTATCAAACGAGATGAAGACGTTCGTCTGGCGCGATGCGCCGCCCGGACCATTGGGAATGGCGACATTGGGGCTGTTGAAGATGAACTGCGTGCCAGCCTCGCCAGCCGGTAGATCAACCGAGAAATTCGTGACCTGCGAGTAGATTTCGCCATCGCCGTCCTTCACCGTCACGCGGATCGGTAGGGAAACCGGGCCGGGCTTGGACAGCGGGCCGGGAACGAGACGACCCTGGGCCAGAACATTTACCGTCAGCGTTGAATCGCTCATGCTGCACGAGCGCGTCGTGTCTGACAGGGAGGCTTGATAGACCAGCTTGGATGCATCATCCTTGGCGCCGCCCGCATAGATGCGGCGAACCGCATTGCCATCGAGAATGGTGATGGTTGGGCAATTGGCCTGCACGACAGGCGCCACCGTCTGCGCCGTGGGCGCATTCACCGCCAGCGATTCCGACGGATTGGAAGAGTTGCAACCGGCGAGCACAGCCAGAAGCGATATGGTGGCGGACAAACGCAAAATATTCCCTGTCACTCTGTTCAACCCTTCAAAAACTATCCCGAGACAGGACCAGAGAACCCACTTATTGGCCTTTCATGCCTGTCGGCGATGGTCTATAGCAGCGGCGCTGGAAAAAATCGATTGGTTGTGTTCGGATTTGGCCTAATTTCGCAAATTGGCTTTAAAACGCGGCAAATCAAGGCCTTCAGCAGGTGAGCGGCAGACGATAAGGGATACTCTCGTGGAATATGTATCGACCAGGGGCAGCGCCCCATCGCTTGGTTTTTCCGACGCGCTTCTGGCGGGTCTGGCACGCGACGGTGGGCTTTATGTCCCGCGCGAATGGCCGACAATGTCCAAGAAAGAAATTCGTGGGCTGCGCGGCAAATCCTATCAGGAGATTGCCTTTGAAGTGCTCTACCGCTTTACCGGCCGCGAAATTCCAGCCGATACATTCCGCGCGATGATTGACGATGCCTACGCCACCTTCCGGCATCCAGCCGTCGCCCCTCTGGTGCAGACCGGCCCCAACTCCTTCATTCTGGAGCTTTTCCACGGCACGACGCTCGCCTTCAAGGACGTGGCGATGCAGCTCATTGCCCGCCTGATGGATTACACGCTGACCCAGCGCAACGAACGCGCGACCATCGTCGGCGCCACATCGGGTGACACAGGCGGCGCGGCCATCGATGCCTTTGCAGGCCGCGACCGCACGGATATCTTCATTCTGTTTCCGCATGGCAAGGTATCGCCGGTGCAGCAGCGCCAGATGACCAGCTCAACCGCATCCAACGTGCACGCCATGGCCATCCACGGCAATTTCGATGATTGCCAGAACCTCGTAAAAGAGATGTTCAACGATGGCAAGTTCCGTGACAGCGTCAAGCTATCGGGCGTGAACTCCATCAACTGGGCACGCATCATGGCGCAAGTGGTCTATTATTTCACCGCAGCACTTTCGCTGGGCGCGCCGGATCGTAAAATCTCGTTCACCGTGCCGACAGGCAATTTCGGTGATATTTTTGCGGGCTATGTTGCCAAGCAGATGGGCCTCCCCATCGACAAGCTGGTGATTGCCACCAATGACAACGACATTCTGGCGCGCACGCTGAAAACCGGTCGCTACGAAATGCGAGGCGTGCATGCCACGACATCGCCATCCATGGACATCCAGATTTCCTCGAACTTCGAGCGTCTTCTGTTTGAAGCCTATGGTCGCGATTCCGGCGCTGTCAAACGCTCCATGGACGGCCTCAAGCAATCTGGTGCTTTCGACATTTCCGAAAAGGCGATGAAGTTCATCAAGAAGGATTTCCGTGCCGGTCGCGCCACCGAAAAACAGGTTGCCGACACGATCAGGGACACGCTTGCCGAAAGCGGATACCTTTTGGATCCGCACACGGCGTCCGCTGTTTTCGTGGCGAAAAAGCATGAGAAATCAGGCACTCCGATGGTCACGCTTTCCACCGCGCACCCAGCAAAATTTCCCGCCGCTGTAAAATCCGCTTGCGCAATCGATCCCGCGCTTCCACTATGGTTGGCAGATTTGATGAACCGGGAGGAGCGTTTCGACATTCTGGATGCTGAGCTGGACGCCGTTGAAACCTACATCGGCAAACATGCTCGCGCCAGCGGTCAGTGACGCGGAAAGACGTGATATGAGTGTAAATGTAACCCGGCTTTCGTCCGGGTTGACGGTTGTTACGGAGAAAATGCCGCATCTCGAAAGCGTCGCGCTCGGGGTGTGGATCAAATCAGGATCCCGTAACGAGACCGATGATGAGCATGGCATTGCCCATCTTCTCGAGCACATGGCTTTCAAAGGTACGGCGCGGCGCACAGCCCGCCAGATTGCCGAGGAAATCGAGAATGTTGGCGGTGAGGTGAATGCCGCCACATCGACCGAAACAACCTCCTATTACGCTCGCGTTCTGAAAGATCACGTTCCCCTTGCCGTCGATATCCTTGCCGACATCCTGACAGAATCGGCCTTTGACGAGGCAGAGCTGGAACGCGAGAAAAACGTCATTCTTCAGGAAATCGGCGCTGCGACCGATACGCCTGACGATGTGCTGTTCGATAATTTTTCCGGCGTTGCCTTTCGCGACCAGACCATTGGCCGCCCTATTCTCGGCACGCCCGATACGGTTCAGTCCTTTACCACCGGCCAGATCCGCAATTATCTGTCCCGCAATTACACCACTGACCGCATCTTCGTGGTGGCTGCGGGTGCCGTGGACCATGACAGTTTCGTCAAGCAGGTAGAGCAGCGCTTTGCCAGCCTGCCGCAAATGCCAGCGACCACGCCGGTCATGGAAAAAGCCATCTACACCGGCGGGGAAATCCGCGAAACGCGCGACCTCATGGATGCGCAGGTTCTTCTCGGCTTTGAAGGCAAGGCCTATCACGCCCGCGATTTCTACTGCTCGCAGATTCTGGCCAACATTCTGGGCGGCGGCATGTCTTCGCGCCTGTTCCAGGAAGTGCGTGAATATCGCGGCCTGTGCTATTCGGTCTATGCCTTCCACTGGGGTTTTTCCGATACCGGCATTTTCGGCATTCATGCCGCGACCGGCAGCAACGACCTGCCGGAACTGGTGCCCGTCATTCTCGAAGAGTTGCGCAAGTCGTCTCAGGCCATTCATCAGGAAGAAATCGACCGCGCCCGCGCACAGATTCGCGCGCAGTTGCTGATGGGTCAGGAAAGCCCTGCCGCACGCGCTGGACAGGTTGCGCGGCAGATGATGCTCTATGGTCGCCCTATCCCCAATGACGAGATGATGCAGCGTCTGGGTGATATCACCACGACACGCTTGACCGATCTTGCGGGACGACTGTTTTTCGATACAGTCCCGACGTTATCCGCCATCGGCCCGCTCGAAAACCTGCTGCCGCTTTCGGATATCACGGCAGAGCTTTCCGCGACGCCGTCCGTCAAAATGGCAAACGGCTAACGCCCGAAGGGCTAAGGAACCGTGGCGATTGGATGAGGTCTGACCTTATATGCTGCGTTTTCTTTCCCGCAACAGCGACGCGCCGGAACTTCGCAATGCCGACTACCTGCTGAGGCTGCCGCGTAATTCCGATTACCGGCAGTGGTACAGACTGCGCTCGGAAAGCCGCCAGTTTCTCCAGCCATGGGAGCCGACCTGGCGAAGCGACGAGCTGACCGAAAGCTCGTACCGCGTGCGGGTAACGCGCAATGCACAGGAATTTTCGTCCGGATTGGCCGTTTCACTGCTGCTTTTCAACAGCCAACAGACGCTGCTGGGCGGCATAACGATCGGTTATATCCGTCGCGGTGCGGCCCAAAGCTGTATGGTTGGCTATTGGATGGGTGAGGCCTTTGCCGCCCAAGGCCATATGTCTGCCGCATTAAAGCTGGTAATACCCTACATCTTCAACGGACTTCAGTTGCACCGTATTGAGGCAGCCTGTATTCCAGAGAACTTCAAAAGCATACGGCTGCTTGAAAATGCCGGATTTCAGCGAGAAGGTCTCTTGCGGGAATATCTGAAAATAAACGGCGAATGGCGGGACCACCTCATGTTCTCCCTCATCACCGACAAGCAAAATCCCGGCGGGACGCAGTAGATTGATGAGATATATGAGCCTTGCGTCGCACTTCGTCAGACGTCTTGTGACCGCAGCGCGCTTTACGCCCCTGCTGACCCTTGTCTGCATCCTGTTCGCCGCTCAAGCGCATGCTTTCGAGCCGGTGAAGATTTCCAGAGACGATACGGCGCTGGATCTGACGGCGACAACCGATATCCACGCCAATCAGGGTGAAGCCTTTCAGGTGTCCACCGCACCCGGCCCCGATGGCATTCGCCGTCGCATCGAAGTTCGCGCCTCGTCCCCTGCCCATCAGGGTGATTGGGCGGTGTTTGCGCTTGCCAATGTGTCGGAAGAGCAGCTTGAGCGCGTCATCGTCGCACCGCATTTTCGACTGGTCAATTCCAAGCTGTTCTGGCCGGATCTTGGTTCGCAGCGCATCATCGCCATCACGCCCAGTGAAGGCTTTGCGCTGGACCGGCAGCCAAGCGCCGACGCGGACGTGTTTCGCATCACGCTGAACCCGGGCGCGGTGATTACCTTCGTCGCTGAACTGTCCACGCCGCAATTGCCGCAAATCTATCTGTGGGAGCCGGAGGCCTACAAGGACACGATCAATGCGTTCACGCTTTATCGTGGCATCGTGCTCGGCATTGCCGGTCTGCTCGCGGTTCTTCTCACCATTCTCTTCGTGGTCAAGGGCACCTCGGTTCTGCCCGCATCAGCGGCACTTTCCTGGGCGGTTCTGGCCTATATCTGCGTGGATTTCGGCTTCCTCGAAAAGCTGATTTCGGTGACCTCCAGCGACGAGCGAATATGGCGCGCGGGTGCGGAAGTGGCACTGGCCTCCAGTTTCGTGGTCTTCCTGTTCACCTATCTCAACCTGAACCGATGGCATGCCCATCTGGGCTATGCGACCTTCGCGTGGATCATCGGGCTGGGCGCGTTGTTTGGCGTGGCGATCTATGACCCCTCGATTGCGTCAGGCATTGCGCGCCTGTCCTTTGCGCTGACGGCGACGGCGGGATTGGTGCTGATCATCTATCTCGGCTTCAACCGCTATGACCGGGCCATTCTGCTCGTGCCATCCTGGGCGCTTATTCTTGTTTGGCTGTTTGGAAGCTGGCTGACGGTAACCGGGCAGTTGGACAACGACATCGTGCAGCCAGCCCTTGGCGGCGGTCTGGTTCTGATCGTGCTGCTGATCGGCTTTACGGTCATCCAGCATGCCTTTGCCGGCAGCGCCTATCAGCAGGGACTGTTTTCCGATCTGGAGCGTCAATCTCTGGCGCTAACGGGTAGTGGCGACACGGTCTGGGACTGGGACGTAACCCGCGACCGCATTGTCACCACGCCTGACGTTTCGATCAAGCTCGGGCTCGCCCACGGCACCATGCACGGGGCTGCCCGCAACTGGCTGCCGCGCCTGCATCCTGACGATCGCGACCGCTTCAAGGCAACGCTGGATGTGTTACTGGACCACCGCAAGGGTCGCCTCAACCACGAATTCCGCATTCGTGCCGAGGATGGCCATTTCCACTGGCTGCAAATTCGTGCGCGGCCCGTGCTGGGCTCAAACGGCGAAATCATTCGCTGCGTTGGCACGATCACCGACATTACCGAGCAGAAGAACTCCATCGAGCGCCTGCTGCAGGATGCGTTGAGCGACAATCTGACCGGCCTGCCGAACCGCCAGGTCTTCCTTGACCGGCTGCAATCCGTGCTGAACCTTGCGCCCGAAGGCGAGACGGTTCGCCCGACGGTTATGGCTATCGATATCGACCGCTACAAGCTGGTCAACGACACGCTGGGCATCGCTGCGGGCGACAATATTCTCATCGCGCTCACGCGCCGTCTGCGCCGTTTGCTGAAGCCACAGGATACGCTCGCGCGTCTTTCCGGCGATGAGTTTGGCCTGATCCTTGTGTCGGAGCGCGATCCACAGCGCGTGGCGGATTTTGCCGAAGCCGTGAACAAGGCCATCATGGTGCCGATCAATTTCGCCAATCGCGAAATCGTCCTGACCGCCTCCATCGGCCTCGTTTCATGGATCGACCAGCAGGAAAGTGCTGCGGGTCTGCTCAGCGATGCCGAGCTTGCCATGTACCGGGCCAAGCGCGCCGGTGGAAATCGCGTCGAGCCTTTCCGGCCTGCGTTCCGCACCTCCGGCACCGACCGGCTGCAAATGGAGAGCGATCTTCGCCGCGCCATCGAGCGCAAGGAGTTGTCGCTGGCCTATCAGCCGATCATCAAGCTCGACAACGGCGATCTGGCAGGTTTCGAAGCCTTGATGCGCTGGGAACACCCCAAGCGCGGCTCCATTCCACCGAGCGAATTCATTCCAATTGCCGAAGCTTCGGGCCTGATCGAGCCTCTGGGAATGTTTGCGTTGGAACGTGCCGCGACTGATCTGATGGACTGGCAGCACGCAATCGACAAGTTGCCGATCTTCATTTCGGTCAACATTTCCAGCGCCCAGCTCCTGAACAACGAGCTTTACAACGACGTTCGCAGCATGTTGCAGCGAACCCGTTGCAACCCGAAACAGCTCAAGCTTGAACTGACCGAATCCATCGTTATGGAAAACCCGGAACAGGCGCGGCTTGTGCTGGCAAAACTCAAGGAGACGGGCCTCAGCCTCGCTCTTGACGATTTCGGCACCGGCTATTCATCGCTGGCCTATCTCACGCGCTTCCCGTTTGACACGATCAAGCTGGACAAGGCGCTGGTGGCCAATACCAGCGACAAGCGCAACGTGCTGCTTCGCTCCATCATTGCCATGGCGCGCGCACTTGAAATGCAGGTTGTTGCCGAAGGCATCGAGACGCCAGAGGATGCCGCGGAACTCGCCCGCATGAATTGTCACTACGGGCAGAGCTTCCTGTTCGGCACGCCAGATACGCCCGACGCAGCGCTGAAGCTGCTTCGGGAGCGCTTTCAGGTGGTCAAGAGAGCCTGATCCTGCTGCTGCATCGGCTGAAACCCGTCATCAGCCAGTTCTGGCTGACCGACCGGTATTCTCTCGTGCAACAGCTGGTGCATGAATTCGAGCTTGGTTTCAACAGCCTGCGTCAGCACGAACGGGTAGAGGTCTGGTAGACCCATGCTGCGCTGCATCGAATTTAGCGCAAGTGTTAGCGGTATCCAGGCCGTGACCAGCTGCTTGGCACTTCTTGCACTGTAGGGGTCGAAAGCAACCTCGGTTTCCAGCGCTTCATGTCCCTCGGGCTCGATGGCGATACCGTAGGCGTGTGCCGTCTCAAGCGTATCGACGATGTGCAGATAGTGCGCGAAGCACTCCGCAAAATCTTCCCATGGATGGACGGCGGCATAGGCGCTGATGAAATTCTGCTGCCAGCCGGGTGGTGGACCCTGCTCGTAATTGCGCTTCAGCGCCTCGCCATAATCTGCACGTTCATCCCCAAACACCTCGCGGCAGGCTTCCAGCCGGTGGGCATCGCGCACGAGCATATTCCATATGAAGTGGCCGACCTCATGGCGGAAATGTCCGAGCATGGTTCTGTAGGGCTCGTTCATGTTGCTGCGAATCTGCTCGCGCGTCGCATCATCCGATTCCGCCGCGCGAATGGCAATCAGCCCTTCATCATGGCCAGTCATGGCGGGGATGATCGAGCCGTCAGGCGCAACTTCGTCCACCAGAAAGTCAAAGACGAGGCCATTGGGATGCACATCGCGGTTCGGGTGCGGCAGCTTCAGCCGCAGCAGCGAATAGAACAGATGGCGCTGCGCCTGGCTCAGCCTGCGCCACTGTTCGATACCGTCTTCGGTGGTGGCGTCCGGCACCAGTCGATTATGGCTGCAAGCCGGGCAGAAGTTGCTGTTGCTGTCAGAGGGTACCGACCAGTTGCAGATATCGTTGACTTCATTGGCGCAAAAACGGATCTGTTTCTCGGGATTGGCAACGAGCGACCAGTTCGGCTCACCGGCGGGCTCGATTGCTTCCATGGACAGTGTCTGCGGGACGAACACCAGCCGATGGCCGCATCTGACGCATGAGCGGTTGTCGAAATGAACGGGCTGTCCGCACGCAGCGCAGGAAAATAGGCGCATAGGTCGCTCCTGGAAACGACGGCTTTGGGCTAAGGGCCGAGCCGCTTTGAGTGATGAGACGCTGGCGATGAAAAAGCGCACGTGCTTTGAAAACACATGCGCTCATTGATAAAGTGTTCAACGCTAGGGTTGAAATGCTGGTAAATTAAGCCCGGTCAATCGCGCCTTTGACGGCGTCCTTCGCTTTTCCAATGGTGGACTGGATTTTGCCCTTGGTTTCCTGCGCAGCACCTTCGGCGCGCAATTGGTCGTTGCCGGTTGCCTTGCCCAGGCCCTGCTTGACCTTGCCTGCAACTTCGTTGGCCGTGCCAGAGATTTTATCGGATGTGCTACCCATAATGTTTCTCCCTAAATTCTAAGCCAGACATTCAGCTGGCTGCGCAGGTAAAAACGTTGGGATCACAATTTTGTTCCCGCACTCAGGCGTGACCGGCTTCAGCGGATAACATACGCGGATCAACGCCCATCAGGCCCAGCGCCCGCTCATATTTGTTGTTGAGGGAGCGATCAAAGATCAAGTCCTCGGAGGCCGGGCAGTTCAGCCAGCCATTGCTGGAGATTTCGTTTTCCAATTGGCCCGGCCCCCACCCTGCATATCCCAAAAGCAAGGTCGCCTTCTTCGGACCTTCGCCGCTGCTGATGGCTCGGACGATATCCAGCGTTGAGGTCAAGGAAATATCCTCGCTGACGGGAATGCTGGAATCACCGCTATAGTCATCCGAATGCAGAACGAAGCCCCGCCCCGCTTCAACAGGTCCGCCGCACAAGACGGGGAACTGCCGCGTCTGGTCGGGCAGCATGATGGTATCAGTCTGGCTCAGCATGTTGAGATGCAGCAGCACATCGGTGAAGGTGATCTGTTGAGGGCGGTTGATGATGAAGCCCATGGCGCCTGCGCTGGAATGCGCGCAGATATAAACCACCGAACGCTCGAAAACACCGCCTTCCAGCCCCGGCATTGCGATGAGAAAATGGCCTTCCAGAAAGCCGGTTTCATCCTTGTTCATCAGGGTGGCAAACATCGCGGTAGCCTCCTGTGCGAGATGCGCTGGCGTGCCCACAAAGATGCTGCATAGACGCGGATCAATCAACCGAAAATGATAACCTGCGTAAAATCGTAACTTTCCACTGCGGAGATGTTGGGTTAGACCGGACGCATGAACGCCAAGCTCTCCCTCTTCGCCCGCGCATCACTGCCGCTATTTGCTCTCACGCTTGCACTGGCATTGCAGCCAGCCACCGCAAAAGCCGATATTACGGAGTGGCAGCAAAGCGAAGGTGGACGCATGCGGGTCGTCAGCCTGCCCGCCGATGCCGATGGCCGCATTCAGGCGGCATTGCAGATCGAGCTCAAGCCGGGCTGGATTACCTACTGGCGCGAACCGGGGGAATCGGGCATCCCGCCCAAGATAACGCTCGGTGATACGAGCAAGGCGCGCCTCACATCACTGTCCTTTCCAGTGCCGAAGCTCATCAAGAACGAAGAGATCGAGGATATCGGCTACGATGCGCCTGTGTCCCTGCCTTTCGAGCTGCAATCCCAAGCGGGCGTGGATAGCGGACAGGTTCGCCTCACGGCTTTTATCGGCGTCTGTCTGAATATCTGTATTCCATTCGAGGCCAGTTTTGACATCGACATGGGCAAGGGCGAGACCGCAACCGAGGAAGAAACCGAGGCTGTTGCGGAGGCCAAGACAAGCTTGCCAATGCCCGCGACAGACGACTTCAAGGTCCAGAGTTTCCACATCACGCCGGACAAGACCCTGCTGGGCGTGGAGTTGCGCCTGCCGGAAGGTGCACCGAAAGAGACGGAAATATTCGTGGCAGGTCCATCTGGCTACGCCTATTTCGAGCCGCAGAACATGGTGCGCGACAAGCGCAAGCTGGCTTTCTACATGAACATCAAAGGGCTGCCAAAGTCCTATAATCCGAAGGGCCAGCAGTGGACGATCCTGGTCAAATCCGGTGATCAGGTCATGGAAGCGCCACTGGATTTTCCTCCGTGAGGACAACCCAAAAATCGATGGAGACTTTGTCAATTCATCGACTATAGTCGCGCCGGATCATTGCCACAGGAGCGATATTATGACCATCAAAATCGGCGACAAACTCCCCTCTGCGACATTCAAGGAAAAGGCGGCCGACGGCCCGGTTGAAACCACCACCGACGCCCTTTTCAGTGGCAAGAAGGTTGTCGTTTTTGCCGTTCCCGGCGCGTTCACACCCACTTGCTCGCTCAACCACCTGCCCGGCTATCTCGAAAACCGTGATGCCATCCTCGCCCGTGGCGTGGATGATATTGCCGTTGTGTCCGTCAATGACTGGCATGTCATGGGTGCATGGGCACAATCGTCTGGCGGACAGGGCAAAATCCACTTCCTGGCTGATTGGGACGCATCCTTCACCAAGGCACTCGGCCTTGATATCGACTTGTCCGCAGGCGCGCTCGGCGTACGCTCCAAGCGTTACTCCATGCTCGTTGAAGACGGCGTGGTGAAGTCCCTGAACATCGAAGAAAATCCAGGCCAGGCCACGGTTTCTTCCGCCGCGACGATGATCGAACAGCTTTAATAGCTTCTTGCATACTCATCCCCGGCCTCGCGCTGGGGATGCTTTGAGCGCAGTCTCTTCCCCGCCTCGCATCTTCGCGATCAGGCGCGTGCCGCGCCACCGTCGAGCAGTCCAAGTCGCTGCCTACCGCACCCCATTTCAAACGTCTCACCACCGTTAAAAATCAGGACATTTTTCCGCCGCATTTGTTATATCATTACAGTTACTATATAACATTATTGTGAGCATAAAATGCTGCATCACTTCTCCCTCCACCGATTGCTAAGACAATCCGTCGCTACCCGCCTTCTCCTTGTGTCTGCCCTCATTGCTCCTCTCTGGCTTGCCATCCGCTGGGCGGCATTGCTGTCATGAGCAGGGCTGCGGTGCTCACACTCGATAATTTGACAGTGGCCTATGACCGCCATCCAGCGGTGCACCACGTTTCCGGCCAGTTTCTGGACGGCAGCCTCACGGCCATTGCTGGCCCGAATGGCGCGGGCAAATCGACGCTGCTGAAAGCCATGATCGGTGATCTGAGGGCCGCTGAGGGTCGCATTGCCCACAGCTTGACCCGTGCCGATTTTGGCTATCTGCCGCAGGCGGCCGAGATAAACCGGCGTTTTCCAATCTCCGTTCTAGAGACCGTCACGCTTGGCACGTGGAAAACCGCAGGCGCCTTCGGCAGCATCGGCAGAGCCGTCGAAAAACAGGCCCGAGAAGCGCTGGCGACAGTTGGACTTTCCGGCTTTGAGGCGCGGTCTATCGGCGCGTTGTCTGCCGGTCAGTTTCAGCGAGTCCTGTTTGCTCGGCTGCTGATGCAGGATGCGCGGGTTATTCTTCTGGACGAACCCTTTACTGCCATCGATGCACGCACGACCCGCGACCTTCTTGAAATCGTTACGCGCTGGCATGGCGAGGGCAGAACGGTGATTGCCGTCTTGCATGATTTCGAGCAGGTGCGCGCGCATTTTCCCCACACATTGCTGATTGCGCGCGAATTGATTGGCTGGGGGCCTACAGAGGAGGTCATGTCGCACAACAATCTCCTGCGTGCCCGCACCATGGCCGAACGATGGGATGACAACAGCGATATTTGTGAGGCTGTACAATGACGGCCTATGACATCTTTCTCGCTCCGTTTCAGGATTACGGCTTCATGCGCCGCGCGCTGGTCGCGTGCTTTTGCCTGGCGGCGGGTGCAAGCCCCATTGGCGTTTTTCTGATGCTGCGCCGCATGAGCCTGATGGGTGACGCGCTCAGCCACGCCATTCTGCCGGGTGCCGCCATCGGCTACCTCATCGCTGGTTCCCTGTCGCTGACCGCGATGGGCGTCGGCGGGCTGGTTGCCGGCCTTTCCGTCGCGCTTTTATCGGGCATCGTCAGCCGCATCACGCCGTTGCAGGAGGATGCCAGTTTCGCGAGCTTCTATCTCGCCTCGCTGGCGCTAGGCGTGCTGATCGTTTCGTTGCATGGCTCCAATGTCGATCTCTTGCATGTTCTGTTCGGCACGATTCTGGCAATCGATGCGCCCGCGCTCTACCAGATCGGAGCGATCACCTCGCTGACACTGGTCGTCCTTGCCATCATCTACCGCCCATTGGTGACCGAATGCTTTGACCCCGGCTTTCTCAGAGCCGTCGGCGGCCGTGGCCCTCTTTATCACGTCGTGTTTCTGGTGCTCGTCGTCATCAATCTGGTGGCGAGCTTTCAGGCTCTCGGCACGCTGATGGCAGTGGGGCTGATGATGCTGCCCGCAGCCACCGCGCAACTATGGACCCGCAACCTGCCGACCATGCTGGTTATCGCTGCCTTGAGTGCCGCCATTTCCGGCTATCTCGGCCTCGTCATTTCCTACCATTTCGAGCTGGCCTCTGGCCCAACCATCATCATGGCTGCGACCTGCCTATACGGCCTATCGATCTTGACCGCACCGGCGGGGCTTGCCGGGCGCTATTTCACCCGCCCTCATCTGAAGGGCTAACCCCAGGAGACTACCCCATGTTGTCCCGCAAACTTCTCATGACTGCCGCCGCGCTTCCCGCTTTCCTAGCGTTCTGCGCTCCTGTTTCTGCCGCCGAGTTGAAGGCCGTCGCGTCATTTACGGTGCTGGCAGATATAGTCAAACAGGTGGGCGGCACGCATGTGACCGTGACCAGCCTCGTGAAACCAGACGGTGACCCGCATGAATTCGAGCCATCGCCATCAGATGCCAAACACCTGAAAGCGGCGGATGTCGTTTTCGTCAGCGGTCTTGGCCTTGAAGGATGGATGGACCGGCTGATCTCCGCCTCCGGCTACAAGAGCACTCCGGTTACGGTTTCACAGGGTATTGTGACCCGCAGCATGGAAGAGGACGGCAAGACCGTAACCGATCCGCATGTGTGGAACAGCCCCCTCAACGTGAAGGTTTGGGTGAAGAATATCGAAACGGCATTGGCAGCGGCAGATCCTGCGGACGCTGCCGCCTTCAAGGACAATGCCGATACCTATCTGAAAACGCTGGATGGCCTTGATGCATTCGCCCACTCGAAATTCGACACCATTCCGGCAGATCGCCGCAAGGTGCTAACCAGCCATGATGCTTTTGGCTACTTCGGGCGCGACTACAAGGTCACGTTCCTGTCGCCACTGGGTGTTTCCACCGAAACTGAGGCGTCAGCTGGCAGCGTTGCCAAGCTGATCGAGCAGATCAAATCAGAGAACGTCAAAACCTATTTCTTTGAAAACTCGAACGATCCGCGCCTGGTGAAGCAGGTGGCCAAGGCCACGGGTGCGAAGCCGGGCGGCGAGCTTTACGTAGAGGCCTTGTCCAAAGCCAATGGCCCTGCCCCAACCTATGAGAAGATGTTCCGCTACAATGTCGAGCAGTTGGCGGCAGCCATCAACAAATCCAGCTGAACACCCATGAAGAAAGGCGCAGATCCCGTGGGTCTGCGCCCTTTCGATATCTGTCAGGTCGCCATATCGAAGACGAGCAGGCCAGCTGCGCCGCCGTCCACAAGACCCATCAATCGCTGGCCAACATCAATATGTTGGGGATGGGCCAGATACTTGTCGCGCGCCTCGATGCTATCAAGCGTGACAATGAAGCCATCCATGAAGCCGCCATTGAGGCCCTCTGAAGATACATTCTGGCCGCATTTCACATCCGTGATGCCGGGGATAACATCCTTCAGCGCTGTGATCGCCTCATAGATGCCCTGCTTTTCAGCCGTTGCTGTCGCCGATTTGAAGCGTATGAATACGCAGTGCATGATCATGGAATGTCCCTCGCCTGTTTAGTATTTTAGCAGAAAGATAGGTGAGCACGCGCAATGCGCAAGTGCGAATGCGTGTGGGTGCGAAACGCAGTGGGGTTCGAGCACGCGTGCGCTTCTCGGCTAGCGGCGTTTGAACGGCTCCATGCCTCTTCTGGCAAGCTCGTCGGCCCGTTCATTTTCAGGGTGCCCGGCATGGCCTTTGACCCAGTGAAGCGTGACCTTGTGGCGTTCGCGCGCAAGCTCCAGCGCCTGCCAAAGCTCCACATTCTTGACCGGCTTGTTATCCGCAGTTTTCCAGCCCTTTTTCTTCCAGCCGAAAATCCACTTTGTAATACCATCCTTCACATAGGCGCTGTCCGTATAGAGATCGACCTCGCACGGTGATTTCAATGCGTTCAGCGAGGAGATGGCGGCCATCAGTTCCATGCGGTTGTTGGTCGTTTCCGCCTCGCCGCCACAGAGCTCCTTCTCCGTCTCACCATAACGCAGAACCGCCCCCCAGCCGCCTGGGCCGGGATTGCCGGAACAGGCACCATCCGTGTAAATCTCAACATGCTTCATTGCGTAACCAGACCATATTCGCCGACATTGGAAATGGTGCGGTGGAAGCGCAACTTTTGCAGATATTCCAGCGGATCCTTCTTGACCACGAGCGCGCCTTCCGGCGTCGTCAGCCAGTCATAGAGGCGCGTCAGGAAAAACCGCAGCGCTGAACCCCGCGCCAGCAATGGCAGTGCGGTAAGTTCCGCCTCGCTCATGGGCCGCACGGACTGGTAGCCTTCCAGCAGCGCCTTGCCCTTGGTGACGTTATAGGCACCATCCTTCTCAAAGCACCAGGCATTGAGGCAGATCGAGACGTCATAGGCCAGAATATCATTGCAGGCGAAGTAGAAATCGATCAGCCCTGAGAGATCGTCGCCCAGGAAAAAGACATTGTCCTGAAAGAGATCGGCATGGATAACGCCATCTGGCAGATCCTGCGGCCAATGGGCCGCCAGAAAATCAAGATCCGTGCGGATTTCCTGCTGCAGGCCGGGCTCGACCTCATCGGCACGGGCCTCAGATTTCTCCCAGAGAACTTTCCACCCTTCGACAGACAGCGCATTGGGCCGCTTCAGCTCAAAGCCCTCGCCCGCCAGATGCATGGCAGCCAGTGCCTTGCCCACTTCACGGCAATGGCGGGCTTCAGGCTTGCGAAGCCACATGCCTTCCAGAAACGAGATGAGCGCGGCGGGACGACCGGAGAGTTCACCCAGCAATTCCCCGTCATGGCGCGGCAATGGCAGGGGGCAGGACAGCCCCTTTTCAAAGAGATGCTGCTTCAGGCCGAGGAAAAACGGCAGATCCGCCTTTTCGACACGCTTCTCATAGAGCGTCAGGATCAGCGGGTCTTGCGTGGTGTGCAACAGGAAATTGGTGTTTTCAACACCCTCGGCAATGCCCTTATAGGACGTCAGCTCACCGACATCATATTCCGTCAGGAACTTCTTCAGATCGTCTTCGCTGATATCCGTATAGACTGCCAATTTGTGATCTCTTATGCGTAAAAATGGATTGTTGGCTTATCAAGGCTGCGATGCTGGCTTTGGTGGCAACGCATCGCTGGCGGTGCCATTGACGAAGGCCATATCCTGTGTTGTCAGCTCGATTTCGCGCAATTCCTTATTGACCAGAAAATGCTCTGTTTCCTCAACGGTTACGGCCAGATCAAGCGTGGTATCGTAGCGTGCCTTGAAGGCCTGGATAATCTCATCCACGATCACCTCAGGCGCAGATGCGCCCGCAGATAGCCCAACTGTTTCGACAGGCCCGATCTCATCCCAATCGATTTCAGCAGCACGCTGAACCAGAACTGAGCGTTTGGCGCCAGCGCGAAGGGCCACTTCAACCAGACGCTTGGAATTGGACGAGTTGGGCGCGCCAACGACGATGAAAAGATCGCAACCGGGTGCGGCCTGTTTTACCGCATCCTGCCGGTTGGTGGTCGCGTAGCAAATGCTGTCTGCCGCAGGGGCCTGCATCGCCGGAAAACGCTCCTGAAGCTTGGCAATGACCCCAGCCGTATCGTCAACAGACAGTGTGGTCTGCGTGACGAAGCCCAGGTTTTGCGTGTCTTCAGGCTCGTAGCGTGCGGCATCCTCGATGGTTTCGACCAGAGACACAGTGCCTTCAGGCAGTTGGCCCATGGTGCCGATGACTTCAGGATGACCGGCGTGGCCGATCAGGATGACGTGGCGGCCAAGGCGCTGGTGGCGCATGGCCTGCTTGTGGACCTTGGACACCAAGGGACATGTCGCATCCAGATAAAACAGGTTTCTGGCCTGCGCATCCGCCGGCACGGATTTCGGCACGCCATGGGCGGAAAAGACCACCGGCTGCTGGCGATGTTCGGCAGGAATCTCGTGCAGTTCCTCGACAAAAATCGCGCCCTTGGCTTCAAGCCCTTCCACCACATAGCGGTTATGGACGATTTCATGGCGGACATAAACTGGCGCACCATAAGCCTTCAATGCCAGAACAACGATCTGAATGGCGCGATCAACGCCCGCGCAAAAGCCGCGTGGGCCGCAGAGCCTGATCGTCAGAGGCGGTTTGGAAACGGCGATATTCATTCCTTCTCCTTAAGCCTCCCGCTTATTATCCACCCGATTTTCTCAAGCCCCGGACATAGGCAAAACCGACAACAATGACAAGGGCGAGCGCCAATCCGTACCACGTAATCACATATTGAAGGTGATTATTTGGCAGATCGATCAACGTCACGCCGCCCTTTGGCCAGCCGCCGGGATTGGCTGCGGCATTGGCATCCACAAAAAATGGCAGGACTTGTGCCGGCTCTAGGCCCGCACGGCTCGTCATCGCTGTCAGGTCTTTCCAGTAGTAGATATTCTTGGCCAGATCATTATCCGGCAGCAGGCTGGAGGGCTTTGAGCCCAGCCGCGCTCGCGCAAGTCCTTCAATACTGACGTTGCCGGCAACCTCGCCCTCCTTGCGCGTCGCAGGCTCCTTCATATCGTAGGGCACAAAGCCGCGATTGACGAAGATTGTGCGATCATCGGCGAGCTTCAGCGGCGTATAGATGTAATAGCCCGTCTGGCCCTGGAAGGTCGCGAAGAAATGTTGTTCCTTGGTGTGATCGAACGTGCCGGACAGTTGCACTGTTCGGTATTCTATATCACCGCCAGATGCTGCCAGCTTTTCGATGTCGGCAAGCGGCACGGGTGGCGCCTGGGTGCGCTGCTGAATATCGGCAAGCAAGCCTTCCTTCCAATACATGCGCTTGACTTGCCATGTGCCCAGCGCAAGCAAAAGGACGAGCGCCAGAAGTACCAGCGGTGCTGCAAACCACAGACGACGGTGACTGGCTTGGAGAAGGTTTTTGTCAGTCACTGTCAATCTGGCCTTCACTGGCTTTATAGCGATATTGCAGCGCGATCATCACGCCTTTCATCTTCTTCAAAAGAACAAGGGACAGAATGATGGCCGTGGGTATCCAGATCAAGGCATGCAGCCACACCGGCGGCGCAAAGCTGGCATCGAACCAGAGCGCTAGCCCGATGATCAGGAAGCCGACGACCAGCATGACGAGGACAGCGGGCCCCTCACCAGCATCGGCAAACCCGTAATCCAGGCCACAGGCGCTGCATTTCGGTTTCAGTTTGATAAAGCCTGCAAACAGCCCGCCCATGCCGCAGCGCGGGCAGCAGCTCTGCAGGCCAGCCTTCACCGGGTCGACCGGTGGGTATTGCGGCTCGTCGTCTTGGGTCATCATATCCTCCTCGACATGATTGTCCGTCTCACACAAAAACAAAGGGCGGCACGCGCCGCCCTTTGATCAACTTCTTATGTCATCTCAGTGGGCGAGCGGTGCGCCCCAGCCACCCCAGACATAGATGGCGAAAAACAGGAACAGCCAGACCACGTCAACAAAATGCCAGTACCAGGCAGCCGCCTCGAAGCCGAAATGCTGCTTGGGCGTGAAGCCGCCAGCGATGGCGCGAATGAGGCAGACCATCAGGAAGACCGTGCCGATGAAGACGTGGAAGCCATGGAAGCCTGTCGACATGAAGAACGTCGCGCCGTAGATCGAGTTTTTGAAGTCGAACGGTGCTTCCATGTACTCATAGACCTGCACGAAGGAGAAGAACGCTCCCAGTGCAACTGTCAGTGCCAGTCCGCTGATGAGGCCCTTGCGATCATTGTGCAGCAGCGCGTGGTGCGCCCAGGTTACGCAGGTGCCGGATAGAAGCAGAATGACGGTGTTGTAGAGCGGCAGATGCCATGGATCGAGAACCTCGATGCCCTTGGGCGGCCACTGCCCACCGGTGTATTCGACACGAGCAGCCTGAATGGCCTCGTGAGGGTAAAGGCTGGCGTCGAAATAGGCCCAGAACCATGCCACGAAGAACATGACTTCGGACGCGATAAACATGATCATGCCATAGCGCAGGTGCAGCGAGACGACGCGGGTATGGTGGCCTTCATTGCCTTCCTTTACCGTATCGGCCCACCAGGCGTACATGGTGTAAAGCACGATTGCGAGGCCGATATAGAACAGCCAGGGGTTTGCCCATTCCATGCCGAACATCTTCATGGAGCCGCCAGAAAGATAGCGCATGTAACAGACGCCACCAAAGGTCAGCACAAAAGCGCCGATCGAGGCCAGAAGCGGCCATGGGCTGGGGTCTATGATATGGTAGTCGTGGTTCTTCTGATGTGTGTCTGCCATGTGATCGATCCCCGCAGGCTCTTCCCTAGTCTCACTCGATTAAGCAGCCGTCTCAACGAAGGCTACCCATGCAGCACGACCCAAACCGGTCGCGCCTCCCTCTCTCAAAGTTTCGCCTCGTCACGTTCAGCCTTTACCGGCAAGGACGCAACTGGTTTTTCCGTCTTGGACGGATAGAATGTGTAGGACAACGTCAATGTATGAACGTTTCTCGTTTCCCGAGCGCTGACGATCTCAGGGTCTATGAAGAATACCACTGGCATCTCCAACGTTTCACCGGGCTGAAGTGTTGTCTCGGTGAAACAGAAGCACTGCACCTTGTTGAAATAGGCTCCGGCTTCCATTGGCGTGACGTTGAACACTGCCGACCCGGTGGTTGCGACAGCCGAACGGTTGGTTGCCCTGAACATGACCTGCACAGTCTCGCCAATCTTTGGCTCAACCATCTTGTCGACAGGGTGAAAATCCCAGTTCAAGCCATTCGACGTATTGGAGTCGAACGTAACCTTCATCTTCTTGTCGAGGATGACATCCGAATATTGCTCGACGCGCTGGGTGGTGCCGTTATAGCCAGTGACCTGACAGAAAAGGCGGTAGAGCGGCACCGATGCATAGGCCATGCCGACCATGCAGCAGACGAAAATCAGGCACAGAACAAGGATCGAGGCATTGCTCGTCTTCGCCGCGCGTGTGTCACTCACTGCCATGTGCCTCCCCCTCCTGCCGCTCAGCGGTCAAAAATCGCCGATTTTTATGATGGTGATGATGTAGAAGAGAACCACGAGAGCGGCCAGAACAATTCCGAGTGCGATGTTGCGTCCGCGTCTCGACTTTTTCTGTGCCTCATTGAGCTTAATTGTTTCCATCAGGCGGCTCCTCCCACCAACGTCAGAAACGATGGCACCAGATGATCGGCCAGAAGGCCGGAGAAAATCGCAAACAGGTAGAACACCGAATAGGCGAACATCTTCTTGGCCTGAACCATGCGCGCATCGCCATCAGCCATGCGCCGGACCGAGATGGAACACCAGATGAAGACCGCGCTGAGGACAGCGGCGAATATGCCATAACCCGTGCCTGCAAGCCCGGTGAAATAGGGCGCAACTGCAGCAACTGCTGTCAGGAGCGAATAGGCGATCATCTGGTTTTTGGTCGAACGTTCACCCGCCACATTCGGCATCATGGGGATACCAACGGAGCCATAATCCCGCATCTTGAAAAGAGCCAGTGCCCAGAAATGCGCAGGCGTCCAAAGGAAGATGATCATGAACAGGATCGTGCTGTCGAGAGAAACGCCACCGGTGACGCAGGCCCAACCAATCATTGGGGGAAATGCTCCCGACGCACCGCCGATAACAATGTTCTGCGGTGTCGAGCGCTTCAGCCACATCGTATAGACGACAGCGTAGAAGAAGATCGTGAATGCCAGAAGTCCAGCAGCAAACCAGTTGACCGCAAGACCGAGGATGGCCACGGAAAAAACCGACAGGATCATGCCGAAAGCCAGCGCTTCACGCGGCTCAATCCGGCCCGATGGAATAGGTCGCTTGGCGGTACGCGTCATCACGGCATCGATATCGGCGTCATACCACATGTTCAGCGCGCCGGACGCGCCAGCACCCACTGCGATACAGAGAATGGCGATAACGGCCAGCACCGGATTGATGCTGCCTGGTGCGAGCACGAGACCCGCGAAACCGGTGAAGACCACCAGCGACATGACGCGGGGCTTCAACAGTTCAAAGAAATCGCGCGCACCCGCTTCAGACAGCCTGAGGCCATCCATATCCAGCGTATCGCTGTTGTCGATAACGGTCATATTTCCTGCTTTCATAGGAAACGCCGCGCAGAATGGCGGCGCTCCTTGATGTCTTTCGTCTAAGTTTGAAACTGACATTTATCATGTTCAGCTAAACGACACCCTTGGACAAAATGCCTCAGCGGATACGGGGAAGCTGTTCCCACTGGTGATATGGCGGCGGCGAAGACAGCTGCCATTCCAGTGTCGTTGCACCTTCACCCCAAGGATTGTCACCCGCGACGCGCTTCTTCGCAAAGGCTTCCCAAACACCAGCGAGGAAGATCAATACCGCGACGGCCGAGATGTAAGAGCCATAGGAAGACACAGCATTCCAACCGGCATAGGCGTCAGGGTAATCGATGTAACGACGCGGCATGCCAGCAAGGCCGAGGAAGTGCTGCGGGAAGAAGATGAGGTTGACGCCGACGAACATGACCCAGAAGTGCAGGTTGCCGATCTTCTCGCTGTACATGTAGCCCGTGATCTTCGGGAACCAGTAGTACCAGCCTGCGAAGATCGCGAAGACGGCACCCAGAGACAGAACGTAGTGGAAGTGCGCGACAACATAATAGGTATCATGCAGTGAACGGTCGAGACCTGCATTGGCAAGCTGAACGCCGGTCACACCACCCACAGTGAAGAGGAAGATGAAGCCGATTGCCCAGATCATCGGCGTGGAGAAGGTCAGAGACCCGCCCCACATCGTGGCGATCCAGGAGAAGATCTTGATGCCTGTCGGAACCGCGATGACCATGGTTGCGAAGACGAAGTAGCGCTGCGCTTCCAGCGAAAGGCCGACCGTATACATGTGGTGCGCCCACACGATGAAGCCGACTGCGCCGATGGCGACCATGGCGTAGGCCATGCCGAGATAACCGAAGATCGGCTTCTTGGAGAATGTCGACACGATGTGGCTGATGATGCCGAAACCGGGCAGGATCAGAATGTAAACTTCAGGGTGACCGAAGAACCAGAACAGGTGCTGGTAAAGGATCGGGTCACCGCCGCCTTCTGGGGAGAAGAATGTCGTGCCGAAGTTACGGTCTGTCAGCAACATTGTGATGCCGCCTGCCAGAACTGGCAAGGACAATAGCAGAAGGAAAGCCGTGACAAGAACGGACCAGGCAAACAGCGGCATCTTGTGCAGGGTCATGCCCGGCGCACGCATGTTTAGGATCGTGGTGATGAAGTTGATAGCGCCGAGAATGGACGATGCACCTGCAACGTGAAGTGCGAAGATCGCAAGATCCACCGCAGGCCCCGGCATACCGCTTGTCGAAAGCGGCGGATACATGGTCCAACCGCCACCCACACCATAAGCACCCGCTGGTCCCTCAACGAAGAGCGAAAGCAGGAGAAGGATGAAGGCAGGAACGATCAGCCAGAACGAGATGTTGTTCAGACGCGGGAACGCCATGTCAGGCGCACCGATCATGATCGGGACCATCCAGTTGGCGAAACCGCCGATCATGGCTGGCATGACCATGAAGAAGATCATGATCAGCGCATGCGCGGTGGTGAACACATTGTACATGTGCTTGCCGCCATCAATGGCAGCGTCGCCTTCGAAACCATAGACCATGGTCGCGAGACCGTGGAAAATCTGAATGCCCGGCTCCTGCAATTCCATGCGCATGACAACGGAAAGTCCACCACCGAGAATACCGGCAATGATTGCGAAGATCAGGTAAAGCGTGCCGATATCCTTGTGGTTGGTCGATAGAAACCAGCGCTGAAAGAAAGTCGGCTTGTGCGCATGGTGCGCATGGTCGTCATGATGAACGTCATGGACGTGAGATTGGTGATTGTCGTGTGCGGATGGTCCAGCCATTGTGCTCACTCCCTACGTTACTTGGTTTCGTTTTCGGCAAGCTGAACGGTGCGCGATGCACCATCCACCGACGCCATGAGCGCCCGGTTCGCACCACCAAGATCTGAGGCGGCAGCAGCATACCAGGTTGCGTATTGCTCGTCGGAAACCACTCGTATGGCGATTGGCATGTAAGCGTGATCCTTGCCGCAAAGCTCGGAGCACTGGCCGTAATACAGGCCCTCTTTTTCAGGCTTGAACCATGTTTCGTTCAGGCGACCAGGCACGGCATCGATCTTGACGCCGAAAGCGGGCATTGCGAAGGCGTGAATAACGTCTGTTGGCGCTGCGGTAACGAGCAGGCGTACTGTTTTGCCAACAGGAACAACCATTTCGTTATCGACAGCCAAAAGGCGTGGATAGCGGGCCACATCAACCTTGCCAGCAGTCGCACGGTCTGCGTCCTTTAGCATATAGCTGTCGAAAGCCAGGGGCTCGGCACCTTCGGCAGCCGTGTACTCATAATTCCACTGCCATTGTGTCGCCGTCGCCTTCAGGGTGATATCCGGATTTTCCGGCTGGGTCAGCTGGGCGTTCAACAGGTTGAAAGACGGAAACGCCAGGAACATCAGGATAAGGACCGGAGCCAGAGTCCAGACAATCTCAATCGCCGTATTATGGCTGGTCTTGGAAGGGACCGGATTTGCCGATGCGCGGAATTTGACCGCGACGATAATCAACAATGCAAGCACAAACAGCGTGACAGGAACAATAAACCAGAGCGTATATTGTTCGAACCAGCGAATTTCATGCATGATGGGCGTTGCCGCCTCCTGCAAACCCATCTGCCACTCTTTCGGCTGATCGGCGCTTGCGCCGCCAGCCGTGAGCAGACAGATACCGCCCACCAAGCTTGCGTAAATTCTGTTAGTCACGGTACCTCTCCCTCACGCGTTTGATCATGATCAATCTCAAACGCAGAATCCATGCATATAGAGTAGACTTCAAATCATAGTTTGCCTGTCGCCGCAATATCGCCTTGGTTTGCAACCGAACCATTTTTAGCTCTATCCTGCTTCATCTTACCAGCGAAGCGCCGCCACCACCACTTGCAACGGTTGGTTTGCGATAAAGACTGCGATCAATGCGCCGCAAAGTCCTATTTTGGCCGTACTCGCTTGGAATTGAGGGTGGCGGCTCTTTTCTTTCCGCTGCGGGACGTCAAAATAGCCACACTGATTCGAATTCCTGAGGTATCCATGCGTCTGTCTCCGATTGCGCGCGGTTTTATTATCGCCGCCGGTCTTTCCCTTATCGTTCCGGCTGCGGGTTTTGCCCAGCAACAGCAGCCCGGCACGCCCAAATCGACGCATGGTGCGTGGTCCGTCATCTGTGACAAGCCTGCGGGCGCATCTGAAGAGCAATGCGCTCTGATGCAGAACGTGATTGCGGATGACCGTCCGGAGGTTGGCCTTTCAGTTGTCATTCTGAAGACGGCGGATCGCAAATCCCGCATTCTGCGCATTCTTGCCCCGCTCGGCGTTTTGCTGAAGGATGGGATGGAGCTCTATATCGACAACAACAATATCGGCCGTGCCTATTTCACCCGCTGCTTTTCCGAAGGGTGCTACGTGGAAGTCGATATTGACGACGAATTGCTGAAAGTGCTCCGCGCCGGCAAGAACGCGGTGTTTGCCTTGCGCGAATCCGTCGATCAGGACCGCGTTGGCATTCCCATCGAGTTGCGCGGCTTTGCCGAAGGCTACGACACGCTTCCTTGATCAATCTTGCGCGGGCGCGTCCTAGCGCTTAAATGCGCTGAGACATCGGGTAATGCATGTGAACGCTATCCGATGCTCAGGAACAGCCAGAACCGGAGCCCGCGATGACCCAAGATCTCTTGACCCTTTTCGATTGCGATGAAGGGCAGTTGCGCGCCAAGGTCGCTGATGCGCTTGCTGGCGCTGATGATGGCGAATTGTTCGTAGAACACGCGCAGGCAGAATCGCTGACCTTTGATAATGGTCGCCTCAAGGGCGGCAGCTTCAATACCGATCAGGGCTTTGGTCTACGCGCCGTTGCAGGTGAAACGGTGGGTTATGCCCATGCAGGCGAGCTTTCGCTTGGCGCTCTCGGTCGGGCATCCGACGCCGTAGGTGCTGTAACCAAAGGCTATTCCGGCTCCTATGCGGCGGCACCTCAGCGCACCAACAAGAAACTCTATGGCGACGAAAATCCGATCGGCTCTCCGAGCTTTGAGGAGAAGGTCAAGCTTCTAACGGAGATCGATGCCTATCTACGCGATAAGGATCCGAAGGTTCGCCAGGTGACTGCAAGCGTTGCGGCCAGCTGGCAGGTGGTCGATATTCTGCGCGCCGATGGGCACCGGGTCAGTGATATCAGGCCCATGACACGCATCAACATATCTGTCGTAGCCGGTGAAGGCGACCGGCAGGAGAGCGGTTCCTATGGCATAGGCGGTCGCGTCGGTTTCGGTGATTTCATCACTACGGAAAACTGGCAGCGTGGCGCAGATGAAGCATTGAGACAGGCGCTCGTCAATCTGACCGCCATTGATGCACCAGCTGGTACGATGGACGTTGTGTTGGGCGCTGGCTGGCCGGGGGTCATGCTGCACGAAGCTGTCGGCCACGGGTTGGAAGGTGATTTCAACCGCAAGAAAACCTCGGCCTTTGCCGGACTGTTGGGAGAAATGGTGGCCGCCCCCGGCGTGACCGTGGTGGATGACGGCACCATCGATAATCGTCGCGGCTCGATCACGATTGACGACGAAGGCACCCCTTCGGCCTATAATGTGCTGATCGAAAATGGCAGGCTTGTCGGCTACATGCAGGACCGGCAGAACGCACGGCTGATGGGGCAGAAGGCCACCGGAAACGGCCGACGCCAAGGCTATGCCCATGTGCCCATGCCGCGCATGACCAACACCTATATGCTCGGCGGCGACAAGACGCCGGAAGAAATCATCGCCTCGGTCAAGAAGGGTATCTATGCAGTTTCCTTCGGCGGCGGCCAGGTCGATATTACCTCAGGCAAGTTCGTTTTCGGCTGCACGGAAGCCTATCTCATCGAAAACGGCAAGATCGGCGCGCCCGTCAAGGGTGCCATGCTCATCGGCAACGGGCCGGACGCGATGAAACGCGTTTCGATGATCGGTAACGACATGAAACTGGACACCGGCGTCGGCAATTGCGGCAAAGCCGGTCAGTGGGTTCCAGTCGGTGTCGGCCAGCCGCATCTGCGGATGGACCATATTACCGTGGGCGGTACCAAGGCTTAAATATGCGAGGACGGGCCCGGATTCAGATGCTGACGCCGGGCCGATACCTTTCGCACTGCAACAATTTCGCCGTTCTGACGTTATCATAGCTTATTGGAAAGACATCCAACGCAATTCATTTTCAAAAGGTGATACCCAGCCCAATGACATTTACTGCAAATGCTCTCGTGCCCGAACTTGCCGTCAGCGATTGGCCAAAGTCGCGCTCGTTCTACTGCGATCTCATTGGTTTTCATGTGGTTTATGAGCGGCCCGAAGAAGGGTTCACCTATCTTGCATTGGGCGATGCGCAACTGATGATCGACCAGTTGGGCGCGGGAAGAACGTTTGAAGACGGCAAGGTGCCGATCAATTATCCCTTCGGGCGCGGCATGAACCTACAAATCGTTGTGCCATCGCTGGAAGCCATTCTGGACCGTCTTGAGCGCGCCGGTATCGAGCTTTACCTGCCGCTTGAAGAGAAGTGGTATCGCCGCGGCGAAACGGAACTCGGCAACCGGCAATTCATCGTGGCCGATCCTGACGGATATCTTGTCCGTCCTTTTGAGAGCCTGGGCGAGCGCCCATTCCGATTTGGTTGAGCCGGTGGTGAAATTGTTGCGCAGGCCTAAGGCCGTTATCTTCGATATGGACGGCGTTCTGATCGAGAGCGAAAAACACTACAGGGATTCGTTTCTGGCTGCCTCGGATGAGGGTGGACATGGCATGGCGGTGGAGGTCTATCAAAAGGTCTGCGGCAGTCCATGGGATGTCATTACCGCAACCATCCGTGCCGACTATGGCGAAGATTTCCCGATGGAAGAATTCCGTGATGCGTGGCTGCGGCATCTGGCCGTGCAGATGGCAGACGGTGTGGCGCTGAAGACCGGCGTTCTCGAAATTCTCGATCTGCTGGATGAGCTAGGATTGCCCCGCGCCATTGCGACCTCGTCCGGTCATGAGTCCGTCAACCGGCACCTCGGCCCCTTCGATATCATGAAGCGGTTCGATCATATTCTGGCACGTGGCGATTATGCCGAGCCGAAGCCATCTCCCCTGCCCTATCTCACCGCAGCGACACGTTTGAATTTTGCGCCGGAAGATTGTCTGTCGCTGGAGGATTCCTACCACGGCGTCCAATCCGCCTGGAGTGCGGGCACACAAACCGTGATGGTGCCAGACGTCGCGCCTGCAACGGATGCGATGCGCGAGAAATGCGTTGCAATCTGCGACAGCCTTCTGGATGTCGCAGAGTTGTTGAGAGCAGCTTCACGCTAGCGTCAGGGATACATCCGCACCTTCTCCCAGTCTCCCTCTGCCGTTTCGCGGCGAAATTCGACGCGGTCATGAAGGCGGAACTTGCCGTCTTGCCAAAATTCGATGGTCAGTGGCTGGATGCGGAAACCGGACCAGTGTGGCGGGCGTGGAATATCGCCGATCGCATATTTTGCGGTATAGGCCGCAACCGCTTTTTCCAACGCGAAGCGGCTTTCCAGCGGGCGCGACTGTTTCGATGCCCATGCACCGATACGGCTGCCGCGCGCGCGTGATGCGTAATACTCGTCCGCTTCCTGATCGCTGACGACCTCCACCGGACCGCGCACCCGCACCTGCCGGCGCAGGCTCTTCCAGTGGAAACACATGGCGCCTTTGGGCTGACCGAGCAGTTCGGTGCCCTTGCGGCTCTCAAAATTCGTGTAGAACACAAAACCGCGCTCATCGGCATGTTTCAAGAGAACCATGCGGACGCTGGGCATGCCGTCTTCATCAACCGAGGCGAGCGCGACCGCGTTCGGATCATTGATTTCAGACTCCGTTGCGTCTTTTAGCCAATTAGCAAAAAGTGCAAAAGGTTCATTTTCCTCAGTAAAGTCACTGGATGTTAACCGACTTTCCGACATATTGAATTAAATGCTCCTGAGCTGATTTTCACACCAGAGATGGATTCTGGATTAATGATGGTGATCGTCATAGCAAAGTCGAACAGTCGAACAAAGCGCTTCCTGAGCTCTGTCGTCAATGTTTCCGCGACCTTGGGGATGCTCGGCATGTTGGCCGGTTGCGTCAGCCTCGATATTTTTGGTGGCGAGAAGGTCGACAAATCCTTGTCGACGGCTTCTGTGCCCAACCAGCAAAACACGCAGACTCTTTCCGATGACGCAACAATCCGCAATGCTGTTACCTCGGCGGACCTTGCCAAGATTTCAGATGCACCGTTGCCATGGGCCAATGCGGCGACCGGCAGTGCGGGCGTTGTCACAGCCATTCGCGAAGACAGAAACACCGGCTTCGTGTGCCGGGAGTTTGACACGACCCGCCACTCCTTCGAGGGTGTGGCCAGTTACAGCGGCCAGGCTTGTCTCTCGGAGACGGGCGAATGGCTGATGACCCGCTTCAGCCAGAAATAAAGCATTTACCCTGTCTGCCATAAGGCCATGTGCATCAGCGCATGGCTTCGTAGCGTAAAGGTCTGGTTAGCAACTTCTTGCGACAGTCGAATCCAATTTCAAGATGAACGATGCAACGCAAAGAATGCCTGCACGTTCAAGATGGGTGGTTTTCGTGTTGCAGGCTTTTCATGACGAAAGAATACGGCCTGAACCGACATATTTAATTGGTGGTTCGGATGCGTGATCCCTACTCTATCCTCGGCGTTCAGAGAGATGCTGGCTCAGACGAGATAAAGGCTGCCTGGCGTTCGCAGGCAAAAGCCGTTCACCCGGATCAAAACCAGACCGACCCTGACGCGACAGCGCGTTTTGCGGAAATCGGTCAGGCCTATGATCTGCTGAAAGATCCGAAAAAGCGTGGCCTTTATGATCAGGCCAGACGCGCCGCCGAGACCAAAAAACGCGACCAGACCATTATGCAACAGCGCGCTGCGGCTCGTGAAGCTGCCGAGCGTGCCAAGGCTGCCGAGAAGCTCATGGAAGAGCTTGATAAGGCGCAGGCGCGTGCCCAGACCGAGCGCAAGCCGGAAAGTGCTAAACAGGATTCCGCAAAGCCGGAATCAGCCGAGGACATGCTCGAGCGTATTTTCGGCGAAAATGCCAAGGCCCATGCGGCAGCAGCAAAGCCTGAAGCCGACGATCCCAATATGACCAGCGAAGAAAATGCTGCTGCACGCAAGGAAAAAAGCGAAGCGCTCGCGGCACAGGTCGGCAGCTTTTTCAGCGGCCTGCTGCGTCGCATCCGGGGAACGGCACCTGCTGCAGAAAAAGCTCCTGATATCACCGCAGAAGCAATCGTCACCGTGTCTGATCTCCTGGAACAGAAGTGGGTGACAATTGGCATGCCGGAGGACAGGGAAGTTCGCTTCCAGCTGGAGCCGGGGATGACCGACGGCCATGTCGTTCGGTTGAAGGGCCAGGGGCTGAAACTGCCGGACACCGTTCGTGGCGATCTGGTGGTCACGCTTCTTTCGTCCCGCAATGACACATTCTCCATCCGCAACTTCGATATTCACACGACCTTTTCCATCTCGCTTGCCGATGCGGTTCTGGGTTGCGAGGCGACCGTTCAATCGCCCCACGGCGAATTGAAAGCGACGGTTCCACCATGGTCCGGCTCCGACCGGGCGGTTCGCATCGAGGGCAAAGGCCTGAAGGACGCATCCGGTGGTTACGGCGATTTCGTCGTTGAATTGCGCGTTGTGCTGCTGGATACGCCAGACGCGAAGGTCATGGACCTGATGCGGCATATGCGCGAAGGGCTCTATATCTAGCATCCGCCCTACCCTTTCGAGTGGAACCGCTGTTCTTGCGTTGAAGCATCCCGTTGAAAGAGGTGAACAACGCGCCCTTTGTTACGTTCGGTTACACGAGATGATCCCGCCCTGCTTGAACCTGCGTTCAGCCTATGCAATAGGCAGGTTTGATTTGTGTATAGGGAGCATCGAATGGCTCAGACATCCGGCCTCATGGCTGGCAAGCGCGGCCTCATCATGGGCGTCGCAAACAATCGCTCCATTGCTTGGGGCATTGCAAAGGCGTGTGCGGATGCAGGCGCTGAACTGGCTTTCACATGGCAGGGCGACGCGCTGAAAAAGCGTGTTGAACCATTGGCCCACGAGCTTGGCGCATTTATGGCCGGCCACTGTGACGTGACCGATCTTGAAACAGTTGACGCCGTTTTTGCAAATCTTGAGGCGCACTGGGGCAAGTTCGACTTCGTCGTTCACGCGATTGCCTTTTCCGAGAAGGATGAGCTGACGGGTCGGTATCTCGACACAAGCCGCGACAATTTCAACCGCACCATGGATATCTCCGTATACTCCCTGGCCGCCGTTGCAAAACGCGCCGAGCCGCTGATGAATGATGGCGGTGCGCTGCTGACGCTGACCTATTATGGCGCTGAAAAAGTCATGCCGAATTACAACGTCATGGGTGTTGCAAAAGCGGCTCTCGAAGCCAGCGTTCGCTATCTGGCCGTCGATCTCGGCAACCGTGGCATTCGCGTCAACGCAGTCTCTGCTGGGCCGATCAAGACCCTCGCGGCGGCTGGCATCGGCGACTTCCGCTACATTCTCAAGTGGAATGAATACAATGCGCCGCTGAAGCGCACTGTGAGCATCGAGGAAGTTGGCAAGTCCGCGCTCTACCTGCTGTCTGACCTCTCGACCGGCGTGACAGGTGAAATTCACCACGTCGATTCCGGTTACCACGCGATTGGCATGAAGGCCGTAGACGCGCCTGATATTTCCGTCGTCAAGGACTAAAGAATGCTGCACGCCGCGCAAAAGCATCAGAGGCTTTCGCGCGGCGTGTGCCCTGCGCCAGTATTGAGGCGACGGAAAACACGGGCTTTCCAAAGGGACTAGCCCTTTGTTTGTAGTTTGAGACAGGAGTGCCGCCTTGCTGGTCTACATCATCCGTCACGGACAAACAGACTGGAATGCGACGCGCAGGATGCAGGGCCGAAAAGACATTCCGCTGAATGATCTTGGCCGGTCTCAGGCGGTTGCAAACGGCAAGACCCTCGCAAGCATTCTTGGGGAAACTGCCAGCGATTTCGATTTTGTCGCCAGCCCTCTTGGCCGTACACGCGAAACCATGGAATTGGTGCGTGGCGCCATGGGCCTTGACCCTCATGCCTACCGAACCGACGAGCGCCTTGTTGAAGTGTGTTTCGGTGATTGGGAAGGCCACACCCTTCCCGAACTCAAACTGACCCAGCGCGAAAAAGTAAGAGCCCGCAAAGCTGCGAAGTGGGATTTCATTCCGCCCGGTGACGATGCCGAAAGCTATGAAATTCAATCCTGGCGAGTCGGTGCCTGGCTATCTTCCGTTGATCGTCAAACCGTCTGCGTCGGCCATGGCGGCGTTATCAGATCTGTTTTCCGCCTTGTCACCGATATGGACAAGCGGCTTGCCGCTGATACGGCGATACCGCAGGATAGGATTTTGAAAGTCGACACTGAAAGCCGTACGGCTGAGTGGATGGACCCGGTTCAATAAGCGGCGAGACCTTTACTGGACAACCTCAAGGTCATCCACGACGCGTCTGCCATCGACTTCCGTGTAGAAAACGACAACCTTCACACCAGCCTGCAAACCGTCGAAATTGAATTCCTCGGGCACTTTATAGCTCTTGCCATCAGCCAAGGTAATGGTCAGGCCCTTCACATCGACCTTACTGATCGTCGATTCGACATCGACGCTCTGGGCCGACGCGTTGAACGGAGCGAAAAGACCGGCGGTGGCCAAAAGTGCGGCAATCATCAAACGCATCGCTATTGCTTCCTTAAGGGTTCTGACGAGCTTCAAGTGCAACAAGATTTGCCTCCGGAATGTGGCGGAATTCGCCCACAAGCATGACATTTTCGGTATAATTGATGAACGGATTTTAACCTCTAATCAAGCCTTTAGGCAATGTTTCTTCTTGTGGAGAAATACTGTCATCACAAATTTCTTTAAATTACCATTTCTTGATACAAGAACTATATCGTCGGATTCAGACTATATTGTTTTTTCGTCTGTATAGCGGAAGAACGCGATGAACCCGAGGGATATGCAGAGTGAGTTTTTGGGCTGCGGCTGGGGACCGCCTTAACGAGTTAACGAAAAAGCGTGTCGCAGCGGCGCTGCTTGCTTTGGCCATGGCCGGCATCATGTTCAGTGCGTTCCACCTTGTGGACCACAAAAGTGCCAGCGCCCTGCGTGAAGATCTTCAGGTCCGTGCCCGCTATGCGCTTGAGCTTCTGCATGACAGCCTCGTGATGCGTCTGCACAACGACGTCGCGACGCTGACCTCTCTTGGACATTTCGCCGTCAACTCGGCTGACGCGCCGCAAAGCCTGGACAAGCTGACGGACTATCAGCTGCAACATACCGATCATTTCATTGCCATTGGTTTTGCCCGCAATTTCCAGCTCCAGAAGATTTATGCGTCGCAATCGGCGCAGGATTTTCCGACCGACCGGCTGAACACGATGCTGAGCGACCAATTGGCCAAGCTGGCTGCTTTGCCGGAAAAAGATCGACTGCCCGAGACACATGTTTTTGAGGCATCGGAAGGCAGCACCATCATGATAGTCGTCACGGTGCCGCCTCCTGGATCGGTCGCTGCGGCCCAAAACGATCTCGTCCTTGCTGTCGTTGACCGGAAAAAGCTCCTCCGAACGATCGGATATGACACAGAGGTTCCGCTCGAAGTCCATGCTGACAATATCCGCTTCGAGATCCGCGATACCGTGACCAACGAAGTGGTGGGCCGGGCTCTGGAGCCATTGCACGAAGACCCTGTTGTCTTGCCCGTAGACCTGCCCGGCTCCAACTGGGAAATCCGCGCCACGCCCGCGACCGGTTGGGATGCGGTAAAGCCCTATTATCGTTCGCTGAGCACGATGCTCATCATCGCTGTCACATCGATGCTGCTGCCGATCATCGTTGCGGGGCTGCTTCTTTCCGAACGAAACCGCAATATCAAGACGCTTCGCCAGCGTGAAGCCAAGCTCCTTGAGCTGTCACAGCGTTTCAAGCTCGCAATGGATTCCTCGAGCATCGGCATCTGGGAAATAGAGAACGATACATCTCGCTGCTACCTGGATGAGCGTGCGGCCAGTCTTCATGGTTTTCCGATGGTTGAACAGCGCCTGCTGTTGACGGAGTGGCTGACGGCGCTGGTCGCCGAGGACCGTTCGAAGGCGGCTCGGTTCTTTTTCAACTGTTCCTCCGGTCAACAGACCACATCGGAAGTGTACAGAATTGCGCTGCCGGGCGGCGCGGTGCGTTATCTGCGCTCTGCTGGTTCAAGTTACATCAAGCCGGACGCATCGCACCAGACGACAGGCATTCTCTGGGATGTCACAGCTGACATGATCATGGCGCAGAAATTGCGCGAGGCTAAAGACACCAGCGACATCAAGAATGCTGAACTCGAACTTGCCTTGCAGGAAATTTCAAACCGGGAACATGAGCTGGAAGAGCTTTCCGGCCGCCTGAAACTGGCGCTGGAATCTTACAATTGCGGCATCTGGGAATCGACAGACGACTATTCCCTGGCCATCTGGAACGAGCGCATGTGCGAGCTTTACGGGCTGCCGCCAGAGCCGGAAAAGCGCATAACCCGGCAAGCCTATCTCGACTGTCTTCACCCCGACGAGCGGTCTCGCGCACTTGGCGACGGAAATCGGGCAGCGGACGATCCCAACCGCCTGATCACCCAGCGTATTATTTTGCCGGATGGCAGTATTCGCCACGTCAAAGTTGTCGGTCGCCTTAACACCAACCGGGATGGAACGAGAAAAATCGTCGGCATCGCCTTTGATGTGACGGCAGATGTCTTGCTCTCCGAACAGTTGAGCACCGCAAAGGACGAAGCCGAAGCCAGAAGCGCCGAGCTTGAGGAAGCCAAAAACAGTATCGAGCACAATGCGCTGCATGACCCCCTCACCGGCCTTGCCAACCGGCGCAAGCTGGATGGCGCACTGGACGCCCTGTCATCCGGTGGGCCTAAGCAATTTGCCATTCTCCATCTCGACCTCGACCGCTTCAAGCAGATCAACGATACGCTGGGGCACGCGGCCGGTGATGCCGTTCTTGTTCATGCGGCAAACATATTGTCCAGAAACGTGCGCCAGGAAGATACCGTCGCGCGCATTGGTGGCGACGAGTTCGTGATCCTGATCTCTCCGCTGTCCGATAAGGACAGCATCAAGATGATAGCATCCAAGATCATCGCAGCTTTCAGCCATCCCTTCGATTTCGAAGGCTTTACCTGTCGGTGTGGTGTGTCCATCGGCATCGCCTTCTCGGACGGCATTGCGGCGGATCCCCGCCGTACGCTGATCAACGCCGACCTCGCGCTCTACCGTGCCAAGGCAACAGGCCGCAATCGCTATGAGTTCTTTACAGAAAACCTCCAGGCGGAAATTCTCAACCACAAGCGAACCGCTGACGAAATTCTGGCCGGACTGGAGCGTGGCGAGTTCGAAGCGTGGTACCAGCCGCAATTCTGCGCCAATACGCACGCGTTGACCGGCGTGGAAGCATTGGTACGCTGGCGCCACCCCGTGCGCGGCCTTCTAACCCCGGACAAATTCCTGAAAATCGCCGAGGAACTGAACGTCGTATCGGCGATCGACCATATCGTTTTGCAACACGCACTGCAGGACAAGGAAATCTGGCGCATCAAGGGCATCGATGTGCCGCGCGTATCGGTCAACGTCTCGGTTCGCCGCCTGCATGACGATCACCTGATTGAAAGCCTCAAGCAATTGCGGATCAAGCCGGGTGAAGTCGCCTTCGAGTTGGTAGAGGCCATTTTTCTCGATGACAACGAGGACATCGCCACCAGCAATATCGAGCGCATCAAGGCGATGGGTATCGACATCGAGATCGATGATTTCGGCACGGGCCACACGTCCATCATCAGCCTTCTGCGCCTCAAGCCGAAGCGTCTGAAAATCGACCGGCAGCTGGTCATGCCCATCACGAATGCGGCGCAAGAGCGGTCACTGGTGCGTTCGATTGTGGATATTGCCCGCTCGCTGGGCGTCGAAACGATCGCCGAGGGTGTGGAAACGCAGGACCACGCTCATATTTTGAGGCAGATGGGCTGCGACATGCTTCAGGGCTACGCATTTGCAAAACCGCTTGCGCCAGAGGAATTCACGAAGTTCGTCAGCGCGGAAAAATGGAAAATGGTTTCCTGAGGGTCACAGGAGTTGGCTGGAAAGATTTGCAAACAGGCGAACCGCACTCGCGAAAGAAAGGCTTTTGCCTTTTCATGTTTTACCCTATGAAAAGGCCGCTTCTTTCTTGAAATGCGTTCCACCCGTGGAATGCCGCTGCTTCGGTTTAATCATATGTCGCATAATACGTTCGGTTATCTTTTCCGCGTTTCCACCTGGGGCGAAAGCCATGGTCCAGCTCTCGGCTGCGTCATTGACGGCTGCCCGCCCGGCATTCGCTTCACGCTTGCCGAAGTGCAGACATGGATGGACAAGCGCAAGCCCGGCCAGAACCGCTTCGTGACCCAGCGCCGTGAAGACGACATCGTCAAGGTTCTGTCTGGCGTGATGCTGGACGAGGATGGTGAGACGATGATTACCACGGGCACGCCCGTGTCCATGATGATCGAGAACACCGACCAGCGGTCCAAGGATTACGGCGAGATTGCCCGCAGTTTCCGTCCCGGCCACGCCGATTTTACCTATGATCTGAAATACGGCATCCGTGATTATCGCGGCGGCGGACGTTCTTCCGCCCGCGAAACCGCCGCCCGTGTTGCCGCTGGCGCGCTGGCGCGCAAGGTCGTGCCGAGCCTCACGGTTCGCGGCGCGCTGGTGCAGATTGGCAAACATAAGATCAACCGTGCGAACTGGGATTGGGGCCAAGTCGACCAGAACCCGTTTTTCTGCCCCGATGCGGCCATGGTGCCCGTTTGGGAAGAGTATCTGGATGGCATCCGCAAGGCCGGATCATCCATTGGCGCTGTCGTGGAAGTTGTTGCAGAGGGCGTTCCGGCAGGAATTGGCGCGCCTATCTATGCCAAGCTCGATCAAGATATCGCCTCCAACCTCATGTCGATCAATGCCGTCAAGGGCGTGGAAATCGGTGAAGGCTTTGCCTCTGCCGAATTGACGGGTGAGGAAAATGCAGACGAAATGCGCATGGGCAATGATGGCCAGCGCATTTTCCTGTCCAACCATGCTGGCGGCATTCTGGGCGGCATCGCAACTGGTGAGCCCATCGTGGCACGCTTTGCCATCAAGCCGACATCTTCCATTTTGACCGAGCGCCAGTCCATCGATGCCGATGGTAACAATGTCGATGTGCGCACCAAGGGTCGTCATGATCCATGTGTCGGCATCCGCGCCGTACCGATTGGCGAAGCCATGGTGGCCTGCACGGTTGCCGATCATTATCTCAGGGACCGCGGCCAGACCGGACGTTTGAAATAGGAAGCAAGCATGGCATATGATCAGAAACGTGTCGTTGAAGCCATCAGGGCTTTCGAGGCTGGCGAAATCGTTGTGGTCATGGATGACGACGACCGCGAGAACGAAGGCGATCTGATTGTCGCCGCCGTGCATTGCACACCGGAAAAAATGGCCTTCATCGTGCGCCATACATCCGGCATCGTTTGCACGCCCATGCCTCGGGATGAGGCCAAACGCCTCAACCTCAACGCCATGGTGGCGGAAAACGATAGCGCCCACACCACGGCGTTTACGGTTTCGGTGGACTTCAAACACGGCACGACAACCGGTATTTCCGCCAGTGACCGCAACGTTACGGTTCGCAATCTTGCAAACCCGAACGCAAGCGCTGCCGATTTCACCCGTCCCGGCCACATCTTCCCGCTGATCTCTCGCGAGGGCGGCGTTTTGATGCGCTCCGGCCATACGGAAGCGGCTGTCGATCTGTGCAAGCTTGCAGGCTTGCCGCTGATCGGCGTCATCAGCGAGCTCGTCAATGATGACGGCACTGTCATGCGTGGCCCGCAGGTTTCGGCCTTCGCCGAGGCCCACGGCATGAAGCAGGTGTCGGTCGCAGATCTCATCGCCTATCGCCAGCGCAAGGAAACGCTGGTCGAGATGGAATCGGAATTTACGCTCGATACACCGTTCGGCCCCGCCAAAGTGCAGACCTACTCCCTGCCTTGGGACCCTATGGAACACATGGCTGTTATCTTCGGTGATATCAGGGATGGCGTCGATATTCCGGTGCGCCTGCACCCTGAAAATGTGGCCGGCGATGTGTTCGGCAAGAAGCAGCCTGTGCAGCACTATATGGAAAAGATTGCCGCCGAAGGCCGTGGCGTCATCATCTATCTTCGTGAGGGTTCCGTCGGTGTTGGCCAGGTATCCGGCCGCAGACGATCCCGCGACCCGGAGGAAGACCACGCTCAGGCCCGTACGCGCGATGATGAATGGCTGGAAATCGGCCTCGGCGCGCAAATCCTCAAGGATCTCGGCATCAGCTCGATCAAACTTCTGACGTCTAGAGAACGCCACTATGTTGGCCTTGAAGGGTTTGGAATCAGGATAAGCTCGACCGATATCGGTTGATATTCATCGTATTCGACACCCCGCAGATGCTGCGGGGTGTCGAGAGATCACAGAGCCCGCAAGAAGCTCTTGATGATCTGGGCAATCTCTTCGCAATGGGTTTCCAGCGCGAAATGCCCCGTATCCAGCAGATGAATTTCGGCATTCGGTAGATCCCGCTTATAAGCCAGCGCTCCAGCCGGGATGAATGCCGGATCATGGCGACCCCAGACGGCAAGAAGCGGCGGCTGGTGTTCGCGGAAATAGGCCTGAAATTCAGGATAGCGCTCCAGATTGGTGCGATAGTCCAGAATGAGATCAAGCTGGATATCCTCTGCACCCGGCCGCGCCATCAGCGCGATATCGAGCATATAGCCATCCGGGCCCAACCGGCGCGGGTTCGTTCCGGTTTTATATTGCCAGTTCTCGATCACATCCGCCGATAGGGATGCGCGGCAAGCCTCGCGAGTTTCCGGAGTTGGATTGCGCCAGTATGCCTCCCAGGCGCCCCACTCGTCACTGAACCCATCCATATAGGCATTGCCGTTCTGGCTGATGATGGCCGTGACCCTCTCAGGATGTGCCGCTGCGAGGCGATATCCTGTCGGCGCACCGTAATCGAAGACATAAAGCGCGTAGGTCTTGAGCGAGAGGGCCTGTGTGAACTCATCGATGACCTTGGCCAGATTGTCGAAGGTGTATTCGAAAGTGCCGCGTGCCGGAGCCATGGTATATCCGAACCCGGGCAAATCAGGAGCGATGACGCGGAAATGATCGGCAAGCATTGGAATAAGCTCCCTGAACATATGGCTGGATGATGGGAACCCGTGCAGGAGCAGAAGCACCGGCGCGTCCTTTGCGCCCGCTTCGCGGTAGAAGACATCCACCTCGCCCACTTTCTGGTTTTTGTAAGTGACAGCCATATTGGCCTCCAAAATCGTTTTGATGACATCGACACGAACCGACAGTCCGCCTCTCGACCGCAAAATACTACCGATCGGTCGTTTGTAAATAGCAAAAATATGTGATATAGATTGCGCGTTCGCTGCACCATGGCGGGCGGTTTGAGTGGAGTTGGGTAAGGCATGACAAAAGTCAGCAAGGAAAAGATCATTCAGGAAGCGCGGGAGCTGTTTCGGGAGAAGGGTTATGTCGGCGCGTCCATGCAGGATCTGGCCGATAAGGTCGGCTTGCGCAAAGCCTCGCTCTATATGCGATTTCCCAACAAGGAAGCGCTGGTGCCCGAGGTTCTGAGCCTGACGCTGCAGGAGACCTTTGCCCGGCCGGAGATTTCCAGTTCAGATTGGTACACGGCCTATGAGGCTGTTGTGCGCGCCATTGCCGGTAGCCTCATGGACCGCAAACGTTGTGTCGGATTTCATCTGGCCTATGGTGTCGGGGATGATACGCCGGTTGCCAAGGAAGCCGTGCGGACCTTTTTTCAGGCTCACCGCGATCGAATGACCGACATATTGGAAAAGGCAATGCCGCGTGATGCTGCATCCATCCTCGCCACGGATGCCCTTGTAACTCTGGAAGGAGCAACCTTGTTACTCGCCGTGTTCGACGATCCGGCTGCCATGGAGCGGGCCATCGACGCCGTTCTGGCTGCGGTCCGAAAAGAGGCGATTTAACCCAGCCAACCATCCAGATAGCAAACACGTTCCACACCGGTAAATTTCGCCAACCGGTTCAGCTCGGCATCCAGCTTTTCCAGCCTGCCGGTTGATGCGCGCACGGCTTTTTCAAGCCACAGACGCCTCACATCCAGCGTGCCGTTCTTGCGGTCTGCCTTCATGTCGATGCGGCCAATCAGCCTGTTCCCTTCCAGCAGCGGAAAAACGTAATAGCCATATTGTCGCTTGGCTTCCGGCACGAAGACTTCGATGCGATAGAAAAAGCCGAACAGCCGTTCCGTGCGGGCACGGTCGCGCAACAGCGGATCAAATGGGCTCAGCACCCGGATGCGCTGGGGTGGCGCTACCGCATCATCGCCCGTAAATCCTGCGAATGCGTAAGAGGCGCGGTCCTTGCCGCCATCGGAATGGGCAAGCATGACCTCACAGAGTTCATCGCGATGGTTCGCGACCCATTCTCTCGCTTCCTGCGGTGTGATGATATCGAAAAAGGCTGCGATTTCCCCCGATGTCGCAAAGCCGAGCCGCGACAGCGCCTGACGGCAGGCCCAATCGATAAACTCGTCGTGGCTGACGTCACGGTCGTGATGTTCTGGCGGAATAACACGCTCGGCAAGATCATAGACCTTCTGGAAATTCACCCGCCCCGAGACGGCGAGCTTGCCCGTGTGCCACAGGAATTCCAGCGCAGTCTTGGATGGATGCCAGTTCCACCAGCCGCCGGACTGATGCCCCTCCGCCTTCATATCCCGTGACATGACGGGACCGCCTTCGGCAATCCGCCGATAGGTTTCCTCGAAAGCGGAATCAAACCCCTCCCCGTGCCATTTGCGCCATCGTTCCAGAATGACCGGCTCGCGGCGGCGGAAGCGGTGTTTCCAATAGGGGTAGAAGGCCGTCGGAAGGATGGAGGCGTCGTGCGTCCAATGGTCGAAAAGCGCACGGTCTTTCTCGAGAAGGTCCGTCAGGTGCTGGCGCTTGTAGGTCTGGTTGCGGGAAAAGATGATCTGGTGATGCGCACGCTCGACCGTGCCAATGCTGTCCAGCTGGACGAAGCCGATATCGGTGATCAGGGCCAACAGATCAGCCTTGCTCATGGCGCGGCCTGGCGGCCCCGACAGTCCCTGACGGGACAGAAAGATGCGTCTCGCTGCTTCGTTGGAAATCAGAATCGCCATGGCAAAAGCCTAGGGTCGCGCCGCTCTAAAATCAACGTTCTTTTTTTGTTCCTTATTTTGTTTGTCGGGGCATATGATTATAGAACGAAGCTTGGAATTTTGAGGATCGGTTTTGGATATAGGTTTTCACGATGCGGGTGTGTCCTTTGAAGGGCGGGTGGCGGTGCAGCCGCTGTCGCTGCTGCTAACCGAGCGGCGCATCGGCGTTATCGGGCTGAATGGTTCGGGCAAGACCACATTCGCGCGGATGATCAACGGGCTGACGAAGCCCACACGTGGCCGGGTCAGCGTCGACGGGTTGGATACGGTGGCAGATGGCCCTGCCGTCCTGCGCGATGTCGGCTTCATTTTTCAAAACCCGCAGAACCAGATCATCTTACCCATCATACGTGACGATATTGGGTTCGGACTGAAGAACAGGGGCATGGATAAGGCTGGCATTGATGCTGCAGTCGATGCCACTCTGCAGCGCTTCGATATCCAGCATCTGGCAAAGCGGCGCGCGCATGAGCTTTCCGGCGGGGAATTGCAGCTCTGCGCTTTGGCGGCGCTGACCATTACCGGTCCGAAAATCCTCATCATGGACGAACCGACAAACCAGCTCGACCTGAAGAACCGGGCGCTGGTGGAACGGACCATGGCAGGGCTGGAGCAGTATCTCATCGTCATCACCCATGATCTTCCCTTGCTGGAGAGTTTTGATCGCGTTCTGGTGTTTCATCAGGGCAAGCTTCACGCCGATGCATCGCCCGCAGACGCCATCCGGCTTTACCGCGAACTGGCGCTGTCATGAAAAGCCTTCACGTTGAAGGAACGGGGTGGCTCTACCGTCTCTCCCCGCGCATCAAGTTGATCGGCCTTGCCGGTTTCAGCATCGCGCTGTTTATGACGCGACAGCCGCTGCTTCTTTTGGCAGCCCTATGCATGGCAGCTTTCGTTCTTGCCCAGGCCCGTCTTGGCTGGCGAGAAACGGTGGCCAGACTGCGTCCGGTCTTGCTCACCATTGCCGTCATCGCGCTGGTCAGCTTTGCGCTGATTTCGCCGCTCGATGCGACGATTACGCTGTTGCGGCTCACCGCCTTGACGCTGCTCGCAACCGCGATCACGGCCAGTGTGAGCATTTCACAGTTCATGGATGAGATCACATTTGCGCTCCGCCCGCTGGAAAGGCTGGGGCTTGCCAATGCAGCCGATGTCGGGCTTGCCGTGGGTCTCGTCGTGCGTTTCGTGCCAGAAGTCATCAGTCGCTACCATACATTGCGCGACGCGCACCGGGCTCGCGGAATAGAAACGAAGCCACACTTAATTCTCGTTCCGCTCATCATTATGACGTTGAAGGACGCGGATGCGATTGCCGATGCCATTGACGCACGCGGTTTCAGAGGCCAAACCTCGTTTTCTGATTTATAAAGAGAAAGCCTGTTGAGAATGAAGACCCGTGACCTCGTTCTGATTTCGCTGTTTTCGGCCATCATCATCGCACTTGGCCTGTTGCCGCCAATTCCGCTCGGCTTCATTCCCGTGCCCATCACCGCGCAATCGCTGGGCGTCATGCTGGCGGGTGTCGTGCTGGGCGCCAAGCGCGGCGCGCTTGCGGTTCTCCTCACCATTCTCATCGCCGCTATCGGCCTTCCGGTTCTGTCGGGCGGTCGCGGTGGTCTGTCGATCTTCTACACGCCGACAACCGGCTATCTGATTGGCTGGGTGTTCGCAGCGCTGGTAACCGGTGCATTGGCGCAGCGCCTCGTCAACAGGGATCAGTCGGCTCTCGCGCAGCTCGGCGGCTTCTTTGTCGCGAGCACTGCGGGCGGCGTGGTTACGCTTTACGCCTTCGGCATCACCTATCTCGCATTCGCCACCGGCATCGGCTTCGAAAAAGCCTTCATCGGGTCGATGGCCTTCATTCCGGGCGATATCGTCAAGGCTGTGCTGGCAGCGCTCGCAGGCCGGGCCGTTATGGCCGGATACCCATTGTTGCCGCAACGCGCCTAACGCTTCCGTTAGGGCTGTTCAGGAGTCACCGCCATGGCCACACGGCTTTACGAGCACCCGATATTCCTGGAACACATCACGCCGCAGGGGCATCCCGAACGCCCTGACCGGTTGCGCTCGCTCAACATCGCGCTTGAGCACCCCAATTTTGAACGACTGGAACGCCGCCAAGCGCCTCAGGCCAATGAAGACGCCATTCTGTTGGCGCATCCGGAAAGCCATCTGATTTCGATCATGCGGCAAATTCCGGAAGAGGAAGGCGAGATCAACCGAATCGAGGCCGATACCTATGCCTCACCGAAATCGCTACAGGCTGCGCTGACCGGCATCGGAGCGGCCATGGCGGCTGTCGATGACGTGTTTTTAGGCGCGGCAGACAATGTTTTCGTGGCCAGCCGCCCGCCGGGCCACCATGCCGAAACCGAAAAAGCCATGGGTTTCTGCCTGTTCAACAATGCAGCCATTGCTGCCCGCCACGCGCAAAAAAACTATGGCGCAGAGCGCGTCGCCATCGTGGATTGGGACGTGCACCACGGCAACGGCACCCAGGATATTTTCTGGAACGACACATCCGTGCTGTTTTGCTCCACCCACCAGATGCCGCTGTACCCTTGGAGCGGCGACAAGCGCGAGACGGGCATCAAGAACAACATCGTCAACGCTCCGCTTTCGCCCAATACCGGCAGCGACCATTTCCGCGAGGCTTTCAAATCTCGCGTGCTGCCAGCACTCGCAGATTTCTCGCCTGATCTCATCATCATCTCCGCGGGTTTTGATGCGCATCACCGCGATCCGCTGGCGCAGATCAATCTGGTGGGCGAAGATTTTGACTGGGCGACGGGCCGAATTCTAGAGATGGCAGACAAATTTGCCTCCAACCGGGTCGTCAGCCTGCTTGAAGGTGGTTATGATCTGGAAGGGTTGGCGGAATCGGCAGCCATGCATATTTTGAGAATGATGAAGGGTTGAACATGACGGAAAATGCCAACACAGCCGATGTCAGCGGTTATTCTTTCGAAAAGGCTGTCGCCGAGCTGGAAAGCATTGTCGCCCGTCTGGAACGCGGCGATGTGGCGCTGGACGAATCTATTGCCATTTATGAGCGCGGCGAAGCCTTGAAGAAGCATTGCGAGACGCTGCTGACGGCGGCTGAAAAGCGCATCGAAAAAATCCGTCTGGATCGCGCAGGCAAGCCGGTTGGCGTGGAGCCGCTGGACGGCGAATAGGCTCCCCTCCCCAGTTCTCGGCTTCGATGGACGGCACGAAAACAGACCGTTCATTATTGATTCCTCACGAACGCCTTGAATCATGGTAAGCTAGCGCCTGATCTCAGGAGATTGCCATGTCATTTTTTCCGGGAAGAGACCCAGCAGCAGGCGATGCTTTTGCCTGTGACGCCATCGAAAACCTGATCATTCCGCGCTCCAGTGATATTGGCGGGTTTGCCGTGCGGCGTGCCCTGCCAACGCGGGACAGGCGGCTGGTTGGCCCCTTCATCTTCTTTGACCGTATGGGCCCGGCCATTCTCAGGGCGGGTCAGGCACTGGATGTAAAACCGCATCCGCATATCGGCCTTTCGACGGTCACTTACCTGTTTGATGGCGAAATCAAGCATCGCGATAGCCTTGGCACCGAACTGGTGATCCGCCCCGGCGATCTCAATCTGATGACAGCAGGGCGCGGCATTGTGCACTCCGAGCGAACGCCGGAAAACCTGCGCGGTCACCCGCTTTCCATGTCCGGGCTGCAAACATGGCTTGCCCTGCCGGACGGAAGTGAGGAGATTGCGCCGGATTTTTCGCATACGGGACGCGAAGCCATGCCCGTGATTGACATCAAGGGCGCGACCGGGCGGGTCGTCATCGGTGGTTTTGCAGGCGCTGCATCGCCGGTCAAGACGTTGACCGATACGCTTTACGTCGATCTGACGCTGGAAGCCGGGGTAAAGTTTCCCTTTCCAGCCGACCACGAAGAGCGGGCGATCTATATTCTCTCCGGTTCACTTGATGTGGCGGGCGATGTTTTTGCTGCCGATCAGCTCATCGTATTCCGCGCGGGCGATGATATTACGTTGAAGGGCGGCAATTATGGTTGCCACATCATGCTTTTCGGGGGCGCGGCGCTGAATTCGAAGCGCTATATCTGGTGGAATTTCGTGTCATCGTCCAAAGAACGCATCGAAAAAGCGAAGGATGAGTGGAGAACCGGTCGCTTCGACATCGTACCGGGGGATGAAGAAGAGTTTGTCCCTTTGCCGCAGGGTTGAAATTCGTTAAAACAAAATAAATCTTGCCCAAGACGGATCTACACACCATCTGAAGCGGCAGATTCACCACAAAAAAAGCGAAGGCCGAACGATTGACCGGAATGCCAGAGACACCATTGCTTGACCGTGTGAAGTTCCCCTCTGATCTCAAGTCGATCGAGGATCGCGATTTGCCGCAGCTTGCGCGGGAATTGCGCGACGAGATGATCGATGCTGTCTCGACCACGGGCGGGCATCTGGGCGCAGGGCTTGGCGTGGTGGAACTGACCATTGCCATCCACAAGGTGTTCAATACGCCGGAAGACCGGCTTATCTTCGATGTTGGCCACCAATGTTATCCCCACAAGATCCTGACCGGGCGCCGCGATCGCATCCGCACGCTTCGGCAGGAAGGTGGGCTTTCCGGCTTCACGCGTCGTGCTGAAAGCGAATATGACGATTTTGGCGCGGGTCATTCCTCCACATCGATTTCCGCTGGCCTCGGCATGGCGGTTGCCGCCGAGCTTGATGGCAGCGACCGCAAGGTGATTTCCGTGATCGGCGATGGCTCCATGTCCGCAGGCATGGCGTTTGAGGCACTGAACAATGCGGGTGCGCTCGACGCACGCCTGATCGTCATCCTCAACGATAATGATATGTCGATTGCCCCGCCAACGGGTGCCATGAGCGCCTATCTGGCGCGCCTAGCCTCCGGGCGCACCTATATGGGCTTTCGCGATCTTGGCAAGAAACTGACAGCCTACCTCGGCAAGTCGATTGACCGGGCCATTACCCGCGCAGTCACGCATGCACGCGGCTATGTGACCGGCGGAACGCTTTTCGAGGAGCTCGGCTTTTACCACATCGGCCCGATCGACGGTCACTCCTTCGAGCATCTTCTGCCGGTGCTGCGCAATGTCCGCGACAACCAGAAAGGTCCTGTGCTGATCCATGTGGTCACGCAAAAGGGCAAGGGCTATGCGCCCGCCGAAGCCGCAGCCGACAAGTATCACGGCGTCAACAAGTTCGATGTCATCACCGGCACACAGGCGAAAGCCAAGCCGAATGCGCCGAGCTATACCAGCGTGTTTGCTGAAGCGCTGGTGCAGGAAGCGACGCTGGACGAGAAGATCGTTGGCGTCAGCGCCGCCATGCCGAACGGCACGGGCCTGGACAAGTTGGCCGATATTTTTCCGAAACGAAGCTTCGATGTCGGCATCGCCGAGCAACATGCCGTTACCTTTGCGGCGGGTCTGGCAGCCGATGGCTACAAACCGTTTTGCGCGCTCTACTCCACCTTTCTGCAACGCGGTTACGACCAGCTGGTGCATGACGTGGCGATACAGTCCTTGCCTGTGCGCTTTCCGATTGACCGCGCTGGTTTCGTCGGCGCGGATGGACCAACCCACTCAGGCTCGTTTGACACAACATTTCTCGCCACCCTGCCCGGCATGGTCGTCATGGCGGCTGCGGACGAAGCGGAACTGAAGCATATGGTGCGCACAGCCGCCGCCTATGATGAAGGTCCGATTTCCTTCCGATATCCGCGCGGTGAAGGTGTTGGTATCGAAATGCCAGCGCGCGGCGAAATTCTGACTATTGGCAAGGGCCGGGTCATCAAGGAAGGCAGCAAGGTCGCCCTGCTCTCTTTCGGTACACGCCTTGCAGAATGTCTGGCGGCAGCGGAAGATCTGGATGCCGCTGGCCTTTCCACCACTGTGGCCGATGCCCGTTTTGCCAAGCCGCTGGACATTGATCTGATTCGCCAGCTCGCCAGCCACCATGAGGTGCTGATTACCATCGAAGAAGGTGCCGCGGGCGGGTTTGGCGCTCACGTGCTGCAATTCATGGCCAGCGCCGGACTTCTGGATACGGGTCTCAAGGTTCGCACACTGACCCTGCCTGACCAATGGGTCGAGCAGGCGAAACCGGAGGTCATGTATGCCAATGCCGGACTCGACCGGGCGGGCATCGTTTCCACCGTCTTTGATGCCCTCGGCCAGAAGCGTGCGGGGCTCGGCGTCGCCTGAACCGTCAGTTCATTCACACGTCAGAAAGCCCTTCCTTCTGATCGCTAATAAAAAACCCGCCGGATCTCTCCGGCGGGTTTTGCAGGTCAGCTTGCGCCTGTTTCTCAGAACTCTTCCCAATCCTGCGCGGCAGGTTTGGCAGAGGTATCGGGGGCAGCGGCAAAGGCTTTTTCTAGGCTCTGCCCGAGTGCGCGGGCCGGAGAAGGGACCGGGCGGGCTGTCGGCTTTGCGATCTTCGCGGCCGGACGTGGTGCTGGCGAATAGACAGGCTTTGGCGCGGATGCAGAGGCGGTGCGCGGTGCGCTGTGGGGCACAGGAGAAACGGGTTTGGCGACAGGCACGCCGTTGCCAAGATTGAACTGACCGATGAGTTCGTTCAGGGCCTGTGCTTCTCGCGCAAGCGTGTGGCTGGCTGCGGTCTGCTCTTCCACCATGGCAGCATTTTTCTGCGTGCCCTGATCCATCGTGTTGACGGCGGTGTTGATCTCCTGCAAGCCGGTTGCCTGCTCGCGGGAAGCCGTCACGATGGTGGTGACGTGGGCGTTGATTTCCTCAACTTCAGCAATGATGAGTTCCAGAGCCTTGCCGGTTTCGCCAACCAGGTTCACACCGTTTTCAACCTGCTGGCTGGAGGCGCTGATCAGCACCTTGATCTCCTTGGCCGCCTTGGCTGAACGCTGCGCCAGTTCGCGCACCTCCTGCGCGACAACGGCAAAGCCCTTGCCCGCTTCACCCGCGCGGGCAGCTTCAACACCCGCGTTCAACGCCAGAAGGTTGGTCTGGAAGGCAATATCGTCGATAACGCCGATGATGCTGGTGATTTCGCTGGATGAATGTTCAATGGCCTGCATGGCGGAAACGGCATTGCGGACAACAGTGCCGGACTTTTCAGCGCCAGAGCGTGCACGCTGCACCAGTGCGCTTGCCTCTTCGGCGCCCTTGGCGCTGTCATTGACCGTCGTGGTGATTTCTTCGAGGGCTGCTGCCGTTTCTTCGATAGAGGCAGCCTGCTGCTCGGTACGGCGCGACAGGTCATCGGCCGAAGAGAGCATTTCAGCTGCCCCGGCATTGATGGCCGACGCATTTTCACCAACCTTGCGCATTGTGCCCTGAAGCTTCTCAAGCGAGTTGTTGAAATTGATGCGAAGTGGCTCGACGAACTCCGTGAATGGCGAATCAATCCGGTAAACCAGATTTCCATCCGCCAAAGCCTCAAGACCCTTGGCAAGCTCATCGCGAGCGAATGTCTGCTCGGCCTCCATCCTTGACTTTTCGAGTTCGTCGCGGCGGCGGTCAGCTTCTGTCGCTGCGCGCATTCTGTCACCTTCACCCGCAAGGCGAGACTTCTCGATACCGGCTTCCTTGAAGACCAGAACAGCCTGCGCCATCTTGCCCACTTCATCGCCACGGTCCACGGCTGGAACCTCAACGCTCATATCACCACCAGCAAGGCGGCCCATGGCGTTGGTCATGCCGACAATCGGGGAAACGATTGTGCGAGAAAGAGCCCAAATCAACAGAACAGCAACAATACCGGCCACTGCACCGCCGCCTACAAGGGCAAGGCGAAGATTGTCATGCGCCGCAGCCTGTGCCGCCACATTGGCTTGAGACGTCGCTGCAAGCTCTGACTTGATCTTGGCGGCGGCAGCGCGGAAGGCATCCAACTGCCCTTTGCCATTGCTGCGCCCAATTTCGATGACCTCCGAAATCGAGGCCTCGGTGTTCTTGCGGGCCGCCATCTGGGGCTCGATCAGTTGTGTGTAGAAGACGGTTGCCGTGTTTTGCATCTCGTCGATAGATTTCAGAATATCTGCCTGGCCCGCGGCAAAGCCACGCGCTTCATCCAGCTTTTTCAACATCAACGCCCGCTGTGAAAACACGTCATTATAGGTGCTATCGCTGCGGAAAAGAATGTAGCCACGTTGGTTGACCGCCTGTTCCAGCATCGCAGCCAGCGCAGAATCGACCGTCAAAACGATGTTGCTGATGTTGGTCTGCTCTTCAGAAATGCGTTTGGCTTCAAGTGTTTGCCAAAACACGACAGCCGTTGCGACAAGGCAGACAGCCATCAAGGCGATAAAGGTTGCGATAAGCTTCAGGATGATAGGTAAATTTTTTAAAGACATCACGAAATCTCTCGATACGTCAGGTGTGAGGCAAGGCCAAACGGCCACTGACATCGCGTCATTTGTTCGGGAATAGGTGCCATCATGGCAAAATTGGTGCGCCGGAACTCAGCTTCGCGCCAACATTGCACCAAGCCGTTTATTTTCGCTTAAACCAGACGTGTCACCCTGTAGACAAACCGGTGTAGGCCGGGCCAGCACGACATCACAAAACGCTTGCTTTCCGGGCTTTTGACAGTCATTGACACGGCTATGTCTCATTCATCTGAAAATCACCGACTGGACCAGCTTCTAGTCTCACGCGGTCTGTTCGCCAGCCGCTCTCGCGCCCGGGACGCCGTCGCGCGCGGAACCGTGCGCGTCAACGGCAAGGTTGTGACCAAGCCAAGCCTGACATTTCCCGGAAATGTCGTCTTCGAGATCAGCGATCCTGCTCAGGATTACGTCTCACGCGGCGCCCTCAAGCTGGTCGCCGCACTGGATCATTTCCAGCTCGACCCACGCAATCTCGAATGTCTTGACGTCGGCGCGTCGACGGGCGGCTTCACCGAGGTTCTGCTAAAACGCGGTGCGTCCCACGTAACGTCCATCGATGTCGGCCATGGCCAGATCCACCCGCGCATCGAAAACGACAGACGCGTGACCAGCATCGAAGGTTTCAACGCACGTTTCCTGACCAGCGACGATATCGACAACCGTCCGATCAGCTTCATCGTTTCGGATGTGTCTTTCATCTCGCTCAAGCTGGCACTGGCACCTGCGCTGGAACTGGCAGAGCCGGGTGCGCTTGCCGTTCTTCTGGTAAAGCCACAGTTTGAAGCAGGACGCGACGCGATCAGCAAGGCTGGTCTTCTGAAAGAACCTGAAACGGCACCTGCCGTCGCCGCAGAGCTTGAACGCTGGCTGGTGGAAGATATGGGCTGGGTCAGCCTTGGCCTTATTCCCTCCCCCATTGCCGGTGGCGATGGAAATGAGGAATATCTTCTCGGAGGCCGCAAGCCATGACAACCCAGACGGTCACAATACAGAGCCTCGGCGCACAGGGCGACGGCATCGTGCATGGGTCAGATGGACCGATCTACGTTCCATTTGCTCTGCCCGGCGAAACGGTAGCGATTGCCCGGGTCAAGGATCAGGGCATGGTCATGTCCATCACCACGCCAGCACCCGAGCGTCGCGAACCCGCCTGCCGCCACTTTGGGCCGGATGGGAAAAACGGCACCTGCGGCGGCTGTTCGCTGCAACATATGGCCGATGAGCCCTATCACGTGTTCAAGCGCAGCCTCGTGGTCGCGGCGTTGAAGTCCAAAGGGCTGGATGTGCCGGTGGAAACGCTTGTGCACTGTCGCCCGGGCGAGAGACGCCGTGTCGTCTTTACCGCCCGAAAAACTGAAAAAGGCATGCTTCTAGGCTTCAGCCAAGCCAACAGCCACCACATCGTCGCTATCGAGGAATGTCCCGTCAGCTCGGATGGTATCGTGTCGCGACTCGATGCTATCAGAGCCATCAGCCTGCCGCTCGCATCCAATGCGGAGCCCTTCCGGATCGCCGTGATGGAAACGCTGTCCGGGTTGGATATTGCGTTTGAAGGCATCAAGTCTGCCAATGACAAGCAGCGCCGGGCGGTCACAGAGACCGTGCTCTCCATGCGCGGCATCTCGCGTGTGTCGCTGTCGGGTGAAATCCTGATCGAGCCACAAAAGCCGATGATCGATTTCGATGGCATTGCAATTTCCCCTCCATCCGGCGGCTTTGCACAGGCCACCCGCCAGGCAGAAGATGCCATGGCGGCACTCGTGCTGGAGCATGTGGGCAAATCCAAACGCATTGCCGATCTGTTCTGTGGCTCCGGCACGTTTGCGCTTCGCCTTGCGCGTCTGGGCAAGGTGCACGCGGTCGAAGCCGAGGAAAAGGCGCTGAAGGCGCTGGATCTTGCTGCCCGCAATACGCAAGGCCTGAAGCCCGTGACCATTGAAAAGCGCGACCTGTTCCGCCACGCACTGACAGCCAAAGAACTGAAAAACTACGACGCGGTGGTTTTCGATCCACCACGCGCGGGAGCCGAAGCCCAGTGCAAGGAACTGGCGCGCAGCACCGTCAAGAAGATTGTTGCCGTCAGCTGCAATCCGCTATCGCTGGCGCGGGATCTCGCCATTCTGGTCGAGGGCGGATACCGCATCACCAAGGTGACGCCTGTTGACCAGTTTCTATGGTCGCCGCATGTGGAAGCGGTTGCTACGCTCGAAAAATAGGCCTTACCAGGCCGTATCGATATTGCCGCTGCCAACGACACCGTTGCAGCGGCAACGTCCGCCCACGCGGCCCTGCTGAACGGGGCAGACGTAAGGGCGGGAGCGATTGGCGCTATCGGGTGGCGTCACCACACAGACGAAACGCTGATAGCGGCGGTCGGAATTGTTGTTTCGATCAGGCCGCCTGGACTGGCTGTTGTAGTTCTGGACCTCGACCACATCGCTCTGGTGCGCCTGCGGCACTTGCAGTGGCAGAACGCTTGCCGCTTGCGCAATGCTGGAGAGAGACATGAGGGCGAGCGTGGCAAGCACGATGGGGCGCATGTTACAGGCTTTCTTGAAAGACAGGCAGTTTGCGCAAAGACTAAACTGCCTTTGCCAGCAATTCCATAAGACCCGCCTATTTTCAACGTCCACGCTTAACGGCGCATGAATGCCTCAAAGGCGGCTCTGGCTTCAGCGCTTTGCAATTGTGCTGCAAAATGCACGATCTCGGCATCGATGCGCGCGCGTACCTCGGCCACATCTCCACGCAGCAAATCCCGGGCGATTTTTAATGCCTGCGGAGGCTTTGCCGCAAGTGACGAAGCGATCTTCAGCGTCTCGCTCTCGACTTCAGCCTCGGGAACCACTTTCCAGATCAACCCTGCGGCAAGCGCCTGTTCCGCAGAAAAGGCCTCACCGGCAGCCAGCATAGCAAAGGCGCGCTGATGCCCCATGATGCGCGGCACGAGCAGACTGGAGGCCGCTTCCGGCACCAGTGCGAGATCCACGAAGGGTGTTTTGAACAGGCTGCGGCTCGACGCGACCGTCAGATCGCAATGCAAGTGCAGCGTCGTGCCGATGCCGATGGCAAGGCCATCCACGCCGGAAACGATGGGTTTCTGGACGCCCACCAGGGCGTGCAGAAAATCTGCAGCCGCCAATCGTCCCTTGCCGCCAGACATGGCGAAGGCCATGAAATCGGCCATGTCGTTTCCGGCCGAAAAGCAGCCATTGGAGCCGAGAAAAGCGATGGCGCGAATATCGGCATCCTCATCCGCCGCCTGCAAGGCATCGATCATGGTGCGGTACATCGCATCCGTGATCGCGTTTTTCTTTTCGGGCCGGTTGAAGCGAATGACCTGCACGCCGGGTGCAGCCTGCGGACGTTCAACGAGAATAGGATCGGCAGCCATGGATAGCTCTCCTCAACCCAGCACGGTGCGGGCGGCTTCAAGGCTCGCAGCACCTGAGATCACGCGGTCCTTCAAGGCAGATGTTTCCGCCAGCAGGTTTTCAGCGGTGAAGCGACATAGGGCAACACGCTTTGCCCCCTGCCCGTCATCGACTGACACCAGCGCACCCTTGGCCAGATAGACACCCGTTAGCGCCAAACCGAACAGACGCTGGTAAGGCGTGGCACCGGCCAGAACAGCCGCCGTTTCACCCTTGGCAAGCGTGGCGAGCAGCCATTCCGTTGCATGCTCAAGATCAGCAATACTCTGGTCGAGATAGCGGGCTGTTTCACCAAGCTCAGGATTGTTGGCGGCGCGCACGGCCTGTGACTGCTCTTTCAGTTCCGCGATGAAGCCGCGAACATGATTGCCTTCGGAGAGCGGCAATTTGCGCATGACCAGATCGATGGCCTGAATGCCGTTTGTGCCCTCATAGATCGGGGCGATGCGGGCATCGCGCAGGTAACGGGCAGCACCCGTTTCCTCGATGAAGCCCATGCCGCCATGCACCTGTATGCCAAGCGATGCGACGTCTACCCCGGCATCGGTCGAAAAGGATTTTGCAATCGGTGTCAGAAGGGCAGCGCGCTCCTGCCAGAATTTTCGCTCAGCCGGTTCGCTCCGGGCATGGCTCATGTCTGTGGCGTGGGCGCAGGAGAAGGAGATGGCCCGCGACCCTTGCGTCAGCGCCTTCATCGTCAAAAGCGTTCTGGCAATATCGGGATGCTCGATGATCGGGCTCATGCCCACGGCTTGGGTGCCGGGAGCCTTGCCCTGTGTGCGCTCTTTTGCGTAGGCAATGGCCTTTTGCGTGGCCGCCTCGCAGATGGCAACGCCCTGCATACCAACGGCCAGACGCGCATTGTTCATCATGGTGAACATGCAGGCCAAACCCTTGTTTTCCTCACCAACGATCCAGCCAATAGCACCTTTTTCGGCCCCATAGCGTCCGTCGCCAAAAATCATCGTGCAAGTAGGAGAGCCGTGAATGCCGAGCTTGTGCTCCAATGCATGGCAGAAGAGGTCGTTGCGCTCGCCGGGATTTCCAGCCTCGTCGGGAAGGAATTTCGGCACCAGAAACAGGGAAATGCCGCGTGTTCCCGCAGGCGCATCCGGAAGGCGGGCCAGAACCAGATGGATGATATTTTCGGCAGCGTCGTGCTCGCCCCAGGTAATATATATTTTTTGGCCGAAGATACGGTAGCTTCCGTCAGCGGCGCGTTCTGCCCGGCTCTTCAAGGCTGCAAGATCCGATCCGGCGTGCGGTTCGGTCAGGTTCATCGTGCCGGTCCATGTGCCGGACACCAACTTTTCGAGATAGGTCGCCTTGAGTTCGCTGCTGCCATGGGCCGCGATCGCTTCGACAGCACCCATGGTAAGCGTGGGGCACAGCGCAAAGGCCATGGAACCGGAGTTCCACATTTCGAGCGCGGCGACATTCAGAAGATGCGGCAGCGCCTGCCCGCCAAATTCTTCCGGCGCTGTCAGGCCGTTCCAGCCACCTTCCGCCCAGCGGCGATACAGATCGGCCCAGCCATCGGGCGTGCGCACCGCACCATCCACGAGCTTCGAGCCTTGCTTGTCGCCAATATCGCCAAGCGGTGCGACCTCATCGGAGGCAAAGCGACCCGCTTCATGGAGAATGGCATCGACCGTGTCTTCATCGAGATCGCCGAAAGCGCCCTCTTCGAGCGCGGCTTTGAGACCTGCCACATGTTTCAGCGTAAAAGCGATATCGTCTACCGGTGCGATATACATCCTGCCTCCTCCCGAAGCGTCAGCTTGCAATGCGATAGCCTCTGGGGCTAATTGATTTTTACGTAAACGTCAATTTGAAAAATCTAAGAGATGCTCAACTTCTCGCTCTCAGCCAAAATCGGCGCTTGCCTAGCCCGCGGCAACGATAGCCGTAATCAAACCTTCGCAAAACTCTGGTCTGCATGATATGTCGCACAAGCGGATTGCGCTCCGCTGCCCGCCCGCGATTGCGTTTCAGGATTTACGACCATGGACATTCCCCATCCAGCCATACCCGGTCTCGTCTGGGCCTATCGCTTCAGCCCGGGCGCTCAGGCATGCACGCGATTGCCGCCGGATGTCGCCTTTAGCGAATTGCAAACCGAAGACGGGTTCTTCTGGCTGCACCTTAACCTTGCCGACTCACGCGTCACGGGCTTTCTGGAAACCCTTCAGGGCCTTGATGAGAGCATGAAGGCGAGCCTGACCACCCATGAAACGCATCCTTCCATTGTGGTGGATGATGGCGCGTTGCATGGAACGCTGGTGGATTTCCAGCGCGAATTCGATCAGGAAACACGCGACATTGGCTGGCTGCATTTTGCGCTGGGCGAACGCTTCATCATCACCACACGGCTCCAGCCATTGCGTTCCGTGGACCGGCTCCGCGCCGCGATCGACAAGAACCCGAAACGCTATTCCACGCCATCGCATGTGTTTGAGGGACTGGTTGCCGAGTTTCAGCGCAGCCTGATCGCGCTCATCATGGAAACGACGGAAGAGCTGAATTCCATCGAGGATATCGTCTACGACTCCACCCCACGGGATGAACGGCGCAGGCTTGCACCCGTGCGCCGCACCGTTGTGCGCCTTCACCGGCATCTGCGCACGGTCCTAACATTGATGCGCCGGGCCTCGGCTGCGGATGAAGACGAAATGCCACCCGGTTTCGAAGATATCGCCGCGCGGCTGACGGGTCGTCTGGAAGCCATCGATCATGATGTCTATGCCTTGCAGGAACGGGCAAGGCTTTTGCATGAAGAAGTCGATTCCAAGCTTTCGTCCGAAACCAACCGCCATCTTTATATTCTCTCGCTCATGACAGCGTTTCTCTTGCCGCCAACGCTGGTGACAGGCTTTTTCGGCATGAACACATCAGCCCTGCCCTTCACCGAGGGCGCAAGCGGCACATTCTATGCGGCCAGCTTCATTGTCGCATCCATTTTGCTGGCATGGGTGCTGATACGCAGGGTGGGAATTCTGTAAACGCGGAAACGCCGCCCCGAGACATCGGGGCGGCGTTTTCAAGATTGATAAGCGGGCGATCAGCTGTAAGGCGAATAGCAGGTCTGACGTGGGCCGTTATACGGCTGGAAGGTGTTGCTACCGGCATCGTAAGAGCGGTAACGGCCAAAGCACCAGTTCACGTGGCTCTGGCTCACGCCATAAGCGCGCGGTACTGGGCGGTAAACCGGACGTGGGCGATATTCAGGCACCGGACGGTAGACTTCGCGAGGCTGCGCGAGCGCACCGCCGATGATTGCACCGGCACCGAAAGCCGCCAGCGGGAACCAGTAACCGTTGTGATGGCGATAGCCCGGGCGATATTCGCGGTAGCCACGGTGGCCGCGATAATAACCGCCGCCATAATCGCGCCGGTATCCACGGTCGCGCCAGTACTGAACGTTGACAACGCCGTCATCGGCTTTTTCCACGGCTGGTGGAGCAACCTTGATTGGCATGGCCTGCGCGGGAACGATTGAGCCCGTTACAGCCAGAACAGAGAAGCCTACGGCCCAAACTGTTTTCATATAATTCTGCATCTGATTTCCTCCATCCACGACCGGTTACTCTGCCGGTGCATTGTGAACAACGATGTTTTCTTCTTGGTCTTATCACCCGCGATGCGGGCTGATTTTATATGTTACTCAACTTATAAATACTTAGCTGAACCCAGCATTAACAGCGCATTCACAGTCAATTGATGGGGTCTCATTAAATAAAATGAGAAAGGCCCGACATATGCCGGGCCCTTTCAAAAACACTGTTAGTTGGATACGCACTGTCTGCGCGGGCCATTGTTAGGCTGGAATGTATTGTCGGATGCGCGATACGAACGGTAGCGGCTTGCGCAATATTGCTGATGGCTGTTGCCGTAGGCAGGACGGCCCTGCGACATTGCACCGCCGATGATTGCGCCTGTGGCAAATGCTGCAAGCGGGAACCACATGCCGTTGTGCTGACGGTAGCCTGGGCGACGGTCACGGTAGCCACGGTGGCCGTTGTAATAATCGCGGCGCGCCATTGAGCGGCGGTAATCACGATCGCGGCCACGGAAGCTACGATCCCGATAGATACGGCGCTCGTCGCGACGGTACTGCACCTGAACGACATTATCGGCCATCGTCGTCTGTGCAGGCTTCTGCATGGGAACGGGCACTTGGAATGCCTGCGATGGCGTGAAGCTCGTCATGAGCATGATGACCGCTGTAGCGATGCTCGTTTTGCGCAAATTCATTTTGGATGTTCTCCGTATTGTGATGCGCGTTAAGACCGCGCTTCCATTGTCACAATAACGGAGAAGGTTGCTTTTGGTTCCATTGCGCAAAATGGAACAAGTATAATCAGGCCTCTACTTGAACATCTGTGAGGGGCCTCGAACAACAGGCGAGAATATAGCCTTCCTCGATTTCCTCATCCAGAATGCCGCCATTGTGGTTCATCTCAACCTCGCCGGAAAGCTTCAGAACACGGCATGTTCCGCAGATACCGGACTCGCAGGCGGCACCGATGCGCACACCCGCCGCACGCGCCGTCATCAAAATGGTCTGGCCTGACTGGCATGGCACGTCCTTGCCGGACAGTGTGAAGTTGATTTTGGCCAGCACTTCGCCATCGTCGGGCAAATCGCTTGCACCGACAGCAACGGGAGCCGCGGGAGAAAAGCTTTCCTGATGATAACGCGCCATATCGAAGCCGGATGCTTCCAGCATGGAGCGGATGGCCGCCATAAAGGGTTCCGGCCCACAGCAAAACACCGTGCGATCCATAAAGTCATGCGACAGCAGCGCGATCTTGGCCTTGTCCACCATGCCCTTCAGACCGGACCACAGATCCGTGCGCCCGCAGTTTTCAACGATGAAGCCGAGCGACAGGTTGGGCATGAAGCGCGCCAGATATTCCAGCTCATGGCGGAAGACGATGTCGGAAGGAGAGCGTGAGCAGTTGATGAAGGAAATATCGCTTTGCGGTGCGCGGTCACTCATATCACGCACCATCGACATCATCGGCGTCACGCCAGAGCCTGCGGAGATGAACAGATATTTGTCTCCGGGGTGCCGCACATAGGAAAAGTCGCCCAGCGGCCCCAACGCACGGATCTTCATTCCGGGCTTCAGGTTGTTGAACATCCAGCGCGTTCCGATGCTCGTGGCCTGCGCCTTCACGGTCACGGCAAGCGCGTAGGGTCGCGACGGGCTGGAGGAGAGCGTGTAGGTTCGGAACAGCGGCTCCGGGCCAACAGGCAGTTCCAGCGTCACAAACTGGCCCGGCAGATAGCGAAACCAGTTGGTGCCTTCGGAGCGAAACAGGAAGGTCATCACATCTGGTGTTTCAGGCGTAACGGAGATGCACTCCAGCAGATGGAGCTTGTCGCTCCAAGGCTTCATCTCATCAATATGCTTGTATGTCGTTGCGATGCTGGAAAAGGTCATGCGACAGCCGACAGTTTTTTCTCGTCGCCGGTCAGGCGGTCGATCATGAAATCCGCATACCAGTTGACGAACTGCATGACGCCGCCCTCATCTTCCATGGAGTAAGGACCCGGCTCATAGGCAGGGGAGCGAATGCCGAAGGCATTTTCCTCGACAATGCGGCGGTCCTGATCATTGGTCTCGTTCCAGACATGGGTCAGGTTTTCGATATCATAATCGACCCCTTCCACCGCATCCTTATGCACCAGCCACTTGGTTGTGACCTGCGTTTCCATTGGTCCGAGTGGCAGCACACGGAAGGAAATCAGGTGGTCGCCGAGGAAATGGTTCCAGGTCGTCGGGTAATGGAACAGAAGCAGCGTGCCGATATGGTCAATCGTAACATCATCCGACAGCGGGCGACGCACGGCGCGCTTGCCGGACATGGTGTAGCTCTCGGCATCACCAATCAGCGGCATACGCGCCACACGGAACTGGCCCTTGGGATCGATCTTGAAGCGGCTCGGAAGACCCGCAGCCTCGCAGCGTGCCCAGTGGCCGCCGATTTCAGGATCGCTCGCGCCGCCGTCAGTCCCGGTCACGCTCGGGTTTTCAGGATAGGTGCGGCACAGTTCCGGGTGGTTGGCGGCGCAATGGTAGCACTCGCGGTTGTTTTCCCAGACGAGCTTCCAATTGCCCTTTTCGATGATTGTGCTTTCATGGGCGACCTTTGCCTCCCACACACGGTGCGGTGCCATATAGCCCTCGATTTCGGCACGAACCGGCGCGAAATCGGCGGGCTTTTCGGCCAGACAGATGAAGACGTATCCGGCCACCGTCTCACAGGCGATGGGCTTAAGGCCAAACTCGCCCTTGTCGAAATCATCGCCCATATGACGCGCAAACAGCAGCTTGCCATCCAGATCATAGGTCCACTGGTGGTAGGGACAGACCAGACGGGCCGACTGGCCCTTATGGCTAGTGCAGACGCGTGAACCGCGATGGCGACAGGAGTTATGGAAGGCGCGGATGGCACCATCCCGGCCGCGCACGATGACCACGGAGTAGTCACCGATCTGAACTGTCATATAGGTTCCGGCCTTCGGCACTTCGCAATCATGGGCCACAAACAGCCAGTCGCGGTACCAGATGTTTTCCATGTCCAGCTGGAAATAATCCTGATCCACGTAGAAAGGCTGCTCAAGGGTAAAACCCTCACGACGGTTTTTCAGTTGCCGCAATACGGTGTCGCGCAAATCCATGGCCACGTCCTCGAAAAGTCGCGGCAAGCCTTCAAGGGGCCATCTCCCGCGTGTGATGGCGATTATCTAACCATTCACGCGCATCTTCAGCACCACATACAGCGACATCGGCTTCCGCATTGGCGACAATTTGCGACATGGACGATATCGGCCTTGGCCCGTGATTTTGGTTCTGAAACAGTGGCTTATAGATCGATCAAACGAAAATCCGTCGCAATGTGACGCGGGATTGTGCGCCATAATCTTTAATGGCGACAGTGTCGCGAAAAGGAATTTTTAACCTCCTTCACGTAAAACAATTCAATCGGCATAGGAGTTCTCCGATGGAAAAGAGCACGCAGATACGCTATTTTGATGCGAGCGCGCTCAAGCCCGCGCCTCCCCGCACGAAAACAGCCCATTCCGATTTCCTTCGCACCGGCAAGATCGCCCGTTACGAAGAGAAATGGGTTCCGCGTGAGCATCGCTATCTGACGCATGAGCAGGTGGCCGAGATTACCGGACGCAAGCTTCAGACGGCTGGCGAATTGACCTATTCAAGGCTGAATTCCTTCCACCAGTCCATCCGCTTTCCCAACATGGTGTTTCACCGCACCATCGAAGAGAGCCCACATCTGGGCTATTGCCATGTCACGGCATCGCGCACCAGTTTCGACCTGCGCAACCCCGTCATCTGGTCGTTCTATTTCGCCAATTTCTTTGCCGAACTGTGCGGCGACGACCAGTTCTTCGAGAACATCGATGCGCGGCATCCCCGCATGTATTTTGCCGTTGCAATGGCTGTGGCCGGTGACAGGTCGGTGAAAATCGACAAGACCATTCACCGCGATGGCCTGCTGTTTCGCACCCATGACCCCAAGGTTGCACTGAAGAATGTGCTGATGCTGGGCACGCGCTCCAGTGAGATGCGCAAGTTCATCCGCACACTTTGAAACTGACGCGGCAAACAGCTTTCCAACCCGGCTGAAAACCTCTAAAGCATGCCGCGCGAAACTGTGCGGCGTCAAAGGCCGCGCGCCCCTGGAAGGTGCAGCATTCATGGCGCGTCATATCGACATTGAAAACGACCGGGCAACGGCGCTTCGCGACGCCGTTGAGGTGTTGTCGTCAGGCCATCCCGTCGCCATTCCCACGGAAACGGTCTATGGCCTTGCCGCAGATGCCACCAACCCTGTTGCCATTGCCCGCATCTATGAAACCAAGGGGCGTCCGCAGTTCAATCCGCTGATCTGCCACATGGCCAGCATTGCGATGGCGGAAGATTATGCGGTGTTTGATCCCATCTCGCGAAAGCTGGCAGAGGCGTTCTGGCCCGGGCCTCTCACACTCATTCTGCCGTTGAAGGCGGGGGGCGCAATCCATTCGCTTGCCACAGCCGGTCTGGATACTGTCGGCATTCGCATTCCCAAGGGCTTTGCCAGCGCGCTGATCGAACATTTCGGAAAGCCGCTCGCCGCACCCAGCGCCAACAGTTCTGGCAAGATCAGCGCCACCAGCGCTGCCCATGTGGAAGCTGACCTCGGTGATAAGATCAGCCTTATTCTGGATGGCGGCGCGGCTGATGTCGGTGTGGAATCCACCATCATCAAGGTCGAGCAGGACGGCACCGTGCGCCTGCTCCGTCCCGGTGGATTGGTGGCGGAAGAAATCGAGCGCGTTGCGGGATCGAAACTCGTGCGCCCGGAAAAGGCGTCTGCCACCATAGAGGCTCCCGGCATGCTCGCCTCGCACTACGCGCCCGGCGCGGCGGTGCGGCTGAATGCCGCTTCCGTTCAGCCGGGCGAGGCCTTGATCCGTTTTGGTGACGAAGCCATTGTTGGCGAAGACAAAGCCGCGATTGTTCTTGATCTCAGCCGCAGTGGCGATCTCGCGGAAGCCGCCGTCAACCTGTTCGACCATCTGAAACAAGCCGATGCCAGCCGTGCAACCAGCATCGCTATTACGCCCATTCCGGTTACGGGGCTTGGCGAAGCCATCAACGACCGGCTGGCGCGTGCCGCTGCCCCCCGCCCTGACGAAGCTGATTGAGGACCGATAATGATGACCGCCTTGCCCGATGACCTGATCCAGCGTTTCGTAACCATCGTTGGCGACAAGAACGCCATGCGCGACCAGGCTGATCTTGCCCCGCATCTGGTGGAAAATCGCGGGCTTTACAAAGGCACGTCATCATTGATGCTGAAACCGGCCTCGACCGAGGAAGTGGCGGCCATCATGAAGCTTGCCAGCGAGACCGGCACGGCCATCGTGCCCCAGACCGGAAACACTGGCCTTGTGGGCGGCCAGACACCGCGAAGCGGCGCAAGTGACGTTATTCTGTCGCTGGAGCGGATGAACCGCGTCCGCGATATTGATCCCGTCGCCAATGTCATTGTCGTGGATGGTGGCTGCATTCTCGATACGGTCCATGCCGAAGCGGAAAAGGTGGAGCGGATGTTTCCGCTATCGCTCGGCTCTCAAGGCTCCTGCCGCATCGGTGGAAACCTTGCCACCAATGCAGGCGGAACGGCGGTGCTTGCCTATGGAAATATGCGCCAGCTTTGCCTTGGGCTGGAGGTGGTTCTGCCAACCGGCGAAATCTGGAATGGACTGCGCCGCCTCAAGAAAGACAATACGGGTTATGATCTGCGCGACCTTTTTATCGGTTCGGAAGGTACGCTTGGCGTGATCACCGGCGCGGTGCTGAAGCTGTTTCCCAAGCCTAGGGGTCATCAGGTTGCCTTTGCCGGTCTCAACTCACCTGAAGATGCCTTGAAGCTGTTTGATCGCGCCTCAACGCTGTGTGGCGCGGCGCTCACGGGCTTTGAGCTTATGCCCCGCATCGGTATCGACTTTACCACAAAGCATATTCCAGGTGTCCGCGACCCGCTGGATACGGTGCATCCATGGTATGCGCTCATTGATATCTCCACCTCCGATACGGCGGAAACCGCGCAGACCATGATTGAGGACCTGCTGGAGAAAGGGTTTGAGGCTGGTGTCGTCCAGAATGCCGTCATTGCCTCATCGGACGCGCAGCGCACGGCGCTTTGGCACATGCGCGAAAGCATGTCGGATGCGCAAAAGCCAGAGGGTGGGTCCATCAAGCATGATGTTTCCGTGCCGGTCTCCAAGATACCGGTGTTCATGGCAGAGGCGGAGGCCGCCGTCATGCAGGCACTGCCCGGTGCGCGCATCTGTGCTTTCGGGCATCTGGGCGATGGCAATATTCACTACAACATCTCCCAGCCCGTGGGTGCCGATAAGGCTGAGTTCATTGCCCGCTGGCGCGAGATCAACCACATCGTCCACGGCATCGTGCTTTCCCATGGTGGCTCGATTTCCGCCGAACACGGCATCGGACAGTTAAAGCGTGATGAGCTTGCCGATATCCGTCCGGGTATCGAATTGGAACTGATGCGCCGAATCAAGACAGCTTTTGACCCGGCGGGCGTGATGAACCCCGGTAAGGTTGTAAGCGTCTAAAGGGGTTTCACCGCCTCAGTCCTGCAATGGAGCGCACTGAAACACCAGTGGGCACGCGCATTGCGTGCCCTTTTTTGGGCTCCGCACCCATCATCCCCGCCCATTTTTGGCTTTGGTGTTTTTCACCATTGTCGGAACCGATTTGTCCTGCGCACCCTGTTTTTCAGGGCAATGGGCGCGGGGGCGGCACAGGTGCATTTCGATAAAATCACGGAACCGGATAGCGCAGGCTTGCGCCAGGCATTGGCATGATTGTGGCCTGATCAATTCAGGATTTCGAAACCCTATCGGTCTGCCTTTTGCTAACCATTTGGGAATGCAAAGTTTTCTTAACCTCGATTTTTAAGCTGTCTCGAAGATGCGGCGGCTATCTTCACCCTATCAGAGGACGAAAAGTCCCAGACGAGGCCATGAAACGGCTCTCAGGTAAAACAAGGATAGCATGATGACCAACACTGTTCTGAAGCCCGACTGGGCAGGCGCGACACTCCGGCTCGACCCAACGCGGTTCCCGCAGCAGCTGACGTATGGCAAGGACAAGAGTTCAACCGATATCGCTATCACGCTCGATGAACGCGGTGCTGTGCTTCGCAAGGTCCTCCACTCCAGTGGCCTTCCGCTTTCCTTCGCGCTTCCTGCCCGTGCCTTCAAAGGTGTTGCCGCCCGCGCCATCGACCATGGTGATGGTCAGGTGACCGTGACGCTCGAACTTCATCATGACGATCCAGACCTTTGCATTCCCCTTCTGGTGGCGCACGACCTGTGCGACATCGCAGCGGATTGGCGCAGCTGGTCTGAAGCCTACCGCATTCCCATGCTGATGGTTGAGGCCGATGGCATTGCCCGTCCGCTGGAGGACCATCTCGGCCAGGTGCGGACCAAGACCACGCGCCCGCGCCGTCGCCATTCCTATTTCGCAGAACGCCGTCCGCGCTTCCTCGTGCGTCGTAACACCGGCTCGCTGGGCATGACCATGCGCATCCAGGGCAAGGAAATCATCGCCCGCAGCTGATCCAAGAGTTTCCTCCGCGCAAAGCCCGGCACGTTTCAAGACGGAGCCGGGTTTTTCGTATCAACCAAAGATGAGCGGCAAGAGCAGACCGGCGAAAATCAAAAGCCCAACCCGATTGTTGGATTTGAAGAGAGCGAGGCACTGCTCGACATTGTTGATATCGAGCATCCTGACCTGCCGAAACAGCAGGAAAGCCGCAGTGGCAAGGCCGACATAGCCAAGCCAACCCACACCGGCTGTGGCGAAAGCCAGAAAAATGAAGACCAGCGCGGCACCATAAAGGCCGACAAGCCATGTGCCTGTCTTTTCCCCGAACAGAAGCGCTGTGGAGCCGATGCCCACAGCCGTGTCGTCTTCCCGGTCCTGATGAGCGTAGATCGTGTCGTAACCAATCGTCCAGGCGATGGCGCCAACATAGAGCAGGAACGGCGAGATCGAGAGCGATCCGAATTGCCCGGCCCAGCCCATCAATGCACCCCAGGAAAAGGCAAGACCGAGGAAAAACTGCGGCCAGTTGGTCACGCGCTTGGCAAAGGGATAGATGGCGACGAAGATCAGCGATGCCAGACCAACGAGAATGGCAAATCCGTTAAAGCATAAGAGGACCACTAGGCCGACGAGCGCCTGAAGCACTATGAAGATCTTGGCCTGTGTGCGGGTTACCCTGCCAGACGGAAGCGGGCGCGAACGGGTTCTCGCTACCGCCATATCGATTTTGTGATCGGCAAGGTCGTTATAGGTGCAACCGGCACCCCGCATGGCAACCGAGCCAGCGAAGAACAGAAAAAGATGGAACAGCAGCGTGGCCCAGGAGAAGGTGCCGATGTTCTGCGCCGCATTGGCCGCCATGGCCGCCGACCAGAAACAGGGCCACATCAGCAATTGCCAGCCAATGGGGCGGTCCCAGCGGGCAAGCTGCGCATAGGGCCAAAGGGTCCTCGGCAATATCCGATAGACCCAATTGTTGGATGGTGCGTCGGAAACGCGACCGGAAAGATCACTTTGGTCAGCCATATCTGCGTTCTACGCCTCACATTTACGAAGCGTCAAGCGCAAGACTGCCAAAGCAAGGCCCGGCCTGCGCTTAGCGTTTTTTCATGGCCTCTGCCAAGGCTGCCGCCAGTGCTCCACCTGCAGGAGCGGCTTCAGCGCGGGGCTGGGGTTTGGCACTTGCGTGGCGCATGGCGCTTGCATTGCCTTTTTCCCGCATCGGCTGGGGTGCGGCCTCGCCACCATCCTTGCGCATGGTCAGAGCGATGCGCTTGCGCTTCACATCCACCTCAACCACCCGCACCTTGACCACATCACCGGCCTTCACCACCTCGTGCGGGTCCTTGATGAAACGATCCGCCAGCTGCGACACATGGACGAGACCATCCTGATGGACGCCGATATCCACAAACGCACCAAAGGCAGCAACGTTGGTAACAGTGCCTTCCAGCAGCATGCCCGGTTTCAAATCGGTGATTTCATCGACGCCATCGGCAAAGGTCGCGGTTTTAAAGCTTGGACGCGGGTCACGACCGGGCTTTTCCAGTTCGGCGATGATATCCTTGACGGTGGGCAGACCGAACTGCTCATCGATGAACTGCTTGGGATCAAGCGACTTCAACGCCGCACTGTCGCCCATCACGGAACGCAGGTCGCGACCGCATGCGGCAACGATCTTCTTGGCGACGCCGTACGCTTCAGGGTGCACGGATGACGAGTCGAGCGGCTCCTTGCCGTTGGGAATGCGCAGGAACCCGGCGCATTGCTCGAAGGTGCGCTGGCCAAGACGTGGCACTTTCAGCAACTCCTTGCGGCTGGCAAACGGCCCCGTCTGGTCGCGGTGCAGAACGATGGCATCTGCGATGGAGGCACCAAGGCCCGATACCCGCGACAGAAGCGGTGCGGACGCCGTGTTGAGGTCAACGCCAACAGCATTCACCGCATCTTCCACAACGGCATCCAGCGAGCGAGAGAGTTTGCCCTGATCAACGTCATGCTGGTACTGGCCGACGCCAATGGATTTGGGCTCGATCTTCACCAGTTCTGCAAGCGGATCCTGCAAACGGCGGGCGATGGAGACCGCTCCGCGCAGGGAAACGTCGAGATTGGGGAACTCCGCAGCCGCACTTGCCGAGGCCGAATAGATCGAAGCGCCTGCTTCGGACACGATGACCTTTGTGGGCTTGGGGCCGGTCAGCTGAGTGAGCATATCCGCCACAAGCCGCTCCGTCTCGCGGCTGCCGGTGCCGTTGCCGATGGAAATCAGCTCGACATTGTGTTTGCGGATCAGAGCCGCAAGCTCTGCCTGCGTTCCGCGAATATCGTTCCTGGGCGGGAATGGATAGACGGTCGTCGTTTCCAGCAGCTTGCCGGTGCCATCCACAATAGCCACCTTGACGCCGGTGCGAATGCCGGGATCCAGCCCCATGGTGGCGCGCGAACCGGCAGGTGCGGCCAGAAGCAGATCCTTCAGGTTGCGGGCAAAGACGTGGATCGCCTCTTCTTCCGCCCGTTCCCGCAATTCGCGCATCAGGTCGAGAGATAGAGACATGGAAAGCTTGACGCGCCATGTCCAGCCCGCCACCTCCATCAGCCAGGCATCCGCCGGTCCTGCGCTCCGAATATCAAACGCGCTGGCAATGGTGCGTTGTGCTGGCTTCACCGGTGATGGATCATCCGCGTCCACATCGATTGTCAGCGTCAGAACTTCCTCGTTCCAGCCGCGCAGCATGGCAAGCGCGCGGTGGCCGGGCACGGTGGCCCATTTTTCGGAGTGGTCGAAATAGTCAGAAAATTTCTCACCCGTCGCCTGCTTGCCATCGACAACCTTGGCGCGGAACGTGGCGTTGTGGCGCATGTAGTCACGCAAGCGACCCAAGAGATCAGCGTTTTCCGTCATGGTCTCGGCAACGATATCGCGGGCGCCCTCAAGCGCCGCCTTCACATCCGCGACTTCACCCTGAACATAGGCCTGCGCCAAGACCGCGGGATCGGCGCTGCGATTGTCCCAAATCGCTTGCGCCAGAGGGCCGAGGCCCTTTTCGCGAGCGATTTCGGCGCGTGTGCGGCGCTTGGGCTTATAGGGCAGATAAAGGTCTTCCAGTTCCGCCTTCGTCGTGGCCGATACGATCTTGCGCAGCAGATCGTCGGTCATCTTGCCCTGCGTGGTGATGGAATCGGTGATGGACGAGCGCCGGGCATTCAGTTCGCGCAGATAGGATAGCCGCTCCGCCAGCGTGCGAAGCTGGGTGTCATCAAGGCCGCCGGTGACTTCCTTGCGGTAACGGGCGATGAAGGGAACCGTTGCCCCCTCATCCAGCAGCGCAATCGCTGCATTCACCTGTTCGGCGCGGGCATTGATTTCGGAAGCGATCAACGGAGCAATGCGGGAATTATCTGCGGCCATATGGTTCTCTGAACTTTCTTAAAATCTGCCCGAACATAGATGCTGATTACGGCATGACAACAGGCAGCTTGATCGATTCCACAGAAAAGCCGAATGAGCCTGTGATCCGACGCCATCGCGATCCGGGCAACAAACAGGCGACCAATCAGCGCTTAGACCTTGACCTTTCAGCCCCCTGCCCTTAACGCCCCAGCAATACGTTAAAGCGCGAGATGACAGGGGTGTTGACCATGAAAGTTCTGTTGATCGGTTCCGGCGGACGCGAACATGCGCTGGCCTGGAAAATTGCCCAGTCCCCCCTGCTCACCAAACTTTATGCCGCACCCGGCAATCCCGGCATCGCCGATCACGCCGAGCTGGTGACCCTCAATGTGGAAGACCACGCAGCAGTGATTGCCTTTGCGAAAAACAACGACATCGATTTTGTCGTTGTCGGCCCGGAAGCGCCACTGGTATCCGGTCTTGCCGATGATCTGCGCGCCGCAGGCATCGCCACATTCGGCCCTTCCAAGGCCGCATCTCAGCTTGAGGGCTCCAAGGGCTTCACCAAGGATCTCTGCGCCCGATACGATATTCCGACCGGCGCTTACCAGCGTTTCAAGGCTGCAGAACCGGCCAAGGCCTATGTCCGCCAGCAGGGCGCACCCATTGTTATCAAGGCCGATGGCCTGGCCGCCGGTAAAGGCGTGACCGTTGCCATGAGCGAGGCTGAAGCGCTTTCAGCGATTGATGATTGTTTTGACGGCGCATTTGGTGCGGCTGGCGCTGAAGTCGTCGTCGAGGCATTTCTCGACGGTGAGGAAGCCAGCTTCTTCTGCCTTTGCGATGGCAAAACGGCCCTGGCGCTGGCAACCGCGCAGGATCACAAGCGCGTGGGCGATGGCGACACCGGCCCCAACACAGGCGGCATGGGTGCCTATTCCCCTGCCCCCGTCATGACGCCTGACATGGTCGAGCGCACCATGAAACAGATCATCGAGCCGACGATGACCGGCATGGAAAAGGACGGAAACCCGTTTTCTGGCGTCTTTTTTGCGGGGCTGATGATCACGCAAAAAGGCCCCGAGCTGATCGAATATAATGTTCGCTTCGGAGACCCCGAATGCCAGGTGTTGATGATGCGCCTGAAGAGCGACCTGCTGCCGCTGCTCTATGCGACCGCCACCGGAACACTTGCCGATGTGAGTGCCGAGTGGCGTGATGATGCGGCCCTGACTGTGGTTCTTGCGTCCAAAGGTTATCCCGCCGCCTACGACAAGAACACACCAATCGACCACATTCCCGATGCAGGTGAGGACGCAAAGGTGTTCCACGCTGGCACAGCGCTGAAAGACGGTCAGCTGGTTGCCACGGGTGGGCGGGTGTTGAACGCGACAGCATTTGGCGCAACCGTCACGCAAGCCCAGAGCCGCGCCTATGCCTTGGCTGCCGAGGTGAAATGGGACAATGGTTTCAGCCGCAGCGATATTGGCTGGCAGGCCGTGGCCCGCGAAAAGGCGCAGTGAACAGCCGCCCGGCTTCGTTCAATATTTACCAAAATTCCTGACCGGATGGAAAGGAAGTCGCAGTAAAATCCGCCCCGTTGAAGCAGCAGAATTGCTGCACGGAACGGGAGATTTCATGCGCAAGACGTTGCTGACGGTCGCACTCGTGCTGGCAAGCGGTTCTGCCATGGCGTCATCCATTGAAATCATCGGCCAGAACCGCACATCAAACGGCAGCGTTGTGTCGGTGATCTGCGCGGCCTGCCCGCCTGCCATCGTCAAATCAGACTCGGTGGCAGCGCCAACTCTGGCCGCTGGCACTCAGGATGTTTCCATTCGTGACGTAGATGGAAAAAAGCAGCTTGTGCGCACCGAAGCGTGGCTTGGTGGCTCGCCCGTTACATTCGTAAGCTCTAATGCTCTATGGCTCCCTGAAGACACTTCGATCCCAAACATTGCAGAGCACCCATTGCCGGGAACCGACGCTGTGCAGACATCCGCCGTGTCATCCACAGAGCCGAAGGCGCAAGAGCCTCAAACCGCACCTCTGTTTTCAGACGCACCTCTGCGTCCGACCCTGTGATGTCTTTTCACACACGCCCCACGGCAAGAGAATCACGCACCGTTTCTTAACAAACATCTGCTAATTAGTCTGTGATGCGATCAAGCATTGGCGGAGCACCGTCTGCTGTCATGGGGGAGCGTCCATTAGGATGCTGACAGCCGTTACTCGTACGAGTCCGCAGGTTCTTATGAAGAGTTTCAAGATTTCGGTTCAGCTTGCCGTTTTGGTAGGTTGTCTGGTCGCTGCCTTTGCCATCGCCACTTTCCTCCAGATAAGGACCTCGTCCGAGACGATTTATCAGCAGCGTTACGAGATGCTGAGAACAGAAACGGAAACAGCGATTTCCGTTCTTAAAATTTACGATGACAAGGTGAAGGCTGGTCAGCTTACCATGGAACAGGCCCGCAAGCAGGCCTTCGAACTCTTGGCTGCCGTGCGCTATGAGCCTGACGGCTATTTCTTCGGCTACGACTACGACATCAACACGGTGTTTCATTACGACACCAAGCGTGTCGGTCAGAACTCCAGGAACAAGCCAGACCCGACTGGAAAGCTTTTCCGCGAAAATCTCGTCGAACTCGCGCTCAAGGGCGGCGGGCGCGTAGACTACATGTCCAGCAAGCCAGGTCTGGATCCGGGCCTTTACTTCCGCAAGACCGCCTATGCAGCCGAGTTCAAGCCCTGGGGCGTCATCGTCAACACGGGCCTCTATATGGATGACCTCGACGCCGAAGTGAACAGCGCCATCTGGAAAGCAATCAGCGCCTGCATCGGCATTCTCATTTTCGCAATCGCAGCCTCGGTCGTGATCATCAGAGGCATCACCAAACCATTGAGCGAAATTCACATGGCACTGGGCGAAGTGGCCAACGAAAACGTAGCGATTGGCATTCCGCATACCAGCATGAAGAACGAAGTCGGATTGATGGCCAAGGCAACGGAAGCATTGCAACGCAAGGTGCGCGAGCGCCACGCCATGCAGCTCCGTGAGGAAGAACAGCAGCAGCAGCTGGACAGCGAACGCCAGACCAATCTCGACACGCAGAAAAGCGAAGCGGAGCTTCAGGCCCGTGTCGTCAGCACCATCGGCAATGCGCTGGAAAAGCTGGCACAGGGAGATCTGACAGTTCGCTGCGGCGATCTGGGCTCTCGTTATACGGGCCTACGGACCAACTTCAACGAGGCACTTTCGCAGCTTGATGCGGCCATGGCGAAGGTCAATATCAAGAGCATCGATATTGGCGGCTCCAAGGATGAAATCCGCAACGCTTCCAACGAGCTGTCTCAGCGCACCGAGCGCCAGGCTGCAAGTCTGGAAGAAACATCTGCGGCGCTGGACGAACTCACAGTTGCGGTTCGCCTCACGGCGGATGGCGCATCGGAAGCAGCAAAGAAGGTCACATCGATCAGCACCGATGCCAACCGCAGCGACAAGATCGTTGAACAGGCCATCGGCGCCATGAGCGGCATCGAGCAATCCTCGCAGGAAATTACCAAGATCATCGGCGTTATCGATGGCATTGCCTTCCAGACCAACCTTCTGGCGCTCAACGCCGGTGTGGAAGCAGCGCGCGCGGGTGAAGCTGGCAAGGGCTTTGCGGTTGTTGCGCAGGAAGTGCGCGAACTGGCGCAGAAATCCGCGGCAGCGGCCAAGGAGATCAAGGACCAGATCGCCCGTTCCTCCACGCAGGTGGAAAATGGCGTTCGCCTTGTGGGTGAAGCAGGCGATGCGCTGAAGCGCATCTCCGATCAGATTAAGTCTTCGAGCGAGATCGTCAACAAGATCGCCCATTCGGCAGCCGAACAGGATACGACGTTGCGGTCTATCTCAAGCTCGTTGAACCAGCTGGATGCCGCAACCCAGCACAACGCTGCCATGGCCGAGGAAACAACCGCACTGGCGCAAACGCTGGCCGCCGATACGGAAGAGCTTCTCAACCTCATAAGCACCTTCCGCGTTTCCGGCTCGCAGAGCGGCAGCCTTCAGGGCATGGCGCAGCAAATGCGCCGCGCAAGCTGATCTGCAGCGCTAACATCACTGGATCACACAAACGCCGGGGAGAAATCTCCGGCGTTTTATTGTGTGAGCCGATCCAGCTCATCAATGTTGGCGGGTGAGAAAACGACTATTCCGGCTTGGCTGAGCAGCGCAGCCGTCACGCCATTGCCCGCCTGTTTGCGGCCCGAAAACGAGCCATCATAGATGGCCACGGAGCCACAGGATGGGCTGCCGTCAATTAGCAGGGCGTAGGCGCAGCCATGGTCTTTCGCAAAAGCCAGCGCCTTTTGCGCACCGTCTATGAATTGCGAGGTCACATCACCGCCGGTGATTTCGATGACACGCGCCCTTCCCTCCAGCACATCAAGCCCGGACGCTCCGTTCTCGATTTCCGCTGGCGGACGCGGAACGGCCATACCACCCGCCATTTCTGGACAGATCGTCACCAACCGACCCTCCTGCTTCCAGCGTTCGATTGCCGGATGCGCGAGCGGCTTGCCCTTGCCATCATAACGGACGGCGTGGCCGAGCAGGCAGGCGCTGATCAGGATTTTGCCAGTCAACGCCGCCGACCCTATCACCCCGTGATTTTCGAGAAGTCCGCCACGGTGCCGGTGGCTTCACGAATGGCCTTCAACAAGGCAAGCCGGTTCGCGCGGATGGCATTGTCCTCATCATTGACCAGAACGTCTTCGAAAAACTTATCGACCGGAGCGCGCAGGGTGGAGAGCGCCTGCATGGCCGAGCGGAAATCTTCGGTTTCAACCGCCTTTGCGGCATCGGCAGAGGCCGTCTTGATAGCCGCATAGAGCGCCTTTTCGGCATCGAGCTTCAGCAGCTCTTCCGAAACGCTGTTGGCGACCACAGTCCCCTTCTTTTCTTCTGCCGCCAGAAGCTGTGTGGCGCGCTTGGTGCCAGCCAGAAGATTGATGCCATCCTGATCCGTCACAAACGCCGTCAACGCTTCGACGCGACGCGCGACCATGAGAAGATCGTCAGTCTCAGGTGTGAGGACCGCTTCGATCAGATCATAGCGTGCGCCGAGATCGCGGAGATAGACTTTCAGGCGGTCGTGGAAGAAGGACAGGAGGTCACGGTCTTTGACGATGCTCAGCAGCGGCAGCCGAATATTCCGCTCCAAAATCATCCGCACAACACCCAACGCAGCACGACGCAGCGCGAATGGGTCTTTTGAACCTGTCGGCTTTTCATCGATGGCCCAGAAGCCCACCAATGTGTCGAGCTTATCTGCCAGGGCGACGGTCAAGCCGACCTTGTCTTGCGGCAGACGGTCGGACGGGCCATTCGGCTTCCAGTGGTCTTCAATGGCGGCGGCAACGCTTTCGTTTTCGCCCTGAAGCAACGCGTATTTGCGGCCCATCAGGCCCTGCAATTCGGGGAATTCGCCGACGGCTTCGGTGCGCAGATCGGCCTTGGCGAGAACCACGGCGCGGTCCACCAACGCTGCATCTGCGCCGATGACGGGCGCAAGCTGCTTGGCCAGTTCGCGGATGCGGGCCACGCGCTCACCCTGTGTGCCGAGCTTGGCGTGGAACGTCACGTTCAACGCATCGAGCTTGGCCATGCGCTGATCCAGCGGCTTGGTCAGATCAAGGCCGAACTTTGCGGCGGATGCCTTGAGTGTCTCAAGGTCCGGTAGGTTCCCCTGGTCGCGGGTCCAGAAGTGCTTGGCGTCTGACAGGCGGGCGCGCACAACCTTGCCGTTGCCGTGCATGATTTCCTTGCCGCCATCGATGGCCTGAATGTTGGACACCAGAATGAAGCGGTTGGAGAGGCCTTCGGTTGCACCTTGCGGGCGCGTCACGAAACACTTCTGGTTGGTCTTGATGGTGAGGCGGATGATTTCGGCGGGAATTTCGAGGTAGTCTTCCTCGAATGTGCCGATCAGCACCTGCGGCCACTCCACAAGGCCGGAAACCTCTTCCAGCAAGCCTTCATCTTCCACGAGGTCTAGGCCATTGGCGAAAGCCAGATCCTTGGCGTCGTGCAGAATGATATCCTTGCGGCGCTCGGCATCCAGAATAACCTTGGCCTTTTCCAGGCTCGATACATAATCTTCAAAGCGGCGCACGGTGATGGCGTCAGGCGCGTGGAAACGGTGTCCATAGGTCACGTTGCCAGCCACGATGCCGTCAATCTCAAAGGAAATGACCTGCGTTTCATCATTTTCAGGGCCGAATACACAGATGATGGATTGCAGCGGGCGAACCCAAGTCAGGCTTTCGGAGCCCTTGCCTTCAACTCCCGCATAGCTGGAACCCTTCGGCATGGAGGCAGCACCGGAGCGCATGGAAACCGGCCATGGGAACTTTCTGATAATGCCTGGCATAACGCTGGCAATGATCTCTTCCGCCGGGCGGCCGGGCTTGTTGATGATGGCGATGTAGAAATCACCCTTCTTCGGATCGGACACGACCTGCGCTTCCGCCACGGAAGACAGACCGGCACCGCGCAGAAAGCCTTCGATCGCCTTTTCGTTGGCGTCGGTGCGCGGACCCTTCTTTTCTTCGCGCACATCGGCAGAGCGGGCATTGAGGCCGCGAATATCCAGTGTCAGGCGGCGCGGCGTCCAGTATTCGCGGGCACCTTCATAGGTCAGGCCTGCTTCCACCAGCGCATCGGTGACAAGCTTCTTCAGATCACCCGCCGCCTTGCGCTGCATGCGTGCGGGGATTTCTTCGGAGCGAAGTTCGAGCAGAAGATCAGGCATATCTGTTTTCCGGTGTCATGGATTTTTCGTTGGCCTCTGCTAGCAAAATTTGGGGCCGATGCACAATGTAAATATCGGGTGCCCCCACGCGGGCGGTGCGTCCCAAACAGAAGTTCTTGACCCGCAGGCCCTTGCCATGGCACCTGTCCGCATCCAAAGTCAGTGCATTCTGACTATCCTCTTTTGACCGTGAAGACTGCAATGACCGACGTTCCAGACCATATGAACCCGAAACGTTCCTTTCAGGCGCTGATCCTGACGCTGCACAATTACTGGGCGGACAAGGGCTGCGCCGTGTTGCAGCCTTATGATATGGAAGTGGGCGCGGGCACGTTTCACCCGGCGACCACGCTGCGCGCACTCGGCCCCAAGCCTTGGAAGGCCGCCTATGTGCAGCCATCGCGCCGCCCGTCTGACGGACGCTATGGCGAAAACCCCAACCGTTTGCAGCATTATTACCAGTATCAGGTCATTCTGAAGCCCAACCCTTCCAACCTGCAGGAGCTTTACCTCGGCTCTCTCAAGGCCATTGGTCTTGATCCATTGCTGCATGATGTGCGCTTTGTGGAAGACGACTGGGAAAGCCCGACGCTGGGTGCCTGGGGTCTGGGCTGGGAGTGCTGGTGCGATGGCATGGAAGTCTCGCAGTTCACCTATTTCCAGCAGGTCTGCGGCATTGAGTGCTCGCCTGTTGCGGGTGAGTTGACCTATGGTCTTGAGCGTCTGGCCATGTATGTGCAGGGCGTGGATAATGTCTACGACCTGAACTACAATGGCCGCGAGGGCGACGAGAAGATTTCCTACGGCGATGTGTTCCTGCAGGCAGAGCAGGAATATTCACGGCACAATTTCGAATATGCCGATACCGCCATGCTGCATCGCCATTTCATCGACGCCGAGAAAGAGTGCAAGGCCCTGCTGGATGCCGGTGCGCCGGGTGAAAATGCCAATCGGGTTCTGCACAAATGCGTATTTCCGGCCTATGACCAGTGCATCAAGGCTTCCCACGTGTTCAACCTCTTGGATGCGCGCGGCGTGATTTCCGTGACCGAGCGTCAGAGCTATATCCTGCGCGTTCGCACACTTTCCAAGGCCTGCGGCGAAGCATTCCTGATGACGGATGCCGGTGGCGCGAACTGGAACAAAGACGCAGCCTGACGACTGATATGGACAGGCGATGACATGGCAGGTCGGAACGCAAGTTTTCCGGCCAGACCGGAGAGTTTCACGAGGGGGAACGGCACATGTATATCGCACTGGCCATTTTGGCGGCAATCGCGCTCTATGTCGTCTTCATCTATAATGGTCTCGTCAAATCCAGACAGATGACCGAAGAGGCGTGGTCGGGCATCGACGTTCAGTTGAAGCGTCGCGCCGATCTCATTCCCAACCTCATCGAAACTGTGAAGGGCTATGCCGCTCACGAAAAAAGCACCTTCGAGGAAGTGGTTGCCATGCGCAACCGCGCACAGGCTGTGCCCACAGGCGATGTCGAGGGCCGTGCACAGGCCGAAGGTCTGCTCAGCCAAGCGCTGGGAAAGCTGTTTGCTCTGGCAGAAGCTTATCCCGACCTCAAAGCGAACACTGGCTTTCTGGAACTGCAAAAATCACTTGAGACCATCGAGGGTGAAATCCAGATGTCGCGCCGCTACTATAATGGCTCGGCGCGGGATCTGAACGTCAAGGTGGAGAGCTTCCCTTCCAACCTTGTTGCGCGCAATTTCGGCTTTATAAAAGCCCCCTACTTCGAGATCACCAACGAGGCGGATCGCGCTGTTCCTGCTGTCAAATTCTGATGCGATAACCGGCACAGGCCGGTTGAGAAAAACGATAAAGCCATGATCGAACTGACCATTACCCCGCCAAACCACCCACTTTCCGGCAAGGTGGAGCCACCCGGCTCCAAATCCATCACCAACCGTGTGCTGCTGCTTGCGGGACTTGCCAAGGGCCGCAGCCTGCTGACCGGCGCTTTGAAAAGCGACGATACGCTGTTCATGGCACAAGCCCTGCGCGCCATGGGCGTTGATGTAACAGAACCTGACGCGACGAGCTTTGTGGTGGAAAGCGATGGCGTGCTGAAAGCCCCCGAAGAGCCGCTTTTCCTCGGCAATGCGGGAACGGCCACGCGGTTTCTGACGGCGGCGGTTGCTTCGGTTGATGGCACTGTTGTGGTTGATGGCGACGAACATATGCGCAAGCGCCCGATCCAGCCGCTGGTGGAAGCCTTGATCGCGCTTGGCATCGACGCACAAGCGCCGACCGGCTGCCCACCTGTGACCGTGAAGGGCAATGGCCTCGGCTTTGCCAAGGACAGCGTCACCATCGACGCCAATCTTTCCAGCCAGTATGTCTCCGCACTGTTGATGGCCGCACCCTGTGGCGCAAAGCCGCTGGATATTGTGCTGGCCGGTGAAGACATTGGCGCGAAAGGCTATATCGACCTGACAGTGGCGGCCATGGAAGCCTTCGGCGCCAAGGTCGAGCGGGTTTCCAATGCCGTCTGGCGCGTGCAGCCGACAGGTTATACCGCAACGGATTTCCACATCGAACCCGACGCATCTGCTGCCACCTATCTGTGGGGCGCGGAATTGCTGACGGGTGGCAAGATCGATATCGGCACGCCAGCGGAAGCCTTCACCCAGCCGGATGCCAAGGCGCATGCCATCATGGCGCAGTTTCCCAACCTTCCCGCCGAAATCGATGGCAGCCAGATGCAGGATGCCATTCCGACCATTGCCGTGTTGGCAGCTTACAACAACACTCCTGTGCGCTTTGTCGGCATCGCCAATCTGCGGGTGAAGGAATGCGACCGCATCCGGGCCATCTCGATGGGCCTCAATGCCATCCGTGACGGGCTGGCGCATGAGGATGGCGATGATCTGATCGTTCACGCCGATCCGGCTTTGGCAGGTCAGACGGTGGCCGCCTCCATCGATACGTTCCACGATCATCGTATTGCCATGAGCTTTGCGCTGGCGGGCTTGAAAACGGGCGGCATTGCCATTCAGAACCCTGTTTGCGTGGGCAAGACCTATCCCGGATACTGGAAGGCGCTTGCGTCTTTGGGCGTTCAATACAGCGAAACCGGACAAGACTGATTGCAGAGAAGGACGCCGCCCATGAAGACCCAAGCCGCCAGATATCTCGCGCTTCTCGTCTTCCTGCTGGCGGCGGCCCTTCCGGCAGCGGCTGAGGAATTCATCAGCTCTTATCATTCCGTTGTCGATGTCGCCAAAAGCGGGCAGCTGACGGTGACCGAAACCATCACGGCCCGGGCGGAAGGCAACAGGATCAAGCGCGGCATCTTTCGCGATTTTCCACTTTACGCGCTGGACGCGAATGGAAACCGCACCAAGGTTGGTTTCGACGTCTTATCCGTAGAGCGGGATGGTTCAAAAGAAGACTGGCGCACCGAAAGCATCGATGGCGGCATCCGCATCTATACCGGCAATGCCGACCGCTTTCTCTCCACCGGCGATCACATCTTCCAGATTACTTACACCACCGACCGGCAAATCCGCTATTTCAATGGTTATGACGAGCTGACCTGGAACGTGACCGGCAATGGCTGGCAGTTTCCCATGCGAGAGATTTCTGCCACCGTTTCCCTGCCGCAGGGCGTGGCACCAACAGACACCGCCGTTTTTACCGGACGCCTTGGAGCTAAGGGCAAGGATGCCCGCGCCCTGACGGAAGGCAACGAGGTGTTCTTTGCCTCCACCCGCCCCTTCTATCAGGGCGAAGGCATGACGATTGCGGTGAAACTGCCCAAGGGCGCTATCGACCAACCATCGGCTGCGCAGGAACGGAGCTGGTGGCTGCAGGATCATCTGGGGTCGGTGTTGGGTGTCTCCGGCTTCATCCTCATCCTGATTTATTACTACAGGGCGTGGTCAGCTGTTGGCCGTGATCCCGCCAAGGGCATTATCATTCCGCGCTGGGATGCGCCGGAAGGTTTATCGCCCGCTCTTGTCAACTATGTCGATAATAATGGCTTCTCCGATGATGGCTGGACGGCGTTCTCAGCCGCATCGCTGAGCCTTGCCGTTAAAGGCTATGTGGTGCTGGACGATTTGAAGTCGTCCCTCGTCATCCGCCGCACCGAAAAGCCTGTAGAGGGCAAGTTACCGCTGGGGGAGGCAGCCATCATCAACACGGTTGATGAGCCCGGCATGTCCTTTGAAATCAACAAGAAGAATGGGTCACGGGTTGTTTCGCTGGGCAATGCCTTCCGCAAAGCTATCGAGTCCGAGCACAGCGGCAAGTATTATCGCGCCAATTTCGGCTTCATTGCCCTCGGCTTCATCCTGTCGATTGTCGTCGTCCTTGCTGTCGCCGTGTTCGGGAATTTTGAACCGGACGCCTATATAGCCATGTTCGTGATTGGCATCCTCACCTTCGTCGGCACCATCTTTGCCTCCGTCTTCGGGAAATCCTTCACCCGTGGCGGGTCCCTGCTCAAACGGATCGGCATGATCATCGTGCTTGCGCTGGTGGGATCCATGCTCATATCCGGCATTGGCGGCGCGATCACCGTCATCTCGCTGGAAAAGCTGGAAGCACTCCAACTGCCCGCGATCATGTCAGTCGCCGGCATTATCGCGACAAACCTAATTTTCTTCATGCTGATGGGCGCGCCGACGCCGCTCGGCCGCAAGCTGATGGATGGTATCGAGGGTCTTCGGCTGTATCTGACGGTTGCGGAACAGGACCGGATGAACATGCAGGGCGCGCCGAAAATGTCGCCTAAGCATTTCGAAACGCTGCTGCCCTATGCTGTCGCGCTGGGTGTCGAGAAACCGTGGAGCCAGGCGTTCGAGACATGGCTGGCCAATGCGCAGGCGGGCGAGTATTCGCCGGGATGGTATAGCGGCAACTACAACAATTTCTCGGGGCGCATCGGTGGTTTTTCAACCTCCATGGCTTCCACCATCGCCTCGACCATACCTGCACCCGTGAGCTCATCATCATCGAGCTTTTCCGGCGGCGGCGGTTCGTCGGGGTCCGGCGGGGGTGGCGGCGGAGGCGGTGGCTGGTAGGCCAAGACGCCAATTGGCTCGAAGCAGCCACTGCCCCCCAACTTCAGCACATAGAGGCGAAACAGAGCGTGCATCTTTCAAGGATCGTGACTCGCGCGATGCTGCAAGAGCAATGGTTCGCGTAAAAGTCGGCATCGATACAAGATGCCTTTCAGGCTGCAGCCACGCCCGTAACGGCAATCCAAGTAACTTTGTACACCTTCTGAGAAAGTTGATAATTTTCAAAGCATATGCGAATACTTGTAATTAAAATTTAATCTATTTTTCTCATTTGACATAATAAAAATGTAGGTGAGGGAGTGCAACATGATCACCGCAAGCCCGAAGGAACCAACCAGACCCAACTTCGGGAGAGTAGTCATGAAAAATCTTCCCATACTAACAAAATTTCTGATCATTATGGCAATAAGCACCGTCTTTTGCCTCGGTGTAGCAATCTATACTTCGGAACAGATACGAAGCATCGATACGGCCTACAGCGGCCTAATCGATGAAGAGGCTGCGGCCTCGATTGCAATATCCCGAGCGAACCGCAGCATGCAGGGCATGCGCGCCACCATCAGCGAAATACTTGCGGCAACGAACCCGGAAACATTGAAACGCACAAAGGCTGAGTTCGATGATGTCCGTGCAAGATTCGTCGGTTTTATGGATACTTCGATAAAGGCGTTACCAAGCAAAAATTCGCTTGTTGATTTGAAAGCTGAAGGCTTGCGCGTCGTAGATGTGGTTTGCAACGAGATAATTACAGCAGGCATGGCCACGACCGATGCTGCGGCAAGCCAGAGACTTCAAGACAAATATTTTGAGACATGCCAACCCGCGATCGCGAATTTTGCTACTGCAATGACGCAAAACGCGAACCAAATCATCGGCGCAACTGAAGAAGAAAGCACACAGTTGTCTGCAAATTCGGCGTCCATCGTCATGTCTTCGATGGCCGGCATCGTCCTTGGCATGGGGGTCGTCCTGGCGCTGGGGATTTTTCTTATTCGTTCGTCGATCTCTAACCCGATCCGCCAGCTGGCATCCACCATGGGCGTTCTCGCCAATGGCAATCTCTCCGCCGTCGTAGAGGGTACGGACCGTCGCGATGAAGTGGGCGACATGGCCAAGGCCGTGCAGGTGTTCAAGGATAATGGTCTCAAGGCCCGCGACATGGAAACACAAGCCGCCAGCCAGCGTGACATGTCGGAAGCAGAACGCGCCCGTGCGGTGGAAGCCGATCGCCAGCGCGCCGCCGAAATGGCAGAAGCCACCTCCGGTCTTGCAGAAGGCTTGCAGCATCTGGCCAGCGGCAATCTCGGTTTTGAGCTGAGCCAGCCCTTCGCTGCCGATTTCGAAGGCCTGCGCAGCAACTTCAACGCCGCTGTTGGGCAATTGCGCAACACCCTCTCTTCCGTCGCCGAGGCCACCCGCGCCATCGACAGCGGCTCGCGAGAACTGTCTGCAAGTGCCAACGACCTGTCCAAGCGCACGGAGCAGCAGGCCGCAGCACTGGAGCAGACCGCAGCCGCTCTCGACGAGATCACGGTCAACGTCAAGAACTCGTCCCAGCGCACCGAGGAAGCCCGCGAGATGGCGGTCGATGCCAATAAGTCTGCGCGCCAGTCTGGTGATGTTGTGGCCAATGCCGTCAACGCCATGCAGCGCATCGAGACCTCATCCAGCCAGATCTCCAACATCATCGGCGTGATTGACGAGATCGCCTTCCAGACCAACCTGCTGGCGCTGAATGCAGGCGTGGAAGCAGCGCGCGCCGGAGAAGCCGGTAAGGGCTTTGCCGTCGTTGCGCAGGAAGTGCGTGAACTCGCCCAACGCTCCGCCCAGGCGGCCAAGGAGATCAAGGAACTTATCCGCACCTCTGCAGGAGAAGTGGAGAACGGCGTCAAGCTCGTCACCGCGACCGGCGACGCCCTGAAGGTGATCGACGATCACGTGGCGGCGATCAACGGCCAGCTGGACGCGATTTCGACATCGGCACGTGAACAGTCTGTCGGTCTTACCGAGGTCAATACGGCCGTCAACCAGATGGACCAGACCACGCAGCAAAACGCCGCCATGGTGGAACAGGCCACAGCCGCCAGCAGCACGCTGGCAAACGAAGCCGAAAAGCTTCGCCAGCTCGTCAGCCGCTTCCAGCTGAGCAGTGGCTCTAAGGGCAGCGTCAGCGCAGGCTATGGCGCAGGTCCGATGGCCGTTGCATCGGCCAACCATGCGCCAGCTCCATCGCCAGCACGCAAGCTGGTCAGCAAGCTCTCCCGCGCTGTCGGCGGCGGTTCCTCAGCAGCAGCAGCCCAAAGCTGGGAAGAGTTCTGAGACTGAGACAGTCCTAAACCCATACAAGAGGCCCGGCGGATTGCTCCGCCGGGCCTCTTGTTCAGTTCTTGCGCTTGTGACGCAATGGATCAGACCTCGTCTTCTCGCTTCACGCGGTATTCACCTGTTGCGGGGTCCTTGATCAAGGTTCCGGTCGCGCCAGTCTCGCGCTCTTTCTCCTGCCGCTTGGTTTTCTCCGACAGTCTTTTCGCGTCATTCACGAAACGCTTGTAGAGAATGATCGCCCCGAACACGAGCAGGGCGAGCGTAATCAATTGGGCCATCTAATCTGTGTCCATCAAAATCCGTAACGCGCCCACATTGCCTTTTCTTCGGCCACATCCGCAAGCCCCGATGCAGCCGATGCGGCGATGGAATGGGCATGAAGATCGACGCCGGGCAGTTTTTTGCCAAAGAAATTGCGCGCACCCGAGACCAGCTGAAGCTTGACCTTGTCGCCGTAGCGTCTGCGCAAGACATCGCGCATATCGCCAAGACCGTCTATGAGGCCAAGGTCGAGGCCACGCATGCCGCTCCAGAACAGGCCGGAGAAAATAGCCGGATCGTCCTTCAGCTTCGAGCCGCGACGCATCTTGACCATATCTATGAAAACATTATGGATTTCGAGCTGAAGCGATTTGAGATACTCAATATCGCCTTCCTTCTCGGGCTGGAAGGGATCAAGGATCGCCTTGTTCTGCCCGGCGGTGTAGACGCGCCGTTCCACACCGATCTTTTTCAGCATTTCCGGAAAACCGAAACCACCTGAAACGACACCGATGGAGCCGACAATGGAGGTTGGATCAGCAATGATCTCATCGCCTGCCAGCGCGATCATATATCCGCCTGATGCCGCGACATCCTCAACGAAGATAATGACCTTCTTGTTCTTTTCTTCGGCAAGCTGGCGGATGCGGCTATAGATCATGCGCGATTGCACCGGCGAGCCGCCCGGCGAATTCAACGTGATCGCAACGACCGGCGCATCCTTCATGCCAAACGCCTTGTCCAGCAGCGGGCCATAACCCGCAATGTTCAGCGCCGGACGAAACTGACTGCCACCCGCCATAATCGCTCCGTGCATACGCACCACGGGTATGACCAGCTCCTGCTTGCGAAACCGCTTGGGCACCAGTCGCTTCAAAAATCCAGCCATTTGCATCCTCATCATCATCACTATCTGTTGTTCCGATGTGGGTATCTGCGTGGCAAACGCAATGGGGCGCGGAATGATAATCTGGTGAGGAGTGGCTAGGCCTGCGTTCGCTTTTGCCCGTCATTGCGCCTATAGGCCACACGGCCATTGCTCAAATCATCGACCTCGCGAAGAAACGCGTTGCTGCCATGATCATGCATCGTCAAGGCTGCGCGAAATGTGAGCCTTGCGCGAGAACCCTTGATGCCGGTGACCAGCATGCGCACGGCATCTTCGCCTGCGCGTGGGTAAATCAGGGTGATTTCCAGCCCGCCGAAGCGCTTTCCGCAGGCGGCAATAATATCGGCGATGGATTGCGGCCTTGCGATCAAAGACATCTGCCCGCCGGGAACCATGATGGCGGCGGCGGTTCTCAGCCAATGTTCAAACAGATCATCCGTCATGGCGTGGGCGGCAGCCTTCAGCGCGTCGGGTGTTTTGCGGTCGCCTGCGTCATTATAGGGCGGGTTCATGATGACGTGGTCGAAATATCCATCCACCAACCCGGCATCGTTTCGCGCACCGGCGCGCAATGTGACATCTGCCTGACGTACGGAGACTCGCTTGGCAAAGTCTGCATTTGCAGGAAGTTCCAGGCTTCGCCTGGCGAAATCCACCATTTCCGCAGACAGCTCAAACAGTGTCACCTCAGCCTTTTCCAGACGGGAAGCGACCGCCATGCCAGCCGCACCGGCGCCCGCACCAAGATCGGCAACGCGGCACGGCGCATCATCCGCCACAAGCGAGGCCAGCAACATGGCGTCCATACCGGCCCTATGGCCCCTGCCCTTCGGTTGAAGGATCTGGAAGCGGCCGCGATGGAATGCGTCGACTGTTTCGGAAACGGTATCCGTCACGGGGATCAAGCCTGATCTTCGCGCAATTCGTCGGAAAGTCCGGCATCGACCAGAATGCATCGCGCCTCGTCGGCCCGGTCTTCCTCCACCAGAAGCCGACGCGGAAGCAGGCCAAGTGACCCTTCGAGAATGCTCATGCCCTGATCGGCAATAAGACTTTGAATGCCAGCATCCTTCATCAGACTCTGTGAGAAGGACAGAAGAACGGCATCATTTGTTCGTATCAGTTCACGCATTGGTCAGTTTCCACCCGAATCCCGTCTTTTTGAACGGTGTGAGGCAATTCGCCCCTTGCCGCATTCGTTCACGCTTTCTATTGTCGGCCCCAAAAGTGAACAGGAGTCCGTATCCTTGGGCGTCGTCATACCGCTTGAAGAAAGCAAAAACAAACTCGCATCCGTCAAGCCGCTTGTCGACCTGACACGGGCAGACATGGAAAGAGTGAACCAGCTTATTCTTTCCAAGGCCGGTTCAGATGTCCAGATGATTCCCGAAGTGGCCAATCACCTGATCTCATCGGGTGGCAAGCGTCTGCGGCCAATGCTGACACTCGCCTCCGCTGCGATGTTCGACTATCAGGGTGATCACCACATCAAACTGGCCACCAGCGTCGAATTCATGCACACCGCCACGCTCCTGCATGACGATGTGGTGGATGAAAGCGATCTGCGCCGCGGAAAATCAACGGCACGCACCATCTGGGGCAATCAGGCCAGCGTTCTCGTCGGTGACTTCCTGCTTGGTCAGGCCTTCCGCATGATGGTGGAAGTCGGCTCGCTGGATGCGCTGGATGTGCTTTCCACCGCAGCCTCTGTCATTGCCGAAGGTGAAGTTCTGCAGCTTTCCGTCGCAAAAAATATGGAAACGACCGAGGATGACTATCTACAGGTCATCCGCGCCAAGACCGCAGCCCTTTTCGCAGCGGCGGCAGAGGTTGGACCCATTGTTGCCAAGACGGACAAGGCAACCCGCAGCGCGCTGAAATCCTACGGCATGAACCTTGGCCTCGCCTTCCAGCTGGTGGACGACGTGCTGGATTATGGTGGGAAAGCCGACGAGCTGGGCAAGAATACGGGTGATGACTTCCGCGAGGGCAAGATCACGCTGCCGGTGATTCTCTCCTATCGTCGCGGCACAGCGGAAGAGCGTGCGTTCTGGAAGCGCGCCATTGAGAACGGCGAGAGCACGGATGAAAATCTGGAAACGGCCCTCGGCCTCATCAAGAAATACAACGGCCTGACCGACACCATCGCCCGCGCCAACCATTATGGCACAATTGCCCGCGATGCGCTTGCGCCGCTGCCACAGAGCCCATGGAAAAAGGCGCTGATGGAAGTGATCGACTTCTGCATCCAGCGCGTCAACTAGGTTCCTGGCTGGGTGGAGTTGTTCAGGCGCGGCGTATCACAGTCGGTGGTTGCGTTCGTTGCGGTTTCACAAATCTTGGTGCTCGGGCAGAATTTCTTGCAGGCGTGCTCCAAAAAAGCCATTCTATCGTGACGAGGTATGTGACCGTCTGGATCGTTTTCGGTTCAGGCGTCACGGTCCAGTTGAAGCATGAAGGCGTTCAGGTGCAACCACTTTGCCCGCGCTCTCATGTGGCAGACTGATTTTTCGGTGCAGATGCACAAAAGCAAAGGTTCCTTTATGCGGCGCAACCCAGCATTTCGTCTTCTCTGCGGCGCGGCCTTTATTGCCGCTCTCTCCATCGACGCGGGTTCGCCTGCTTTTGCCGAGACGAAGCCTGCAGACAAGGTGGCCGAGACCGTTACGTTTGATCCGGCAAAGGTCAACACTTTCTCCGGTGCGTTTCTGGCGGCACGCACGGCGGATGTGGATCAGGATTTCAAGACAGCCATCACGCTCTATCAAAAGGCGCTTGAGTTCGACACCGCCAATGTGGAGATCCGTCAGCGCCTGATGATTGCGCAATTGCTGAGCGGCGATTTCGATGCTGGCGCAAAGATTGCCGACAGCCTGAAGGGTGATTCGTCCGTCGAGCGCGTCACAACCATCATTCGTGCGCTCGCCGCCATCAAGAACAAGGAATTTTCCGGCGCGGAAAAGGTCCTGAAATACACCGGCCCGAATGATCTGGACCGCATGGTCAACACGCTGTTGACGGCCTGGGCCCGCGCTGGTGCTGGCAAGAGCAAAGAAGCGCTCTCGCTCGTCAATGGCATGAAGGGACCGGGCTGGATTTCCATTTTCCAGAAATACCACGCTGGCGCGATTGCGCTGGTGGCGGGAAATACGGAAGCAGCGCGCAAGAGCCTCAACGACGCAGTGGCCGACCGTGAAGGCGGTGCAACCGCGACCGATACTTATATGCGCGCCGTGATGGCCCTTGCCCGGCTGGAAGCCAATGTCGGCAACAAGCAGAAGGCGCTCGATACCATCGCTGTCGGCGATACATTTGCGCCAAACTACGCGCCGCTGAAGGCGTTGCGCGAAAGCATCGAAAGAGGCGAGAAGCCACAGCAGCAGGTGCAGACCCCCATTGAGGGCGCGGCAGCCGTGATGTTCTCCATTGCCGGTGCCTTGAACCGCGAAGGGGCCGAAGAGATTGTCACGCTCTACCTTCAGACCTCACGCGCTCTCGACCCCAAAAGTGCAGACACTTTGATTCTTCTCGGCGGACTGGCTGAAGCACAGAAGCAGCCGGACCGCGCCATTGCCTTCTACCGCGAAGTGCCTCTGGATTCACCGATGCACCGCATTTCCGAGCTGCAACTTGGCCTGACGCTGGCGCAGACGGACAAGGTCGAAGAGGCGCGCAAACACCTCAAATCCCTGCTCGATTCGGATCCGAGCGATATTCGCTCCTATCTTGCCTATGGCTCGGTTCTATCGGATGCCAAGGACTACAAGGCCATGGCGGCTAATTATGACAAGGCTGTCGAGGTTATCGGCGCTGTCCCGAAGAAATCCGACTGGACGATCTTCTTCCAGCGCGCCATCGCCTATGAGCGTTTGAAGCAGTGGGACAAGGCAGAGCCGAATTTCAAGCGCGCTCTGGAGCTGAACCCCGAGCAGCCGCAGGTTCTGAACTATCTTGGCTATTCCTGGGTCGACAAGAATATGAACCTCGATCAGGCAATCGACATGATCCGCCGGGCCGTGGAGCTTCGCCCCAATGATGGCTACATCGTCGATTCTCTGGGCTGGGCGCATTTCCGGCTGGGTGCTTTCGATGAGGCTGTCGAAGAGCTGGAACGCGCCATTGAACTCCGCGCTGGCGATCCCACGATCAACGACCACCTTGGCGATGCCTATTGGCGCGTTGGACGCAAGATCGAAGCAGTTTACCAGTGGAACCGCGCGCTCATCGGCGAAAGCGAAGAGGTGGACAAGTCCAAGGTGAAGGAAAAAATCGCCAACGGCCTGCCACCGCTGGAAAAGGATGCGCAGAATACGGCCAAGAAAGACCAGGCGCCTCTGCCGCCTGTCGCGCCTGCGCCAGCGCCGGACAAGAAATCCTGATCCTTCATGTCCTCGCCTGACACTCAAGGAGCGGTCCGAACGACGGAGGCCGCTCCCGCCAAGATCAACCTCGCTTTGCATGTCACAGGCCAGCGCACAGATGGCTATCACCTGCTGGAAACGCTTGTTGTGTTCACGCAAGCGGGCGACGTGATCAGCATCGAGGATACAGAACAGGATAGCTTTTCGCTGTCCGGCCCCTTCGCGAGCGTTCTGCAGCAAGAGAATGCGGGCACCAATCTGGTGTTGAAGGCGCGTGATCTGCTGCGCGAAGCCGTTGGGTCTCAGGCACGACCTGTCACAATCCATCTTGAGAAAAAGCTGCCGGTTTCATCGGGTATCGGCGGTGGATCGGCCGATGCGGCTGCAACCTTGCGGGGCCTGTGCCGCCACTGGAATATCGCAGCTTCAACCGTCAAGCTGGATGAGATTGGCCTGAAACTGGGTGCTGACGTGCCGATGTGTCTTTCCAGCCAGCCGCTGATTGCGCGCGGCATTGGCGAGCAGATAGAAACAGTTGACGACATGCCCATGCTGCATCTGGTGCTCGTCAATCCTCTCAAGGGTGTTTCGACACCGGAGATTTTCAAGCGGCTGACGACCAAGACCAATCCGCCGCTTTGCGACCGCTCCAATCTCGACTGGATGGATTTCATCAGACAGTGCCGCAACGATCTTGAGACACCTGCGCGTGAGGTTCTGCCAGAGATCGGCGCTGCACAGACTTTGCTTTCTGACGCGGGTGCAGCGCTGGTGCGCATGTCAGGCTCTGGCGCGACATGTTTCGGGATCTTTGAAACAATGGCGGACGCGACCTTGGCGGCGGCAAGCCTTCGCCAAAAGCGTTCCGACTGGTATGTTCAGGCAACAAAAACCATAGGTGGACTTCGAGATGAATGCTGAAAGAGCTTTTATACCGGTTGGCATCGCGGTTTTGACCGTTTCAGACACGCGAACACTGGCAGACGACAAATCCGGCGACACGCTGGCCGCCCGGATCGTCGATGCTGGCCACATGCTTGTGGACCGTGCCATTGTGCCGGATGACACGGTCGCCATTCTGGAGCAGGTTCGCAGCTGGACTCTGTCCGATGCGATTGATGTGGTGATTACCACCGGCGGCACTGGCTTTACCGGACGCGATGTTACCCCAGAAGCGCTGGAGCCCCTGTTTGAAAAGCGCATGGATGGATTTTCCGAGGTTTTCCACCGCATTTCCTATGACAAAATCGGCACATCCACCATACAGTCACGCGCAACAGCAGGGCTTGCCAATGCCACTTTCATTTTCGTCCTGCCGGGTTCTCCTGGTGCCTGCAAGGACGCATGGGATGGCATCTTGAAAGCACAGCTGGACTACCGCCACATGCCCTGCAATTTCGTGGAAATCATGCCGCGCCTTGACGAGCATTTGAAGCGCGGCGCTTAGAAAAAACGTCTGCTAGGACGCTCTGCGCAAAGCCCAGGCTGGAATGAGTTCTGCGCTCAGACGCCTCGCCTTCTGTCCCTTCAGGAAAATATCCAGTCCGATGCGACCCAGCCTTCCGCTGGATTGCGCCACCGCATCCGCCTTCCTCAGCAGCAGGCCGTACTCCAGCGGGCGGCTCCGGTGCGTCAGGCGTGATAGCAAGGATGGACGGTAATGGCGCGACGGCGCAAATCTTGCAGGGCGTGTGTTCAGCGCCGTATATTCCATGATGTCCTCAATCCAGCCGCTCTGTGGGCGGCCGCCCAGTTCCATCAGTAGTATCCATTCACCGCGCGCCGACGCTATGATCTGGCCCATATCCCAGTCTGTTTCAAACCGGCAACCTGCTGCCTCGGCCACGCGAGACGAGCCGTCCGTGGAGCCATGATCAAGGATGATCACGTCGCTCACCAGCCCCTCCACCGCACCGGAAACAAGCGTGGACAAGGTATGCGCAAGTTCCGGCTCCTGATCCCGGCATTCCATAATGACTGTCAGCATGTCTTAGGCAAGCTTGTAATCCCCAGCTTCGGAAACACGATCTGATTTCCTCGCCTGAATTTTTAACGCAAGGCAGAGCAAATTGCTATCGAGTCTTTCGGTATTTTGTTCTTGTCTTGTTCTCATTCCTGCTTTATGAATCGGGTCATCCACCAAGCCGGTTCACCCGGTCAGGAGTATCCAGATGAGACAACATGTGCTTTCGGGGCAGGCTGCTTTTCAGCCGGGCCATACGCCAGATATTGCCAATGCCCTGGCCGATGCATCGGGTCTACGGATCGAGATCGACCGTCGGCGCGGGCGTGGGGCGGGCATCAATCCGGGCGGACGTTTCGAGACCCTGCAGCACGAGGCCGTGGATGACGGCTGGCAGATCATCGAGGAATTGCCGGAGTTTCGCACTGAGGTTCAGATCGAAAAGCCACGCAGCATCATCACGCGCAATGATTCGCCTGACATTCCCTTTGATCGCTCCATCAATCCCTACAGGGGTTGTGAACATGGCTGCATCTACTGTTTCGCAAGACCTTCGCACAGCTATATGGGGCTGTCGGCAGGACTGGATTTCGAGGCGAAGCTGTTTGCCAAGCCGGACGCTGCGAAACTTCTGGAACGCGAGCTCGGCAAGCCGGGATACAAGGCACGGGTCATCGCCATTGGCACCAATACCGATCCTTACCAGCCGATCGAGCGGGAATGGCGCATCATGCGCCAGATCCTTGAAGTCCTGGCGAAAGCCGAGCATCCCGTTGCCATTGTCACCAAATCCGGGCTGATTACCCGTGACATTGATATTCTGGCACCAATGGCGGCCAAGGGTCTGGTGAAGGTGGGAATTTCCGTCACGACCCTCGACCGCAAGCTTGCTCGCAGCATGGAGCCACGCGCATCGACCCCCACCAAGCGGCTGGAGGCGATAAAGACACTGACGGAGGCTGGCATTCCCGTGGCTGTGATGATGGCACCTGTCATCCCTGCGCTGAACGACCATGAGATAGAACGCGTGCTGGAAGCTGGAAAGGCAGCTGGGGCAACGGAAGCATCCTATGTTCTCCTGCGCCTGCCGCTTGAGGTCAGCCCGCTGTTTCGCGAATGGCTGTTGAGAAACTATCCGCACCGCTATCAGCACGTCATGTCGCTGGTGCGCTCCATGCGGGACGGGAAGGATTACGATGCTGAATTTGGCAAGCGGATGAAGGGTGCAGGTCCTTATGCGTGGCAGATTGGACGCAGATTTGAGATGACGACCAAACGGCTTGGCCTGATCCGCCGCGGCATACAGCTGCGCGACGATCTCTTCATCGCGCCGGGTGGTGCCGGTGTCCAACTCTCCCTGCTCTGATTACTGATAGACCTGAGAGGGAAATCACGCAGGTCTATCGCACAAGAATACCCGTCAGCGTCTATGCCCTGCGCTGCGGGTTGTGCCCCCGGTAAATTGCCGCCTTGCAAGGGTTCTACTCTTTCAACTCCGCCGAAAGAGTTCTGGAGGTCATGATGCCTCAAACAGCACCCCTCCGCCCCGTCGGTTGCTGTCCACACCCTGCGACCGGGGCTTGCAGGAGATCGGTTGCCTGTGCGAGTTTCGCACTATGAAACAACGCACAGCATCCGATTCTCCTGCCCTCTTTGATTTGATCGACAAAGGCCCGGATTTCAGCCTGGAACTTGAGGCAAAGAAGCGCGGTGAATGGCCGGTTGCTGGTACGGATGAAGCCGGACGCGGCCCGCTGGCCGGACCTGTCGTCGCCGCCGCCGTCATCCTCGATCCCGACAATATCCCCGACGGTTTGAATGATTCGAAAAAGCTCTCCAAGGCTCGCCGTGAGGTGTTGTTTGAGCAGATCCTCGCAACATCGATTGTGTCCATCGCCTCATCGGGACCTGTCCTCATCGACCGCATGAACATCTTGCGTGCGAGCCTCGATGCCATGCGCCGCGCTGTGTTGGGGCTCCAAACCACGCCCGCTCTCGTTCTTGCGGATGGCCGCGACGTTCCACCGGGGATTCCCTGTCTCGGAAAAGCTGTGATTAAGGGGGATGGCCGTTCCGTGTCGATCGCCGCGGCGTCTATCGTCGCAAAGGTCACGCGTGACCGAATGATGGAGAAAGCAGGCCTGCTGCATCCTGCCTACGGTTTTGAATCCCACGCAGGCTACGGTACGCCAACACATCTGCGCGCCATTGAGACCAACGGCCCCTGCCCTCTCCACCGCATGAGCTTTCGCCCGATGAGGGTGGAGTGATGGCCTTCTGCTAGGGCCTAGCGGGTTAACGCCGACGCCGCCCCCTCCCCCACATGTGCATGTGAGGTTCCCTCGGCATTCAGAGTCAACACTAGCGAGCTTCGGTTGTGCAGCAGACTCTCGCTGCGGCGGGAAAGCCATGAAGGGCTGCAACGGCTTCAGAGACAATGGTTTCATCCGGCCCGAGAGGTGCACGACATCACGCGATTGACGGAAACAAAACCAAGGCAGCGCTCGCGCGGAGCAAAGCGCCATGCTTTTTCAAGCGAGTTTATCCGGTTGGCGTTTGACGAAAGGCGTGCCAACGAGGCGCTTCAGCCGACTATGCGCACGATATTCAAAAACAAAAAAACCGCCAATCGCTTGGCGGTTTCAGAATGCTTGACCTCAAAACGCAATTGCCTGCGCTGGCGTCTCAGTTGAGACGCGTCTTGGCTTCGTTGACGGCAGTGTTGAAGAGCTGTGTCTTCACGGCAGCTGTCATCTTCTCCGCGATCAGCTTCTCGCTGGCGGCAATCGCCAGATCAACGGCCGCGGCACGAACGGCACCGATGGCGTCGGTTTCGGCCTGCTTGATCTTCTGCTCGGACAGAGCGTTGCGACGTGCGACGAATTCCTCGGTCTTGACCTTGGCTTCTGCCGTCAGGGCTGCAGCTTCGCGTTCAGCAGCAGCGATGATGTTCGCCGCGTCCGCTTCGGCTTCCTTGCGCTTGCGCTGATATTCCGCAAGCAGGTGCTGCGCCTCTTCGCGAAGGCGCTTGGCTTCCGCCAGCTCTTCCTTGATGTTGACGGCGCGCTCATCGAGCGAGCTTGCCAACATGCCGGGGACCTTCAGATACGCAATCAGGACAAAGAAGAGAACGAGACCGACAAGCGCGAAAAATGTTGCATCAAACGCCATGTTAAGCTCCCTTCAAAACAGATGCGGCAGCAACAGCGGCCTTGGCATCCGTATCCGAAACCTTGACGTTGATCAGCTGATCAACGATCGCGGTCGCAGTTTCCTCAGCGATTGTGCCGACATCAGCAAAAGCCTGGGTCTTGATCGTCTCGATCCGTGCTTCGGCTGCCGCCAGTTTCTTGGCAAGGTCTGCCTCGATAGCGGCGCGATCTGCATCGGCCTTGACCTTCGCTGCTTCGCGAGCAGCGGCTGCAATGGAGCCTGCCTTGGCGCGAGCCGCGTTCAATTCTTTTTCGTAGGTTTCGATGGCGGCATCTGCCTCAGCCTTCAAACGGGCTGCTTCATCGAGGTCCTGTGCGATACGGCCGTGACGGTCTTCGAGAATTCCGCCGACGCGTGGCACGATGACCTTCTTCATCAGCACATAGAACAGGCCGAATGTAATGGCCAGCCATAGAAGCTGTGATGCGTAGGTGGACTGATCGAATGGGGGAAACACACCGGATGTATGACCGGCATCGTGTGCCACGCCTGTCTCGGTATGCGTTGCTTCCGGAGCCGTCTGACCGACAGCCGGCGCTCCCGTATTCGTTTCACTTGTCGCGGGTGCTGACTGGGCAAAAGCCTCGGTCACGAACATACTCACCTCCAGGGGTCGTGCAAATGCGAAGGATCACGGCACGCGCTGCGAGCCGTGATCCAAACCTGATGCTGATATTAGACAGCGAACAGGAGAAGGAGAGCTACGAGCAACGAGAAGATGCCCAGAGCTTCCGTAACGGCGAAGCCGAATACCAGACGGCCGAACTGGCTGTCAGCGGCAGACGGGTTGCGCAGTGCGCCCGACAAGAAATCGCCGAAGATACGGCCGAGAGCGAGGGACGTACCAGCCATGCCGAGGCATGCGAGACCTGCGCCGATGTACTTTGCTGCTTCCGCTTCCATGTTAAGCTCCTTAGAATGGTTGTTTGCGGCTATTTTTGACACCCGATTGTCGGGGCCAGCGACTTTACTTCTCAGTGACCGCCATGCACGGCGTCGTTCAGGTACATGCAAGTCAGTACCGCGAAGACGTATGCCTGCAGGAAGGCGACGAGAAATTCCAAACCGGTCATTGCGACCGTCATGATGAGGGGCAGAATTGCGCCACCGATACCAAGGGCGCCGAGCGCACCCATGGAGGCAACAAAGCCCGAGAAGACCTTCAGCGTGATGTGACCTGCCAGCATGTTCGCGAAAAGACGAACGGAAAGGCTGATCGGACGCGACAGGAACGAAATGATTTCAATGGACGACACAAGCGGCAAAAGCACAGCAGGCACGCCTGAAGGCGCGAAAATGCCGAGGAAGCTCAGGCCATGCTTATAGAAACCGTAGACGACGACCGTACCGATAACTAGGCAGGACAGCGCAAATGTAACGATGATCTGGCTGGTCACCGTGAAGAAATACGGGAACATGCCGAGCAGGTTTGCCGTCAGAACAAACATGAAAAGCGAGAAGACAAACGGGAAAAACACCATTCCCTTTTTGCCAGCGCCTTCGCGCAGCATCGAAGCAATGAATTCGTAGGACATTTCAGCAACGGACTGCATGCGACCTGGGATCAAGCCACGGTTGGACGTTGCGAAATAGAGGAAGCCCGATGCGGCTGCGACCGTTGCGACCATGAACAGAGACGCATTGGTGAACGAAAAATCGACGCCACCGATCTCAATCGGGATGATCGGCGTTACCATGAACTGATGGGTCGGATCGTTTGCCACCGTATGCCCTCTTTATCTTTTGCCGCAAAACACGACACTTTAATTCTATATGGAAGGTAAGCGACTACTCGCCCTGCTTTCCACTCTTATCTTTTCCGAGCCCGCCTTCAAGAAGCGGTGGCTTTGCCACGACGCCCGCAGAACGCAGAACATTCAGAACACCTGCACAGAAGCCGAGGAGCAGAAGAACAATCATCCCCCACGGCGACGTACCAGCAAAATGATCCAGTAGATACCCCAGCATCGCGCCAACAACGATTGCAGAGATGAACTCGGAGGAAAGCTTGATCGCCATGGCGAAACCCTTCCGAGTCTCTGCTGCGTTCTGCTCCGTCCGGCCCTGCGCGTCGTCTTCCGCCTTCACCTTTGCCAGCTCATCGGCAAGGCGCCTGCGGCGCTCATCCAGACTATCGTTACGGTTGCCAGTCATTGCCAAATCCCACCCTTTTTCTCCATTCCGGCATTGCCAGAACTCATTGGAGTTGTAAACGGCAGGGCATCAAGCCTGTTCCAGCCCGCTCTGAAGTCGCGCGCAACATAGTTTTAGGGACTTCGCTAGTCAAGGCACTGACTGCGCTTGACGGAATACAAAATTGTGATTGAAAGCAATGACTTAAGCGATACAGGCAGATTAATTGCGTCGCCGATGCACAGAATTGGCCATTTTGGCAGGTTTATCCCACGGAAAAGCCCGAAAAATCAGCTCCAGCCGCCGCCATAGGTGCGGTAGAACACGTGCAGACCGATTCTGCCGACTTTTTTCATGCTTCTGCCCCAGGCGGGGCGTACGTAGACAGCGTGATAATGCGTTGCGGAGCCGACTTCCTTCAGCCAAATCTTGCCTGCCGTGGTCGCCAATGCCACTTCGCGGGCCATTTTCCAATGGCGCTCGGAATTCACACGGTCCTTAATATTGTCACAGGCGAAGGAAAACTGGCAGCGATTGCGCCAATCCTTATTCTGATAGACGACGCCGCAGATCGATTTTGGATAGGTTGGGTTGCGCACGCGGTTGAGGATGACCTGCGCCACGGCGGCCTGACCCTTGACCGATTCGCCACGCGCCTCAAAATAGATGCCGGACGAAAGGCATTGCTGCTCGGCAGCGGAAAAGACTTCGGCTGGCAGCGGCTGTGCTGCCCAGGCGTGGTCGTCTGCTGCGATCTGGGGAATGAAACGACCGGCATCCGGCTTTTTCAGAATGGCGTCGAAGGGTGATTCGCGCGCGAAATCCGGTTCTGCCGGTGCATAGGCCGTGGCCAGCACATCGGGTGTTCGGTTTGTAATCAGCTCTGCCAGCATGGGCGAGACGGTCTTTTCGGCCTTGCTCTCATCCCGACGGAAATAGAAGGAGGCCAATTCGATGTCCTTGGCCTTCTTCTGCTTCACGAAAGCGGTTCGATCCTTCCGCTTCAAAGGTTCGATATCCAGCATGCTCGTGCGACGCAAAACGGAACCTGCGGTGAATTCCTTCGGTGGCTGCATGATTTCAGTCGAGACGATGCGGCCCTTCTTGGCGGCGCGATTGACGCGGTCGCTATCTGGCGTCGTTTCCTTGCCGCTCTTGGATGTGACGAAAGCAACCTTGCTTCCATCCGGCGTTATCATTCCAGCCCCGGTCAGCACGGAGGCGGGATCAGCCTGAGCAAAAGAAAGAGACGCATTGTGGACGGAACCTGCCGGAGAGCTGGTGAGGACCATGCGCCACTGCTCTCCCCCGGCATCGAGGCCAGCCAGCAAAGAGGCGAGATCCGCACGGGCGGCAAGGGTGGGAAAGGCAAGCCAGGCGGCCAAACCGAAAACAACTGGCGATGTCCATGTCTCGAACGAGAGGAAGAACCCGCGACGCGATACTTTTTTTGAACGCAAAACCAGCACTCCAGACACGAACGCAACTCACTGCTACAGGTCTGGATAATCTCTCATTAACCTTGATGCTTGGTTAACAGCAGCTGGTCGCACGCCTTCACGTTAACGTGTCGGATGCAAAAAAACGCCACCCGGCTTCCGCAGGATGGCGTTTGAGAAGATCGGCACGGCCAACAATCGATCAGATGACGACGTGAGAGCCAAGCTCCACAACGCGGTTGGCGGGCAAGCGGAAGTAATCGGATGGATCGGCCGATGTTTCAGCAAGGGCAATGAACAGCCGGTTCTGCCATCCCGGCATGCCAGACTTGGGGTCTTGCACCAGCTTGCGTCTGCCCAGATAGAAGGATGTCGACATGATATCGAACTTGTAGCCGGTGCGGCGCAGATATCCCAAGGCCTGCGTCACATTCTGCGTTTCCATGAACCCGAAGTGAAGTTCGACAACGACGAAGCGTTCGCTGACCTTGGTGATCGTGTATCGACGATCAGGATGGACGCGGGGCGTGTCTTCGGTGCGTATCGTCAGGATCACATTCTTGTCGTGCAGAACGTGATTGTGCTTGAGGTTGTGAAGCAGTGCAGCAGGCGCCGTCTCCGGGTCGCCCGTCAGGAAAATCGCCGTACCGGGGATACGAACCGGGCCATGGGCACTCTCTTTTTCCACCGACGAAACGAAAGCCTTCAACGGAACGTCCGTGCGGCGTGTCTTGGCGAAGAGGATTTTCGAGCCGCGCTGCCATGTCATCATGATGATGACGAAGGCGACGGCCATCAGCACCGGCACGTAGCCGCCGTCGTGGATTTTCAGAAGGTTTGCACCCAAAAAAATCATTTCAAGCGAAATGAACGGCAAAATCACCAGAAGAGCGAGGGATTTCGACCACTTCCAGTGTGTGCGGGTAAACTGGAAGAACAGCAGGCTGGTGACGACCATCGCGCCGGTCACAGAGATACCGTAGGCCGTGGCCAGAGCGTCCGAGCTTTTGAAGGTCAGCACCAGTGCCACGACGCCAAACAGCAAGACGGTATTGACCGATGGCAAATAGATCTGGCCGGTGTTTGTTTCAGACGTAAACAGAATCTCCATACGCGGCAGGTAGCCCAGATGGATGGCCTGGCGAACGAGCGAGAAAGCACCCGTGATAACCGCCTGGCTGGCGATGATTGTAGCCGCCGTTGCCAGAATAACCGCTGGAAGCAAGGCCCATTGCGGAAACATCAGGTAAAACGGATTGGACATGGCCGAGGGGTCTTTCAGCACAAGCGCGCCCTGCCCCAGATAGTTCAACGTGAGAGCCGGAAAGACAAGCACGAACCATGCCCATTGAATGGGTCTGCGACCGAAATGTCCCAGATCCGCATAAAGCGCCTCTGCACCGGTGATGGTCAGGAAGACAGCGCCCAGCACGACCAGACCGTAGAAGCCTTCGGCAAGCAGAAACTCGACGGCATGCCATGGGTTGAAGGCATAGAGAATATTGTAATCATCCGAGATATGGATGAGGCCAACGAAGCCCATGACGAAGAACCAGACGGCGGTGATAGGGCCGAAAAACTTCGCGACAACTTCGGTGCCATGCGACTGGATGGCGAAAAGCCCGACCAGAATAATGACCGAGATGGGAATGATGAAGGAATCCATCTGCGGGGTGACGAGCTTCAGGCCCTCAACCGCCGACAGCACTGATAGTGCCGGGGTGATCATGGCGTCACCCATGAAAAGGGCAGCGCCAATGAGGCCGAGCATGATCAGCACGCTACGCTTGCTGCCAGCAGATTTCATCAAAAGAGCCAAGAGCGACAGGGTGCCGCCTTCGCCATCATTATCCGCACGCAGCAGAAAACAGATATATTTGATGGTGACGATGATGGTCAGCGCCCAGATCATCAAGGAAATGAGGCCGATCACTTCAGCCTCGGTGACGCCATCGTGCGAAATTGGCTTCAAGGCTTCACGAAAAGCGTAGAGCGGGCTGGTGCCGATATCGCCATAGACGACGCCGACAGAACCCAGCATGGCTGCAAAAAAGCCCGTCGTGCGGCGATCATCCGCCTCCGGCTTTTCGGAGTTATCCTTATCCAACGCGTGAGACATGGTGTTTCTGACCGGTTAGAGCCAGCCCTTCCAACGGAAAATGATGAATGGAATGATGGCCGATATCAACATGATGAAAATTGCCAGCGGATAACCATAGGTCCACTGCAACTCAGGCATGACGTTGAAGTTCATTCCGTAGACAGATGCCACAAGTGTTGGCGGCAGGAACACGACAGACGCAATGGAGAAGATTTTGATAATCGCGTTCTGTTCGACATTGATGATGCCAAGCGATGCGTCCAGCAAAAACGTCAGATTGCCGGAAATGAACGATGCGTGTTCCGACAGGGACTGAATATCACGGCCGATGGAGCGACCTGTTTCCTTCGCTTCCTTATCCTGCTGAACATTGGGCGTTGCTTGCAGAAAAGACTGTAGGCGGGCCAATGATGCGAGGCTATCGCGCACTTTTGAAATGAGACGGTGATAGCCCGAGATATCGGCAAGCTTGTCTTCCAGATAGCGGGGGGCCTTGCGCTTGCTTCGAGCCTGATCGCCGAAAATTCCAGCAGCCACCGTGTCGATGCGGATGACCGAATTTTCGATGATTTCCGCCGTGCGGTCCACGATGGTTTCGAGAAGCTTCAGCAGCAGAGCCGCACCGCTGCGCATATCATGCGGCACACGGGTGATGGCCGCAATGAAGAGATTGAAGGATTTGGGTTCGGCATATCTGATGGTGACGAGCCTGTTTCCGACAAGGATGAAGGCAACATCGGTCAGGCGTGGATCTTTTGAATCCGCATTCCAGACCAATGACCCTGTCATGAAGACGTTTCCATCTTCCACGTAAAGGCGGCTGGAGGGCTCGATGTCCTTGAGATCCTCGCGGGTCGGCAACTCGACGCCAAGCAGTTGCTCGACGCGAATTTCTTCAGCCCGGTCAGGGTTGATCAGGTCAATCCAGACAATATCATCCGAAATCTGCTGAACCGATGGGTCCGCCGACAGGCTGATTGCCTCGCAATTGGAGCGATAGGCCTTGATCAATCAGTTTCTCCGGTCAGCATCCCGACGAATGCCGGAAGGCTGCTCTAACACAAACCGTATGCCTTCCGCAAACGCCCGGAATGGGCGGCGGACCAAACGGCGCGGCCTATGCTCTGAATACCCATAAGAATCAAGGAGTATTTTTCACAGCGCCATAGCCGCCAAGCCGGAATGAGCGTGCGGCTTGCTGGGGCATAGTCGAATGCAGATCGGGCCGTCCGCCGTTACTAGCATTTGTATAAGCTTTTAGAATCAGTGGCTTGATCGACTAAAACGGCCTTCAGAGACTTCTCGCGAAAACAGAAACTCTCGTTCCACGCAACCGGAGCGAGGGGCTGTCAAGCTGTACCATAGATCAATTGCTATGCGCCGGGCGCATCGGTTGTCCACCTTATTCGAAGACGATACGCGGTGCGGGTTTGCTCAGGCCAGCGCCCATCTGGGTCCAGACGCGCTGTGCAATCTCGCGGTAAATCTGCGCCTGGGGTCCGTCTGGCTCCGCCACGACAACGGGGGTTCCGGCATCGGACAATTCACGAATGGAGATTGTAAGCGGCACTTCTCCCAGAAATGGAACGCCGATGCGCTCCGCTTCCGCACGCGCGCCACCATGGCCAAAAATATCGTACCGCGCACCGGTATCGGGGGCGATAAAGTAGCTCATGTTTTCGATGACGCCTAGGAGAGGCACTTCCACCTTCTGAAACATGGTGATGCCTTTTCGAGCATCGATCAGGGCCATATCCTGCGGGGTAGACACAATAACCGCGCCAGCCAGCGGCACTTGCTGGGCAATGGTTAGTTGCGCGTCACCCGTGCCCGGCGGCATGTCCAGCACCAGCACATCAAGCTCACCCCAGGCCACTTCGCGCAGCATCTGCATCAGCGCAGACTGGACCATCGGCCCACGCCAGATCATCGCGGCTTCTTCATCCACCAGAAAGCCCATCGACATGACCTTGAGGCCGTAATTTTCCATGGGGATGATGGTGCGCCCTTCACCCTGCTGCGGGCGACCGGAAAGTTTGAGAAGCCGAGGCAGCGATGGTCCATAAATATCGGCATCCAGAATGCCGACACTCAGGCCAAGCGTTTGCAGCCCCAGCGCCAGATTGACGGCTGTGGTGGATTTGCCGACGCCACCCTTGCCGGATGCAACAGCAATGATGGCGCGGATGCCGGGAACGCCCGTTTTGACGCGCGGCTGTGCGGCACCTGCCTGTGGAGCTGGCGAGGGCTTTGGGACCTTTGGCTGGGCGGGAGCGGAACCGGGTTTGCGGTCGGCGGTCAGCGTGACCATCGCCGCCTTGATGCCGGATACGCCAAGGGCGGCTTTTTCTGCTGCAAGCCGCAGGGGCTCCATACGATCGGCCTCTGCTGCAGGAACGGTAATCGAAAAATAGGCCTTGTTATCGGCAATGAAAATTTCCGACACCATGCCAAGCGCGATGATGCTTTCATTACCGCCCGGATAGGCGATGCTTTTCAACGCTTGCTCGATTTCGTTCTTGCCGGCCTGTGCCATATCAGTTTCCATTATGCTGCATCCGCAGCCTTCCATAACCAAGTGCTTCCGTTTCGCCAATGATAAAGCGTAACCGCTCTTGCGATCCTGGCCGGTCACATCTTCGTATCGGCACCAAGATTCTCGGGATCGAAGATGCGCCCGTCGAAAAAGGCGTCAGGCCCGAGCACGAGGCCAGACCGGGATGCACCCACGATGACAGGCACTTTCAGCGTCCCCTCCAACTTCATATTGGCAGAGGGAACCGGGAGAAAAAGCGGCTTGATCGCCTTGCGGAAAATATCCGGACGATAGGCGCGCGCCGCGGCGTCATACGCGCTTTCATCAGCGGCGGCATCCGGGGCAAGATCGTTGGGCAAACCCATCTGACTGAAGAACCACAGCGCCTGGCTCTGCCAGGGAAAGTTGACGGCTTTGCCGCTTGTGGCAAAGAAGCCGGGGCATTCCAGCATGCGCGTAAGGGAATGAGAGATAAATCCTGTCAGGGCAGGAAGAATAAGCTCCTTATCCATATTAAGGCATTGAGGCGCACCTAGAATACCCGCGAGCTCCTGAATATTGGCATGGCTGGAGCACCATTCGCCCGCCCGGTAAAGCGCACGAATCATCGCCTCTAATGTGTCAGGCTCAGACCGTGCCCAAGCGTCTGACACGGCCAGGACCTTCTCCGGCGCGTTCTGCCAGATATGCGACTTGGTTGTAAGAATGCGCGCCGATCCACGCAATACGGCAACGGTTCCATAAGGTTCTGATCCGTAAAAGCCATCGATCTCCCCGGCCTCCAGCATATCAGGCATATCGCTCGGCGTCGCTTCGACGAGGGTGAGGTCGTCGCCGATATGCAAGCGGGCGCTGTTCAGAAGATAATGCAACTCCAATGCAGATGCAGAGAGCGGATGTTCGACAGCCAAGGCCAGCGGCTTCAACCTCGCTGACTGGCGGGACGCGGCAACGCGGCCGAGAGCACGGGCCAATGTGGCTGGGTCTGGTATCTTCATTCCCTGCTCGACCAGATCGTCATGCAAATCCTGGGCGGCGGCAAAGGTGGCACCACCTGTGGCCAGCACGAAGGGCGCTGCAAAACCGGCTGGAATATCGCCGAGACCAAGCGCTGAAGCCACCGGGAGGGAGGCGGACAGATGAAGGCCCTGCAGATCGCCGTTACGCCACTCGGCTAGAAGTTCGTGCACGGAGGATTTTTTGACCAGATGAAGAGACACCCCTTCATCTGCGGCAAAGCCTTTTTCAGCGGCAACGACAAGCACCGCGCAATCGATCGTCGGAGAAAATCCAGCCTTGAAGCTTCTCGAAGCTGCCAAACGAATCTCATCTCCTCTGCCACCTGCAACAGCAAGAATTGCCTACGTCGATGCAGATAACAATCCAGAAAATAGAAATATTTCTACTTGATCAAACCGACGCGCAAAGCCTTTGCGACAGCTTGCGTCCGGTTGACAGTGTCCAGCTTTTTCGTCGCGCGATTTAGATAGTGATTGACGGTATGCTCCGACAAAACCAGGATTTCCGCAATCTCTGCGCTGGTTTTTCCCGCCGCCGTCCAGTTGAGACAGTCGATCTCGCGATCCGTCAAGGTACCGGTCACGCGGGAATCAAGAGTTCTCACATGCGCAAGGCGGCTGAAAACATGAGCGCACACATAGGCAATCTCTGCCACGAATGCCGGTGGAAAGTCCGTGCGGCTGCCGTGGAAGGAGATTGCGCCTCTTTGCCCTGTGTGATCCTGCACCGGGCACCAGAGCGACTTCACCATATCAAAGCGGGTGAAGAGATCGAGAATGGTCTTGCCGACCGTGTTATCGTGCCCGCTTTTCAAAAGCTCGGCATCGACAAAAAACGGTACGCTGGTCCGCTTCAAGGCACGCAACACATTGCTGCGCGGCAACAGGCCTTCATGGTCATATTGATGCAACAATTCAGCTGGCCAGTTTGTAATGACCGTGTATTGCGAGAGATCCAGAGCAATATGATCTGGAAGATTGACAACCATAAAAGCTTTCATGCCCCAGGCTTCAGTTGTCTTTTTAAGAAAACGAAATATATCGAACTGAGTGCTCAGCTCTGCTACTTCTGCCGCGCTCTCCGCCCCAGGCTGCGCGTCGCAGGAAATCTTTGGTTCCAACATTTTTTTGGTTCTTTATGCGATAGACTTAAATGAATGAGACTCGATAAGATAAAATAACACTACATCAATAGCAGCGCATTGTTTTTTTTGCACACAAAAGTTGATATTTACAAATTATCGCAATTTTCGCGCATGAATATTGTTATTGCCTATTCGCCCACAATTTTAAGTATTTACTCGCTTACAGGCGGTAGGCGCACCATCAAATCGGCCGAAATATTCTTCGCTGCTTCACGGACAAGGTCTGCCCATCCTTCAAGACGCGGCCTGCTGAGCCGATAGGCGGGTCCGGTGACCGAAATAGCGGCATAAATGCGCCGTCCCGGCAGTGGCACCGGCACCGCGATACACTGTATTCCGGCCTCGTGTTCTTCCAGATCAAAACCAAAACCCTGAGAGGCGATGTCACCCACTGCCTGCTTCAGATCCTTTGCCGTGACAATGGTATTGGACGTGTAGGGCTGAAACGCCATGGTCTCAATGATAGCGTCGAGCTCCGCCTGCCCTAAAAGCGAAAGTGCTGCCTTGCCGACACCGGTGCAATAGGCTGGTGAAACACGACCGATCTGCGAATACATGCGCACCGCCTGCTTGCCATCGATCTTGTCCAGATACACGATCTCCGCGCCTCTCAGCACACCGAGATGGACCGCTTCCTGCGTCTTTTCCTGCAGGTCTCGAAGATGAGGTGCCGCGACAGTGCGCAGGTCGCTGCTGCTCCACGCCTGGGAAGCGAAACTCAGCAAACGCAGACCAGCCACATAGGTCTGATCGCCTCTCTGCTCCAGCAAACCCTCATCCAGAAGATGCGCAAGTTGACGGTGCAGCGTGCCACGCGGCTGGCCGCTGCGCTGCAAGATATCGGTGAAACGAAGCGGCTGTGGCGACATCACCACCAGCTCCAGCAGGGAAATCGCCTTGCCGAGTGTTCCCGTGGTACTTTCAACCGTCGTGTCACCGCTTCGAGGCATGATACTGGTCTCCCCGTGCGCTATTGTCACGCTTGACAGACACCAAGCGGACAGCGCACTATTCCGATTATTGAAACTTAGTTCCAAATAATGGAACGCGCAATCCTTTCCGAGTGATATGTTGAGCGAAAATTTCTCACCCACTTCTGAATTTGTAGATGACGGCATTCTGATTACGGGCGGCGGTTCGGGTATCGGGGCGTCGCTGGTGGCAGCCTTTGCCGATCGAGGGGCAAAAGTTGCCTTCATCGATATCAATGAAACTGCAGGCACACAGCTGGCTGAAACGCTATCTGCACGCACACGCCACCCGGTCACGTTCATCAAGGCTGATTTGCGGGACCAGCCGCAACTGGCGCGGGCCGTGACAGATGCGGCGCAGGCGACGGGTGGCATCAAGGTGCTGGTCAACAATGCTGCATGGGATGACCGCCACGATATCGATACGGTGACGAGCGAATATTGGGATCAAAACCAGGCGATCAATCTGAAGCCGGTTTTCTTCGTCACACAGGCCGCCCTGCCCTATTTGCGACAGGCCCATGGTGCGTCGATCATCAACTTTTCCTCCATCTCCTACCTCTTGAACATGGGCGAGTTGCCCGCCTACACCGCCGCCAAGGCAGGCATCATCGGCATGACGAAAAGCCTTGCCGGGCGTCTGGGTCAAGAGAACATCCGCGTAAACGCGATTTTGCCGGGCATGATCGTGACCGAACGCCAGAAAAGCCTTTGGCTGAACGATGACACCATCTCGCAAACAGTGGGCAGACAATGCCTCAAACGCACCCTGACGGCAGAGGATCTTGTCGGTCCCTGCCTCTTTCTGGCCTCTTCAGCATCCGCTGCCATGACGGCCCAAACCATGATCATTGATGGAGGTCTTTTATAATGTCTGATGCCGCATATGTTGCAGTGGACTGGGGTACGACCAGCTTTCGGCTCTGGCTGATCAGCCAATCGGGCGAAGTGCTTGGTGAGCGCCGAAGCAACGAGGGCATGACAACGGCAATGCAAACCGGCTTTTCGCAGGTGCTTGCATCCCATCTCTCTGCTCTTTCCGCGCCATCGGGCCTGCCGGTGATCATTTGCGGTATGGCGGGTGCGAGACAGGGTTGGGTCGAAGCGGGCTATGTCGATGTTCCCGCGAATTTGGCGCAAGTGCTTGATGGCGCTGTCCGGGTGCCGGGCGAAACGTCAGATGTACGCATTCTGCCGGGCCTTGCGCAGCGCGCAGCCGACAAGCCGGATGTGATGCGCGGCGAAGAAACGCAGCTTTTGGGCGCGCTTTCTGCCGATTACAGGTCCGGGGAGCAATTGGTTTGCATGCCGGGCACCCATTCCAAATGGGTCAATGTCGCCAATCTTGAGGTTACAGGCTTCTCCACATTCATGACCGGAGAGCTGTTCGATGTCATATCGAAACACTCCATCCTGTCCCATGCGGTTGCCGATGCCGGGAGCTTCACCGGTGACAGCGAAGCCTTCCGAACGGCTGTATCGCAAAGCTATTCCAACCCGCAAATGGCGACGAACCACCTGTTCACGGTGCGGTCTGGCCAATTGCTGCACGGCCTGTCTGCGACAGATGCCAAGGCGAAACTGTCTGGCACGATGATCGGGCTGGAAATTGCCGGCGCGCATTCCGCAGCCTCGAAAATGGCGCAGGTCGTTCTCATCGCATCCGGTTCACTGGGTGCGCTCTACGAAGCAGCGTTCAATGCGCTTTCCATTGATTTCGTCACCATTGATGCAGATGAAGCCGTGCGTCGCGGGCTTGTTGCAGCTGCAAACGCCATTTGGCACTGAGGAGTTTTCCATGCGTATTCCCTTCCCTTCCATGAAATACCCGCTTGTCGCAATTCTGCGCGGCATTCGCCCTGAAGAAACCGAGGGTGTGGTAACAGCACTTCTGGAAAGCGGCCTGCGAGCCATCGAAATTCCGCTCAATTCACCAGACGCCTTCCGCTCCATCGAAATGGCCGTCAAGCTGGCGCCAAGTGACGCGCTTATCGGCGCTGGCACCGTATTGACCGTCGAAGACGTGGCTAAGGTGGACGCCGTTGGCGGAAAGCTGATGGTCAGCCCGAATGTCGATGTGGATGTCATCACTGCTGCCAGAGAAAAAGGCATGGTCACCATGCCGGGTGTGCTCACGCCAACAGAGGCGCTTCTGGCGCTCAAGGCAGGCGCAACCGGGCTCAAATTCTTCCCCGCCAGCGTGCTTGGACCATCCGGTCTCAACGCTATCAGAGCCATTTTGCCCAAGGATACGCTCGTTGCGGCAGTCGGCGGTGTATCGGACAAGAATTTCACAGACTACACGAGCATTGGCATCACGGCCTTTGGCCTTGGAACCAGCCTGTACAAGCCCGGCATGACCGTCGATGATGTGCGCGCCCGCGCCATCGCCACCGTCACGGCCTATGATCTAGCAATCGGAGCTTAAGGCATGGCAGACATTCATGACTTCAAGGGAAAGGTGCTTGACCCAACACAGATGATGCTGGGCGAAGGGCCGAGTTTCGACCCGATCACCAACACATTGTGCTGGCTGAATATTCTGGGCAAGGAGCTTCACGCGCTTGACCTGACAAGCAACACCAAAACGGTGCATGCCCTGCCCTTCATGGCAAGCGTCGTTGCACGTATCGATGATAAGCGTCAGTTGCTGGCCTCCGATGAGGGCCTCTTCATTCGGGACCGCGCAACAGGGGAGCTGACGCTCCACGTCGATTTTGAGCCCGGCAAGCCCGGCAACCGCTCCAATGACGGGCGCATTCACCAGAGCGGTGCATTGTGGATCGGCACCATGGGCAAGAAGGCCGAGGATGGCGCCGGATCGATCTATCACGTCGCGGGCGGCAAGGTGACGCCGCTGTTCGACAAGATCAGCATCAGCAACGCCATCTGCTTTTCCCCTGACGGCGCGACCGCTTACTATGTCGATACGCGCGTGAACCAGTTGATGAGCCTTCCCGTCGATCCGCAAACAGGTCTGCCGACCGGCGCGGCCAAGGTGTTCATCGATCAGGCGGGTCAGAAGGGCGGCATTGATGGCGCGATCTGCGATGCGGATGGCAATATCTGGAATGCGCGCTGGGGCGTCGGCGCGGTGGATCAATATTCACCGAACGGACAGCACTTAGCGCGCTATGAAGTTCCGGCAGCACAGACGACATGCCCTGTGTTTTTCGGCGCATCGGCAGACCGCATCGGCGTGACCTCGGCTTGTGAGGGCCTTGATGATGCGACCATCAAAGCCAATCCCCTCTACGGCGCGACTTTCGATCTCGGCATCGAGGTTAAAGGGATGCTGGACGCCGCCTATCGGCTCTAAGCCCATCAGAATAATGACTGACAAAGGCGCCTGACGGGCGCCTTTTTCGTCAGCCAAATTCGCGGGCGGAGTGGTTTATGTCGCGGTAGTTTTCCTGAAGGTAGCGTTGCGTTGCGGCGGCATCGACCGGGCGACCATAAAAATAGCCCTGCCCCATGCCGCAGCCGAGGCACCGCAGTTTCTCGGCTTCCGCCTTGTCTTCAATGCCTTCTGCCACAACCTGCAGATCCAGCCCGTCACACATGGCAACGATTGCCTTGATGATGTGCTCTGACGGTCTATCGGTGGTGATGCGCGACACGAAAGCACGGTCGATCTTGACCTTGTCGAAGGAAAAATCACGAAGCCTGCCAAGGCTCGACTGGCCCGTGCCAAAATCATCCAGAGAAATCCGAATACCGGCATGTTGAAGGTCGGTCAGGATGCGCTGGGCCGTATCGGCCGATGTCATGACCGCAGTTTCGGTAATCTCAAGCTCCAGCCGTCGTGGATCAAGCCCGACGCGCCTCAGAATGCTGAGAATATTTTCAGCGGTACCGGGGTCCATCAGTTGCGCGGAAGAGAGATTGAAGGACAGGAACAGTTCTCGCGGCCATGAGAGCGCGGCTTCCGCTGCCTTGCGCAACAGCAGTTCCGATAGCGCATCAATAAAACCACGCTCTTCGGCCAGAGGCACGAAGACGGCGGGAGAAACAAATCCAAGATCAGGATCATTCCACCGCGCCAGAGCCTCGAAGCCGATGACCGTGGCATCGCTGAGCCGAACGATTGGCTGGAAATGCACATCAAGCGTGCCGCTGATGATGGCATGTCGCAATGCCTGTTCGAGCTGCGTCGCGCTTTTCATCTCCTGCGCAATTTCACGCGAATAGACGGTGATCTGGCCGCGGCCACGCCGCTTGGATCGATAAAGCGCCGTTTCCGCACTTTTGAGAAGATCCTCGAACTCATTACCTGCAAAGGGATGGATCGCAAAGCCGAAGGATGATGACAGCCTTACGTTCCGGTCTCCCAGATCGTAGGGGGCGGAAAGCACGTCCTTGATCATTTGCCCAACGCGCTCGGCCCCGGTGCGTTCGAAAACCAGCGGCAATACGAATGCGAATTCGTCACCGTCATGGCGGGTAACGATCGCCCCATCCGGCACGCAGGCTCTCAGGCGATGCGCGACCTGACACAGGATTTCATCGCCCGCTTCGGCGCCAAAAAGGTCGTTGATCGGTTTGAACCCATCGATATTCGCTACGCCAATCGTGAAGGGCGCGGGGTCACTTGCCCGCTCGGCTGCCAGCATCACAATTTTGTCGCGAAGCCTGTAGCGGTTTCCCAGTCCCGTCAACGGGTCGCGGTAAGCCATCGCCTGCAATTCATGCTGGCTCACCTGCGGCGCATTTCGCTCTGGCGATTTCATTCGCGCGTCCTGATCGAGGGAGTGCGGGTTATCTTGCAATATGATTTGGTCTCACGAAACATTAGCGCGGAAATGTGCGAAATAGCTATCAATATTCAGGGTATCTTCTTCCGCAGTGACGGTACGGCGTCTAAATACTGGCACGGTGCTCTCGCTGGGGCAGATAACGCTTCAAGATCAGTTCGATCATATCGGGACTGATAGGTTTGAGCAGCATATCATCCATGCCGGCATCTAGGCAGGCTTGCCGATCACCCTCGAACGCCTGGGGTATGACACCGATAATCGGGGTGCGCCCACGCTCGCCCCCAACCATGCCACGCACGCGTCGTGCCGCTTCAAACCCGTCGAAATCCGGCAGGGTGGTGTCCATCAAAATGAATGCGGGCTTTTCCGTTTCAAACAACCTGAGGGCATCACGGCCCGTGGAGGCGATCCGGTAACTCAGGCCAAGACCATCCATAATCTGCGAAAACACGATCTGATTGATGCTGTTGTCTTCAACCACGAGAACATCGAGCCCGCTCTTCTTGGCGGGCGCTGGAGGCGTACCTGTAGAAATCTCCCAGCCAGTATCGGTTTGGACAGGTGAAAGGGTGCGGCTCGCGAGCCGGAAATGGCGGGAAATCTCCGTGATCAGCGAGCTTTCCAGCAGATAGTCATCCACCGTCACGGCATCGACGCCATAGGTCTGGGGCAGATCCAGACAGGCAATATCCATTTGCACATCGACAATCACAAGATCGATGCGCACTCCGGCAGAGGTGGCATATTCCATGAACGCCTTCTGCTCGTGCTGCGTCGACACCATGGCGCAATCCACACCAACCGCGGTCATTTTACGCATGGCCAGATCGCCCAGTGAGGCATTGGGTGTGACCAGCAGAATACTGCGGCCCTTCAAGACCTGCGATGCCTGATGATGCTCATCATCCATGTAGGATGAGGCCACGAACGACATGTGCTCCAACCCGCGAATGACGCTCTTGCCATCCGCGCCTGCACTCGCAAAGGCGGTCACGTCATCCATGGTCGTGACAAGAAAATACCGGCCAGGCTTGCCGACCCTTTGCTTTCTGGTGATGACCAGTGCTTCTTCACCGGTCAGACGCGTGACGCGCTCCGGCAGAATGGCGGGCGTGCCTGTTTCCAGAACATGGCGGTCCATCGCGTCGATGCGCGAGGCAAGCGGATCGGAATGGATATCGGAAACCGTCCGGCCCAGAATAAGATCGGCTGACGTTTCCAGAAGGGCACAGCCAGCCTTGTTGACGCCGACATACGTTGTGGTGTGATCCTTGACGAAAATGGACAGGGGCAGCGTGTCGAGAATTTCTTCTGTCAGCTGCACACGCTCTACATCCAGGCGCCACTGATCTTCCCGCTTTTTCTGCTCGGTTATTTCACTGATGACGCAAATGCCGAGGCCAGAGGGAAAGCGCCGTTTGACGAAGCGCAGCCACCTGCCACCGGCACGCGGCTCCACCGTTTCCGAACGCTCTTTCCAGTGCGAAGACAATTGTTCGGCGATCCACTCGTCGCGTTCGATATTGTGCGCAATCGAAGGGCCGTCCACTTCGCGCCGACTGTCGTACAAAGCAGCGAGCAAATCCCTAAGGCGCGTGCCTATGCCTAGCTTTAAGTCAGGGATGGGTAGATGGGCGGGAACACGGCTGTTGATGAAGATGATACGATCATTGCGATCATAGATGACGATAGCAGCAGAGATCGCATCGCAAACGGCGTCGAACATGGCAGTTTGAATATCTGCGCAGACCGACACCTCATCCTTCATTGCATTTCCTCACAGGCACTTCTCAAGGCAAAATCAACTCACAAAAAACCGGCCACGGACCGTGGATAAATGGATAAAACGAAGGACATGCGGGATTTTGACTTGAAGCAGACTGGACAAGATGCGACGGCCCCAGCTTTCCGTCGCACATCCGCTGGCAATGCCAGAGGAATATAGTTGCTGAACTCATTTCAAGCAGTTTCGACTTTAGAAGCTTTCCCTTAAGAGGCGCTTAACGGTGTCGCTTCGAAAGATTTAGCGGGACAAGCAGGCGATTGGTCGCGTCTTGCATGATTTTCCTTTCATAAGACGGGCGAATCCTCGAAAATAGATCCATGTCCATCAAGCAACTATCCGAAACCCTGATCAACCAGATTGCCGCAGGCGAGGTTATCGAAAGACCCTCAAGCGCCGCCAAGGAATTGATCGAAAACGCAATCGACGCAGGCGCCACGCGCATCGAGATTGCGACCGCTGGCGGCGGCAAGGGTTTGGTGCGCATTTCCGACAATGGTTGCGGCATGTCTCCAGCCGATCTGGAGCTTGCGGTACGGCGGCACTGCACGTCCAAGATTTCCACGACGCTGGATGATATCCGCACTCTGGGTTTTCGCGGGGAAGCGCTTCCGTCAATCGGTTCGGTTGCCAGATTGACAATCACCAGCCGCCAGCAGGGTGCCGCCGAAGGCGCAATCATTTCCGTTGCGGGCGGCAAGCTCTCACCTGTCCGCCCGGCCCCTTCCAACACCGGCACCATTGTTGAGGTGCGTGACCTTTTCTTTGCCACGCCGGCGCGGTTGAAATTCCTGAAAACCGAACGGGCGGAAGCTGCAGCGATCACGGAAATCGTCAAGCGCATGGCGATTGCCTTCCCGCATATCCGGTTTGTGCTGTCTGGGACGGACCGCTCGACGCTGGAGTTTGCGGCCACGGGTGACGACCATCTGGCCCGCATGGCGCAAATCCTCGGCATGGATTTCAAGGATAATGCCATCGAGATCGATGCCGGGCGGGAAGACGTGACACTGACCGGATTTGCTGGTGTGCCGACTTTCAATCGCGGCAATTCGGCTCACCAATATATGTTCGTGAATGGTCGCCCTGTGCAGGACAAGCTGTTGCTGTCAGCCATTCGCGGGGCCTATGCGGAGACGGTGCCGCACGGTCGCTATCCGATTGCGGTTCTGTCGCTGCAACTTGATCCGGCGCTTGTCGATGTCAACGTGCATCCGGCCAAATCGGATGTGCGCTTTCGTGACCCGGGCTTGGTCCGCGGCCTCATCGTGGGCGCCATTCGACAGGCGCTGACCCGTGAGGGCGACCGCGCTTCCACCACGGGTGCTGCGCAAATGATGAATGCATTTCGTCCCGGCTATAGTCCATCGACCATGCGTTCGCAGCCAACGCAGGCATGGTCACCCGCAAACTCACCGTCGCGCCCTCTTTCCGTGCAGGATGGTCTGGCGCTTCGCGAGGCGGCGCAATCTCAGTTCACCGACATTACCATGCCAACGGCTCGCGCCGACGCCGCAGAGCAGGCAAACAGCATCGACACAGGCACAGAACCCACCCGTTTTCCGCTGGGAGCTGCCCGCGCACAGGTTCACGCCAATTACATTGTCGCGCAGACGCAGGACGGTCTTGTCATCGTGGATCAACATGCAGCCCACGAACGTCTTGTGTTCGAGGAAATCCGAAAAGCGCTGCATTCCAAGCGCCCGCCTTCGCAGGTGCTGCTGATACCGGAAATCGTCGATCTGCCTGAGGAGGACTGTGACCGGCTGATGGACCACGCCAGTGGGTTCGACAGCATGGGCCTTGCCATCGAACGTTTTGGACCGGGCGCCGTGGCGGTGCGCGAAACGCCCGCCATGCTTGGCGAAGTCAACGTGCAGGGTCTTGTTCGCCAATTGGCCGATGAGATAGCCGAGTGGCACACAGCCACCAGTCTCGCCAGCAAGCTGGAATATGTCGCAGCCACCATGGCCTGCCACGGCTCGGTGCGGTCTGGCCGTCGCATGCGCCCGGAAGAGATGAATGCGCTTTTGCGGCAGATGGAAAACACGCCGGGGTCAGGCCAGTGTAATCATGGTCGCCCGACTTACATTGAGCTCAAGTTGGCTGACATCGAAAAGCTGTTTGGACGAAGTTGAGATAGTGCCGTGTTGAGGCTGGCATTTTGGCCATTGCATCCTTAAAAAGATCCGACGTCAGGAGACAGGCAGATGAACAGATTTGAAGGCGGCAGCAACCGCGAAGCGAAGGTCGAATATCTCGATGGCGATATGCGTATCGTGCAGACAGGTTCGCATGTCGTCTGCGCCATGACGGGCAAACATATACCGATCGATGAGCTTCGTTACTGGAGCGTCCTACGTCAGGAAGCCTATGCAGATGCAGCAGCATCGGTTGAAGCGGAAAAGCGCGCCGGAGCTCTGCCAAACCAGCGCCGCAACGCCTGACCTCGGCCACGCAAGACATCCGTCTCCCAAATTAATCGATGATTCGCCCTGCCCGGCAGGAACGATCGCACCCAATGCCGGTTAGCCGGGTGTGTGACCAAGATGCACGATTTTCAATAGGAGACTGACATGGCCGAGAAGACACTCGACGATCTTTTCTATGACACGCTCAAGGACATCTATTATGCCGAGCGTCAAATCCTGAAAGCCCTGCCGAAAATGGCCCGCGCCGCCATGGATAAGAAGCTGAAGGCCGCCTTCGAAAAGCACAAGGAAGAAACCCAGGGGCAGATCGAACGCCTCCAGGAAGTCTTTGAAATCATCGGCAAGCGCGCGCAGGGCAAGACCTGCGAAGCCATCCAGGGCATCATTGCCGAGGGTGAAGAAATCATCGAAGATTACAAGGGTTCTGTGGCGCTCGACGCTGGCCTTATTTCCTCCGCGCAGGCCGTGGAACACTATGAGATTACTCGTTACGGAACTCTCAAGGCCTGGGCTGAAAAGCTCGGATATACCAAGGCCGTTGCGCTGCTGGATGCAACGCTGCAGGAAGAATCCACAACGGATGAAGACCTGACCAAGCTGGCAGGCTCTTCTATCAATGCTGCGGCCCAAAAGGCAGCTTGATCTTCCAACCACGCATAAAAAAGCCGGGCATCTCGCCCGGCTTTTTCGTTATGGTGCCGTGGTATTCGTAGAGCTTGGATTTCTATCCGTACCCTCCGTTGGCGGCGTGGTGCCGGAAGGCGTATTGTTATCGAATGTCTGAGTGCCCTGCGCACCCGGGTTAGGCGTGGCCGATGGTGAGGTCGAGCTGGTAGCTGGCGCTGTTTCTGTTGTTGCAGGTGCTGTGCTCTCACCCCAGCTCTCCGCAACGATCCAGACCGCGCCGGCAAGCACAAGACTGATGACCAGAATGATCAGAACAGGGCTGCCCTTGAACCCCTGACGGCTCTCCTTCGGTGAAAAGACTTTCTTTTCCGTATTTTCCTGCGGCATGAAATCCTCCTGAAATCGTGGAGCGACCAAATGTGGCGCTCACATCATCAAGGAAAGCCCGCCAAAGGTAGATAGTTCCAGCAGGCCAGGATATTCGCCCTGCACCTTTGCACCCTCAAGCCTCTCGCAGCTTCCTGTTGCGGCAATTCTGTAGAGCAGTGTCGATGATACCGCGCGCCACAGCCGGGTCGTCGAAGACCATATCGATATCGATGACCAGCGTCTGGCTCAGCAGGTTGGCCGCGCTGCCATGATGACCCTTCAGCCGAACGGCATCCTTGGCGGTGGTTACCAGCGCCACACCCAGCCTATCCGCCTCGGCCATGAGGTCGCTGATTTCCTCGTCGCTGAAATGATGATGGTCGGGGAAAGATCGCCTCGCGACGATGTCCCCCCCAAGCTCTTCGACGGTGCGAAAGAATTTGGCAGGATCGGCGATGCCGGCATAGGCAAGCACTTTAGTGCCCGCAAAGTTGGGCTGAGGCCGTGGTCGGATGGAGGATACAAAGACCGGCTTTCCAGCACGCGCAGCCGTTCGAACGATGGTCTCTGCCGCTTTCCCGTTGCCGACCTTCAAAAGCCCTGTCAGTTGACGCATCTGCTCATCCAGCGGCGCACGCACGGGACCGCCGGGCACAAAGTGGCCGTTGCCGATACCGCGCTGCGTATCGATGACGACGAGCGCATAATCCAGTGTCAAACGCGCGCTTTGGAAACCGTCATCCATGATGATGAGATCGACGCCTTCTTCGACCAGACGCCGCGCACCCTCCACCCGCTTTCGGGAAATGACCGTTATTGCTTCACGCGCCAGCAACAGGGGTTCATCGCCCACATCCTGAGAACGATGGTGTTCAGCCTCGACCAATGTCGTCACATCCAGCGTGCCGCCATAACCACGGCTGAGGAAACCGGGCTTCAAGCCCATCTCCAGCGCGGCCTGGGCGATGGCGATGGCAGTGGGGGTCTTGCCCGCACCGCCGACCGTGAAGTTGCCAATGCAAATGACCGGGACAGGAACGGAGGCCCGCTTTGCCGTCCGCATGCGTTTTCCGGCCACCTTGCCATATACGAACGAGAAGGGTGACAGTGCCCAGGCCTGCCAACCGGATTTTTCCCACCAGAATGGCGGCGCTTCCGAAACCATGCGTTCCCAAACTCCCGCGTTTGCCTTTGGTAGAAGCAGCTATCTGCCAGAAAGGTGAGGAATTTGCAAAGAGGGCGGCTTTCAGATCGGCCAGTCAGCTCGTCGCTACGGATGGTAGGAGCGTTTCAAGGCCGGTAATATCGTCGAAACAATAGTCGCAATCCGCAGACAGGCTTGCCTTCGAGCCGGTGCCGGTCAGCACTGCGATGCACAGGCCCGCGCCTGCGTTTCTACCCATGTGAAGGTCGTGATTGTTGTCACCCACCACAGCCACACAGTCCGGAGAAAGGCCAATGGCCTTGCAAAAACCCAGCACCATGCCCGGCCCTGGCTTGGTGCCATGGCCACTGTCATAACCGGCCACAAAATCAAGATCGGCCTCGAAACCGAACCGACGGGCAAGCTCACGGATCGATGCTTCATTGTCGCTCGAGGCAATGCCGAGCCTGTAGCCACGGCTCTTCAGTCGCGCAAAGAAAGCCTTGAGATCGGTGACGGCGACGGATTTTCCGGCTGCCTGCGTGAAAAGCTGATCGAGGCGCTTTGTGAGGTCTGATAGATCGCAGGGAGACCCTGCTGCCACAAGCCCTTGCGCAATCTGCACCGTGTTGCCAGCCGCCAACAGGCTATCGGGTGTGACATGGCCGGATACCGGGTCCATGCCGCAGGCCAGAAGCAGCTGATCCGCCAGCGCTGCATCGCCATTGGCGGCAATCGCTGCGAGTTCACGGTTGACGGGACCCCAGCTGGCATCATAGCCAATGAGCGTTCCATCCTTGTCAAACAGAATTGCCCTGATGGATGCGGGGGACTTTCGAGAAGCGTCCGTCGGCATGATCAACCAGCCGCACTGCGTGGCTGGAGTTTTGCCGTCACCGTCAGGGGGTTGATGTAGGGCTCCAGGGCCTTGACCGTGAGCGAAAGCGCTCCGCGCATATCCTCGATGACCTTGCCACCCGCATCGATCATCTTGTACCGCTCATTGTCGTTGACCAGCAGATAATGCACGGCTTTCGCCAGCATTTCCACGTCTTTTATGATACGGCCACCGCCTGAGCGGAGCAGCTTCTGATAGGCATCGCGGAAATTCTGCACATGCGCACCTGATAGCACGGCGCAATCCAGCATGGCTGGTTCCAGAGGGTTCTGGCCGCCTTCCGCCGTCAGCGAACGACCGACAAAGGCAAGCTCGGTCAGACGCAGATAAAGCCCCATCTCACCAATGCTATCGCCCAGAAAAATATCCGTCTGCGGCGTAATCACATCGCCCCGGCTTCTGCGGGCGACAGTCAGGTTCATGCCTTTCAGCATCGTCTCGATCTCATCGGCGCGTTCGGGATGGCGCGGTACGATGATAGTGAGCTGGTCATTGCGAGACTTGATGGCCGCGTGCACGGTGGCCGCAGCCTTCTCCTCGCCATCGAAGGTCGAGATCGCAGCCCATGTCTTGCGCGTGCCGATCTGGCGTCGGTAGGTTTCAAGAAGGACTGGATCATGCGGCGGCGGGTCGGTGTCACCCTTGAGGTTTCCAGACACAAGGACAGGCCACGAACCCAGATCTCGAAACCGTTCCGCATCGACATCGGACTGCGCCACGACCAGAGCCAGCTTGCTGAACAGCGCCTCGGCCAGATCCGGCCGGTTGTGCCAGCGTCCAAAAGAACGATCGGACAGGCGGGCATTGACGCGGATCTGCGGGATGTGACGACGCTCGAGCTCCATCATAGTAACAGGCCATATCTCGGATTCGGCAGTAATGGCCGCATCCGGTGTCCAGTAGGTCAGGAAACGGTTGATCGAGATTTTGATATCCAGCGGAACATACTGGTGGATGACGTCATCGCCCAAACGCGCCTTGCTGACCTCAGCCGAGGTCACGGTTCCGGTTGTCAGCAAAACATGGATATCGCGTTTGCGAATTTCGCGGATGAGCGGAATGAGCGCCAGCGTTTCACCCACGCTTGCGGCGTGAAACCAGACGAGCGGACCACGGGGGCGATCTGCGCTTGGAAAGCCGAAGCGCTCCATGCGGCGGCGCTTGTCTTCCTTGCCCTTGGCAGCACGATACATGAGGTAAGGACGGGCGAAAGGATAGGCGGCGACGCCAGCAATTCTGTAACCCGAAAGGGCGAAACGTGCGATACGGCTGTTCATGACATGCTGCCTTCGATCATTTCGCGCAATGCTTTCCCCTATGATCCCTGCCAGAGTGTAGAGCCAAACAGACCGGGCCACTCACAGTCGCCGTCTTTTCTGGCTAGACATCGAAACGACCCGAAAACGCGCACGCGCTTCTCGCCCATCGCCTGAAGGCTATGTCATACAAAAATGCGACTTTTTTGTTTCAGAGCAGACATTGCCTGCGGAAATATGCCGCTACCCCAGATGTTGTGCGTGCCCTAAGGGGACTCGCACAATTTTTCCCTGCATCTGGTATAATACAAACCAAGTCGGAAACCAGTGGTTATTTGCTGTCAGGCTCCAGCAAACGGTGCATATGCACTATAAAATAACGCATATGGGCGTTGTCCACAGTCTGCTGCGCTTTTGACTTCCACGCTGTCAGCGCCGATGCATAGTCAGGAAAGATACCAACGATATCCAGTGCCTTCAGATCACGAAACTGCACTTCCTGAAGATTTTCGAGTTCGCCGCCGAACACAAGGTGAAGAAGCTGTTTCTGGTCGCCCGCTACAGTCATTTTTTCTCTTCTTTCTAATCGTCCATTTGTCCCAAGAGTGTTTCATCTGCGGGATTTCGCCGTAAAAATCAACCTCTGTCAGACAGGTTGAGCGGCCCCAGCAAGGCCGGAAGAACATGGTTGGCCGCTGCGCACAGTTGCGGATGCGTCACCTGGCGCCTGTTGTAGATCAGGGTGTTGCCATCAATATCCACAAGGCTGCCACCCGCCCGCTGCAAAATGAGATCGGCTGCCGCGAGATCCCAGTCATGGGAATGGGGCTTGACCAATGTGCCATCGATGCGCCCATCCGATACCATGGCCAAGCGGTAAGCAAGCGATGGCACGTGGGCGATGCGGTGGACCCTTGCCTTGACGGAAGGGTCGAGGCGGGCAATCACATCTTCCGGTGCTGCCAAATGAATCTGCTCACCGCCAGCAGAGGTGACAGAGAGCGGCTGTCCGTTTTTGAGCGCAGGGCCAACTGTCAGTGCGCTGAACTCTTCATCAAAGGCTGGCGCAAACAGCGTCGCCGCAACAGGCCTGCCGCGATGAACGACGGCAACGCTGACGCACCACGTGTCCTTGCCGCCAATAAAGGCGCGTGTGCCGTCAATGGGATCCACGACGAACACCGTCTCTTTCGACAGCCGATCTTCGTCATCATCCGTCTCTTCCGAAAGCCAGCCATAATCAGGCCGAGCCTTGCGAAGCACGGTTTCCAAAATCTCGTTGGCAGCATAATCGGCAGCGCTGACGGGCGAATGGCCTTGCTTCCACCAGACCTCCGGGTCTTTGCGGAAAAACGTCATGGCTACACTGCCAGCCTGTCTTGCGGCATCTACAATGAGGTCAAGGTCGGAGCGCCAGTCTGCTCCTGTTGCGTCGTTCATATGCTCGTCGTTCGTTGCGCGGTCAGCGGGTTGGCCTATTTCCATGCCCGAACATGCGCATGACACGGGCCTCAATGCAACCACTGTGAGGGTAAATCAGCGTCCCGCTATTGTCATGCCTTCAATGGCGAGCGTGGGCGCAACCACGCCATACTTGCGGTCAATGTCATCTGCGGGGGTTATCCGCATGAACATGTCCTTGAGGTTCGAGGCGATTGTGACCTCGGAAACCGGGAACGCCTTTTCACCATTCTCGATCCAGAACCCGCTTGCGCCGCAGCTATACTCGCCCGTCAGCAGGTTGGCGCCATGGCCGATGAGTTCGGTGACGTAAAAGCCGGCACCAACATGCGCGATCAGGTCTTTCGGCGAAATATCGCCTGGCTCCAACATCAGGTTGGTCGAGGCTGGAGACACGAGATTGCCGCCGCGAACGCCACGGCCATTGGTTTCAAGTCCCAATTCGCGCGCCGTGGAGGTCGACAGAAACCAGTTTTTCAACACGCCATCTTCAATCATGACCAGCTTTTCACCGCGCACGCCCTCTCCATCGAAGGGACGCGACGATGGTCCGCGCACGATCTGCGGATCGTCGGTCAGAACGAGGCCCTTCTTCAGCACCTGCTGTCCCATCTTGTCCCGCAGGAAGCTGGTTTTACGGGCCACGGATGCGCCGTTGATGGCACCGGCAATGCTGCCGACGAAACCGCGTGAAATGCGCGGATCAAACACCACGGTTACGTTGCTGCCAGTATCGACCTGACGGGGATTGGTGCGTGCCACAGCCTTTTCGCCAGCACGACGGCCAATATCCTGGGGGGCATCGAGATCGGCGAAGTAAAGACGGCTGTCATACTCGTAATCGCGCTCCATCTTCGTGCCTTCACCGGCAATGACGCTGACGGAACGGCCAAAGCGGCTGCCCATATAGCTGCCGAAAAAACCATGCGAGGTGACAAGAACCAGACCGCCCATGCCGCTGGAGGCGCCAGCACCAGAGGAATTGCTGACACCGGCAACACCAAGCGCTGCTTCTTCAGCAGCAAGGGCTGCATCCCGAAGCTCGTCGGTGGAAACCACTGTGGCGTCGAACAGTTGAAGATCGTCATAGGAGCCAGCCAGACGCGACTTGTCTGCGAGGCAGGCGAAGGGGTCTTCGGGTGACACTTTTGCCATGGCAACGGCGCGTTCGGCCAGGGTCTTCAAATCAAGGCCGGGATTGGCCGAGACACTGGCCACGCGCCTGCCGACGAAAACTCGCAGGGAAAAATCATCGCTTTCCGACGATTCAGTGCTTTCCACCTTGCCCAGACGCACGCCCACGGATTGCGACCGGGATCGGATGATGACGGCGTCCGCCTCATCTGCGCCGGCACGCCGGGCGAGTTCGACCAGTTCGCTTGCACGGTCTAGAAGCTTGGAAGAATCGATTTCTGAGGACATGAGGTGGGCCTTTCGTTGACCTTCATTTATTGCGCCACACCTGCCGCATCAAGGCCAAAGCAGAACTTCACCTGCTTTTGAGTGGCTTGGTCACGATTCAACGCCGTGGCCGCGATGATAAAGCTCCACCTGCATCTCGATCTGCCGTTTCAGCTCATCCTTGGTCACTTCGGATTCGGCCAGGATCTCTTGGGCCTTTCTGAAATCCAGCACACGGAAACGGTTGACCGGTGGCCGCAGGAAAATATGCGGCGGGTGCAAGCGCAGTTTCAGCGAAATGGCAGATTGCATCATCAACTGGCTCGCACCGAACAGGCTTTCAAAGCGGCTCGGCATCGTCGTGCCATCACCTTCCGGCCCGCCGACGACATCCACACCGATGACGATATCGGCTTTGTCCAGCAGATGATCATAGGGAACAGGGTTGAAGATGCCACCATCGATCATGATCCGGTCATTCATGCGAATGGGCATGAACAGCGCGGGAATGGCGGATGATGCCGCCAGCGCCTGATGCAAGCTGCCGGTTTCCACAATGACTTCGCATTGCGCATAATAGTCAGTCGCAGTGACCTTCAGCGGAATTTGGAGGCCTTCGAATGTCTTGGGCAGCGCTGATGGCAGGAGGGCATCGAGAATAAGCTCGAGATTGAACTGGCCGAAGCGAAACCCGAACGCGCTGTGGCGCATGGCAGCGGGCCCAAGGCTCCATAGCTTGTTGGCCACGCTTCCCTTTTTGCCCATAAGCTCAAGCGTATAATCACGGATATCACGGCCACGCATTCCAGCCGCCATGCCAGCACCAATGATGGAGCCGATGGAAGACCCTGCAATGGCTGTGGGGCGAATGCCGAGTTCATCCAGTGCTTCAACGATATTGATGTGGCAGATGCCGCGTGCACCGCCGCCACCCAATGCCAGCGCAAATGTTGGATCGCGTGTTTCTCTGGCTGCTTCTTCGCGCTTGCGCTTTTTACCAGAGAGTTTCTTTTTCTTCGCAGCCACGGGTGCAGGCTCTCCTTCACGTCAATTCGCTTCCCGCTCTATGACACAAAGACGACAGGAGAGTGACGCGCACGGCAACGGTGCGCGTCATCCTGATCAATTCCGTGGTTGTGGCTCGTAACGATAGAAATGCATCTTCGAGTCGCCGAAGACGCGGCTTTCGAGAAGCTTGAAGGCGGGATCGACAGTCACCAGCACATCGGCGCGCTCTTCGAGAATGGCGAGCGCCCCCGGCACCAGCCAGCCGCCCACATGGGCAGCCTCAAGTGCCTTTTCGCCCTGGCCAAGGCCATAAGGTGGATCTGCAAAGATCACATCGAAGGGCTCGATATTGTTAACACTGCCGAGCTTGGTGGCATCGCGGCGCAGAATACGCGCACGACCATGCAGGCCCAGCGCATCGATATTTTCCCACAGAAGGCCCCTGCCCTCGATGCCGTTTTCCACAAACAGCGCAACCCGACAGCCGCGCGACAGGGCTTCAAGCCCCACCGCGCCGGTGCCTGCAAACACATCGAGAATCCGCGTGCCATCCAGGCTTTCCGGATAGGCGTGGCTCAATATGTTGAAGAGGCTTTCACGTGTACGGTCGATTGTGGGTCTGATTGTATTGGATTTCGGAGCGGCAAGAGACCTGCCGCGAAACTCACCGCCTACGATCCGCATTACGCGTCATTCCCCTGCCACCAGAAGGTTTTCCACCGGGGCCTCGGCCACCGGAACCATTACCCGGACCCTTGTTGTCTGGGCCCCTACTATCTGGGCCTTTGCCACCGGGACCCTTGCCCGAATAGCCACCCTCGGAACGCTCGCCGCGCGGCTTGCCGAATGAGGGCTTGCCAGCAAAACCACCCGGCTTGCCGCCAGAAGGCCTGCCTTCGCGAGGCTTGTCGCCAAAGGGTTTTGCACCGCGCGGCTTGTCACCGAATGGACGCTCGCCGCGTGGGCGGTCTGCACCGTCGCGAGGCTTGCGGTCGCTGAAGGGTCGTTCGCTGCGCTCGCCGCTACGGGCCGGGCGATCACCAAATGATGGACGCGCTGGCCGGTCACCACGGTCTGGACGATCCCCGAAGGACCGTTCGCCGCGTGGACGCTCACCGCGTTCGCCAGCATCACGAGGCTTGCGGTCGCCATAGGGGCGATCACTGCGCTCGCCGCTACGCGCCGGGCGATCTCCAAAGGATGGGCGGGCGGGACGGTCACCACGGTCCGGCCGATCCCCGAAGGACCGTTCGACACGGGGGCGGTCGCTGCGTTCGCCAGCATCACGGGGCTTGCGGTCGCCAAATGGCTTGCCGCCGCGATCACCACGGTCGCCTTTACCGCGTCCACGGCTTTCATCCTGCGCAGGCTTGTCAGCGCGGATCCAGTCACCCTCGGAATCCCTGTGCTTCACAATACCCCGGCGGGACTCTTCCTCAGCCGACGGTCTCTTGAAAGCGGTATCAGCCTCCTCACGGTAGGATTTACGCTCCTTGCCGTCACGGGTTGGCTTGGCGCCGGGTGCCATCCACACATTGGCTGTGCGGTTGCTGCCCATGGGTGGGCGCTTGGGGCGGTCTTCCTGTCCCTCTTCACGACCCTTGCCGAATGGCTTGGCGCCGCGTTTGGCATCAGGGCGACCCTGAGCGCGCTCGCGGGGTGCGGCTTCGCGCTTATCGTCGAAACGTGGTGTACGCGGGTTCTGCTCGGCAGGACCGCGCTTCGACCACTCGGACTTTACAGGACGCTGAGGTGCTGCTTCCTCATCCTCGGAAACAGCATCATAGATCGGCGCATCGAAATTCGCACCGGCTGCCTCGATTAGGCGTGGGCCCAACTGATCGCGCAGCATGCGGCCACGCACTTCAACGACCTGGCCTTCCGGCAGGTCGCCGAGCTGGAATGGACCGTAGGAGATGCGGATAAGGCGGTTAACCTCAAGACCAAGCGCGCCAAGCACGTTCTTGATTTCCCGGTTCTTGCCTTCGCGAAGACCCATGGTGATCCAGACGTTGCGGCCCTGGGTACGATCCAGCGTTGCTTCGATGGAGCCGTAGAGCACACCATCAACGGCGATGCCCTCTTTCAGCTTGTCCAGCGCCGCCTGATCAACCTCGCCATGGGCGCGCACGCGGTAGCGGCGCAGCCAGCCGGTTGTCGGCAGTTCAAGAACGCGCGACAGACCGCCATCATTGGTCAGCAGCAACAGCCCTTCGGTGTTGATATCAAGACGACCGATGGACAGAACCCGGGGCAGTTCCTTTGGCAGATTGTCAAAAACGGTCGGACGTCCCTCAGGATCGGAATTCGTCGTCACCAGACCTGAAGGTTTGTGGTACAGCCAGAGCCGCGTACGCTCGGCACCACGGATCGGCTCGCCATCGACCTCGATCTTGTCATCGAGAGTGGCGTTGATGGCGGGGCTTTCCAGCTTGACGCCGTTCAGCGAAACGCGACCTTCCATGATCATGCGTTCCACATCGCGGCGCGATGCCACGCCTGCACGCGCCATGATCTTGGAAATACGCTCGGGTTTTGCCGCCGCAGTTTCGGCCACGGCAGGCTCCGTTCTTGCCACAAACGGCTTCTTCTCGCGTGCAGCATCGGGGCCACCGGAAGATTTTGGCTTCCTGTCCCGGTCGAATGTCTTGCCACCACCGCGCGTCGGCTTGTCTTTGAATGTCATTTGTTGTTTGCCTGTTGTTTGCCGTGTCCTATCAGGTCACGCGGCATCGGTTAAGAGGAAATTGCACGGACAATGGCGGAAACGACGCATTTCATGGACCAAGCGCTTGATGAAGCGCAAGAAGCGGCCCTGCGAAACGAGGTGCCTATCGGTGCAGTGCTTGTGCTGGATGGCCGCGTGGTGGCCCGTTCTGGCAACCGAACACGGGAACTGAACGATGTTACGGCCCATGCCGAGATTGCAGTGATCCGCATGGCGTGCGAAGAATTGGGCCAGGAACGGCTTGTTGGGGCCGATCTCTATGTCACGCTGGAGCCCTGCACCATGTGCACTGCGGCCATTTCCTTTGCCCGCATCCGCCGGCTTTACTACGGCGCGAATGACGCCAAGGGCGGAGCTGTCGAGAGCGGCGTGCGGTTTTTCAACCAGCCCACCTGCCACCATGCGCCGGAGGTCTATTCGGGGATGGCGGAAGTGGAGAGTGCGGAGATTTTGCGGGGGTTCTTTCAGGGCAAGCGCGGCGAGTGAAGACTTGCGACGATCAAATAAGACTTAGGATCAGGGCGCGTTCTGAGTATCTGGAACGTTGAATGTAGGGGTTCGTTAGATCCTCGGGTCAAGCCCGAGGATGACGGAGGCGAAGGCCGGGGCTCTTCGAACCCGTTGGGTCAGCAAGCTACAAACGCCGCCCAATACCCCTTACTGGAACGGGTTCCACCAGCTCTTGCCGGTGCCAGCCATGGCAGCGTTTTTCTTGCGCTCTTTTTCTTTCTTGGATTCCGGCGTGCCTAGGTCTGCGAGTTGTTCCTGCGGAACGCTGCGATATTCGAGCGGCGGGTCGGTCAGGAACTTGCGCTGATTGCTGTTGACGATCGTACCGCCCTGCGCATCAGCCTTGGCCTTGCGGAAGGCTTCCCACTTCTGGGTCTCAGTCATCTGGCCGTTGGTGCCATTACCAGCCAGCAATGGCGAACGGTATCTTGGATTGTCGCGGTTGTCGTCTGCTTCCTGACGCAGGCGCTCACGCGCCTCTTCCGGTGTTTCCGGCCATTGCGGGTTAGTCTCACGGTTGGCGAGGTTCTGCTGTGGCTGCGCCAACTGTCCGGCGCGGGCCTGGGCTGGCACGACGAGACCGGGACGCGGATTGTATTTCAGGTTGCGCTTGTCCTGGTCTCCGGTGATGGAGGTGGCATTGCCAAGGTCATCGACCAACTGCTCGGCGGATGACTTTCCCGTACCATAGGTCGGGCTGGTGCAGGCGCTCAATGCGAGGCTGACAGATACCGCGCCAAGAATGGTGCCGTAGATGCGAAATCTCTGCGTCATGCTCATCGAAACCCTTCCGCCCCCAGCGCGCCGTTCGCCCTTACGGGCGCTCACAAAGCGCTCTTATATTAATTACAGGCATTGCGCATTCCAAAAATCGTTTCCGATTTTCGGCCTGATGCTGTCGCCGTCCACAGACCGGCAGCCCGCAGTGCTGCAAAAATCCGGCCAATTTCAGGCAGGTTTACCGGATGAACGCCCAAAGTGCAATTCACCCGGTACTTTTCTTAAGCAATAACCCCTAGCTCACGAAGGGCTGCGGCGTCACGGGCCGAGACATCCGGGAAGGCTGGATCGGAGCCGACATCGGTGGTGATGCGCCAAGAACGCGCACATTTCTGACCTTCGGCAAGTTTCTGCTCGACAGACACGTTCTGGACTTCGCCCAGACGGAACGCATCTGAGGGACCTTCGCCCGCCACAACCGAGATGGCCGATGTGATGCAGATTTCCGCGAAATCCTGGCCTTCAAGGGCAGCCAGCAATTCAGCATCCGCAACATGCACCACGGGAGCCGCTTCCAGCGAGGAACCGATGCGCTTTTCACGGCGCTCGACTTCCAGTGCACCGGTTACCACCGTGCGCACCTTGCGGATCTTATCCCACTTGGCTTCCAGCGTCTCGTTTTTCCATTCCGCCGGAACGTCGGGGAACTGGACGAGGTGCACGGATTCCGCATCTGGGTAGCGTGACAGCCATGCTTCTTCAGTTGTGAAGGGCAGCATGGGGGCAAGCCAAGTGACAAGGCAATCGAACAACTTTGATATGACCGAGAGCGATGCACGACGCTTGAGCGACGATGGAGCGTCGCAATAAAGCGTGTCCTTGCGGATATCGAAATAGAACGCCGAAAGCTCGACATTGGCAAAATCGATGAGCGCACGGGTGATCTTCTTGAAATCGAACGCGTCGTAACCGTCGCGCACGACCTGATCCAGCTCGGACAGGCGGTGCAGCACCAGCTTTTCCAGCTCCGGCAGGTCGGCATAGGCAATCTCTTCGCCCGTGTCATGCGCCAGCGTGCCCAGCATCCAGCGGATGGTGTTGCGCAGCTTGCGATAGGCATCGATATTGGTCTGGATGATGGCCTTGCCCAGACGCTGGTCATCCCAATAATCCGTGGTCATGACCCAGAGACGCAGAATATCCGCACCCGACTCCTTCATGACATCCTGCGGTGCCACGACATTGCCGAGAGATTTGGACTGCTTGCGGCCCTGCTCATCCATGGTGAAACCATGGGTGACAACGGCCTTGTATGGCGCACGTCCCCGCGTCGCGCAGCTTTCCAGCAGCGACGAGTGGAACCAGCCGCGATGCTGGTCGGAGCCTTCCAGATAGACATCGGCAGGCCATTTCAGATCAGGCCGATCTTCCAGCGTGAAAGTGTGCGTGCAGCCGCTATCGAACCAGACGTCGAGAATGTCGCGGACCTGTACCCAAGGTTCGCCTGCGCGCTCGCCCAGGAAACGCTCGCGCGCACCTTCGGTAAACCATGCATCCGCGCCTTCAACCTCGAAAGCCTCAAGGATGCGGGCATTGACAGCATCATCAACAAGCACTTCACCATGCTCATCGGCAAACACGACAATTGGAACGCCCCAAGCGCGCTGGCGCGAGAGAACCCAGTCCGGGCGGTTCTCGATCATGGCGCGCAGGCGGTTCTGGCCACCGGCTGGCACGAAGCGGGTATCGTCAATGGCAGACAGCGAACGGGAGCGCAGCGTGGTGCCATCCCCCAGTTCCTTGTCCATATAGACAAACCATTGCGGCGTGTTGCGGAAGATGACCGGCTTCTTGGAACGCCAGCTATGCGGATAGCTGTGCTTCAGACGGCCACGGGCAAACAGGTTGTTGACGCCGATCAGCGCCTTGATGACGCGCTCATTGGCATCACCCTTCTTGCCATTGTCGTCCATGACACGGGCAGCGCCACCTTCAGCCGATGGGCCGAAACCGGGCGCGTCTTCAGTGTAGAAGCCGTCATCGCCAACCGGGAACGGGATCTTCGACGAGATGCCACGCGCTTCGATCTCACGCGCCTTGGAGGTCCATGCGTCAAAGTCTTCACGACCGTGGCTTGGTGCTGTGTGCACGAAGCCGGTACCGGCATCATCGGTGACGTGATCGCCATCGAGAAGCGGGACAGGGAAATCGTAGCCAAGGTGAGCCAGCGGGTGGGCGCAGGTGATCGCCGAAAGAACGCCAGCAGGCACTCCACCCAACCTCTTAAATTGCAACTTGGCTTTGGCGAACGCTTCAGAAGCAAGTTTATCTGCGAAGATCAGCTTTTCGCCTGCCTGCGGACCGAAATCGTTTTCCGCACTTTCGACCTCATACAAACCGTATGGAAAACGCGAAGAAAAAGATATCGCACGGTTACCGGGGATGGTCCAAGGAGTTGTCGTCCAAATTACGACGGAAGCACTTTCGAGTGCCGTCAACATTTCACCGGCTGCGGCAAATGCGTCATCCATCGAGCCATAACTGTCCTTAGGGCTTTGAGCGACCCTAGCTTCCACCACCGGGAACTTCACCCAGATCATGTCGCTCTCGACGTCGGCATACTCGACCTCGGCCTCAGCCAGAGCTGTGCGCTCGACGACCGACCACATGACCGGCTTCGATCCGCGATAAAGCTGGCCGCTCTTGGCGATCTTGAGCAGCTCGCCAGCGATACGCGCTTCCGCGTGGAAGTTCATGGTCGTGTAGGGGTTTTCGAAATCGCCTTCGATGCCCAGACGCTTGAACTCAGCCGATTGCTTCTCGATCCAGCCAGCGGCGAACTCACGGCATTCCTGACGGAATTCGTTGATCGGAACCTCGTCCTTGTTCTTGCCCCTGGCGCGGTAGGCTTCCTCGATCTTCCATTCGATGGGAAGGCCGTGGCAATCCCATCCGGGAACGTAATTGCTGTCAAAGCCGCGCATCTGGAACGAGCGGGTGATGACGTCTTTGAGGATCTTGTTCAGCGCGTGGCCAATGTGGATGTTGCCGTTGGCATAGGGGGGGCCATCATGCAGCACGAATTTTTCGCGCCCAGCGGCAGAAGCGCGCAGCTTCTTGTAGAGGCCCATCTGCTGCCAGCGGGCAACGGTTTCAGGCTCTTTTTGCGGCAGGCCGGCGCGCATCGGGAAATCCGTCTGCGGCAGGTAAAGTGTTTTGGAATAGTCTAATGTCTGTGCGGTGTCGTTCATGATCATACCGTTATGCGGCGGCCCCAGAATGAGAGGGAATGGCGGGGTCGCGCCGTCTTGAGTGCAAAAAGGGCAAAGGCGGAAGGCGCTTTTGGCAAGCGCCGAAATCCCGGACCTTTCGGCTGCTTATTGCGCACGAAAGGCCGGGCCAATAATTCGGGATATGAACGTCAACCGAAATTGGTGCATAGGCGTCTGCTTATGTGTTTTTTCAGCGTTTGAAAAGGGAATAGATGCCGCACAAAGCCCTATCGCGCTCAAAAAGCGATCAGAGCATCCAGTTCGCCCAGAGGTTTCACGCCGGACAGAAGCGCCCTCGCCTCTTCCTCGTCGCGTTTGATCTGCGCCACCAGCGCCTCCAGCCCGTCAAATTTCAGCTCATCCCGCAGGTTTCCGAAGAAGGACACGGAGCAGACTTCGCCATAGAGATCGCCTGAGAAATCAAACAGGAAGGTTTCCAGAAGGGCTGCGCCATCTTCTGTCACGGTTGGGCGGTAGCCAAAGCTCGCGACGCCATCATGCAGCGTGCCATCGGGCCTTCGGAATCGCACGGCATAGATACCGGGCTTCAGTTCGGTTTCCGGCGGCAGCGCCATGTTGGCGGTGGGATAACCCAGCGTGCGACCCAGCTTCTGCCCGCCAATGACTTCCGCCTCGACAGTGTAACGATAACCCAGAAGGCCAGCCGCCGCGACAACATCGCCCTCGCCCAGCAATTCCCGGATACGGCTAGAGGAAACGACTTCGGCACCCTCATCGCGAAACGCATCCACCAGCGTCACATCGAAACCGTAGCGGTGACCGGCCTCCATCAGGAATGCAGGTCCACCCTCGCGGCCCTTGCCGAAATGGAAATCGAAGCCGGTGACGACAGCGCTTGCGCCCAGCCAATCAACCAGAACGGACTTTACAAAATCTTCGGCCGAGCGCTGGGAGAACTCCCGGTCAAAGGGATATTCGATCACGGAGTGAAACCCCTCCTTTGCCAGCAGCCGGGCCTTGACCGGGCCGGGCGTAAGGCGAAAAACCGGTTTATCCGGGCGGAAGACCGTTCGCGGGTGGGGCTCGAATGTTAGCGCCAGCACGGGAATGCCGCGCGCGCGCGCCAGTTCCAGCGCACGATCCAGCACGGCGCGGTGGCCGCGATGCACACCGTCAAAATTTCCAATAGCAACGACGCCGCCCTTCAGATTATCCGGAAGCGGTTCTTTCTGCTCATTGCGATGAAATACGGTCATAGGCGCATCTGCTTTCAGGCCAGGCGTGGCATCCACCAGCCGGGAGCGGCGTTCTGGCTTTCCAGATAGGCATTCATCAGCGCCTCGTCCGTTTCGCCATTCAACATATATTCCGCAGCGTGAATTCCGCCGCTAATATAGAGAAGCTGGAGCCCGGCGGAAATCGCGCCCTTCACGTCTGTCGGCATGCCATCGCCAATGGCCAGCACACGCGACTTGGAAAACTCGCCGCGCACCTCTTTTGCTGCCGCAAGACAGGCTTCATAGATTGGAGAGTGGGGCTTGCCCGCAATGCGCACTTCGCCGCCAAGCTGTTGGTAATAGGCCGCCATGGCGCCCGCACAGGGAACGATGCGCTCGCCACGCTCCACCACCAGATCGGGGTTGGCGCAGATCATCGGCACGGAACGGGCAATGAAGCCCTTCAACATATCGGTGTAGTCTTCCGGCGTTTCGGTTTCGTCATCGAAAAAGCCGGTGCAGACAACGGCTGTTGCCTCTGCTTCCGGCACGACCTCGACGTCGAGACCGTCCATCAGCGGCATGTCGCGCTCCGGCCCCAGAAGGAAGACCTTGTTCGGGCCTTCAGCAATCAGTTTGCGGGTAACATCGCCAGAGGTGACGATGCGGTCATAAACACTGTCGGAAATGCCGAATGCCCGCAATTGGGCGATGACGCCAGGTCCCGGGCGGGGCGAATTGGTGATGAGCACCACGGTCTTGCCCGCCTTTCGCGCCGCTTCCAATGCAATCGCCGCATCGGCAAAAACGGTGACGCCATTGTGCAATACACCCCACACATCAGACAGAATAACGTCAAAGTCCGGGGTAATGTCGCCGAGCGTGGCAATGCGATGGGCCATGTAAAAGATTCCAAGCGTTCCGTGAATTCACGCTGTGACATTGCAAAGCGGGATGGCGAAGGCAAGCAAAAAAGCAATTCCGCATGCGGATCACATCAGCCAGAGTCTCAGAAAACCCGCTGCAATACACATGGCCAGAACCGGCACCATGCCCAGTTTCAGCCGGAAAAGCATGATCGATGATGCAATAAAAAGACCGAGAAGCATGGGATCAAGCGTCGCGAGGACGGGCCATGAAAAGCCGAAATTAACGGCTGGCGCCACCGCCACCCGCTCCACCTGACCGAACAGCACATGCAGACCAAACCAGACGGACAGGTTGAGAATGACGCCGACGACGGCCGCCGTAATGGCTGATAGCGCTGACGACAGGAAGCGGTTGTGGCGCAGCTTTTCCATATAGGGCGCGCCTGCGAATATGAACATGAAGCTCGGCACGAAGGTTGCCCAAGCGGCGATGCTGGCGCCCAGAATGCCCGCTGTCAGCGGATCGAACCAGCCAGGCTGGCGAAAGGCCGCAAGAAAACCGACATAGGAGAGAACCAGCACCAGCGGCCCCGGCGTCGCCTCAGCCAGCGCCAGACCATCGAGCATCTCGCCCGCCAGCATCCAGCCCTTCGTTTCCACAGCCACCTGCGCGACATAGGCCAGCACTGCATAGGCTCCGCCGAAAGTCACCACCGCCATTTTGGAGAAGAATATCTGCAAATCAACAAGGGTGCCGGGGCCGGAGGTGATCCATAAAAGCAGCAGCGGCAATTGCCATATGACAAGACCGATCAAAAGCCCACGCACAAGCTTCTTCCATGACGGATTGGTCGTGCTGTCATCGTCCACACCCACCACCGGCAGCGCATCTCCTCGGGCTTTGAGAAAACCAATGAGCCCGGCGGCAAGAATAACGAGCGGGAACGGAAGGGAAAAGAAGAACAGGGCAACAAATGCCGCCGCCGCAATGGCAACCTGAAAGCGGCTGGTCAACGCCCTCCGCGCCACCCGCAGCAATGCCTCAAGCACGATGGCCAGCACACCCGCTTTGAGGCCAGACAGCAGCGCTGGCAGCCAATGCGTATCCTGATAAAGCGCATAGGCCGATGCCAGCGCCACGATGACCAGAAAGCCCGGCAGGATGAAGAGCAGACCGGCCACGATGCCACCGCGCCTGCCGTGCAGAAGCCAACCGGCATAAGTGGCCAGTTGCTGCGCTTCTGGGCCCGGCAACAGCATGCAATAATTCAGCGCGTGCAGGAACCGTTCTTCACTCAGCCAACCCTTCTCGTCCACCAGCACGCGGTGCATCAGGCCGATCTGTCCGGCGGGTCCGCCGAAACTCAAAAGGCCTATGCGCGCAAAGGCGGCAATCATCTCCAGAAAGGAAGGGCGGGCGGGTGCGATATCGCTGCGTAAAAATTCTGTCATGCGCTGGTAGTAACCATTTTACATGAAAATTTTCCGACAGGCCGTCCTTGACTCGGCAACATGGGCTGCTTATCTCCGTGTTGCTGGCACTCTACACTAGGGAGTGCTAACAATCATCACGCGGACCTGTTGTTAGGTCCGCTCAGGTCATTTGATCGAGGGATTAGACAATGACAAGCACCAATTTCCGTCCGCTGCATGACCGCGTCGTCGTTCGTCGCGTTGAGTCTGAAGCAAAGACCAAGGGCGGCATTATCATTCCTGATACCGCCAAGGAAAAGCCACAGGAAGGCGAAATCGTTGCTGTTGGCACCGGCGCCCGCGACGAAAGCGGCAAGCTCGTTCCTTTGGACGTCAAGGCTGGCGATCGCGTTCTGTTCGGCAAGTGGTCCGGCACCGAAGTCAAGCTCAACGGCGAAGACCTTCTGATCATGAAGGAATCCGACATCATGGGCGTTATCGGCTGATCAGCCGGTTCTTCTCACTTTTCCATGACAACCAATGGGCAATGAGCCCGGGAGTTTTCTACAATGGCAGCTAAAGAAATTAAATTCGGCCGCACAGCGCGCGAAAAGATGCTCAAGGGCGTCGACATTCTCGCAGACGCAGTGAAGGTAACGCTTGGTCCTAAGGGCCGTAACGTCATCATCGACAAGTCTTTCGGCGCACCACGCATCACCAAGGACGGCGTTTCTGTCGCCAAGGAAATCGAACTTGAAGACAAGTTCGAGAACATGGGCGCACAGATGGTCCGCGAAGTTGCTTCGAAGACCAACGATATCGCTGGTGACGGCACCACGACTGCGACCGTTCTTGCACAGGCCATCGTTCGCGAAGGCAACAAGGCTGTTGCAGCCGGCATGAACCCGATGGACCTGAAGCGCGGTATCGACCTCGCTGTTTCCGAAGTTGTGAAGGACCTTCAGGCCAAGGCCAAGAAGATCTCCACATCTGAAGAAGTTGCACAGGTCGGCACGATCTCTGCAAACGGCGACACGCAGGTTGGCAAAGACATTGCTGAAGCCATGCAGCGCGTTGGCAACGAAGGTGTTATCACCGTCGAAGAAGCCAAGACTGCCGAGACCGAACTCGAAGTCGTTGAAGGCATGCAGTTCGACCGCGGCTACCTGTCGCCTTACTTCGTCACCAACCCTGAAAAGATGGTTGCTGACCTGGAAGACGCTTACATCCTGCTGCACGAAAAGAAGCTTTCGAACCTTCAGGCCATGCTGCCTGTTCTCGAAGCTGTCGTTCAGACCGGCAAGCCACTCGTCATCATCGCTGAAGACGTTGAAGGCGAAGCTCTTGCTACGCTCGTCGTCAACAAGCTGCGTGGCGGCCTGAAGATTGCTGCTGTCAAGGCTCCTGGCTTCGGCGATCGCCGCAAGGCAATGCTCGAAGACATCGCGATCCTGACCGGCGGTACCGTTATCTCTGAAGATATCGGCATCAAGCTTGAAAACGTCACGCTCGACATGCTCGGCAAGGCGAAGAAAGTTTCGATCACCAAGGAAAACACAACGATCGTTGACGGTTCGGGCCAGAAGTCCGACATCGAAGGCCGCGTTGCGCAGATCAAGGCTCAGATCGAAGAAACATCTTCCGATTACGACCGCGAAAAGCTGCAGGAACGTCTTGCCAAGCTCGCTGGCGGCGTTGCCGTTATCCGCGTTGGCGGCTCCACGGAAATCGAAGTCAAGGAACGCAAGGACCGCATCGACGACGCTCTGAACGCGACACGCGCTGCTGTTCAGGAAGGCATCGTCCCAGGCGGCGGTACTGCTCTTCTGCGTTCTTCCACGAAGATCACCGTTAAGGGTGCAAACGACGACCAGGAAGCCGGCATCAACATCGTTCGCCGCGCTCTGCAGTCGCTGGTTCGCCAGATCGCTGAAAACGCTGGTGACGAAGCCTCCATCGTTGTTGGCAAGATCCTCGACAAGAACGAAGAGAACTACGGCTACAACGCCCAGACCTCTGAATATGGCGACATGATTGCCATGGGTATCGTTGACCCTGTCAAGGTTGTTCGTACAGCTCTGCAGAACGCAGCTTCAGTTGCTTCGCTGCTGATCACGACGGAAGCCATGATTGCTGAACTTCCTAAGAAGGAATCGGCAATGCCACAGATGCCAGGCGGCGGAATGGGCGGTATGGACTTCTAAGAAGTCTTACCCTTCGGAATACGGAAAGGCGGTCCTCACGGGCCGCCTTTTTTTGTTCATGGCTTGCGCACGCTATCGGCCCACTGTCTTTAAATAGTGAACAATTAGTCTTCACTTGTTCATCTATTCGGTAGCGACAATTTGGCGCATATGGTGGGCATACATTCCTGCCACACGGCACCATCTTTGGAGACTTTTATGTCCACTACCCAGAACGCGCTCGTGCTTGTTGCACGCATTCTTCTTTCCTTCATGTTCATCCTTGCAGGCTTCGGCAAGTTGACTGACCCTGCCGGCACTGCTGGCATGATTGCTGGCGCAGGTCTGCCTGCTGCAACGGCCCTGTCTTACCTTGCGGGCGCATTCGAACTCGTTGCCGGCCTTGCTGTTTTGGTCGGTTTCCAGACAAAGATCGCCGCTTGGGCGCTTGCAGTCTTCTGCGTATTCACCGGCCTCGTTTTCCACAGCGGCACGGTTGCCGTTCCTGGCTGGCCGGATGCGGCTCTCGGCTGGATCAACACACTCAACGGCATCATGATGATGAAGAACATCACGCTGGCTGGCGCTTACATCCTGCTCGCAACATCAGGTGCTGGCGCCTATTCGCTGGACGCCCGCCGTGGCGTAGCGGTTGCGCACGCCTGATTGCATCAGGTGCAAATCAAAAGGCCGCTGGAGAAATCCAGCGGCCTTTTTTCCATTCAGTAGAGATTTGCTAGAGCGCAGATTGGACGCGCGCGATGATGTCCGCTACCACGGCATCGCCCTCATGCTCGGCTTTCCGTGCCCGCACGAAGCAAGCCTCCGAGCGCAGGATAACGCCGTCGGTCAGGATTTTCAGGTGGTTTGCCTTCAGCGTCGAGCCGGTGGAGGTGATATCGACGATGATATCCGCCTGCCCTGCCGCCGGTGCACCTTCTGTCGCGCCCAGGCTTTCCACGATGCGGTAAAGCTGGATGCCGTGCTGGCGGGAAAAGAACTGCTGCGTCAGCCGCCAGTATTTGGTGGCGATGGCAAGGCGGCGGCCATGCCGGGCACGAAATTCCGAGGCGACGTCGCCCAGATCGGCCATGCTGTCAACATCAAGCCAGATCTCTGGCACGGCGACGACGACATCGGCGTGGCCGAAGCCGAGGCGCGCGCAAAACTCCACACGCTTTTCGACATCGCTCAAGTCTTCGCGCACCAGGTCTTCGCCGGTAACACCGAAATCCACCGTGCCGTTGCCGATCTCGCGCGCGATTTCCGACGCTGAGAGATAGGCGATCTCGATATCGTCTCGTCCTTCGACACGGCCGCGATAGGAGCGGTCATTGCCGATGGCGACAATTTTCAAGCCTGCGCGTTCCAGAATGGCTGAGGAATCATCCTTCATCCGCCCCTTAGAGGGCAAGGCAATGGTGATGGTCATGGTCTGGCCCTCACGGCTTCGATACGGTCCAGCCAGAGCGAGAAGCCGACTGCTGGAATTTTGTCTTTTGCGCCGAGAAGCGTCATCAACCGGTCAAACCGGCCACCGCCCGCTAGCACAGCTGTCTCGCCCTTCACGCTTACCTCAAACACGAGGCCGGTATAATAATCGAGCGGACGCCCGAAGGCGGCACCATAGGTGATCGTATCCAGATCGATGCCGCCATTGGCAAGGGCTGCAACACGCGCATCAAAGGCAGAAAGCGCTGCTTCCAGTTTCAGTTTCGCCTTATCGGCAAATTCGGACAGGGTTTGCGATGCCTGCGAAAGCGGTGCCTGAAGGCTCAGGAACTGCTTCAATAGCTCGAAACTCTCATCCGGCAGGCGCGTGGCGGCGAGCGCCAGCTTTTCGCGCAGGCGACGGGCGATCTCCTGCGGCGCGCGGCTGGCATTGGTGGAATAGCCGGTTTCCTGCATGACGGTATCGATATAATCCACCAGCACTTTTTCATCGCCGGTGGCCAGCAGCCCGGCAACACGGGCGTCAAGCCCCGTCATGGGCTTGGGGCTGACGAGGCTTTCCAGCAAGGCCTGGAGCTGCGCGGTATCACCAAAGGCTTGAACCAGCCGCTTCTGCCAACCAGTGGGCAGGCCGAGAGCGGCAATGACGGCCTCGAACACCTGCTGATCGCCCAGCGTGACGACAAGCGCACGCCCCGGCAACAGGCGTTTCAAAATGGCTGCGGCATCGTTGATCGTGCGGGCGTCTGCGGCGGCGATATCCTTATCGCCCAGATCTTCGATACCGGCCTGATAGAACTCGTTTGCCCCATCACGACGCTGGCGGAAGACTTCACCAAGATAGGAGTAACGCTTGGGCGTTCCGGTTGCGGTTTCGATGTGGCGCAGACAGACGGGAATGGTAAATTCCGGGCGCAGGCACAGGCTCTCACCCGTTTCGCTCTCCGTCATGAAAATTCGGCGGCGCAGGTCTTCCCCGGCCATATCCAGAAACGGCTCGGCGGGCTGGATGACAGGCGTGTTCACCCGCGCCGTCTTGCGGGCCGCAAATTCATCGAGAAGCTCTGCGGAGAAATCCGGCATGTCGATCATCGGCATGGTTCAGCCCGCCCGGCGCCGGTCTTCGGCCTGAGCCGCCAGCATGTCCTTGACCTTGGCAACCAGTTCCGCTTCCGGCACGGTTTCCTGTGCCACGCGGGCCTCGCGCCACGTGGCGTTGTCCTCGATCTCGCCAGACAGGCGCTTGCCCTCGATGAGGTCCTTGATCTGCACCATACCCTCCGCACGTTCGTCACTGCCCTGAATGATGGCCAGCGGCGCGTCCATGCGGTCAGCATATTTCAGCTGGTTGCCGAATTTCTTCCAGTTGCCCTGATACATTTCGGCACGAATGCCTTCATTGCGCAGCGCCTGCGTGAAGCGCTGGTAACGGCCAAGGCTTTCCACATCGCCATCCATGACGGTGACGAGAACGGGGGCCAGCGGCTTTGTCTGGCCCAGCTTGCCAAGGTTCTTCAACGCCGTCATCAGGCGAGAAACGCCGATGGAAAAGCCCGTTGCCGGGACCGGCTGGCCCATGAAGCGCGATACCAGACCATCGTAACGGCCACCACCGCCGACCGAGCCGAAGACAACCTTTTCGCCCTTTTCGTTGGTCACGTCGAAGGTCAGTTCGGCCTCGTAAACAGGGCCGGTGTAGTATTCGAGGCCTCGGACGACGGAGGGATCGATCTTGATGCGGGTGGAATCATAACCAGCGCCGGAAACCAGGGCGCCAATAACGTTCAGCTCTTCAACGCCTTCCGTGCCCTTGGATGTCCCAGCAACGAGGTTGGCTAGATCCTCAGCGCTTGCGGCGTAGTCTTTGATTCCGACAAAGAACAGAACCTTTTCAATCTGCGCTTCATCCAAGCCCGCGCCTTTGGTGAAATCACCGGATTCATCCTTGCGACCGGGACCCAGCAGCAGCTTCACGCCCTCAACACCAAACTTGTCGAGCTTATCGATCGCCCGCAGCACGTTCAGACGTCGGCCTGCATTCTCTTCACCGCCAAGCCCGATGGCTTCCATCACGCCATCCAGAACCTTGCGGTTGTTGACGCGGATCACGTAATCGCCGCGCTTAATTCCGAGAGCTTCCAGCGTGTCGGCCATCATCATGCACATTTCGGCATCGGCCTGAACGCCGAAGGCGCCGATCGTATCGGCATCGAACTGCATGAACTGGCGGAAGCGGCCGGGGCCTGGTTTTTCGTTGCGGAAAACATAGCCAGCGCGATAGGTGCGGAACGGCAGCTGTATTTCGTTGAAGTTTTCTGCGACGTGGCGGGCAAGCGGCGCTGTGAGATCATAGCGCAGGCTCATCCACTGGTCGTCATCATCGGTCAGCGAAAACACGCCTTCATTGGGGCGGTCGCTATCGGGCAGGAACTTGCCCAGCGCATCGGTATATTCAAACAGAGGCGTTTCGATGGGATCGAAGCCGTAGAGTTCATAGACCCCACGAATTTTCTCGATCATCTCATTGGTGGCATGGATATCGGCAGCCGAGCGATCCGTGAAGCCGCGCGGCAGGCGGGCTTTCAGTTTCTGAGGCTTTTTTGCTTTTTCGCTCATGATGCCGGTCCAATTGTCTCTTGAAATCAAGCCGGTCTATTAGAGGATGAAGCCCTGTGCGGCAAGGCGCGGCGGCGCAGTTTTACTGGCGTGAGGGCGGAAATCATGCTAGGTGGGATACACGCATCCCACTCTGCCGCCGGGAGAAGAGACCATGAGCAAACAAACCGCCATCCGATTGCCCGATGAAACCTATGAGCGCCTCAAAGCTCTATCCGAGCGCACCGGCCGCACATCCGCCTATTATATCCGCGAGGCCATTGAAAAGCATATCGAGGATATGGAGGATTTGTATCTGGCGGAAGAGGCGACGCGGCGGCGGGTTGAGGATAACGAACGCACCTACACTCTTGAAGAAGTGAAGCGCCGCCTTGGTCTGGACAATTGAGTTTCAGGAAAAGCCGCTCAAGCAGCTTGAAAAGCTTGGGAAACCCAATGCAACGCGCATCATTTCCTTCCTCACAGACCGTATCGCGCTGGATGACAATCCACGGCGGACCGGCCAAGCCCTGCAAGGCTCCGAACTCGGCAACTACTGGCGCTACCGCGTGGGCGACTATCGCATTCTTTGCGATATTCAGGACAACAGGCTCGTGGTTCTCGTCATTGAAATCGGCCATCGCCGGGAAGTCTATCGCTGAGCCATGATCCTCGAAGCCCTCAATTACGCTGCGACCTATTACAAGACGCCCGCTGAGTTCCGCCCCCATATCCGCTATTCCGTCAATCTCTGGGCGCGGGCCAACCGCTGCCAAAAGGCATGGGCCGAGCACGAGGAAAACAGCAAGCGCTTCATTTTCTCCACCGCAGCCAAGCTGAAGCAGAGACGCACCGCAGTCGTGCTGGGCTCAGGCCTGTTGCGGGATGTGCCGCTGCAACAGCTGGCTGGAGCATTCGATACCGTTGTTCTGGTCGATCTGGTGCATCTGGCCAGCATCCGCGCCAGGCTTTACAGCCGTCACAGCAGAACGGTCGTCCTGAACCACCGCGATCTCTCAGGCTATGCCGATCTGGAAGCAGGAAGGCAGCCGGAACCCCTGGCGTTTCTACGGCTGGTGCCCTATCTCGATCTGGTTATCTCCGCCAATCTTCTGTCGCAGATCGGCACCGGCGTTCGCAACCGGCTGGAAAAGCATCCCGATCAAGCAATGCCTGCGGACACCTTGCCGCAACTCATCCGAGCGCATCTGGATGGTCTGTCGGGCCTTCCCTGCAAGGCATGTCTCATCACCGATACCGCGTTTGAGGTCATCGACAGAAACGGCAGCGTCCGTCAGCAGGAAGATTTGCTGCACGGCGTGACGGTGCCCAAAATCATGCGCGGCTGGGACTGGCCGGTGGTGCCCTTTGGCGAAGAGAGCCGGGATTATCAGATCATTCACAAGGTTGTCGCCAGCGAGCTGACCTGACAGCCATTGTACTGACGTTTTTCCGTCGCTACATCTATGTCATGCGTCCTGTCTTTCACATGCTGATGTTTCTGGCCTGGCTGCTCTACGGGGCGATGCCCGCGCAGGCGGCGTTTGGGCTTTCAGTCCCGACGAGCGACGCAACTAGCCAGATGTCTCACGAACAGCATGCAGACCACGCCGCTTCGGAAAGTGAAGCTCACCACGCCGGAAAAGGCGATCCCTGTCCGCACCGTGGAAGCATGAGCCATGCGCCTTTTTGTGCGGCCTGCATCGTATTGATACCGCAGTTCCGTTTGGCAAAAATGGAACGATTGCCGCATGGGAACCCGAAGAGCCATGTGCTGCACGCCTTCATCGGCACCGTTCCCGCACCGCCACTACCCCCTCCCCGTGCCTGACGGACACACGTAACTATCAAAGTAGAATTCCGTCAGACACAGGAAGGATAATCCATGTCCATGAGAACCATTTCGCTGGCCGCAATGCTTGTCGCTGCTTTTTCCCTGCCTGCCCTTGCGCAGGAAGCCGGTGGCCATGCGGGCCACGACATGTCTGCGAAAACGACATCCGGAAATGCTTCAACCGAGGCATTCAAGGAGGTCAGAAGCAAGATGCATGAGGATATGTCGGTGAATTACACGGGCAACGCCGATGTCGATTTCGTGCGGGGAATGATCCCGCATCATCAGGGCGCAATCGATATGGCAAGGGTGCAGTTGCAGTATGGCAAGGACCCTGAAATCCGCAAGCTTGCCGAAGAGGTGATCAAAGCGCAGGAAACCGAAATTGCCTCCATGAAGGCGTGGCTGGCCTCCAAGGGTTACTAAACGCGCAGGTGGAGAGGCGGCCTAAGGCTGCTTCTCCACATTAACAGTATAATTCGCGCCCAGTCCGCGGCGCGATGAGCTGAGAACGAGGATAGGGCGGATCAGCCAGTCTGTGTCCGCCTTAGGCGTCAGCACCGCCTCGTTCTTGCCTGCATCGCTGAAGAAGATTGCATCGTCTTCCGGCTTGGCAAAATCGAAGATGGCCATGACCACATATTCACTGCGGCTGGAAAGCGTGACCTTGAGTGTCTCTCCGGCCTTGACCTTGATGCGATAGACATCGCCTTTGCCCTGCCGCGTCCAGCCATTCAGCACCAGCGGGCCGGTTGCAGGCATAGCAGCTGTTTTCAGGGCCTCGCCATCATCAAGCCAGATGCCATCGACATTGCGCGGCTCGGCGTAGGCTGAAACCGCGCCGGTTGCCGCCAGCATTGCAGCGATCAAAATGTGCGAAAATCTGGTCACGGGCGTACAAACTCCAGCCTTTGCGTTTCTATACGCGGATGGCAATGGCAACCTTCAATATGATCGTTGACCATCCCCATGGCCTGCATGAATGCGTAAACGGTGGTGGGGCCGACAAAGGTCCAGCCGCGCTTTTTCAGGTCTTTCGACAGCCGTGTGGATGCGGGTGTGATCGGATTGGCCCGCAGGGTGGCGTAATCAAAAACGTCAGGGCGCTCATGTGGCTGAGGCTCATAGCTCCAGAAAAAACGGGCAAGGGAACCGAATTCATCTCGCATTTCGATTGCGCGGCGGGCGTTGTTGATGGTCGAGACGATCTTGCCGCGATGGCGGATGATGCCTGCATCTGCGGCGCAGCGCTCGATATCCGCGTCCTGAAATTGCGCGACCTTCTCGAAATCGAACCCGCAGAAAGCGGCACGAAACGCCTCGCGCTTCCGCAAAACCGTCAGCCAGGAAAGCCCGGACTGGAAGCCTTCCAGACATATTTTCTCAAACAGTCTGGTATCGTCCTTAACGGGGCGGCCCCACTCCTCGTCATGATAGTGCGCGTAATCGGCCAATCCCTGCTGCCAGAAACAGCGGATCTTGCCGTCCTCACCCGTCAAAAGCCCGGTTTCACTCATGGCGCTGCTGCCCTTCTTGTCGTGTGCGGGTGATTACCATTGATTCACTCTGTTTCAAAACCGCCCGCTAACCTTATTAAAAGCTTTCGACGAAATCGCGGCTTTTCACCAACTACCATTTACCATTCGCTGTCGCCGAAGTGCGAACGTGACAATTATCTTCCGGTGCCATGTAGAGAGTCCACCCGATGTCGATGAAATCTGTTCTTTTGGCGCTGAGCCTCAGCTGCGCCATCACCATGCCAGCCCTTGCCAATGACCGTTACCGCGAGCGCCCGCCAGTGGTCGTCAGCCCTGACCTGACAGCCCCATGGGTCATGCAGCTTGGTGGCGCAAAGGTCCGCCCCGTCGTTTATCCGCAGCAGCCTGCGCGTCCATCGCTGTTTCAGCGCCAGACGGCTCAGCCGCGCCCACAGGCTGTGGCGGCACGCCCCAACGCACCGCGCCTTCAGATCGCGCCACAGTTCTTGCCGCAAATGGTTCAGTATCAGGGCAAGGAAGCGCCCGGCACAATCGTCATCGATACGCCAAACCGCTTTCTTTATCTTGTCATGGCCGATGGCAAGGCGCGGCGCTATGGCGTAGGCGTCGGCAAGCCTGGCTTTGAATGGGCCGGTACGCACAAGATTACCCGCAAGAATGAATGGCCAAGCTGGACGCCACCGCAGGAAATGATTACCCGCGAAGCCGCCAAGGGTCATTATCTGCCAGCCTTCATGGAAGGCGGCCCGCAAAACCCCATGGGTGCACGCGCCATGTATCTGGGCTCCACGCTTTATCGCATCCACGGCACCAACCAGCCCTGGACGATCGGCAGCAACAACTCATCCGGCTGCATTCGCATGCGCAATGAGGACGTGACCGATCTCTACGAGCGCGTGAATGTCGGCACCCGGGTGATCGTGATCTGAAAGCAACGCTGCCGACAAACCGTGCGCCAAAGGGTTGCATTTTAATAAAGAACACGTTGCCAAAAAACGAAACATTCGTTATTGCTTAATATGTACTCTGGCGGGGGACGCAGAGGGCTGGAAGCGCTTCAAGCAGCATGCCAGCGAGGAGAACGGGCGGGTCAAACCGCCCGTTTTTCGTTGATTCCCGCGATTTTTCCAGGTTTTTTGCCGCCATAGGCCCAGTCCAGCAGTTCAACCGTGTGGAGAATGGGCATTGAAGCCGCGCTGGCAATCTGCGTCATGCAGCCAATATTGCCGGTGGCGATGATATCAGCCTTCGTCGCCTCGATATTCCTGACCTTGCGGGCCTTCAACTGCGCGGAAATTTCCGGCTGCAAAATATTGTAGGTGCCTGCCGAGCCACAACAGAGATGCCCTTCAGCGGGGTCACGAACCACAAATCCCGCTGCTTTCAGCAAGAGTTTTGGTTGGGCGGTTATCTTTTGCCCATGTTGCATGGAGCATGCCGAATGATAGGCCACTGTCAGGCCGTTTCGCTCCAGAGGCGGCAGGTCGAGCGTGGAGAGATATTCGGTAATGTCCTTTGCCAGAGCAGATACGCGCTGAGCTTTTTTGGCATAGGCGGCGTCGAGCCGCAGCATGTGCCCGTAATCCTTGATGGTGGTGCCGCAGCCGGATGCGGTGATGATGATGGCATCGATCCCGCCCTGCTCGATTTCACGCGTCCAGACATCGACATTGTGGCGTGCCGAAGCAAGCGCCTGCTCCTCGCGGCCCATATGGTGAACCAGCGCGCCACAGCAGCTCTCGCCCTGCGGCAGCACGATCTCAATGCCGAGACGGGTCAAAAGCCGAATGGCAGCATCGTTGATGCCGGGGTCCAGCACCGGTTGAGCGCAACCGGTCAACATCGCCACCCGCCCACGCTTTGCGATTTGCGCTGGATGAATGCCGGGATTTGCGAAGGCAGACATGGGTGGGGTGGCTTTCGGGGCCAAATCGAGCATTGATGCCAAGGGCCTCAACGCTTTGCTCTTGCGAAACATGGGCGCGAAAGGCTGGCCAAGGCGAGCGAGCGTGAGTGCCGCGCGAAACCGGTCTGGATAGGGCAGCACGCGGGTCAGCACATTGCGCATCAACCTGTCCCAGAAGGGTCTCTTATATGTCTTTTCGATGTGAGCGCGGGCATGATCGATCAGATGCATATAGTCGACGCCGGATGGACAGGTGCTCACGCAGGACAGGCAGGACAAACAGCGGTCGATATGCGTGACCACCTGAGCGTCAGCCGGGCGGTCGTTTTCCAGCATGTCCTTGATGAGATAAATGCGACCGCGCGGGCTATCCAGCTCATTTCCCAGCGTCACATAGGTCGGACAGGTCGCCGTGCAGAAACCGCAATGCACGCATTTCCGCAGGATCTTTTCGGACTGAGCGACGTCTGGATCAGCAAGTTGCTGTGGCGTGAAGGAGGTTTGCATCAGGCGGAGCCTTTTTCAGCGTGGGTACGGGTCACGGCACCCATCTTGCCGGGGTTGAAAATTCCCGCTGGATCGAGCTTTTCCCTGATGCGGGCAGAAAGCATCATCTCTGCCGACGACAGCGGCTCGAACGCGGGCACATCGCTGCGGTCAGGCGCCCGTACCAATGTCGCATGGCCGCCGCCCAGCGCCTTTACGTATTTCCGCAGCAACGTCGCCTCGGGGTCAGCCTCCATCTGCATCCAGACCAGACCGCCTTGCCAGTCGTAGAAGGCATCGATGCCTGTTTCCAGACGCAGCGCCGCCACCAGCTTATGGCCTTGAGAAGGCGCAACGGACACACGCCAGAGGGGCTTGGCGGCGTTGCCAGCATAGGGCGCGATATCGCGGATGTCGTGCCAGAGCGATTGGCTCTCGTCCTTGGACAGCAAAATCGAAGGCGCCACCTTGCCCAGCACGGTTTGCAAATTCTGCGACCGCACCTGCACCGACGCCTTTAACCCCTCCAGCCGCAGCACCGTTGCCGCACCATCGGGCAAAGACCCGCCGAGGAAACACGACCGGACACTTTCCGGCAAATGCGCCGCTCCCGAAACCTCCATGCTGGTCGCCATGGCTGCGGCCATGACATGGGTCGCCGCTTCATCTTCAAGGCCTGACAGGACAAGTGTTGTCTGCGCAGGTGGCACCGGCAGAACGCGGAATGTGACCTCTGTGAGAAAACCCAGCGTGCCATAGGACCCAGCCAAAAGCTTGACGAGATCAAGCCCGGTCACGTTCTTCATCACCCGGCCACCGGCCTTTATGGCCTCGCCTTTGCCGTTGATGAGGCGGATGCCGAGCAGGCTGTCTCGCGCCGCACCTGCCACGTAGCGTCGGGGGCCGGACACATTGGCCGCAAACACACCACCAATCGTGGGTTCGCCTACCGTTCCCATAACAGCACGATGATCCACCGGCTCAAATGCCATCATCTGATTGGCGGCTAAAAGTGCCGCCTCGACCTCAGCGACCGGCGTACCCGCTCGCACCGTCATGACCATTTCGGCAGGATTATAGGCGATGATACCGCTCAACGCTTGTGAGGAGAGACACGCGTCGGCCTCAACCCGATTTCCAAAGCCGGAGCGGGTGTTGCCGCCAACAATCGCCAGCACTTGCCGGGCATCGGCATGGCCACTGATAATGTCGGCAGCTTCGATTTCACTTGCGGGTAACAGCATGTCATTCATGAGGCAGGACGCCCTTCCAGCGGGAAGACCTTGGACGGGTTGAGAAGCCAGCCGTCATCGAAGGCGAACCGCACGGCCATCTGCTGGGCCAGATCGACATCGGAAAATTGATGACGCATCAGGTCGCGCTTTTCGATGCCGACGCCGTGCTCGCCCGTGAGGCACCCACCGGCATCCACGCAAAGGCGCAAAATCTGGTTTCCCGCCTCTTCCGCCTTTGCGGCCTCAACCGGGTCATTGGCGTTGAACAGAATAAGCGGATGCATGTTGCCATCGCCAGCGTGGAAAACATTGGCCACGCGAAGGCCGAAACTATCGGTAATCTCGCTGGTTTTCTGAAGCACATAGGAAAGCTGGCTGAGAGGCACAGTCCCATCCATGCAGATGTAATCTGAAATGCGACCCGTTGCACCAAAGGCGGATTTGCGGCCTTTCCAGATGGCAGCGGCCTCCATGGCCGACTGACATTCGCGCACGGTTTTTACCGCATGCTGGCGGGCGATGGCGACGATATCGGCCAACATGGCATCCATTTCGTCTTCCGAGCCCTCGACTTCCACAATCAGCAGCGCGCCGACATCCGTCGGATAGCCGGCTTTGGCAAAGGCCTCGCAAATTTCGATGGCCGGCTTGTCCATGAACTCTATGGCCACCGGGATGATGCCGGAGCCGATAATATCCGCCACGCAGGAGCCTGCCTGTTCTGACGTATCGAAACCGAAGAGAACGGGACGCGCGCCTTCCGGCTTCGCAATCAACCGCACCGTGGCTTCAGTGACGATGCCAAGCTGTCCTTCCGAGCCGCAGGCGAGGCCGAGCAGGTCGTAGCCGCTGGCATCCAGATGCTTTCCACCCAGTTCCAGCACCGTTCCATCCACCAGCACCATCTTGACGCCCAGCAGATTGTTGGTGGTGACACCATATTTCAGGCAGTGCGCGCCGCCGGAATTCATGCCGATATTGCCGCCGATGGTACAGGCCAGTTGCGAACTGGGGTCTGGCGCATAGAAAAATCCCTGCGGACCGGCGGCATCGGAAATCGAAAGGTTTGTGACGCCTGCCTGCACCGTGGCAACCCGGTTGAAGAAATCCAGCTCCAAAATTTGCGACATTTTCGACAGGCCGATCACCACAGCATCTTCCTGCGGAATAGCGCCGCCGGACAGCGATGTGCCCGCGCCACGCGGCACGATGGGGATGCCATAACGGTGGCAATATTTCATCACTGCGGCAACCTGCGCTGTCGTCTTTGGCAGGGCAACCGCCAGCGGAACCTTGCGATAGGACACGAAGGCATCCGTCTCGAACGGCACAAGCTCCCGCTCCTCATGCACGAGACATTCGGGCGGAAGAAGATCGCTCAGGTCCGCGACGATCCTGGCTCTATTGTCCAACACCGAGGCGCTGGGCTTCAGGAATTCTGTGGTTTGCGACATGGTTGCTCCACAGGCCTCCTCCTTGCGATGCATGGCCCATGTTATCGGGCTTTACAGGGGAGAAGCAAGCTGTGGATTGGCTTCATATGAAGCGCCTGTATAGGCCTTGCATCTCGGCACTGTGGGCAAGCGAGCCAGTCCCTGACAGCGCCTTATAATCTCGCCGAGCCACCCGAGATTGACAGATTTTATCACTTTTTGATGGAACCTTTTCGGAAAGGAGCCATTTTCATGTGGTTAATGGAATTTTTTACTACGATGGGACGCTATTGATGACCTTGAGCGAAACTGAACGCTATCCCCGGATAGCACTCATATCGACACATGGCTATGTCGCCGCGCACCCGCCGCTAGGCGCTGCCGATACCGGAGGACAGGTCGTGTATGTCTTGGAGCTGGCTCGAAAACTCGGGCAGCTTGGATATACGGTCGATCTTTACACCCGCCAATTTGAAAACCAGCCTGAGTTTGACGATGTTGATGAGCGGGTTCGTGTGGTCCGAATTCCCTGCGGCGGCAAGGATTTCATTCCAAAGGAATATCTACACCGCCACATGATGGAATGGTGCGAAAACGCGCTGCGCTTCATCAAGAAAAACAATCTGAATTACACCTTCATCAACAGCCATTACTGGGATGCAGGCGTTGCCGGTCAGCGTCTCTCTGAGGCCCTGAAGGTGTCACATCTTCACACTCCGCACTCCATCGGCATCTGGAAAAAGCGCCAGATGGAGACCGATTATCCGGAAAAGGCGGATACGTTCGAACTGGAATTCAATTTCAAGGAACGCATCCAGCATGAGCTGATTGTCTATCGCAGCTGCGACATGGTGATTGCCACCACGCCGGTGCAGCTGGACGTACTGATCGAAGATTACGGCCTGAAGCGCAAGCACATCCATATGATCCCGCCGGGTTACGACGACAACCGGTTCTTCCCGGTGTCGGAAGGCTCGCGACAGATGCTGCGTCAGCGTTTTGGCTTCGAGGGCAAGACTGTTCTGGCGCTTGGGCGTCTCGCGACCAACAAGGGCTACGACCTGCTGATTGACGGGTTTTCGGTGCTCATAGAGCGCGAGCCGGAAGCGCGGCTCCATCTTGCCGTGGGCGGCGAGAACATGGACGAGCAGGAAACGACCATCCTCAATCATCTCAAGGAGCGGGTAAAGTCGCTCAACCTTGAGGATAAGGTGATTTTTTCCGGTTATGTTGCCGATGAGGACCTGCCCGATATCTATCGTGCGGCCGATATGTTCGTGCTATCCAGCCGGTACGAACCCTTTGGCATGACCGCCATCGAAGCCATGGCAAGTGGCACGCCGACGGTCGTTACCATTCATGGCGGCCTGTTCCGAGCGGTCAGCTACGGGCGTCATGCGCTGTTTGCCGATCCTTTCGATAAGGAAGATCTCGGCATTACCATGATGAAGCCGCTCAAGCATGAGCGCCTCTATGGCCGCCTGTCGCGCATGGGCGCGCACAAGGCCCGCAGCCTTTTCACCTGGACCGGAATTGCACAGCAGCTGCTCGCCGTTGTCGAGGGACGACCGATGATGCCTGTTCTGGAAGAGTCGGACTGGGCTGAACCATGGAATGATGGCGATTGAAAAAGCTTCGCATTTTCTCAACAGATCTCGACGGCACCGTTGTTGGCGATAATGCCGCAACGGCCCGTTTCCGCGACTTCTGGCAGTCACTGCCGGCAGACAACCGTCCGTTGCTTGTTTTCAACAGCGGGCGGCTGCTCGATGACCAGTTCGACCTGATGAAACAGGTTTCCCTGCCCTCGCCTGACTATGTCATCGGCGGTGTTGGAACGATGCTGTCATGCCGTGACGAACCCTCGTTGGAAACGGCTTACACGGCATCGCTCGGTCAGGCTTTCGACATCGACAAGATCAAATCGCTTGTTTCGGGTCTTCCGGGCATCAGCATTCAGCCCGAACGTTACCAGCACGGCTTGAAATCCAGCTGGTATCTGCACGACGCAAAGGCCGAAGACATTGCCAGCATCGAAAACCTCATGGCGGCCAACAGCTTAGAGGCGCGCGTCGTCTACTCCAGCCAGCGGGATCTCGATATCTTGCCGAAAGCAGCAGACAAGGGGGCCGCCCTCACATGGCTGTGCCACCATCTGGCAATCGGTCTTGATGAGGTTGTGGTGGCTGGCGATACGGGCAACGACCGGGCAATGTTTGAACTTCCCGGCGTGCGCGGTATTGCCGTTGCCAATGCCTTGCCGGAACTGAAAGCATTGGCCGCGCAAAAGGGTAATATCTTCTCGGCCCTTGAAAATGAAGCCGATGGCGTTATATCCGGCTTGCAGCACTGGTTGTCTTGACGGATGTCATTTTGATCACAAAAAATATGTGCTCAACATGAAATATGCTTGAGCATTTGCTGCTATAGCCTTGACCTCAGGTTGTAACAACCTGACAATTTAGCGAATCGTTTCACATTCGATGCGAAGATATGGCCGTCAGCAACTGGCTATATCGGGCCGGATATTTTATATAAGATAAATCAAAAAAAGGATCTCATGAATTGAATCTTCTGAACCGACTGGCAAATGATGTTCGCTTGATTTTGCGCCGCCCACCGCGGCAGCAATATGCGGCGCTTTGCTATCGTCGTGCCAAGAAGAGTTGCTGTGTGGAGGTTCTTCTTTTGACCAGCCGCGACACGGGCCGCTGGGTCATTCCCAAGGGTTGGCCGATGGAAGGCAAGAAGGCGCATGCTGTTGCCGAGCGTGAGGCCTATGAAGAAGCCGGTGTGCGCGGTCGTGTCGAGAAAGATCATTTCGGATTTTTCACCTATGACAAGAAGATGCGCAACGGAATGAATGTTCTGTGCCGCGTGCAGGTTCATCTACTGGAAGTTGCCGAGCTCTTAAAAAACTTTCCCGAGAAGGAAAGCCGCACGCTGGAGTGGGTCAGTCCGCAGGAAGCTGCGCTGCGTGTGAACGAACCGGAACTGAAAGAACTTTTCCTTTCATTCGACAAGCAAATGGCGCAAACGCAACAGCAACCGCCGCTGAAAATCGTAAACCTATAATCTCTACCGACCGCTTGCGCCTGCATATGCGGTGAATGCCGCAGCCGAAAGCAGACCCATGGCGCAACCACCCAACAACCGCATGAAACCGACGCTGGACAAGGATCTGGATAAGCTGACGCTTGTCGAGGAGGCCGGGTTCCATTTGACCCGTGGTCTGACGGCCGTCGGTCTTGGCCTGCTTTTTCTCATGCTTTCGGCACTTGTAGCCAGCGTGTTTGTCATGGACCAGCCCGGCGCGGGGATAGTCTTTGCCGCCGTCATTATCGGCGCCTACATGGCCATGAACATTGGCGCAAAAGATGTGGCCAACAATGTTGGCCCTGCGGTTGGCGCCAAGGCGTTGCCTCTGGCGGCAGCGCTCATCATCGGTGCCATTTGCGAAGTGATGGGCGCTGTTATCACCGGCGGCAACGTGGTGGAAACGATTTCAAGCGGAATCATCAACACCCGGTCCATTCCCGAAAGCTCCATCTTTGCTTGGGCCATGCTCTCGGCACTCATGACCGCTGCATTGCTGGTCAATCTTTCCAATTATCTCAAGGCACCCATTTCCACCACGCACACCGTTGTCGGCGGCGTGGCAGGCGCGGGTACCGCTGCCTATGGCTTTGCAGCGGTAGACTGGTTTTCGTTGAGCCGCATTGCCATGACTTGGGTCGCAACGCCCTTCATCAGTGCCTTTTTTGCAATTCTTCTACTTGCCTTCATCAACAAATATATCATCTACCGCACGGACAAGATTGCCGCTGCTCGGACTTGGGTGCCGGTACTGATCGGCATCATGAGCGGCGTTTTCACGGCCTATCTCATCTGGGTCGGGTTTCACCATGTGGTCACCGTCTCCTACCAAACGGCAATATTGTCAGGGCTTGCAGTTGGCTTCATCAGCTGGCGTCTGTGCATACCCCTGATCGCGAAGCAGTCCCAGGGACTTGAGAACCGCAATCAGTCGCTGCGCAAGATGTTTCAATGGCCGCTTATTCTGGCCGCTGGCCTGATGTCTTTTGCGCATGGAGCCAATGACGTATCGAACGCCATCGGCCCCGTGGTTGCCATCGTGCGGGCAACGCAGGGCGTTGTCGTTAGTGAGACGGATCGGGCGCCTGAATGGGTGATGCTGATTGGCGCGTTTGGCCTGTCCTGCGGTATTCTGCTCTTTGGACCACGGCTGATCCGTCTGGTGGGTGAGCAGATCACCAAGCTCAATCCCATGCGGGCTTTTTGCATATCGGTTTCGACTGCGCTGACAGTTCTCGTCGCCTCTCGCTTCGGCATGCCTGTCAGCACCACCCACACAGCCATCGGCGCTGTGTTCGGGGTCGGCTTTTTCCGTGAATGGTACATGGAAAGGGCACGCCAGCGGCTGGAAACAGGCAGCGACAGACAGGTTGAAGACACGGAAAACTCATCCGAGGTCAGCCGCCGCTATCTGGTCCGCCGCTCGCATTTCATGACGATCATCGCCGCCTGGATCATCACCGTTCCGGTCAGCGCAGCCTTGTCGGCAACCTGTTATGGAATCATGTATATTCTGTTTATCAGGCTCTAGAGCTTCCAATCCGGTTGAGATTCACGAGAAACATGCGCGCCAACTTCAGAATACAACGTCTTTGCGTCAGCCAGCCATTGAGCGCTGTCGATGCCATCGAGGCTACCAGCGATCAGTTCAACTATCTGGCCAATGTGCTGCGGATGACGGATGGCGCGGAAATTCTGTTGTTCAACGGCCGGGATGGCGAGTGGAAGGCTCAAATCTCCTACCCCACCCGCAAGAAAATTCTGCTGACGCCTATCGAACAGACACGGCCGCAGCCGACCAAACCCGATCTTCACTATCTCTTTGCGCCGCTGAAGACCGGTCGCATGGATTATCTGGTGCAAAAGGCCGTGGAGATGGGAGCGGGCGTGCTTCAACCCGTCATGACGCAGCATGTTCAGGGCAAGATCACCAGTCTGGAGAAGCTCCGCGCCAATGTGATCGAGGCCGCCGAGCAATGCGGCATTCTGGCCGTGCCAGAGGTTGAGGAACCGGTAAAGCTCAAAGACCTTCTCGAAACATGGCCCGCCTCTCGCCGCATCATCTATTGTGATGAGGGCGACGAAGGGCAAAACCCTTTGCCGATCCTCACCGCAATCGAGGAAAAACAGCTCGCTTTGCTGGTCGGTCCCGAAGGCGGTTTTTCGAAGGAGGAGCAGCAAATGCTGCGCGATCATCCATCCGTGACACCCATTCCACTTGGACCGCGGATTTTGCGAGCCGATACCGCAGCAGTTGCAGCGCTTGCTGTCATTCAGGCAACGCTCGGCGATTGGAAATAGCGACTTGTCAGGCTGGTCACGGCGCACAACATAAGCCGTAAATCCATGCTTGAAAGAAATTCATTTGCGCGCCACGGTGCAGCACCCTATCAGCGAATTAAAGCCAGATTGGCAACATCGACCACAAGGTAATTTCATGGCCCGCGACACGACCGACCAGACCCCCATTTCCTCGACACAGGAATTGATCGATTATCTGGCGCAAGGCTGCAAGCCGGTTGAGAAATTCCGCATCGGCACCGAGCATGAGAAGTTTGCCTTCTTCCGCGATGGCAACAAGCCCGTTCCCTATTTTGGCGACGCCAGCATCTCAGCGCTTCTGAAAGGCATGCAGGAAAAGCTCGGCTGGGAGCCCATCATCGACGAAGGCAACATCATCGGCCTGAGCGAGCAGAGCGGCATGGGTGCCATTTCCATCGAACCGGGTGGACAGTTCGAACTGTCAGGCGCGCCGCTCGAAACCCTGCATGAGACCTGCAAGGAATCCAACCGGCATCTGGCGATGTTGCGCGAGATTGCCGAGCCTATGGGCATTCGCTTTCTCGGCATAGGCGGCAGCCCGCTCTGGACCTATGACGAAACGCCGCAAATGCCGAAATCCCGCTATGCGATCATGACGCGCTATATGCCCAAGGTCGGCAGCCATGGTCTGGATATGATGTACCGCACCTGTACAATCCAGGTGAACCTCGACTTCTCCTCGGAAGAGGATATGCGCCGCAAGATGCGCGTTTCCATGAAGCTGCAATCTCTGGCAACGGCGCTATTCGCCTCCTCCCCGTTTACCGAAGGCAAGCCAAATGGCCTCCTGTCCTGGCGCGGCGATATCTGGCGTGATACCGATAACGGCCGCTCAGGCGTGCTGCCCTTCGCCTTCCAGCCTGATTTTGGCTTCCATCATTATGTCGAATGGGCGCTGGATGTGCCGATGTATTTCATAGTGCGCGATGGCAGATATCGTGACTGTACCGACATGACCTTCCGCCAGTTCATGAACGGCGCGTTGAAGGGCCAGATTGCCGAGTGGGAACCGAACCTGGGTGACTGGACTAACCACCTCTCGACGCTCTTCCCGGATGTGCGCCTGAAGCGCTTCCTGGAAATGCGCGGTGCAGACGGTGGCCCATGGCGTCGTATCTGTGCGCTGCCTGCCTATTGGGTCGGCCTCCTCTATGATGACAGCGCGCTTACCGCTGCTGATGAACTGACGGGGGACTGGACAGTTGAAGACGTTGTTGCCATGCGCGACACGGTGCCGGTCCAAGGCCTCAAAGCCACCGTGGCTGGTCGCTCCGTAATGGATGTGGCGCGTGAAACCGTGTCCATCTCCCGCGACGGACTGCGCAATCGCAAGCGCCGCAATGAAGAGGGCCAGGACGAGAGCGTGTTCCTCAACCCGCTGGATGAGGTTCTGGCCAAGAAGGCAACCATGGCAGAGGACCTGCTGGTAGCCTACAATGGTCGCTGGAACCAGTCAGTCTTGCCGGTCTTTGACGAGTATCAATACTAAGATAGGCGCACAAAAAAGCCCGGTGCAGCGCAAGCGCAGACACCGGGCAAAGGCAGGGTTATTGGCAATCACCCTGCGGGGAAACTGTAGAGGCCGCCGCTAAAGGGCCTTTGCGGCCGCCGTTCGGGCGCAATGCGCCAGCCGCGTGGTCGGGTCCGAAGTAAGGCCCGCGTCGAATGCGTTTTTCAAATCATTGCGCGTCAGCCCAATATCGGCCAGTTGATGGTCATCCATCTCATTCAGCCTGTTAGCGGCGATGCGGTTGGAAATGCGGCGCAGAACAGTGCGGAATCCTTTGACCACGCTGGCAACGACCACTTCAAGCGTCGCGGCCCGTGGTGCGAATACGCCCAGTTCCATCTTCCGTACTGCCGTGCGCATAACACTATCCTTCATTCAGGCACGATGAGACAAAGCCTGCACACCCATGTGTGGAGGCCGCCGGTTCGATCATCCTTGGATGACCATTTGGTTGATTGATGTTTCTGGCGTCAAAATGTCGCAAGACTATTGATCAGTCCAACGAATGTTTCTAATGTCAGACATCAATCATTCTTATGGATGGCCCGCGATGTCCGCACCCCTCGATATTGACCAGCTGCACACATTCATCGCCATCATCGATGCGGGTAGCTTCACCAAAGCGGCAGACCGGGTTTTCAAGACTCAGTCAGCGGTCTCGATGCAGATGCGGCGGCTGGAGGAGCGGCTGGGCAAGCAGCTTTTTGCCAAGGATGGACGCGGCAACCGGCTGACGGCAGAGGGTGAAAAGCTGATGCATTATGCCCGCCGTATCATCCGCCTCAACAACGAGGCCGTCGCCGCCTTTGACGACAACCGGCTCGAAGGCACGCTGCGCATCGGCACACCGGACGACTATGCAGACCGTTATATGCCGGAAATTATCGGTCGCTTTGCCAAGACGCATCCCAATGTCGAGCTTTATATTGTCTGCGAGCCATCGGTCAGCCTTGCGGAAAAGATGGCGCGTGGTGAATTGGATATCGCGCTGGTGACCCATAACCCCCGCGCCCGCACATCTGATATTGTGCGCACCGAGCCGTTGTGCTGGGTCGCGTCCGCCAACCACCCTCTGCGTGATGACGTGCCTGTGCCGCTTGCGGTAGGACGCCGCGATTGCCATTGGCGGCAATTGGCTGCTTCGGCACTGGATGCCGATGGTCGTGATTATCAGGTGCTGTTTACCAGCTGGTCATCCACCGTCATAGCGTCAGCCGTGCTTGCGGGCATGGCCGTTTCGGTGCTGCCGGAATCCACGCTTAGAACCGGCATGAAGGTGCTGACGGCAGCAGATGGCTTCCCGCCACTACCACCCGTTCAAATCGGCCTGATGAAGCGCCCTGGCCTTTCGCCTTCCCTCATCAATGCCATCACAGATCACATTACGGCCTGCCTGGACAACATCTCGCCAGCCAGCGCCGCTGAGGATCTGGACAGTGATGGCAAGGCCTTTGGCCGCGCTACGCCACGCCTGCGCACCGCCCAACTCATGCCCGGCTGGTAGCGTCACCGGCCAACACTTTAATCAGGCCAGCGTCTTGGTGAAAAACGCGACCGTCCGGCTCCAGGCAAGATCGGCTGCCGCCTTGTCGTAGCGAGCGGACGAGGTATCGTTGTTGAAGGCGTGGTTCACGCCGTCATAGACAAAGATCTCGAACGTCTTGCCATTGGCTTCCAGCGCCTTGCGGTAAGCGTCAATCCCGGCATTGATCCGCTCATCCATCCCCGCATAGTGCAAAAGCAGCGGTGCGGTGATAGCGGGCACGTCTTCCACCGGTGGCTGCGAACCATAATAGGCAACGCCTGCATTCAAACCCTGTGATTTCGTGGCGAGGCGGTTGACGAGGCCACCGCCCCAGCAAAAGCCCATGGCGCCCGTTTTGCCGTTGGAGCCTGTGCGCTTCGTCAGCCACAGCCGGGTCGCTTCTGCATTGGCGACCGTCGCGTTCATATCCATGCCCGAAAACATTGCCCGCGCCTTTTCCTCATCCGCAGGCGTTCCCCCCTGCGATGACAGAAAGTCTGGCGAGAGAGCAACAAACCCTTCCAGCGCCATGCGGCGGGCAACATCGCGGATATGGGCATTCAGCCCCCGGTTTTCGTGAATGACGATGACCGAGCCGAGTGGCTTAGAGACATCTTTCGGCGTGACCAGATAGCCCTTCATCTCGCCATCAGCACCGGGATAGGTAACATCTTCGGCTACGATGCGCTCGTCTGTCTCAGCGACCATGGCGGCCTGAGCGCCGGAGGCGGCCAGTATGGGCGCTATGGCTGCGGCGGCTGCACCAGAGCCTGCCAGAAGCGTCAGCTTTTCCATGAACTTGCGTCGGTCGAGGCTGAGATGCGTGTACTCGTCGTATGCATCGATCATCGCCTGCGAAATCTTCGGGCCATCGGTCATCGTATGCTCCAATCTAGCTTTGCTGGAGCATGACACTTAACGGAAATACGCAATGAATGATGCAGTCTCAGGGCGGTCAGAAAAACAACTTTTCGCGATCTGCGAGACAGGCGTTATACGCCTATTCCAGCGCAAGCCAGATGCCGAGCCAGCCCCACATGAGGATCAACGCGAGAAAACTGATGGCAAAGGCCGGTGCGCGGTAACGCAGCCGGTTGCTTGTGACGTGCACATAGGAATGGACGTAACGGGCCGCGATAAAAATCCAGGCGAGGATGATGGTGGCGATGTTGTCGGCATCGGTAATGTAAAGCAAAAGACACGCCGCATGAAACAGCATCGGCAGTTCGAACTGGTTGGCGAGGTTCTTGTTCACCACCCGGCTTTGATCCGCCTCTTCACCAGCATCCCGAAAGCGCTTGAAAGATTCCTTGTTGGAGAATGTATATTTTTTTCTACGAATAAAAAGAAGCACATAGAGACCGAAGACCAGAAGCGCGTGTGCGATCATGGGCCAGAACATGGCAGTCGTTGGTGACATTGTCGGGCTTCCTTTTATAGAAAAACGCTCCCCGAACGATGTGAGTTCGGAGAGCGTGCATTGTGAGACGGATCAGACTGCGCCGGGGTAGTTCGGGCTTTCGCGGGTGATCGTCACATCATGGGCGTGGCTTTCACGCAGGCCCGCACCGGAAATACGAACGAAGGTTGCGCGCTCCTGGAAGTCCTTGATGGTGCCGCCGCCCACATAGCCCATGGCAGCCTTCAGGCCGCCAGCAAGCTGGTGCAGCACGCCTGAAACCGGACCCTTGTATGGCACCTGGCCTTCGATACCTTCCGGCACCAGCTTCAGCGTATCACGCACTTCCGCCTGGAAATAACGGTCTGCGGAGCCACGGGCCATGGCACCGACAGAGCCCATGCCGCGATAGGCCTTGAAGGAGCGGCCCTGATAGAGGAACACCTCGCCTGGGCTTTCATCCGTGCCAGCCAACAGCGAGCCGATCATGACCGCAGACGCACCGGCGGCAATGGCCTTGGCAAAGTCGCCAGAGAATTTGATGCCGCCATCAGCGATGACTGGAATATCCTCAGCCTGTGCCGCTTCAACCGCCGACATGATGGCAGCCAACTGTGGAACGCCAACGCCCGCCACGATGCGCGTGGTGCAAATCGAGCCGGGGCCAATACCGACCTTGACCGCATCCGCACCTGCATCGATCAGCGCCTTGGTGCCGTCTGCCGTCGCCACATTGCCAGCAATGATGCGAATGGCATTCGACATTTTCTTGACCTGGGTAACCGCATCCAGAACGCGCTGGGAGTGACCATGCGCCGTGTCGACAACCAGAAGGTCGACACCTGCGGCAATCAGGCGCTCGGCCCGCTCGATGGCATCGGCACCGACGCTGATGGCAGCGGCAGCGCGAAGACGGCCCTGCGCATCCTTGGTGGCGTTGGGGTTGAGCTGCGACTTCTCAATGTCCTTGACGGTGATGAGGCCCACGCAGTTGCCGGCGCTATCCACAACCAGCAGCTTTTCGATGCGATGCTTGTGCAGAAGGCGGCGGGCTTCCTGCTGATCGACGCTGCTTTCTTTGACCGTGATCAGATTTTCACGGGTCATCAGCTCATAGATTTTCTGGCTTGGATCAGACGCAAAGCGCACATCGCGGTTGGTCAGAATGCCAACGAGGCGACCCGTCTTGTGGCCACCGGAACCGCCATTTTCAACAACCGGAATGCCGGAAATGCTGTAGGTCTTCATCAGCGCCTGCGCTTCGGCAAGCGTTGCATCCGGGCCGATCGTGACAGGGTTGACCACCATGCCGCTTTCGAACTTCTTCACCTGGCGAACCTCTTCGGCCTGTTCGACCGGCGACAGGTTGCGGTGAATGACGCCGATGCCGCCAGCCTGCGCCATGGCAATGGCCAGACGACCTTCTGTTACTGTGTCCATGGCAGAAGACAGAATCGGCAGGTTCAGTTCGATATCACGGGCAATACGCGTGGAGATATTCGTTTGGCCGGGCATGACTTCGGAGTGCCCCGGCTGAAGCAGCACGTCGTCGAATGTGAGAGCATCGAGACCGGTGGGGGTTTGAATAATGCGAGCCATGGCCAAATTCCTAATTTGAAAATGCATGGCCGTCCCGGAACGAATGTTCACCCCGGCGCCCTGCAAAGGATTGCTTGGAAGTTGGCGAGGGCTGGTAACACGTTCATGACAGGAAGGGAATAGAAAAAACCCGGAAACACGTTCCGGGTTTTGGTGTTGCACCGATGCAGCAGGTGTCAAATGTCGAACTGGTAGGACTTCGGAACAAAGCGATAACCGACATCCTTGCGCTCGGCATAACCCACCGAAGGGAAGGGCATGTGGTAGCCAAGGAACGGCAACCGGTCGGTCGCAACCATGTCGAACACCTTCTTGCGGCTGGCGGCAGCGGCTGCCTTGTCCATGTCGAAGCGCACTTCCCATTCAGGCCGCTGAAGCGACAGAACGAAGTGGTTGGCCGTATCCGCAGTCAAAACGAGGTGCTTTCCTTCCGACTCGACGTGGAAGATCATATGGCCGGGCGAGTGGCCAAATGCAGCGGCACTGGTGATGCCGGATACGACCGTTGCGCCGTCACCGATGAAGGTGGCCTTTTCCGCAAGTGGCTTCACGTTGGCGAGCACCGCCTTATGGCCGCCTTCTGCCGGTGATCCCACGCGCTTGGTGTCGGTCCAGAAGTCATACTCGGCCTGGCCCATGACATATCTGGCGTTCGGGAATGCAGGAGCACCCTTTTCCATAAGGCCGCCAATGTGGTCGCCGTGCATATGGGTCAGCACGACAACGGTCACATCTTCCGGCTTGAAGCCTGCGGCAGCGAGGCCCTCCATCAAGCGGCCATTGCCTGCGCCGCGACCGCTCTCACCAAATCCCGTATCGAACAGAACGAGGTCGGAACCGGTATTGATGAGCGCAGGTGAGAAGCTGTTGACGAACTGGTCCGTGGGCAGGAAGTTTTCCTGCAGCAGTGCACCGACGGTTTCGGCGCTCTGGTTGGTGCCGAAGGTCTCACCGGGCTTGCCGGATGGTCTTGCTCCGTCTTTCACGACGAGAACTTCGAAATTTCCAAGTTTGAAGCGATTTGTTTCAGGTGGCATGGCGTGATCGACCTTCATGGACGTTTGCGGTTGGTTTGCCTGCGCAAAGGCAGTGCCACGCAGAACGAAGGGAGCAGCGAGTACGCCGAGTCCTGCGGTGGCAAATAGGTTGCGTCTGTTCATCGTCAATAAATTTCTCATGAAATCCTCCAGATATATTCGCCTCAGCGCGATAGCTTTAACATTGCTAAACGTCAGGATTGAGCAGAAAGATCCGTCTCACACAGACGTGATGAATTTCCGAATGAAGGAATGTTTAGTTGGCAAATCCTGCGCGCAGGCGTAGGTAACAGGCAACGACCCTATCAGGATGCGGTCTTCCCGCAATCATTCCATGAATCGCGTCATTCCGCTTATACTCGCCGTTGCTCTTTTCATGGAGCAGATGGATTCCACAGTCATCGCGACATCCCTGCCCGCGATTGCCGCTGATCTCAATGTAGGGCCGATCACGCTCAAGCTGGCGCTGACGTCCTACATGGTCGCGCTCGCCATCTTCATTCCCATCAGCGGCTGGATGGCGGATAAATTCGGCGCGAAGAAAATCTTCCGCATCGCCATTGCCATCTTCGTCATCGGCTCGATCTGTTGCGCAGTGTCGTCCTCGGTGATCGAATTCGTCGTTTCGCGCTTCCTGCAAGGCATGGGTGGCGCGATGATGACGCCGGTCGGAAGGCTTGTTCTGCTGCGCACCACAAAACGCTCCGAACTCGTCTCCGCCATGGCGCTGCTGACCATCCCCGGCCTTGTGGGTCCGCTCACCGGCCCACCCATTGGCGGTTTCATCACCACCTATTTCTCGTGGCACTGGATTTTTCTGATCAATGTTCCGATTGGCGTCATCGGCATCTGGCTCGCGACGATCTATCTGCCTGAAATCGAAACCACCAATCCACCGCCCATGGATACCAAGGGCTTCATCCTCTCGGGCATTGCAGCATCGGGCGTCGTCTTCGGTGTCTCGGTTGTCAGCCTGCCCGCGCTTCCGCCTTCGGTCGGCATTGCGACGATGATCATTGGTTTCATCTGTGGCTTCTGGTATGTCCGGCACGCCAAGTCTCACCCCGCCCCAATCCTCGATTTCAAGATTTTCCGCAATGCGACGTTTCGGGCTGCTTCGGTCAGCGGAACCCTATTTCGCATTTCAACGGGCGCCATACCCTTCCTCATGCCGCTGATGCTGCAGATCGGTTTTGGGCTCAATCCGTTTCAATCCGGCATGATAACCTTTGCCGGTGCCATCGGCGCCATCACCACCAAGTTCGTGGCACGGCGCGTGTTCGCGGCAACGGGCTTCCGAACCATCCTAATCGGCGCGGGCATTGTCGGCGCGTTCACCACCGCCGCCAACGCGTTCTTCACGCCGTTAACGCCCTATCCGCTGATCATGATCTGTCTTGTCACCGCTGGCTTTGCCCGGTCGTTTTTCTTCACCGGCACCAACGCGCTCGGCTATGCCGATATCGAGGATGCGCAGGCAAGCCAGGCAACGTCGATGTCATCGGTATTGCAGCAGATCAGCCTGGCGCTTGGCGTGGCCTTCGCTGCCACCATTCTGGAAGCCAGCAGCTATCTATCGGGCGAACACCTGCAGCTCGCGGATTTCCACACGGCCTTCACAATCGTGGCTGTCGTTTCGCTGCTTGCCATCGTGCCGCTGTTTGCCATGGACCGAAGTGCTGGCTCTGCCGTTTCAGGGCATCGGGACAAGGCGTCACAGCCAGCGGAATAGACGATATGCGCTGGGTTCAGCGCATATCCATGTCATCATAGTCATCTTCGCGTGGGTCGAACGCAAGTTCCCGCGTGTTGCGCTCGAGATCCTCTTCCCGGCTCGTGCGGTCGCCGGGCTTTCTTCCCTTGAAGTGCTTGGCCAACAGGAACATTTCCACGGATTCAGACCGCGACGATGCGGGCTTGATGTGAATGACCTGCTTGAAGTTCTTCTTGAGCATATCCAAAAGCGCCCGCTCCGTGCCGCCCTGGAAGGTCTTGGCAAGGAAGTGGCCGCCTTCAGCCAGAACCTGCACGGCAAAATCCGCCGCCACTTCGCACAGATGCATCGTCCTGATGTGGTCTGTCTTCTGGTGGCCGGTGGTCGGCGCTGCCATGTCCGACAGCACCAGATCCGGCGTTCCACCCACAGACTCGATCAACAGATCGGGCGCTCTGGAATCCAAAAAATCGAGATGCAGGATTTTAACGCCGGGAATGGGGTCGATTTCCAGAAAATCGATGGCCGCAACGCGGATATCGTCCTCGGTCGAGTCCGTGACCTTGGCGGCAATCTGCGACCAGCTTCCCGGTGCGGCACCCAGGTCGATGATCCGGCGCGCATCCTTCAGAATCTGGTGCTTGTCGTTGATTTCCAGCAGCTTGAATGCCGCGCGGGCGCGGTAGCCTTCAAGCTTCGCGCGCTGCACATAGGGGTCATTGATGTGACGCTCGATCCAGGCGCGGGAAGAAGGCTTCAGCTTTGCCTTCTTCACCTTCTGGCCAATCTTGCGTCCGGTACGGGTTGTACTCGTGGGCGCTTTGCTCATATCAAGCCTTCCGTTCCGGTTTGCCCTGCGTAGCCGCACGGCGGATCTTGTTGCGGCGCCATGCGCCATCGTCTGCCATCATATCCGTCAAAATTCCTTCGCGAAGCCCTCTATCGGCAACACGCATGCGCCGGGACGGCCACCGTTTGCGGATGGCCTCGAGAATGGCACAGCCTGCCAGAACGAGATCAGCCCGGTCAGGCCCAATGCAGGCATTGGCGGCGCGTCCGGCAAAATCCCAGGCCAGCAACTTATCCTGCATGGCCGTCACTTCATCGTCAGACAGCCACAGCCCATCCACTTTTCTACGATCATAGCGCGGCAGGTCAAGATGCACGCCCGCCAGCGTGGTGACCGTTCCGGATGTTCCGATCAGGTGGAAGTCATCATTGGGCATGTCTTCGCCGGGTGCCGGGCAATCAAACCCGTTCAACAAGCCTTCGACTTCCGCCACCATCGCCGCGAAAACCTCTGGCGACACGTCGCGTCCGCCATGGCGCTCGGACAGCGTCACAACACCCACCGGCAGCGAGGTCCAATGCGTGATGTGGTTTGCCAAGCGGCTGGAACGGTTTTCGCCAACCTTGATGACGGCAATTTCGGACGAGCCGCCACCAATATCGAACAGCACGACAGAGCGCGCTTCACGACCGACAAGCGACGAGCAGCCTGAAACGGCAAGGCGGGCCTCGGTCTCGCGGCTGATGATCTCCAGCGTCAGCCCCGTTTCGCGGGTCACGCGCTCAAGAAACTGTTCGCCGTTCACCGCAGCACGGCAGGCCTCGGTCGCGATCAGCCGCATGCGCCGGATAGGTCGGCCCGAAAGCTTGGAGGCGCAGACACGCAAGGCCTCGACAGCCCTGTCCATCGCGTCATCGGAGAGGCGTCCCGTCGAGACCAGACCTTCGCCGAGCCGAACGATGCGGGAAAATGCATCGACAACACGAAACTGGCCGGGGCGGGTCGGCTGCGCAATCAGCAAGCGGCAATTGTTGGTGCCGAGATCAAGCGCCGCATACATGTCGGCGCCGATGTCATGCCCAGCATCCCGGTAATGGCCTTGCGACCGGCCGTGCGAGCGCCCCTGATGATCTGCCGTAGACGGAGCATGGGAAGGAGATGCCCCGCCGTTTTGACGTGCGGAGGGCTTGGGCGCATGGGTGGGCACCAAGGGCCTGCCCTGCGGTCCACGATGCGAGTGTTTGCCACCCCGGGCCCTGCGTTTTTCATGCGGAGATTGCGGCTTGGCGGGGATTGCAACATCGCCTGCCGAAGCGCCAACTGTGTCGCCGTGTTCCACAGCTTGGGAAGGCTGTCCGCCGCCTTGGCCACGGGAACGCCTGCGGCGCTTGCGCTTTCGGGGTTCGGAGTCACGCTCCGCCTGGCCATTGTTTGGGGAATCCGCGCGGGAATCGGCAATATGAGGATGCGCCAAAGCAGAAGCGTCACGGGGTTTCCCGCTACGCCTGCTTTTGCCACGACGGGAACGCTTCGCATTCCCTTTTTCCACCGCCGACGCCCCCGATTCCGACGGCTTTATGCCGTTACCGGGGTCAGTCACTGTTTTATCCATTCCGCCGCGCGAAAGCTTATTGCGATGCTGCTGGCGTTCATAAAGTTACGTTGCCGCAATCATAACAGTGCCGGACATTTTAGCCAACCGATTTTTGCCAGTAGCGCTTCAAGCCACGGGTCAAAGCCCACCCATCGGCGCCGAACCAGCGCATGGCCTCCGCTTATTTCAGTTGTGCGCACAGGCCAATCCCAGCCTGAGTTGAATATCTGAAACGCATTTCTGGCACTGAGATAAACCGCAGTATAGTCCCAGGCTTGAACAAGGCTCGATTCCGAACAAAAGGTCTGCACCTGTGGAGACATCAAAACGACATCATAATCTCAATAAATTTGGCGACAACGAACAGAGCTTTAATAAAAGATACCGCATTGACCATTCACGCTAATAATTTTAAATATTATAACATTAAAACAAAATAACAATCAATATTCATGATATTTTTTAATAAAAAAAATACACCTAAATTTGGAATTTGTTGAATATTTTGTTCTATATGAATATAATATTATTGTTCATATATTATATTATAACAAAAATCAATTTTTATTTATTTCTAACATTTTCATGAATCTCCCACTTGGGATACCGCCTTGCCTCGCGGCCATGCAAGATCTGCCATATATTGGAAAGCGAACCTTAACTCTTTCAAGTTGTATATCGACGATCATCAGCGGACAATAATCCATATTTACGGATATAAATGTGCCTGTTTGACGCCTGTCGACGCAGTGTTCTTTCCGACGGCTTATATTCACTCAACCCAAGGTAATTTAAAAATACGACAGAAAATAGGGGCGCCTCTCCAATCTGCCGCCACCGCCCCATATCAGTTCAAGGCCGAGACTGCATTGTGCCGAACTTCGAGATTTCCCTTAAAATCAAACTCTACTTAAAACTACATTAGATTTTCTTTAACCTGACATCGCATATACTCATAGTTGAGAAGGATTAATTCGTGTGCGCTGTTGAGTCGGCAGGTGGCTTTGCGACCTGTGGGACAGCCTACGCACTTTCAATGTGCTGTTTGAGATTGGGAAAGCCATCAGGCTTGCAACAGGCCGCCGTCGTCCAGTTTTGAGGGATCAAGCTGGCGGATTGGACGAGCCGGAAGCGCCATTTCACCACGATGAAACGGTCTGCCTCAACTTTATTGCATGTAGGTTCAAATTTCTTTCACCCGTTCATGGGGAGATTTTCCTCCCCGGGTGTCTCACTGGAGAAAACCGTGAAAAACTTCAGCCTTCGTAGCCTTCTTTATTTAATTGCATTTGCGCCACTGGCTGCTTTCCTTTTCCTGAGCATTTCCTCAGTGTGGACTAGCTATAACCGATATGTGAACCTGGAAAAGCAGCTGGTCGTGCAGCGACTGGCCAATGCCGGGGCCGCCATTGCAGTCGTTCTGCCTTCCGAGGGCGTCGCGCCACCTGATAAGCTGGCGCAGAAACGCAAGGAAACAGATGATGCTTTGGTTGCGTTGAAACAGGCATATGATGACTGGAAGACGCTTGGCAAAGTCGATCCTGCCATTGATGCCGCCGTTAGCTTTGTTATGGAACGGAAGGATCGTATCAACGGATTTCGGGCGAAGCTTGACAATAACGCACCCAACCTCTCGGAAGAGGTGGCAGTCCTTCAGCCAATCGTTGGAAACAGCATTTCCCTGATTGCGCGGTCCAGCGCGACCATCGGCGACCTTGATCTCGCTCGCTTCATTGATGGCTACCATGCCCTGATGCAGGTGAACGACGGCAGCCTGATCGAGGGTGTCGTAGCAAGGAGCTATCTCGGTGAGGAAGGCATCGGCGGACCGTTGGTCAATCTTCTGTCTCATGCCCGCGAATTGAAACAGATCTATGGCGTCACGATGCGGGCGTTTCTTCCAGCCGATATTATTGCTTCGTTCGAAGCTTTTCAAAAAAGCGATCAGGGTAAAATGCTGGACGCCCTCGCCAAAGATATGGCGGTGAACGCACCTAAAGGCCCGACGACTATTTCGATGGCTCAGTTCGGCGAAGCTGCCAATGCAGCCACTCGCACACGCTTCGAGATGATTGCAAAAACCGGGATAGCATTGAATGCCGCCGCGCAAGCCCGCAAGGACGCACTTTACTCCGATTTCATTGAGGGCAGCGTCATTGCTTTGCTCGTCACGGTTCTGGTTATCATTCTCTGTATCGTCGTCATGCGCACCGTGTCCGGAATTATCCGGGTGATAGAACTGCGCATGGGAGAACTGGCTGAGGGCAAAACTGAAGCCCCCATTCCCTTCTCCACCCGTCAAGATCAGTTCGGCAGCATTGCACGCAGTGTTGAAGTGTTCCGCCAGGGCGCCATTCGAACGCGCCAACTGGAAGCCGAAGCCGAAGAAACCCGCAAGCGCAATGAAGCCGAGCGCGAGGAGGTGCAGCGACGCGCCGAAGCGGAAGCGGAAGATCGCCTCAACAGGGCCACGGGCTCGCTGGCAGCCGGTCTGCGCCAATTGGCAAGCGGTGACATGAATTGCGAAATCCGCGAGCAGTTTGCGCCACAGTTTGAGGCTCTTCGCCAGGACTTTAACGTGTCCGTCAACCAGCTGCGTGATGTTCTGGTGGCTGTGGGTCAGTCGGCAAGTGCCGTGAAGGCCGGTAGCGGTGAAATTTCCCATGCCGCCGACAATCTGGCGCGCCGGACCGAACAACAGGCCGCGTCGCTCGAAGAAACAGCTGCAGCGCTGGAAGAAATCACCACCAACGTGAAGTCAACATCGACACGCACCAACGAAGCGCGCGACCTTGTTCGCGAGGCGCGTGGTAATGCCGGACATTCCAGCGAGGTGGTGGGCAACGCGGTTTCGGCCATGGAGCGGATTGAACAGGCGTCCGGTCAGATTGGCCAGATCATCGGCGTGATCGACGAAATCGCCTTCCAGACCAATCTTCTGGCGCTGAATGCCGGTGTTGAAGCCGCCCGCGCTGGCGAGGCAGGCAAAGGATTTGCTGTCGTGGCACAGGAAGTTCGCGAACTTGCCCAACGCTCGGCGCATGCCGCCCGCGAAATCAAGGCCTTGATCAGCAACTCCAACAGTGCCGTCACAGAAGGCGTCAAGCTGGTGGGAGATACGGGCCAGGGCCTCAATGCGATTGCCGAAGTGGTACAATCCATCAATCAGCACATGGATGCCATTTCCGCTGCGGCACAGGATCAGTCATCGGGACTGACGCAGGTCAGCACCGCTGTCAACCACATGGATCAGGCAACCCAGCAGGGTGCCGCGATGGTGGAGGAGATGAACGCTGCCAGTGCTGGCCTTGCCCAGGAAGCCACGAAACTTGCCGATCTTCTCAGCCAGTTCAAAACCGAGGCCACCGGCGCACATACGGGCCGCGGCAGCAACAGATCCAGCATGTATGCTGCGGCTTGAATGACACGATTTTCTTCCCCACAGGCTTTGCTGCTTTTAGAGCGCGGCCTGTGGGGGAGAGAAGCATTCAACCGTCAGATTTTCGGCTTGGGCACATAGAGTGGCGTGGAGAGCGATAGCCACACCGCATTGGCCTTCGGTGCGTTCTCCGCTAGCACCGAGAACTGGTAGCTGAGAGAAACCGTGGAGTGGCCAAGATCATACATCACGGTCGGGCCAAGATTTAAGCCCCTGAAACGCCTGTTCGCGATGGTAGTCGAGCCGATCTTGTCGTCCTCGATCTGAACGAGAAAACCACCATAGCCACCAATTTTCAGTTTATCCGTAACGGCATAGGTGAGCTTGAAGTCCGTGGCGAACAGATCGCCGGAAAGATAATCCGTATCTTCGTTGCGATTGTTGCGGTGATAACCAGCCATGACACCGAAATCCAGGCCGGTTGGATCAAAGTAGTTGTAGTGCACGGAGACATCGGCGGTAGAGTACCCATTCTGGACATTAATCTGCCGTGACGTTTTGTAGCTCGACGTATGCGCAGCATAGCCAATGGCGCCGCCAATATTATGAAAGTGCCCGAACGTGTAGTTCGCGATTTGAACAGCCCCCAGATTGCCGAAGCCATCGACCTCGCCGGATACCGGAATGTTGTCAAAGTCGGTGTTATTGTAAGCATAAGGGATCACTACCTGGGTTGCGAAACGCCAGCCATCCAGATCAACCGGCCACACACCCATAATTCTCGACACGCTCACCGCCGCCTTCTGGTCGAGATCAAACAGCGGGTCTCTGTTTCCATCTGGACCATTGTACTCGCTGGCCGTCAGATAGCCGGTCTTGTTCAGCAGAAATATGCCGGGAACAGGTGGCAACGCGCCAAAATAAGTGCCCGGGGCGCCAGGCCCCCAGTTCATTGCCCCCGGCTCTGCTGCCATGCTGGAGGAAGCCATGCCGCTCACACCGGCAACACAGGCGCCAGCCAGAATGTGCACAAGCGAAATCGAGCGCCGCTGCGATCTGTCACGACCGCCGATGGCGCCAGATTTCAATCGGTCAGGCTCATACTCTCGTACTCCCAATGCAAGTATAGGTACCATAATCATAATACACCCCTGCGTGTTATAAGTTTCAGATATACGCGCAACGATGCGACCGAAACCTGAACAGGAATCGGGCCACACGTGCTTTGTTTTTCATAAAAATTGTGCGCCGCAATAGACGAAAAGCCGCTAATGACGGCTTATGCTGATGACGGTGATTTTACGTTTCTGCCATTATCATTTTCTCCCCTATGATCCCCAATGGCCGAATCGATTACCATTGGTTGCATTCCCCAGAGTAGAAATATGAGGATAAGCTTGCTTGAGGCTAACTAATATTTTTGAAGCTAACTCGCCCTATGGTTTTAGGAAGGGAGGCGGCCTGTCCAACATTTGTTGACTTTTCATCACCACATTCTGGCGAGGTGAAAACGGATTGGCACAATCAGAAGCCACAGATGACATGCGCGCAAAACGGGCTGCGTGGATAGAAGACAGGGAGGTGAAAAAGGGGTCGAGACGCTGGCGATTTCAGCCGGCCTCTGACGCCGGAGCGTATGATCGTTCGCGACGAAGCGCCCAACCAAGATTAAGAAAACTCTATCGGCTGATAGTAAGTGCTAGAAACTCAGCGCACCACAATGTGCCGGCTTGCCGTAAACATCTGGATATATTGTGGAAAAATGGTACGGTTGGGGGGAATTGAACCTCCGACCTCAGGTGCCACAAACCTGCGCTCTAACCAACTGAGCTACAACCGCACATCACGAACGCCGTGTTGGCGTCACGGGGGCTCACATACGGGGAGTTTTTCCGTTTTGCAAGTCCTTCGGTGATTTTTACGAAAAAAGGGTCATAAAACAAGCATGTTTCGAATAGGCGTCGGCAAGAGCTGCAAAAAGCCTATGGAAGAAAGGCCGCAAACACCGATTGTCGATTGCATTTGGGCCGCTGCCGACACACATTGGATGTGATGTACAGTTCTGATCCTAAAAGTCTGGCGCATTAACTGTAATTGGCAATTCCCCTTACAGATGATGGACCAAAAGACCCTGTCAAGTTATTTAAGATTCTGTTAACATCGGGCCGATGCAGGCCGTATACCCCTCATGATGAGGTTTTGCGGTTGCGTGAGGTCAGGTCGTGCCAGAATAGGTATCCACATGCCCGCCGTACAATATCCATTTATTGACATTGCCGTCCATGAGCGCGTTCGTGACCATTTCGGTCGCGGCGAAGCCATGGCCCTTTTCTCAATGGATTTGCAGACGGCGCTCTGGGCCAATGGCCGGGGTGCGGCCTTGTTCGGCACGCCCATGATCTATGATTTCCTAGAGCGCGGGCCAAGGCAGCAGGATGTAACATTCCGGCAATTTGCCGCAACGGCGGCGCGCCTTGCAAAAACCGGAGACAGCGGGCAGTTCAATATCCGCATTCATTCCGGTTTCAAAAGCGTTTCGGTTATGGCGACCGCCCAGATCATCGAACCGGAACCCGGCCAGCCTGCAATCCTCTTTACCGCGCCGATCGACGCCGTCGTCCCTTCGCTTCAGGAGCGGGCACGCCGGATGATTGAGGGTTTCGATGACCCTGACATTCACTTGGCGGTGCTGGATGCCGACAGCAAGGTCCTTGCGGCTTCGCAAGGCTTTTCTGCGCTAGGCATTACGCCCGTAACGACACGTACGCTTGTGGCCATGGCATCTGGCCAACCCGGCAAGCTGGTCAAGAGACCGGTGCCTGCGGGCAAGGGTTATCTCCCTGCCGCCGCGGGGCAACTGTCACAAGAGCCGCAGCTCAACCTTCTGTTCGTCGTTGAAACCGTCATCGGCACGCTTGATCCTTCCGCCGAGTTTACCCAGACAAGAGTAGAGGCAGCGACCCAACCGCATGTAGAGCTTCCCGGTACCGTCTCAAAGGAAGAGGTTGCTGAGGCTGTCTTTGCCGATCCGGCTGACTCAGTTGACGGCCTTGCGACTGAAATGACCGATCTGGAGCCAGCGCTAGAGCCGCAAGTGCTTGACGAGGCTGACACAACGACCTCGGGAACGGTCATCGCTGAAGCTGAGGCTGACGTCGATGTCATGCCTTCCGAAGAGGAAATCACAGCTGTAGAAGCCGTCCAGACTGAAGCGACTGTCTTGGACGAGGGCAAGGCTGAAACAGAGACAGCCGACGTTGAGCCGGAACCGATTGCCGTTGCCGATACAGTCGAGCTGGAAGATGCCGCGACATCGCCTGTCGAGGATGAGGCAGGATTCACATTCGATCCGAGTCGGCGCGCATCCCGCTTCGTCTGGAAGATTGATGCCGCCGGGCGGTTCAGCTCCGTATCGCATGAATTCGCGGATGCTGTGGGGCCGAAGGCTGCCAATGTCGAAGGCATGAGCTTTGCCGATCTGGCCGCCCTGTTCAACCTTGACCCGGATGGCAAGATTACCGAGCTTTTAAACCGACGCGACACGTGGTCCGGCAAGACGATCTATTGGCCTGTCGAAGGCACATCATTGATGGTTCCCATCGATCTTGCAGCCCTGCCAACCTATACGCGGTCGCGTGAGTTTGATGGCTTCCGGGGTTTCGGCATTGTCCGCATCACAGACGCGGTAGAAGATCCGAACGCCGTTGGCCTAGCGCTTGCGGGTGAAGAGCAGCCAGCAGATGACGAACTGGCCGAAACCGTCACGGATGATGTGGCCGTTATGCCGGTTTCGCCAGCAGACGCTGAGGATGACGCGGCAGAAGACGCGCCCGCTCCCTTGCAGGCTGTGAACGAGAATATTGCCGAGGACGAACGCCCGCAGGCGCAGCGTGATTTCAATCCGCCAGAAACTGAAGTCCCTGTTCTTGAGATCACCGAGACGCCGAACCGCCGGTCTTCTGACAAGGTCGTTCAGTTTGAAAATCACCGCGCCAAAAACCGCGAGGGCTTGAGCGCGAGCGAGCAGGCTGCCTTCCAGGAAATCGGCCGCGCCCTCACGCCGGTTGCTGCCGACGAGACGAAGACGGAACACGATGAAGCGGTTTCGCCCGAGCCTATCGATGATGCGGCATCGGATGACGAACCCGTCAATACAGACGAAGCATTGCAGCAGGAGCTGTTCACAGCAAACAGTGAACAGTCTGCCGACGTGTCCTCTGATGATGACGACGATTTCGCCGCCTACACGCGTGGTGATGAAAACGTTACCTTCATCGCTCCACAGAGCGTAGCCCGCCCCTCTGAAGCGGATGCGCCCGTTGAGACCCACAATGCGCCGCGCACGATCGCTACGCTGAATGCTGACACAATCGACCAGATGCCGGTCGCGCTTCTGGTTCACAGCGGTGACCGGCTGATCCATGCCAATCCGGAATTTCTGCGCCTGACAGGCTACGGCTCCATCGAGGAACTGGCCGAGGTTGGCGGTCTTGATGCGCTGTTGCAGCGTGATGATCTCGACGCCGTGTCGCAGCGCTCGGGCGGCTTGGTGGCCGTCAGCGCAGAGAACGAACTCATTCCGGTCAAGGCACGCCTGCAATCCGTAAGCTGGGACGAAGCGGGCGCTTTGATGCTGTCTCTCATCCCGATGCAGGAGCCTGCGGCCAATCCCCTGCCCGCCAACGAGAATGACGTTCAACAACCTACAACCGATGCCACGGATGCCGAGGTTTCTGCGCTGAAAGGCCAGGTCGAGGAACTGCATTCGATTCTGGAAACGGCGACGGATGGTGTCGTTCTGCTGGACGAAGGCGGCACGATCAGGTCGCTGAACCGTTCTGCCAATGCCTTGTTCAACTACGACAATGATGAAATCTCCGGCAAACCCTTCGTGATGCTGTTTGCTCATGAGAGCCAGCGTGCGGTTCTTGATTATCTCTCGGGCCTTGCCAATAATGGCGTGGCAAGCGTGCTGAACGATGGCCGTGAAGTCATTGGCCGTGAGGCATCCGGCGGTTTCCTGCCGCTGTTCATGACCATCGGCAGGCTGAAATCATCCAACGGCTATTGCGCTGTCATCCGCGACATCACCCAGTGGAAACGCACGGAAGAAGATCTGCGTAACGCCAAGCGCGCCGCAGAGACTGCAAATGCGCACAAGACCGATTTCCTAGCCCGCGTCAGCCATGAGATCCGCACACCCCTGAATGCCATTATCGGCTTTGCCGAACTGATGGCAACGGAGCGTTTCGGCCCTGTCGGCCACCCGCGTTATGTGGAATATTCCAACGACATCGGTCGCTCCGGCAGGCATGTGCTCGATATCGTCAATGATCTGCTGGATATTTCCAAGATCGAGGCGGGCCAGATGGATGTCGATTTCAAGGCGGTCGCCCTGAACGACACGATCGCCGAAGCCGTGTCCATCGTGCAGCCACAAGCGAACAACCAGCGGGTCATCATTCGCACTGCGCTGTCGCAATCTGTGCCGCAGATCGTTGCCGATCTTCGCTCGATCAAGCAGATCATGCTCAACGTGCTGTCGAATGCCATCAAGTTCACGCCATCGGGCGGGCAGATCGTTGTCTCTACGGCCTATGAAGCCAATGGCAGCGTTGTTCTGCGCATTCGTGATACCGGCATCGGCATGACCCGCACGGAGCTGGAACATGCGATGAAACCATTCCGTCAGGTCTCAGCATCCAGCAACCGCGTTCGCGGCGATGGCACTGGCCTTGGCCTGCCGCTGACAAAGGCGATGGTGGATGCCAACCGTGCCAACTTCTCGATTACATCGGCTCCCAACGAGGGAACGCTGGTGGAAATCAGCTTTCCTTCGCAGCGCGTGCTTGCGAACTGAACCCTTCCAGGATTAGCAATGTCTGCGAGGCTCGTTCCTCCAGACATTTTTAGATCGACGCATCGGCTTTAGCCGATGTCGGAAGGAATAAAGGCATTGGCGTCATCACGGATGTTCTCTTCCCGCATATTCCGGCCAAGAGCGGGCGTCTCAGGGCTGTCCATAGCCACGCTGGTGCTGGCGGCAATGGTCTCCATGCCTTTGATTGCCATCTTTTCTATTGCGGCCACAGGCGGCACCGATGGCTGGCATCATTTGCTGGTCAATGTTCTGCCGCGTGTGGGTGTGCAAACGCTGGCGCTTCTCGTGATGACCGGGCTTACTTGCGCCGTCTTTGGCATCATCGCCGCATGGCTCGTCAGCAGCTTTGAGTTTCCGCTGCGCCGTCTGGTATCCTTTGCGCTGGTCCTGCCGCTTGCCATCCCGTCTTATCTGGCTGCCTATGCATTTGGCGAGTTCCTGGATTTCACAGGCCCTGTGCAGACGGCTCTGCGCTCTCTCTTGGGTTATCAATCCATCAAGGACTACTGGTTCCCGGATGTGCGATCGCTCGGTGGCGCGGTTCTGGTGCTGAGTTCGGTGCTTTACCCTTATGTGTACCTATCTGTGCGCGCCGCTTTTGGCCTGCAAGGCAGGCTGGCCACGGAGGCCGCCAGAACGCTCGGCGCAAGCCCTTTGCGAATATTCCTCACCGTGCAACTGCCCATGGCCAGACCCGCCATCATCATCGGTCTTGCACTTGTGATGATGGAGACGCTCAACGATATCGGAGCGGTCGAGTATCTGGGCGTTCGTACCCTGACATTCGCCATCTACGAAACCTGGCTCAATCGAGGAAATCTGGCTGGCGCAACACAGATCGCCTCGGTGCTCATCCTCATTGTCGTGGCGCTCATCATCACCGAAAGAAAGGCGCGCAGCAGCCAGCGGTTCACCGCCGCCAAATCCACGGCCATGAAGCAGCGCTTTGCCTTGAAGGCACTTCCGCCAGCAACCGGCTGGGCAGCGACGGCCTTCTGCCTGCTGCCCGTTCTCTGTGGTTTTGCAATCCCGGTTCTGGTGCTGGGGGGTTATGCCCTCAAGCGGCTTGGTGCGCTTGCCGATCCGAAACTCATCAAGGCGCTGGCACACAGTTTGGAAGTGTCGATTTGTGCCGCTGTCATCACCCTCGTCTTTGGCTTTCTTTTTGCCTATATCCAGCGCATCAACGCATCGCCCTTTGCGCGTGTTGCCAGTCGCGTAGGCTCACTGGGTTATGGCATCCCAGGAACGGTGCTCGCCATCGGGGTGTTGTTGCCGCTTTCAGCCTTTGACAATGCGCTCGATGGCCTCTTGCGGGCTCACCTCAACATTTCGACCGGACTTCTGCTTTCGGGAACGGCATTTGCCATCATTTACGCCCATAGTGTGCGGTTCGTGACGCTTTCGGAAGGCACGATCGATGCGGGCTTTCAAAAGCTCTCGCCGCATGTCGATATGGCCGCCAGAACGCTCGGGCGCACGCGCTCCCGCACGCTGGTGGATGTGCTGTTACCCAACATTCGCCCGGCCGCCGTGACCGCCGCCCTGTTGGTTTTCATCGAATCCCTGAAAGAACTGCCCGCCACCGTCATGCTGCGACCGTTCAACTTCAACACGCTCGCCACATTGGTCTATGAGAATGCGTCGCGCTCCAAAGTGCAGGATGCCTCCATCCCAGCTCTCATCATCATCGCCGCAGGACTTATTCCCGTACTCTTCGTTTCCCGGTCGCTCGACCACGGACCTGATGCACACTGACAGTGAAAAAAAAGGCAGCGAATGCTGCCTTTAAAAGTTTGTGCTAATAACGAGAGTAGGAATAAACAAACATCATGTCTTTGGGTCACCGACCCGGCCACCCTCTCATTGAGTGCACCCACGTTAAACACCATTTGAGACATTGCCCTTTAACAAAGTGTTAAAAGCGCACTACACCATTTAGGGACAACAAAATCCTAATCGGCTCATTTGCATTAAACCGCCACAAATAAGCCGATCAGCCTTTGGCCGCCGCGTGCTGATCCCGCATCCGCTGCAATTCCGAACGCTTGGTGGCAAGCGAGGCGCAGATGACGCCAACGGTGACGAAGGCGATCAGGATCGTGCAGATGGCATTGATCTCAGGCGTCACACCCAACCGCACCTGCGAATAGATCTTGATTGGCAGCGTTGTTGCGCCCGGCCCCGTGGTAAAGCTCGCGATGACCAGATCGTCCAGCGACAGTGAAAACGCCAGCATCCAGCCCGCAACGACACCCGGCAAGATCAACGGAAGGGTGATGCGGAAGAAGGTTTTGACGGGCGGGCAGCCAAGATCGAGCGCTGCCTCTTCCAGACTACGGTCGAAGGTCAGCAGACGCGATTGCACCACGATCGCCACATAGCACATGGTGAAGGTCGTGTGCGCGATGATGACGGTCCAGAAACCGCGATCTACCCCGATGGAGACGAACAGCAGCAGCAAGGACAGGCCGGTGATAACCTCCGGCATGACGAGCGGCGCGTAGATCATGCCGGAAAACAGCATCCGCCCCGGAAACCGCGTGAAGCGGGTGAGTGACAGAGCTGCCAGCGTTCCCAGGATCGTGCCGATGGTCGCGCTCAAAAGCGCCACGCGCAGCGTGATCCAAGCTGCATCCATCAGGCTCTCATTGCTCCACATGGACTGATACCAGTGTAGCGAGAACCCGCCCCAAACCGTGACGAGCTTGGAGGCATTGAAGGAATAGATCACCAGAATGAGGATCGGAATATAGAGGAACGCAAAGCAGAGCGTGAGGATGGTTGTGTCAAATTTACCGCGCTTCATGGCTCAGCTCACCTTCTTCTGCTGGTTCTGGAAGATGGCGATGGGCACGACAAGCACCAGCAGCAACAACACGGCAACGGCCGAGGCCAGCGGCCAATCTCTGTTGCCGAAGAACTCCGTCCACAATGTCTTGCCGATCATCAGCGTTTCCGCGCCGCCCAAGAGATCGGGGATGACGAATTCACCTGTTATGGGAATGAAGCAGATCATCGATCCGGCAATCACGCCGGGCAGAGACAGCGGGAATGTGATTTTCCAGAAGGCTTTCCATGGCGGGCAACCCAGATCGGCTGCGGCTTCTAGCAGGGTATTGTCCAGCTTTTCAAGGGCTGCATAGAGCGGCAGCACCATGAAAGGCAGGTAGGAATAGACGATGCCGATAAAGACCGATGTGTCTGTTCGGAAGATATTGACCTGCTCATCAGGGCCCAGAATGCCGATGGTCTGGAAGAGAACTGTGAGCAACCCCTCGGGCTTCAAAATCCCGATCCATGCGTAAACACGGATAAGGAATGATGTCCAAAACGGTAGGATCACCAGCATGACCAGCGTTGGCCTGATGGTCGTAGGCGCGCGCGCCATGGCCAGCGCCATGGGGTAGCCGATCAACAGCAGGAGAAATGTTGAAATCAGCGCGATCCGCAGCGACGACAGATAGGCTTCAACGTAAAGCGGGTCCTGCGTGAGGAACAGATAATTCTCGAAATCCAGCTGCGACAGGAAATCGCCAATGGCGCTGAAGCCATCAAACACCGGCACATAGGGCGGCATGGCGATGGCCGTATCGGACAGCGATATCTTGACGATGATCAGGAACGGCGCGGTGAAAAACAGCGCAAGCCAGATATAGGGAACGGCAACGATGAGCCAACGCAGAGGGCTCTGCCGATTTTCAGGAGACGAGATAGCCATATGACACCTCCTTTAGCGGGTGAGAACCAGACCGGAATCGGCTTTCCACTTCAACCAGACCATATCCCCGAAGGTGATGGGTCGATCCACGAGGCGTGACACATTGGCTTGCGCCGCCCGCATGATGCGGCCATCACCCAATTTGACGATGAAGATCGAGAAATCGCCGAGATAACCGATATCCCAGACTTCGCCGTGACCGACATTGACTGTCGTGTCCGCAGGCGGGTCGAGCGAGATGCCTACCTTTTCCGGGCGAATGGCAAAGGCAACCTTGCCGCCGACCGCAACGGCGCAGTCCTGTTCCACCACAACGGGCAGACCTTCGCAATCAAGACGGATATGGGCCGGCGCACCCTCACGCGGAGCGATATCCTTAACCTCGGCTTCGAAAATATTGATATCGCCAATGAAATCCGCGACGTAGCGACTATTGGGCGCTTCGTAGATTTCGGCGGGCGTCGCCACCTGCACGACGGTGCCCTTGTCCATCACGGCAATGCGGTCCGAGACAGTCATGGCCTCTTCCTGATCGTGCGTTACGATGAGAAAGGTCAGGCCCAGCGTCTGCTGCAAATCCATGATTTCGAACTGGGTTTCTTCGCGCAGCTTTCGATCCAGCGCACCCAATGGCTCATCCAGCAGAAGAACCTTCGGGCGCTTTGCCAGAGAGCGGGCAAGCGCCACGCGCTGGCGCTGGCCGCCGGAAAGCTGGCTCGGCTTGCGCTTGGCAAACTCGGTGAGCTTGACGAGGCGCAGCATTTCCTGGACACGGGTGTTGATCTCGGCCCGTGGCAGATTATCCTGTTCAAGCCCGAAGGCGATGTTCTTCTCAACCGACATATGCGGGAAAAGCGCGTAGGACTGGAACATCATATTGGTGGGACGCTTATAGGGCGGAACACCGGAAATATCCTTGCCCTGCAAAAGGATACGGCCCTCGGTCGGCTCTTCGAAACCGGCCAGCATGCGCATCAATGTCGTCTTGCCGCAGCCCGATGGCCCCAGCAGAGAGAAGAATTCGCGCTCGTAAATATCCAGCGTCAGATTATCGACGGCAACGAAATCGCCAAATCTCTTGGTCACATTCTCAAACCGAATGAACGGCACGGAGGCCGGGTCTGTCCATGGAGAGAATTTGCGCTTCACCGGACCAAGAGATTTAGCCATGTATTATCCCATCTGTTTTATAAGCCTGAACGAGAAAGGGGCAGGAATGCGCCCGCCCCTTTTTCCAATCCCGGTCAGCTGCCGGTTTTTATCTGTGTCCAGACGCGGTTGAGAACGCGCTGTTCTTTTGGCCCGTAAGGCGAGATGGTGAAGAGCTTCTTCATTGTTTCTGCGTCCGGGTAAACACCGGGGTTCTTCGAAACAGCCTCATCCATCAATGCCTGCGATGCAAGATTGCCGTTGGCATATTGCACATAGTCGGATGCCTTTGCGGCAACATCGGGCTTCATCATGAAGTTGATGAAGGCGTGGGCTGCATCGACATTTTTGGCATCTGCCGGAATGACGAAGGAATCCATCCAGATGTAAGTGCCTTCCTTGGGAATGACGTAGTTCACTTCCACGCCATTCTTGGCTTCTTCAGCGCGCGCCTTGGCCTGAAGAATGTCGCCAGACCAACCGATGGTAATGCAGCTGTCGCCATTGGCCAGCTCATCGATATAGGCCGAGGAATTGAAGGTCTTCACCGAAGGACGAATGGCCTTGTAGACATCGCCGCCTGCTTCCAGATCGGCAGTTTCCTTGCTGTCAGGGTTTTTGCCGATGTAGTTCATGGCAATGGCGAAGGTTTCGTCGGATGCATCCAGAATGTTGATGCCGCATGACTTCAGCTTTGCAGCATTTTCAGGCTTGAAGATAACATCCCAGCTATCGATCTTCACGTCGCCCAAGGCGGCCTTGACCTTGGCCACGTTGTAACCGAGGCCGGTGGTGCCCCACATGTAGTTGACGGCATATTCGTTGCCGGGATCGTACTGCGCCAGACGGGTGGTGATCTCAGGCCACATGTTCTTGAGGTTCGGCAGCTTGGACTTGTCCAGCTTCTGGTAAACGCCAGCCTTGATCTGACGGGCCAGGAACGGCGATGTCGGCGCAACCACGTCATAACCGGAATTGCCGGCCAGAAGCTTGGTTTCCAGAACCTCGTTGCCATCATAAACGTCGTAAACGACCTTGATGCCGGTTTCCTTTGTGAATTCTTCCAGCAGAGAAGGCTCGATATAGTCGGACCAGTTGTAAACGTGGACGACCTTTTCCTGCGCATAGGCCGTGCCGGCGGCCAGCGCCGCGGCCACAACAGCAAGACTGAAACGAAGCGAACGGTGTTTCATGGTAACTCCTGTTTGAGCGCGCCGTGGGAAGCGCGTGATCCCCTTGTTTTGTCAGAGACTAGAAAGGAAAACTTGCCGCCGCAAGCGGGAAATGTGCAGCGCGGCATTTTCAAACAATTGTCTTCAAATGCGTCACTGAAAATCGAAAACGCTGAGACCCGTGACCATCTCATCCAGCCCCAATGGCCGCGTCAACGGCGCTTCGGCACGCGACAGGCAGCCTTGCCTCTCACACAGACGACAGGATGGGCCGATGGCAACCCGCAGCGCTGCGCTTCCAACCGCGTCACCATAAACCGTTTCCTTGGCAAGTGCGGCATCACAGGCGATCATGACTGTGGTGCGGCGAAGCCGTTCTCCAAAGCCCGCCTGCGGCCCCTCCAGCGTGCGTGCAATCGTCAGATAGCCACCACCATCCGGCATCTCCACCTGCTCGGCCAGAACCTGACACGGCTGCGAAAACGCGGCGTGGACATTGAGCTTGGGACAGAGCCCACCAAAGCGGGCCTGCGGAAAGCCGAGCGCGCCTGCCTTGCGAAAACGGTTTCCGGCACTGTCGATTTCCATGAGGAAGAATGGAATGCCGCTGGCACCCGGCCGCACCAGAGTGACGAGGCGGCTTGCCGCCTGCTCGAACGATACGTTGAAGCGCCCGCGCAAGATGTCGATATCGTAACGCGCCCGCTGTGCGGCGGCGAGATATGCGCCATAGGGCATCATCAGCGCATGGGCGGCGTAACGCGCAAGCTCGAAACGGGCGATACGTTTCGCCTCTTCACTGGAAAGCGGCAGGTCTGCAAGCTCAACACCAATCTCCGTCGTCAGCGCCAAAAGACAGGCTTCCATGGCCATCTCACGCAGCTGATCCTGCGGCGAAAGGCGCTCGGAGAGAAACAGCCGCATGGAGTGGCGGTCATAACGCCTTCGCAAATTCGGCATGGCGTGCACCGGCATGGTGCGCACAACGATGCCGTGGTTTTTCTGAAGCCAGAGTTTCAGCGCCTGCGCCAGATCGTCTCCCGGCTTCAGCGCAGCGTGAAACGCTTCCGCCGCCGCATCCAGCTGCGCAAAAAAAGCGGGCCGCCGTTCAAAGATTTCCCGCACTTCGTCAATGGGCAGGCGCGTTGCCGAAAGCGTGGTCTGGTGCCCTTCCCGCGCCAGAAGATCGGAGAGGTCGCTGAGGCGCTGCGCCTGCTCGCGATAGGCACGGTAGAGCTTGTTGATACCAGCCGCCACATTGGGGGCCGCTTCCGCCACCTCAACCAGTTCCTGTCCCGACGGCACCTCCCCCGCCAAAAGCGGATCGGCAAACACTTCCCGCAGCTGGCTGGACATGCCGCCACTCTCGCCCTGCAGATCATCGAGATCCACCTTGTAGACAGATGAGAGTTTCAGCAGAAGCTGAACGGTCAGCGGGCGTTGGTTGCGTTCGATGAGGTTGAGATAGGACGGCGAAATCGACAGTGCCTCCGCCATCGCCGTCTGCGTCAAGCCCAGTCCATTACGCACACGGCGCACGCGCGCGCCTGCGAAAATCTTTGCTTCCACCAACGCCTCCCAGCAAGTGATGCAGACAGAATAACGCAGCCGGTCATTTTTACAAGACTTACAATTTTACAAATCTTGCTGTCAAATTCCCTACAGCGTGACCTCTTTCAAGTCACTGATATTGCTTTTGAACTGGCGGCTGAACGCAGTAAATTGTAAACATTTCCACATCGGATCACTGCTGATCGGGAGTGGATCAGCGCGGAGATTGTGACAAAGGGAGAGAGACATGACGGATTTTTACAAGCTTGTACCGAGCGCCCCGCAGGGTCGTTTTGATGGCATTGAGCGGACTTATACGGCAGCGGATGTGGAGAAGCTGCGCGGCTCTGTCGAGATCCGTTATTCTCTGGCGGAAATGGGCGCGAACCGGCTGTGGCAGCTCATCAATGAGGAAAGCTACATCAATGCGCTCGGCGCGCTCTCCGGCAACCAGGCCATGCAGATGGTTCGCGCCGGTTTGAAGGCGATCTACCTGTCTGGCTGGCAGGTTGCTGCAGATGCCAACACGGCCTCTTCGATGTATCCCGACCAGTCCCTATACCCGGCCAATGCCGCCCCGGAACTGGCAAAGCGCATCAACAAAACATTGCAGCGCGCCGACCAGATAGAAAACGCCGAAGGCAAGGGCCTGTCTGTCGATACCTGGTTTGCACCCATCGTTGCCGATGCCGAAGCAGGGTTCGGTGGTCCGCTGAACGCGTTTGAAATCATGAAAGCCTTCATCGAGGCAGGCGCTGCGGGGGTTCACTATGAAGACCAGCTGGCATCGGAAAAGAAGTGCGGCCATCTGGGCGGCAAGGTTCTTATCCCGACAGCCGCGCATATCCGCAACCTGACGGCAGCGCGTCTAGCCGCAGACGTCATGGGCACACCAACGCTCGTCATCGCCCGCACGGATGCGGAAGCCGCCAAGCTTTTGACTTCCGATATCGATGAGCGTGACCGCCCCTTCGTGGATTATGATGCCGGTCGTACTGTCGAAGGCTTCTATCAGGTCAAAAACGGACTGGAGCCCTGCATCGCCCGCGCCAATGCCTATGCGCCGTTTTGCGATCTCATCTGGTGCGAAACATCCAAGCCGGATCTGGAGCAGGCGAAGCGCTTTGCCGAAGGCGTCCACAAGGTGCATCCGGGCAAGAAGCTAGCCTATAATTGCTCGCCGTCCTTCAACTGGAAGAAACATCTCGATGATGCGACGATTGCAAAGTTCCAGCGGGAATTGGGGGCAATGGGCTACAAGTTCCAGTTCATCACACTTGCCGGTTTCCACCAACTCAATTACGGCATGTTTGAACTGGCACGCGGCTACAAGGACCGGCAGATGGCCGCCTATTCGGAGCTTCAGGAAGCGGAATTCGCAGCCGAAATCAACGGCTATACCGCCACCAAGCACCAGCGCGAGGTTGGCACCGGCTATTTCGATGCGGTCTCGGTCGCCATTACGGGCGGCACATCATCCACCACGGCGATGAAGGAATCGACCGAACACGACCAGTTCCGCCCTGCTGCGGAATAACGAGCATGTCGCGCAAAAGTGTGACGCGGTTTTGCGATAACGACATTCGACAAACAACAGGCAAGCTTCAACCCCATTGAACGGAGGAAAAACTATGGCTTCGATTTCAAGAGTTAAGGAACGCAGCGAGGAGCAGTCCTCATCCATGAACCAGGATCAGCAAAGCGCCATTCGCATGCTGGCAAATGATCTGCATCGCCTCAATCAGGCGGTCATGAATGCTGTCGAAGCTGGTGTTTCGGTAGAGCTCGTTCGCTCCGCCCGCCACCATGGCGGCGACGGCAACTGGGGAGACCTGCTCATCCCCGTCATCGTTGCACAGGGCAAGGCTGCGGCTTAAGCGCTTCCCACCAAATGTTCGTCATGCCGGGCTCTGCCCGGTATGGCGCAACGGAGATATTTAGAACAGCAGAACCAGAAACGCCGCAATCGCGCCAGCCGAAATCAGGCTGAGGCGGAAGGCGTAGACTGCGTTGTCAGTGGCGGTGCGAGCAATCGCGATAGCGCGGGCAGGTTTTCTGAACGTCATCATGAGCGGCTTCCTGAACGAAAAACATAACCGATCGATGCCGGGTTCCGGCGTCCAGCGGGACATCATGTATCAACTTGCGTTGTGCTGGCATTCGATCAGCATGACTCCGCGTCTCTTAATAAGGCCTTAAGATGGCGAAGCTTCACACAGATTCTCCAGCGGCGTGGCCGGATGCCCATGCCCACTGGAAATTATAGCCGCCCAGCCAGCCCGTGACGTCAACACATTCCCCGATGAAATAGAGGCCTGGCACGGCTTTCGCCTGCATCGTCTTGGAATCGAGATGGGTGGTATCCACGCCGCCCAATGTGACCTCGGCGGTGCGATATCCCTCAGACCCCGATGGCTTTATTGACCAGTCCTGCACGGCTGAAGCCAGCGCGCCCAAAGTCTTGTCCGACATATCGCCCAGATTGCCCGTGACCCCTGCCCGCTCGGTTACATGCTGCGCAAGCCGCTTTGGCAAAATATCCCCCAATACCGTCTGAGCGGACTGGCGGCCATTCGTCTTTTTCGCGGCCTTCAGATGACCGATGACGTCAAGTTCCGGCTCCATCTTGAGGCTGATCTCGTCACCCTCGCGCCAGAAGGATGAGATTTGCAGAATTGCGGGGCCGCTCAGGCCTCGGTGGGTAAACAGCAGAGCTTCCTTGAAGGACGTCTTGCCGTGGAAAAGCTCCGCAGGAACAGCAATGCCTGACAGCGGTGCGAGCTTTTCCAGCGCCGCCGGATCAAGCGTCAGCGGCACAAGGCCGGGTCGTGTTTCGATGATCGGCAATCCGAACTGTTCGGCCACGCGATAGGCAAAGCCGGTCGCGCCCATTTTCGGAATGGATTTTCCACCGGTGGCGATGACAAGACTGTCGGCTTCAATCATCCCGGCCGATGTTGCAACCCTGAAGCCACCGGTGCCGATGGCTTCCACCGATGTGATCTCCGTCTGCAGCCTAAGCTTCGCACCCACCGCCTGCATTTCGCCAAGCAGCATGCGGATGATATCCTTGGCGCTATCATCGCAGAACAGTTGCCCCAGCGCCTTTTCATGGAAGGCAATGCGGTACTTTTCCACAAGGCCTATGAAATCGCGCGGCGTGTAACGGGCAAGCGCCGATTTGGCGAAATGCGGATTGCTGGACAGATAGTTCTTCGGGCTGGTATGCACATTGGTGAAATTGCAGCGGCCCCCACCGGAAATGCGGATTTTCTCGCCCGGCGCCTTGGCATGATCGATGAGAATGACAGAACGGCCACGCTGACCGGCACGGATGGCACACATCATGCCCGCTGCCCCCGCACCCAATATCAGCACGTTACATTTTTCCGTCATGGAGTTTCCCTAGTTTCGGTGTACTTCCTCTTTTCGAAGTCAGGTCCGTTGTCAATGGCGCTTTACCCTTTTGCCAATTGCCAAAGTCTGGCTATGATAGTGCCAATCGAAACACAAAGCCGGTGATTTATGCCTTCCAAGAAAACCATGCTCCGCCCCAAAAAACCGGCAACCATGGCAAAGAAGATACCCGTCGACGTCTCTCCCACACGGGGTTGCGCCACATGGCGGGAAGCTGCGCAATGGCTCAAAGCCCGCGGCATCGAGGACATCGAGTGCATCACGCCTGACCTCGCAGGCGTTCCACGCGGCAAGATGATGCCGACATCCAAGTTTACGGGCGATACATCGCTGGCGCTGCCATCGGCTCTCTACCGCCACACGATTTCTGGCGAATACCCCGATGAAACGGCGAACTTCCGCTATGAGCCGCGCGATAGCGACCTGAAGCTGGTGCCAGATCTTTCCACGCTCTGCGTCGTGCCGTGGGAAAGTGACCCCACCGCGCAGGTCATCTGCGATGTCGTGGATCAGGAAGGCAACTTCGTTCCCTACACGCCGCGCAACGTGCTCCGAAACGTGCTCGACCTTTACAAGGAAAAGGGCTGGAAGCCGGTCGTTGCCCCGGAAATCGAGTTCTATCTGGTCGCCATGAATGACGACCCCGATTATCCGCTGCATCCGCCAAAGGGTCGCTCGGGCCGTTCCATCGTCGGCGGCCAGAGCTATTCGATTGCCGGCATCAACGAATTCGACGAATTGATCGACGATATCTATCACTTCTCGGAAAAGCAGGGTCTCGAGATCGACACGCTGATCCATGAAGAGGGTCCGGCGCAGCTGGAAATCAACCTTCGCCATGGTGACCCCATCGAGCTTGCCGATCAGGTCTTCCTGTTCAAGCGCACCATTCGTGAAGCGGCGTTGAAACACGGCATATATGCCACCTTCATGGCAAAGCCCATGCAGGGCATGCCCGGCTCCGCGATGCACATTCACCAGTCGGTGGTGGATGCCGAGACTGGCGACAATGTGTTTTCCAACAAGGATGGCAGCCCGTCCAAGGAATTTTTCTCCTTCGTCGGCGGCATGCAGCGTTATGTGCCGAACGCGCTGGTCATGCTGGCGCCCTACGTCAACTCCTACCGCCGCCTGACGCCAGACATGGCATGCCCGGTCAACAATGCCTGGGGTTACGACAACCGCACGACCGCCTTCCGCGTGCCGATATCAGGCCCTTCGGCGCGGCGCGTGGAAAACCGCCTGCCCAGCTCCGATGCCAACCCTTACCTCGCCATCGCGGCATCGCTTGCCTGCGGCTGGCTTGGCATCATGAACAATATCGAGCCGACCGAGCCGACCTATGAGACGGCCAATGAAGGCTCCATCGAGCTGCCACGCGGCCTGTTGGAGGCGGTGGCATTGCTGGAAGGTGAGCCTCAGTTGGAGCGGGTCTTCGGTCATGAGTTCGTGGGTCTTTATGCCGGTCTGAAGCGTGGCGAGTTTGAAACCTTCATGCAGGTGATCAGCCCTTGGGAGCGGGAATTCCTGCTGCTGAACGTATGAGGGTTTGCGCATGACATGGCAAAGCCCGATAGCACCCGGCCTATCCTGGTATCAGGATAGCGTTGGTGACAGGCCGCAATATCCCGCCATGGATGGCTCCCGCACGGTGGATTGTGCCGTCATCGGCGGCGGTTTCACCGGTCTGCAGGCCGCCTATAATCTGGCCAAGGCAGGTATTTCCGTTGTACTGATCGAGGGCTGCCGCTTTGGTGATGGCGCATCCGGGCGCAATGGCGGCCAATTCGGCAGCGGACAGCGGGCCTGGCCGGACGAGCTGGAAAAGCAGGTCGGCTTTGAGCGTTCCAAGGCGCTGTTCGACATTGCCGAAGGTGCAAAACATTACGTGCTGGATTTTGCCCGAGACCATGGCATCGACATGGAGTTTCTGCCGGGGCAACTGAATGTCCTGCACAAGAAAAGCTATGAGAAGACCTATCGCGACAGCGTCGAGGCGATGCGCAGCCGCTATGGCTACGCCCAAGTTTCCTTCATGGAAAAGGCCGAGACAGAGCAAAGGCTGGGTTCCGATCATTACCATTTCGGCGTTCGTGACACCGGCACCGGGCATATTCACCCGCTGAAGCTCATCATCGGTCTGGCAAAGGCCGCTCACGCTGCGGGCGCGCAGATTTTCGAGATGACGCCCGCTAAGTCGATAAAGCAGACGGGCGGCAAGACGCTAATTGAAACGCCATCCGGCACGATCACCGCAAGCCGGGTTCTCATCGCGACCAATGCCCATATCGGCAATCTGGAGCCTGTGACGGCAGCCCACGTCATGCCCATCCGCTCCTTCATCGGCGCGACGGTGCCGCTGGATGAGTTTCCGGAAATCATTCCCGGAAAGGAAGCGGTCGCGGATAGTCGTTTCGTGGTGCGTTATTTCCGCAAGACGCCGGACAATCGTTTGCTGTTTGGCGGACGGGAGGCCTATACGGCGGATTCGCCGCGGGACATTTCCAGGCATATTCGCAAGCAGATCGCCGAAATCTATCCGGCGCTCGATACGATCGAGATGACGCATGCCTGGGGTGGGTCCGTCGGTATCACGCTCAACCGCCAGCCTTTCGTGCGCGAAGTCATGCCAGGTGTGATGTCCATCGGCGGCTATTCCGGCCACGGCGTGATGCTGTCGAATTATTGCGGCAAGCTCTATGCGGATATGGTCATTGCCAAGGACCGGGCGCTGGAGCAGTTCTCGTCGCTTGACGTGCCGTCATTTCCGGGCGGAACATCATTGCGGGCACCGCTGCTGTTTCTGGCGCTTTCGTGGTACGCATTGCGAGACAGGTTCTGATGCAACAAGCGGGAAATATCGGCGCGGCGAAGGTTAACGCAGCATAAACAACGTCTTAAAAGCAAAAACCATATTTTTTTTCCAACACATCTGGCATTTTTAAATCGATTAGATTATGGATGCCTCCAACACATGAGAGATCGAGAGAATCGGTATGAGCAGTCAAATCATTCCAGTAGAGCCCTTCGATTGCGTCGTTTTTGGCGGCACTGGCGACCTGGCCGAGCGTAAGCTTTTGCCAGCTCTCTACCACCGGCAGGTGGAAAACCAGCTGTCTGAGCCAACACGCATCATCGGTGCATCCCGTTCGGTAATGACCCATGACGAATACCGTAAATTCGCTCAGGATGCTCTGAAGGAGCATTTGAAGAAGGGCGAATATGATGACGAGCAGGTCGCGAAATTCTGCGCCCGCATCTTCTATGTTCCTGTCGATGCCAAGTCTGACGGCGGCTGGGACAAGCTGAAAAAGCTTCTCGATGAAGGCAAGGACCGCATTCGCGCTTTCTATCTGGCTGTCGCTCCCGGCATTTTCGGCGATATCGCCTTCAAGATCCGTGACCACAAGCTGATTACCAAGTCTACGCGCATCGTCGTGGAAAAGCCGATTGGCCGCGATCTGGCGTCGGCGCTTGAGCTCAACGACACGCTGGGCAACGTCTTCAAGGAAGAACAGATCTTCCGTATCGACCACTATCTCGGCAAGGAAACCGTGCAGAACCTGATGGTACTGCGCTTTGCCAATGCGCTGTTTGAACCGCTGTGGAACTCCGCCCATATCGACCATGTGCAGATCACCGTTGCCGAGTCCGTCGGGCTTGAAGGCCGTGCCGGATATTACGACAAGGCTGGCGCGCTGCGCGATATGGTGCAGAATCATATTCTCCAGCTTTTGTGCCTTGTGGCGATGGAACCCCCCTCCTCCATGGACGCGGAAGCCGTTCGTGACGAGAAGGTTAAAGTTCTTCGCTCGCTCAAGATGATCGACCAGTCCAATGTCGAGAAGCTGACAGTTCGCGGACAGTACCGCGCTGGCGCTTCTGCCGGTGGTGCAGTCAAGGGCTATCTGGAAGAACTGGAAGGCGGCGTTTCCAACACCGAAACCTTCGTGGCCATCAAGGCTGAAATTGCCAATTGGCGTTGGGCGGGCGTGCCTTTCTACATCCGCACCGGCAAGCGTCTTGCCTCGCGCGTGTCTGAAATCGTCGTGACCTTCAAGCAGATCCCGCATTCGATTTTCGATGATGCGGCAGGCAAGATCGAAGCCAACAAGCTGGTCATTCGTCTGCAGCCAGATGAAGGCGTCAAGCAGTCTCTGCTCATCAAGGATCCGGGTCCGGGCGGCATGCGCCTGCGTCAGGTTTCGCTGGATATGAGCTTTGCGCAAGCGTTTAACGTGCGCAGCCCAGACGCTTATGAGCGCCTCTTGATGGATACGATCCGCTCCAATCAGGCCCTGTTCATGCGCCGCGATGAAGTGGAAGCGGCATGGAAATGGGTCGATCCAATTCTGAAAAGCTGGGAAGCCGTCAATCAGGGCGTACAGGGCTACACGTCGGGCACATGGGGACCAAGCGGTTCGATTGCGCTGATCGAGCGTGACGGCCGCACATGGCACGAAGCCGATTAAGGGGATATGCAATGATCGGACAGGAGCATATCTTCGCAAACGGCCGTGAACTGGCGCAAACGCTGGCAAAGGACGTGGCCGAACGTCTGGAGCGTGGGCTTTCCGAGCGTGGGACGGCAAGCATTGCCCTCTCCGGCGGCTCGACGCCCAAGCTGTTCTTTCAGGAACTGTCCAAGCATGAGCTGGACTGGAAGAACATCAGCGTAACGCTGGTGGACGAACGTTTCGTAGCCCCGGAAAGCGACCGTTCCAACCACAAGCTGGTGGCCGACCACCTGCTGCAGAACGCCGCGACCTACGCCTATTTCGTGCCGCTCTATCAGTTCTTCGCCACGCCGGAAGACGCTGCAACGCTTGCAACGGTGAAGACGGAAGCCATCTGCGATCCGTTCGATGTCGTCATTCTCGGCATGGGCACGGATGGCCACACGGCATCGTTTTTCCCTGGCGGTGACAATCTGGAAGAGGCGCTCGATCTCGATGAAGAGCGCTCGGTGCTTCCGATGAGCGCAGAAACTGCCGGCGAAGAGCGCCTGACGTTCAATCTCTCGGCACTTCACGATGCCCGTTTCCTCGTGCTGCACATCGAAGGTGCGGCCAAGAAGGAAACGCTCGACAAGGCAAAGTCCGATCTGGACGAGGAAGACATGCCTGTGCGGGCCGTGCTCAACCGCGCGGAATCGCCCGTTCAGATCTATTGGGCGCCATAAGCCCCACGCTTGAAACAGCAACATGAACACCGGCTGGCATTCCCAAGTGCCTGGCCGATGTTCCACTAAAGGACAGGATACACGCCCATGGCTGCCGACCCGCGTATTCAGGCTATTACAGCCCGTATCGTCGAGCGCTCGAAACCTTACCGCGAGATTTATCTCGAAAGGCTTCGTCTCCAGCTAACCAAGGGTGTGCATCGTTCTGTTCTGTCCTGCGCCAATCTTGCGCACGGATTTGCGGTCTGTTCCCCCGCCGACAAGGACATCCTTGCCGGCGACCGGGTTGGCAATCTGGGCATCATCACCGCGTATAACGACATGCTCTCGGCGCATCAGCCCTTCGAGATCTACCCGTCCATCATCCGCGATGCGGCCAAGGAAGCCGGTGGCATTGCGCAGGTTGCCGGTGCGGTGCCAGCCATGTGTGATGGCGTGACGCAAGGTCAGCCGGGCATGGAGCTGTCGCTGTTTTCGCGCGATGCAATTGCCATGTCGGCGGGCATCGGCCTCTCGCACAACATGTTCGATGCAGCCGTGTTTCTCGGTGTCTGCGACAAGATCGTTCCGGGCCTCGTCATTGCGGCGCTCTCTTTCGGTCATCTGCCCTCCATATTCATTCCAGCTGGACCGATGACATCTGGTCTGCCGAATGACGAGAAATCCCGCATTCGCCAGCTTTATGCCGAAGGCAAGGTTGGACGCGCCGAGCTGCTGGAGGCGGAATCCAAATCCTACCACGGCCCCGGCACCTGCACCTTCTACGGCACGGCCAATTCCAACCAGATGCTGATGGAGATCATGGGCTTCCACATGCCCGGATCGTCCTTCATCAATCCGGGTACGCCTCTGCGCGACGCGTTGACGCGTGAAGCCACCAAGCGGGCGCTGGCAATCACAGCGCAGGGCAACGAGTTCACGCCAGCGGGCGAAATGATCGATGAACGTTCCGTGGTCAACGGCGTCGTCGGTCTGCACGCCACCGGAGGCTCCACCAACCACACGCTGCACCTCATTGCCATGGCGCGTGCAGCTGGCATCGTGCTGACATGGCAGGATATTTCCGATCTCTCAGACGTGGTGCCACTTCTGGCCCGCGTTTACCCCAATGGTCTGGCGGATGTGAACCACTTCCACGCAGCCGGTGGCATGGGCTTCCTCATCAAGCAGTTGCTGAAGCAGGGCCTGGTGCATGATGATGTCCGCACCGTCTTTGGTCAGGGACTTGAGGCCTACACCATTGAGCCGACGCTGGATGAGAAGGGCGGCGTGACGCGCAGCCCGTCACCCGATGTGAGCCATGACCCTAAGGTTCTCGCCAGCGTCGAAACGCCTTTCCAGCCAAGCGGCGGCCTGAAAATGCTGACCGGCAATCTCGGCAAGGCCGTCATCAAGATCTCGGCGGTCAAGCCGGAACGGCATATCATCGAAGCACCGGCGATCATCTTTCATGATCAGCAGAGCCTTCAGACCGCCTTCAAGGAAGGCAAGCTGAACCGCGATTTCGTGGCTGTGGTACGCTTCCAGGGACCGAAGGCCAATGGCATGCCCGAGCTGCACCAGCTGACGCCGCCGCTCGGCGTGTTGCAGGATCGCGGCTTCAAGGTGGCCTTGGTCACAGACGGTCGCATGTCCGGCGCGTCAGGCAAGGTGCCCGCCGCCATTCACATGACCCCTGAGGCTGTCGATTGCGGACCGATCTCCCGCATCAAGGATGGCGATATCATCCGGCTCGACGCCATTACAGGCACCATTCAGGTTCTGGTATCGGATGCAGAGCTTGCGGCCCGTGAGCCCGCGACGGCCGATCTCTCCGAGAATGAATGGGGCATGGGCCGCGAGCTGTTTGCGCCCTTCCGTCGCAGTGTTGGCCCGGCAGATCAGGGTGCTAGCGTGTTCGCGAGCTGACAATGGTGGACCCGACAGAGGTCGCCTACCCGGTCCAGATGCAGCTGGAGGCGTATAATGCACGCGACATTGACGCCTTCATGCCGTGGTGGGCAGGTGATTGCCACTACTACCTGTTTCCCGACACGCTTCTGGCCAAAACGGCGGAAGAGATCCGTGAAAGGCATGTGGAGCGGTTCAAGGAGCCGAACCTGCACGGCAGGTTGCTCCACCGCATGGTGCTTGGCAACACGGTCATCGACCATGAAACAGTGACGCGCACCTTCCCCGATGGTCCCGGAGAGCTTGACGTCATCTGCATCTATGAAGTTACGGCGGGCAAGATTTCCAAGGCGTGGTTCAAGATCGGCACGCCTCGCCTATACGGCTGATATTAGCGTTACCAGGCCCGGATATCGAGCTTGCGGTCGCGGTGCTGCGGATGCGTGCTGAACACGAAAATCCGCTCCATATCCTTCTTGCTCAGAATATGTAGGAAGCGAACGTGGATCGTGTTGTTTGGATTGACCTTCAACAACACGCAACCGATCTTGGTGATGCGGGCGTCGGGAATATCGAGATAGAATTGCTGGGGCAGATTGTACTGGGTCAGAAGCGCCAGCACGGCTTCGGAGTGGGAAATCTTGACGACATCGCACCGGCGTGAAGCCATATTCATTACGGCTTTCTCGGTATATTCGATGCGTGCGGCATTCATCGTATCTTCCAGTTTGAACCGCCCCTCGCGGTCATACATGAAAGATTCTTCCTTGCTGAGATAGCTGGGTTTGCCGATGTCTGCCCGGGCGTTCAATTTCGTCATCCCTTTTCATTATTTGAGAAAAAAGACTAGCCAGAAGGTCTTAAGAATTTATCTCCCCGTTTCGATATGAAACACATGCCAGATCTGACTGTGGATAAGATCCACCACTGCGCGCAGGCATGAGACAGCCATGGTTAAGCCGCTGATATCTTATCATATTCTCTAATATGATAAGAAAACGACGCCACGAAACGCCTTTCAAAAATAGTTAAGGCGGCGTTTCAAAAGCCGTTTCAGCGGCGATAAGTCTGGCCCTCCGCATCAAACAGATGCAGCTTCTCACGCGGTGCTGAGAAGCGCAAAACCTGACCTTTTTTGGCCTGGGCGATGCCCGGAATTTTCACGATAATCGGCTCCTGGCCAGCAGGGGCTTCGAGGTAGAGCAAGGTGACTTCCCCGAGCGCCTCGACAATGGAAACCTTGCCCTCGAAAAGATAGTCATCGCCCGTGACGATGGACAAATCCTCCGGGCGCACGCCAAAGGATGCGGCTTTGCCGTCCTCTCCGGCGGGGGTCGCAATATCGACGGACAGGGTCTTCCCACCGGCAAGCTCGATAGCAGTCTGCGCGCCCGAACGTTTGATGGTTGCGGGAATGATGTTCATGGCTGGAGATCCGATAAACTTCGCCACAAAGAGATTGCCGGGGTTCTCATAGAGCTCAAGCGGTGCACCCACCTGCTCCACACGGCCGCCGTTGAGAACAACGATACGGTCAGCCAGCGTCATGGCCTCTACCTGGTCATGGGTGACGTAGATCATCGTCGTATCCGCCATCTGCTCGCCAAGCTTGGCGATTTCGATCCGGGTGGCCACACGAAGCGCCGCATCGAGGTTGGACAGCGGCTCATCGAACAGGAAGACCTTGGGGTTGCGGCAGATGGCGCGACCGATTGCAACGCGCTGGCGCTGGCCACCGGACAAGGCTTTGGGCAGACGCTCAAGATATTGCGTCAATTGCAGAATGTCGGCCGCAGCGCGCACGCGGCGGTCGATTTCCTGCTTGTTCTCCTTAGCGATCCGCATACCGAAGGCCATGTTGTCGTAAACCGTCATGTGCGGATAGAGCGCATAGGACTGGAACACCATGGCGATGCCGCGCCGCGACGGCGGGATCTCGTTGACCAGTTGCCCGTCAATATACATCTCGCCGCCCGTGATCTCCTCCAACCCGGCAATCATGCGCAGCAGCGTGGATTTACCGCAGCCGGAAGGGCCGACGAAAACAATGAATTCGCCTTGTTTGATCTCCAGATCAATGCCGTGCAGGACCTTGACCTGGCCATAGGCCTTGCGGATATCCTTGAGAACGAGACCAGTCATGCGGTGTTCCTCCCTGGTATGATGTCAGGCGTAACGGGCGAAGAATGCGCCCCATGCCGGTAATGCAACGCTGCTGCCGTTCAGCTCAGCCGAAAAACCATGGCCGTCGAGAACCTCCCAGTTGCCCTCCGGCAGCTGTGCTGTGGATGGTTCTGCGGAAAGGTTGAACAGGCAGACCACAGTCTCGTTGCCTAGCGTGCGCGTGTAGCTGGAAACGGTGCCCTCGACCGGCTGAAACGCAATGCTTCCCTTGGCAAAGGCCGGGTGCTGTTTGCGGAAGGCAAGGAAGCGGCGGTAGTGCTCCAGCACCGATGTCTCATCCCCCTGCTGGGCGCTGACGGCGCGCTGCTTGTGTTCAGGGGGAATCGGAAGCCAGCCCTTATCGGCTGTTGAGAAACCTGCCAGCGCATGGCCTGCATCCCAGACCATCGGCGTGCGGCAACCGTCACGACCCTTGAATTCCGGCCAGAACTGGATGCCGTAAGGGTCCTGCAGATCGTCGAATGCGATTTCGGCCTCTGTCAGGCCAAGCTCTTCGCCCTCGTAAATGCAGACCGATCCGCGCTGCGTCATCAACAGGGCAGCCAGCACCTTGGCGAAAGCATCCTTGTCTTCCACCACATCGCCCCAGCGGCTGACATGGCGCACGACGTCATGGTTGGAAAAGGCCCAGCATGCCCAGCCCTCGGGGGCAGCGCGGGCAAAATCTGCCTGCACATCGGCCACACGCTGCGGCGTCAGCGCATCCGGCGCCAGAAACTCGAATGCGTAGCACATCTGCATCTTGTCATCGCCGGATGTGTATTCACCGACGATCTCAAGCCCGCGCTGGCTATCCCCCACCTCGCCCACGGCTGCGATATCCGGGAACTCATCGAGAACGGCGCGGAAGCGCTTCAGGAATGCGATGTTTTCGGGGCGGTTCTTGTCGTAGATGTGTTCCTGGAAATTATAGGGGTTCACGGCTGGTGCGGTGGAAGCGTTGCGGCGTTCCGGAGCAAGCGCCGGGTTGTTGCGCAATTCCTTGTCGTGGAAATAGAAGTTGATCGTATCCAGACGGAAACCATCGACGCCGCGCTCCAGCCAGAAGCGGGTAATGTTGAGCAACTCCTGCTGCACCTCTTCATTGTGCAGATTAAGATCAGGCTGCGAGGTGAGGAAGTTGTGCATGTAATATTGCATGCGCGTCGGGTCCCACTGCCAGCCGGAGCCGCCGAAAATGGAGAGCCAATTGTTGGGCGGTGTGCCATCCGGCTTGCCATCGCTCCAGACATACCAGTCAGCCTTCGGATTCTGGCGGCTGGAACGGCTCTGCACAAACCACGGATGCTGATCCGACGTGTGCGACAGGACGAGGTCGATCATGACGCGGATACCAAGACGGTGCGCCTCGGTAATCAAGCCGTCGAAGTCCGCCAGTGTGCCGAACATCGGGTCGACATCGACATAGTTGGACACGTCGTAGCCGAAATCCTTCATAGGAGACGTGAAGAAGGGAGAAATCCAGATCGCATCTGCGCCGAGCTTTGAAATATGCTCCAGGCGCGAGGTGATGCCCTTGAGATCGCCAATGCCATCGCCGTTGCTATCCTGATAGGAGCGCGGGTAGATCTGGTAGATCACAGCACCGCGCCACCAATCCTTGTCGCGAACGAGAGTAGAAGTCGTCATTTCAGTATCCTGTTTGGTATGGGCATTCATGTTGATCAGCCTCCCTTGACCGAGCCGGAAAGCAGACCGCGTACAAGGTAGCGTTGGAGAGCGAAGAAAACGCAGAGCGGCACGACGATGGTGACGAAGGCCGATGCGGTGAGGATTTCCCAGTTGCCGCCGCGAGAACCCAGAAGCGCGTTGAGTGCGCCTGTCAGCACCAGCTCATCCTTCTGCGTTCCCAGAAACACCATGGCGACCAGAAGGTCGTTCCAGGTCCAGAGAAACTGGAAGATGGAGAAGGATGCAAGCGCCGGGAAAGACAGCGGCAGGATGATCTTGACGAAGATTTCAAAGTCACTGGCACCGTCCACACGCGCACTCTCGATGATTTCTTTCGGCAGGCCGGAAATATAGTTGCGCAGCAGATAGATGGCGAGCGGCAGACCAAAGGCCGTGTGCGCCAGCCATATGCCCGCATAGGTCTTGGAGGGCACGCCAAAGACGTTGCCGATCCAGTTATAGAGCTGCAACAGCGGGATGAGCGACATCTGCAACGGCACCACGATGAGGCCGACGACCATGGCGATGATGAGGGAGCGTCCCGTAAACTTCATCCATGACAGGGCATAGGCCGCGAAAGCCGCGATGAGAATGGGGATGACCGTGGCCGGAATGGCAACCGTCAGCGAATTGACGAAGGCCTGACCTATACCCTCAGAGGCAAGCACAGTGCGATAATTATCAAGCGTGAAGATGGGCGGCGTGGACACAGCCAGATAGACACGCTTGGCACGCGAACCCTCGAAGCTTGCAGTCTTGCTGTACTGGTAGGTGCCGTCCTCGTTGATAACGAGGCTTTCGCCGTCACCCAGATCGGCTGCCTCCCCTGCCGGGAAGGCTTCAGGCTCCTGCACCCTCACGCCAAAAGCGGAAATCTTGCCGCCCGCGCCATTCTCAAACACATTGCCGGAGATGATGAAACGATCACCCTCCTGCCTTTGCGTTGCAGGGTCGGCAAGGCGAAGCGCCTGCGTTTGACTTGAGCTGGAAAAGGCCGTCCACCAACCTGATACAACGAGCTGGTCCTTGTCTCGCAGCGAGCTGACCAGAATGCCGAGCGTTGGCAAAAGCCAGAGCAGCACGACGAAGAGGACGCTGATGTGAACGATCAGGCGTGGCAGGCCGATGCGGCGAATACGCGTTGTTATGCTCATCTCAGCGACCCTCCATCTCACGGTTTGCCTGGCGAATGTTCCAGATCATGATCGGCGTGACCGCTGCCATGATGATGAGCGCGATAACGGCACTGCGTCCGCTGTCTCCACCGCCTCTGAACATCCAGTCGAACATGAGGTTGGCCAGAACCATGGTGTTCCATTGGCCATTGGTCATGGTCAGAACGATATCGAAGACCTTGAGAACGAGGATAGTGATCGTCGTCCAGACAACGGCGATGGTGCCCCATATCTGTGGAACGAGAATCTTCCAGAAGATCTGCCAGCCATTGGCCCCATCGATCACAGCGGCTTCCACCGTCTCTTCGGAAATGCCGCGAAGCGCTGCCGAGAGGATGACCATGGCAAAGCCGGTCTGGATCCAGATGAGGATGACCATGAGGAAGAAGTTGTTCCAGAACGGCATGGAAATCCACACCTCTGGCGAGCCGCCGAAATATTCAACGATGGCATTCAGCAAGCCGATCTGCGTTTGCCCCTCGCCGCGATATTCATAGACGAATTTCCAGATGACGGAGGCGCCGACAAATGAGATCGCCATCGGCATGAAGACGATGGATTTGGCGATATTGCCCCACCAGATGCGGTCGGTCATGACGGCAATCACGAGGCCGAAGAAGGTGCAGGCGGCGGGCACGACGGCCAACCAGAGGATATTGTTGAAAATGGATTGGCGGAAACCATCATCATAGATGGCCCAGCGGTAATTGTTGAGGCCGACGAAATTGTCACCGGTCCGGTCGTAGAAAGACAGGATGAAGGTGGCGACCACGGGGTAGACGAGATAGACGATGAGCAACAAAAGTGCGGGGCCGACGAAGAGCCAGGGGCGGACCGCCGCGCGCCGGTTGAGGTTGCGCGATGCGTGGATCACATCGCCGTCTTTCACCGGAAAAATGACCTGTAGCGCCTTGTCAGACAGCCAGTAATAGGCCGCACAGGCAAAGACGCCTACAATCATCACGCCGAGCGCCGAAACGATCTGGGTAATCATATTCGCTCCCCGTTATTTCGTTTTCATACCCGGCCTGACAGCGTTACCCCGTTGCGGCAGAGACATGCGAGAGAAACGACCCGGCAGCTGTTGAGCGCCGCCGGGTGAAGTTTTCGATTACTTGAGGCCGTCCCAGGCCTTCTGGATGTCATCAGCAACCTGCTGGGCAGACTTGCCGCCGACATAATCCACCATGCCCGTCCAGAATGCGCCAGCACCGATCTTGCCGGGCATCAGGTCCGAACCATCAAAGCCGAAGCTGGTGGCCGTGGTCAGGATTTCGCCCTGACGCTTGGTCTGTTCGCTGGCATAGGTGTCGAGGTTCACGCCTTTGTAAGGTGTGAGGAAGCCGGACTGCGCCATCCAGACTTCATGGGCAATCGGTGTCTTCAGGAATTCCACGAAAGCGCGGGAAGCCTTGGAGTCCTTGGTGATGGTGAAGAGCGTTCCAGCGCCCAGAACCGGCGTGCCGAGGTCAGGCTTGGCGGCAAATGTCGGCATGTAGAAGAAATCCACATCCGTTCCAACCTTGGTGCCTTCCGGGAAGAAGGATGGAATGAACGATGCCTGGCGGTGCAGGTAGCATTTCGGTGGAATGTCGAACAGGCCCTTGGGGCTATCGCGGAAATCGGTGGAGGCAACGGCGGCAGCGCCACCACTTACATATTTGTCGTTCTTGGCAAATTTGCCGAATTCCTCGATGGCGGCAACAACGCGCGGATCGTTGAACTTCACCTCGTTGGTCGTCCACTTCTGGTAGACATCCAGTGGCTGGGTGCGCAGCATGATGTCTTCAACCCAGTCCGTGGCTGGCCAGCCGGTCGCACCGCCTGAACCAAGACCGATGCACCATGGCGTACCGCCATCGGCTACGATCTTGTCGCTGAGCTTGACGAGGTCTTCCACGCTTTTCGGAACTTCGTAGCCAGCTTCTTCAAAGTTTTCAGGCACATACCACACGAGCGATTTCAGGTCGGCCTTGAACGGAAATGCGAAATAGGCCTTTTGTCCGTCCTTGCCCGGGTAAATGCCCAGATCCACCCAGGACTGGCCCGCGCCGTAGTTTTCCTTCACCCAGTTGGCCGTCTCATCGCCAAGCGGGGTCAGCAGACCTTTCGCAGCAAGGTCGGCCAGCAGGCCGGGCTGCGGCAGAATGGCGACATTGGGAGGAGAACCGGCCTGCGTATCGATAACGATCTGCTGCTCGTAATTTTCCGATGAGGAGTAGCGCACATTCACGCCGGTCGCCTCGGTGAAATAGGCCAGAACGGACTGGAACAGCGCCTCGTCCTCGCCGCGCCATGGTCCGAAGATCGTCAGCGTTTCGCCCTTCAGGCTCGCATTGGCGGCCTTGAAATCCTCATAGCTTTTCCAGTTGAATTTGGCATCGCCACCGGGCTGGAACTTCAGCTCCGCAGCGAAAGCTGCCCCCGACAGCAACGTGGCCATGGCCACGGTCGTCCAGAAAGTCTTTTTCATGTGATCTACCTCCCATCACATTGTCAGGCGCAATAGCCTGAAAAGATACTCAAAGCGCTTTGGCTAACCATTCATCTCACTGAGAATGAAGATGAGTCAAGTCCCTGCTACAACTATTAGGTTTCAATAACCATCTTGCGCTGCAACATAAGCGAAAACTGGCCCGCTTCCGCAGTTTCCAATTGTGGCTGGAAGCAACAATTGCTAACGTCCAAAGCGGTTTGGAAAAGCGGGGGCTGGATGATATGAACCTGAAGCAGTTGTCGCAAATGCTCGGCATTTCGCAGACGACCATCAGCCGTGCGCTGAACGGATATCCCGAAGTCAACGCAGAAACACGCCGCAAGATCATCGAGGCCGCGCAGGCCACGGGCTATAGGCCGAACGCCGCTGCACAACGGCTGGCCACCGGCAAGATGGGCTCCATCGGGCTGGTCATGCCAACCGGGGAGGAGCATCAGTCCGACGTGCATTTTGCGGAATTTCTGAATGGCCTAGGCGAAGTTTCGGCACGCAACGGCTTTCATCTTGTCATCATGCCCAGCCCGCCTACCCATGAGCAGGAGGCCCTGCGAGAACTGGCCGCCAGCGGCAGCGTCGATGGCATCTATCTGGCCTATATGAAGAAGAACGATCCCCGTATCGAGATGATGAAGAGCCTGTCCATTCCCTTCATCGTCCACGGTCGTTCCTGGGGCGTGGAAACGGATTACCCGTTTCTGGATGTGGACAACGAAACCGCGTTCAACGATGCGACATCGCTCCTCCTCCAGCTTGGCCATCGCAACATTGCCTTGATGAACGGGCCTGAAGGCTACGACTTCACCTTTCGCCGCCACCGGGGCGTCGAGGCGGCGCTGTCCGCACAAGGCTATGCGCTAAACCCGGCCAATGTCAGCCACAGCGTCATGAACGACGAGGCAGGATTTTCGATTATGGAAAGGCTGCTATCTCAGGCTGATCGCCCGACAGCGGTCATCTGCGCGTCGACTGCGCTGGCGCTGGGCGCCGTGCGCTCGCTCAATCTGCGGGCGCTAAAACCGGGAAAAGACATTTCCATCATCGCCCATGACGATGTTCTGCCGCTGCTGAAACCGGTGAATTTCTCGGTGCCCCTGACAACCACTCGGTCATCGCTTCGTGAGGCGGGATCGCGCATCGCCGAGCGATTGATCAATCAGATCAAGACCGGCAAGGCTGATACATACGAAGAGCTTTGGAAGGCAGAGCTTGTGGTGCGCGGATCGACCGGACCTGCGCACCTTTAGAAAGCTCTCAGAACTTCGGTGCGGTTTTTCCTAGCGCCCGGTGGGCTGCAATCACAGTGTTTGCCATCAGCATCGCAATTGTCATCGGGCCAACACCGCCGGGAACAGGCGTAATCGAGGCGGCAACGGCGCTTGCCTCATCATAGGCAACATCACCCACCAGCCGTGACTTGCCCTCGCCCTTTTCAGGTGCTGGCACGCGGTTGATGCCGACATCGATGACCGTCGCACCGGGCTTCACCCAATCGCCCTTGACCATCTGCGGGCGCCCAACGGCTGCAACGAGAATATCGGCAGTCTTGCAGACGGCAGCCAGATCCTTGGTGCGCGAATGGGCCATGGTCACGGTCGCGTTGGCGTTGAGCAGCAATTGCCCCATCGGCTTGCCGAACAGGTTGGAGCGGCCAATGACAACGGCGGTGAGACCGGAGAGGTCATCGCCGTGAATGCTGCGCACCAGCAACAGCGAGCCCGCTGGCGTGCAGGAAATCAGACCGGTTTCGAGGTCGCCGGATGCCAGCTTGCCAGCGTTGAGAACGCTCAAGCCGTCAACGTCCTTTTCGGGCAGAATGGACTGGATGACGGGATCGGAATTGAGGTGCTTCGGCAAGGGCAATTGAACGAGAATGCCATGAATGGCGGCATCGGCGTTCAAGGTAGCGACCAGCGCTTCCAGATCCGCCTGCGTGGTGTCTTCCGGCAGTGTGTGCTGGATGGAATTGAACCCGCATTCCTTGGCTGTCTTGCTCTTGGAGTTGACATAGGCGTGGCTGGCCGGATCGTTGCCGACGATGACCACGGCGAGGCCGGGCTTGATGCCGGTCTGCTGCTCGAGTTTCTCCGCCGCCTCTCGCACGGCCGTCGTTACCGATGCCGCCTTTGCCTTGCCGTCGATGACCGTCGCCATATGCCTGCCTCCTGGGAACACGATAGCTCTTTAGCGCCCTAATGCTGTGCAGCACCGTGGAATGCAAGGAAAATCGCTGTTTCAGGGCAGCAAATCAGGCCCGGCGGCTGTCGCGCTCTTCATCGGTCAACCTTTGGAGGCGCTCGCGAAGGACAACGAGTTCCTGGCGCAGCGCGTGCAGTTCCTCGGTCTCCGCCTGTGGGTGCTCGGCCTCTCCGGCCAAAGCCGCCGCCAGCAGCGGCGGAAGCTTGAACACAGGCGCTTCGCGCTGCGTCTGCTCAAGCGGAACAGCATTGCGCATCAACACCTGCCGCACCTTTTGATCCAGGGGCATGTCGTTGGCGGGCTCATCATGAATGGTGAGACCATCATCATCACCGTTCTGCATCGCCTCGCTGACAGGCTCCGCATCACCATGCGCGGCAATAGGTGCTTCGGGTGCAGACTCTTGATCATCCCGAGCGATCATCACATCGTCGAAAATACCAGGCTCGATCTCGATGGCCTCAGCGGCGGCAAGCTCAACCTCTTCAGGCGTTTCGGCCACTTCGGGCTCCACTGGGTCTGGAAGCGCTACCTGCTCACTCTCATCGTCGCGCTTGCGTCGGAAGCTCAAAGCCAGAAGCGACATCAGCAAACCAGCCGCTCCGCCGGCCAGCGCCATGCTCTTGGCGGTAAAGCTGTCGTAATTTGCAAGACCCGGCTGAGCTGCCTGCGCAATGGCAGCGCTTGGACGAGGTGCCGGTGAAAATGTGCCTGCAGCATCGCTGGAACGGATATAGGTGCTGCGGGCTTCTTCCAGCGCCGTTTCCAGCCTTGCCAGATTGGCCGGTGCGTCACCCATCTCCTGCATTTGCCGGTCCAGCTCAGCCCGCGCAGTTTGCTGCCTGCTCAAAGCCGCAGCGATCTTTGCCTGTTCGCTCGCCAGCGCCTCACGCACACGGCGAAGAGCGGGCATGGCGGCGGAACGGGCAGCGTCCAGCGTCGTTTGAGCCGCGATTGTGCGCGGATGTTTCGGCCCATGGTCGACGCTGACCTCGGCCATTGCGAGTTTGGCGGCGGTATAATTCTGCCTGATATCATCAAGAGCTGCAAAGGCCGGCATCGCTGGCAAGGTCTGGCTCAGCACATCATCCAGCTTCATGGAGGCAGCAGAGGCAATGGCGTCGGCCAGTTGCGTGTTTCTGGAAACCAGCGCTTCCGTCTGCGCATCATCCTCGCGAATTTTCTGTTGCAGATCCTGTATGCGTGACACAGCATCGTTTCCATGCCGCATCTGAAACCCGGTCAAAGCTGCCTCGGCACTATCGAGCGCAAGCCGCGCCGTCTCCACGGCCTGAAGTTGCGGATCATGCCGCTCGGCCCCTATGTCCCGGACCACGCGGCTGGCCAGATAATCGGCTATGCGTTGCGAAGCCTGCGGGGTGGCGGCAGTCACACGGATATCGATCTCGTCGCTGGCTGGCTTCGAGGTGATGGCAACGGAGTCTTTCAGAGCTGTCTCAGTTGCGCCCACCACGGCACTCCCATCCTGCCCACCGCCTGCAAGCAGGTCCAGCAAAACAGACATGTGGCCTGACGTCTCAACGCCGGTCACGTCCTCAGCCTTTAGCTTCATGTCAGAGACCATCAGCCCAAGAGCGACCGGAGACAGGAGTGTCTCGCGCAGTTGCGCGGCCATGCGCTGCACGCCCTGTGTGCCCGAACGGGAATTGGAAATCTTGACGCTTGCATCCGACACATAACCCTTGAGGCCTGGATCCAGAAGCATGCCCGGCAACAGGAACCCTGCCGCCGAAAGCGAGATGACGACAAAGCCCGAGAGGAGATAATCCCGCAACGAGGCTGCGCCGCGCCTTGGGTGAAGCGCGTTCCAGTTTCGCAATGTGTGTCTGTCGCTCTCAAAAACCATCGCAAACCCAAGGGGTTACAGAATTCCGGCTGGAACCCCGCTGGTAAAAACATAAACGAACCCTAAAGCGACAAGGCAAACAAATGGTTAATTGGAGCCAAAACAGCGCATTTTCAGCTGTTTTCGGGACCGCTTACACAAAGCCATCGCCCGCAAGTCCCGCGCAAGATTGTCGGCCTAAACCGGAGACAGGTTAAACACGGAGAATTGTCATGCAGCCGATTCAGCTCTTTGCGCTGGCATCCCGGCAGGCCGAATGGCTTTCTGTGCGTCAAGAAGTCGTCGCCAGCAACATCGCGAATGCCAGCACCCCAAAATTCCGCGCACAGGACGTCGTTCCTTTCGATACGGAATTGCAGTCGGTCGGCATGCAGATGGCGCGCACCAATTCCGCACACATGGAACTGGCAGTCGCAGGCGGCGGCAAAGTTGCTCTCGACGAGGCTGACCTTAACAACGAAATCGGCGTTCAGGAGTCGGGCAACACGGTGTCCCTTTCCAAGGAAATGGCCAAGACAAGCGAGATCAAGGGGCAGTTCGAACTGAACGCGCAACTCGTTCGCTCTTTTAACAGCATGATGCTGACAGCGGTGGGCAAGTAAGATGGATCCTTTAAAGTCTGCGACGAAAATTGCAGGAAGCGGAATGGAAGCTCAGGCCACGCGCCTGCGCATCGTCTCGGAAAACATCGCGAACTCTCGTACAACGGGCGATACGCCGGGTGCAGACCCCTATCGTCGCAAGACCATTACGTTTGCAAATGAGATGGATCGCGTTTCCCAGACAAATCTTGTCGAGGTCAAGAAACTGGGCGTTGATCGCTCCGACTTCACCCAGGAATACGATCCCGACAGCCCTGCCGCAGACGAAAAAGGCATGGTCAAGCTTCCGAACGTCAACATGCTGATCGAGATGGCCGACCTTCGTGAGGCCAACCGCGGCTACGAGGCCAATCTACAAATTATCAAGCAGACACGCGACATGGTTGCCTCGACCATCGCATTATTGAAGGGTCAGTGATCATGATCGACGCCATCAGCAGCCTGAAATCACTGACGGGCAATTCCGCAACCGACAGCCTGAAAGAGGTCACATCCGGCCTCGGCTCTCTGGCCGGAAGCGCAATCTCCACGGCGGCAACCGCTGCCACTGGCCCTACCTTCGCCAGCGTTCTGGGCGGCGTCGCAAGCGATGCTGTCCAGTCCCTGAAAATGGGTGAAGCCATGTCGTTTGCAGGCATTCAGGGCAAGGCCAATACGCGAGAAGTCGTTGATGCCGTCATGCAGGCGGACCAGACGCTCAAGACCGCCGTGGCTCTGCGCGACAAGATCGTCTCGGCCTATCTCGACATCGTGAAAATGCAGATTTGACGCTTAAGGATATCAAAAATGAGAGCACTAGCTATCGCAGCGACGGGCATGGATGCCCAGCAGACAAACCTTGAGGTCATCGCGAACAACATCGCGAACATCAACACGACCGCCTTCAAGCGCGGCCGCGCCGAGTTCACCGACCTCTTGTACCAGACAGAGCGCGCACAGGGCGTGATGAACCGTGCCAACCAGTCCGTGGTTCCAGAAGGCGCCAATATCGGCCTGGGTGTTCAGACATCGGCTGTCAGAAAACTCCACCTTCAGGGTGAAATCTCCCAGACCGGCAACGATCTGGATCTTGCCATTGTCGGCAAGGGCTGGCTTCAGGTCGATGGCCCCGAAGGCACCACGCTCTATACAAGAGCTGGCGCTCTCAACAGGGATTCGGCCGGGCGCCTCGTCACGGTCGACGGCTTCGGCGTTCAGCCAAACATCACCATTCCAATCGACGCGACGGAAGTCACGATCAGCACGGATGGTATTGTTTCGGCACGCATCGGAACGGAAACGAACCTCACCGAACTTGGTCAGCTCAGCCTCAGCAACTTTGCCAACGAAGCGGGCCTCAAGCCGCTCGGCGATAACCTGTTCTCGCAGACGGAAGCTTCTGGCGATCCAGTCACAGCAACCCCTGAGTCCGTCGGCTTCGGCTATATCAAGCAGCATTACCTTGAAAGTTCGAACGTCGATTCGGTCAAGGAAATCACCGACCTCATTTCCGCGCAGCGCGCTTATGAAATGAACTCCAAGGTCATCACCACTGCAGATGAGATGGCGACGATCGTCAGTCAGAACCTGAAGTAACGCAAAGGTAGGGTAACATGAAGTTTCGCCCGAAATTCGTGCCTGGCAGTCTATGCACAACGGCGCTGGCGCTCATGGTTGGTCTTGTGGCGCTCGCGCCGCAGGCTGCCCTTTCGCAGCAAAGACACGCCGTTGTTCCAACAGGCACTATTTTCCCAGGCGATATCATTACCCATGAGCGTGTGACCGAAGTTCCCGTGACCAACCCCAACATCGCTCCGGGCTTTGCGGAAACGACTGACGTTGTGGTGGGCAAGGTTTCCAAGCGCACACTCGTTGCCGGCCGCACCATTCCGCTCGGCGATCTGCGTGATCCTTTCGCCGTCCAACGCGGAGCGACGATCAGGATCATCTATAGTGTGGGTGGCATGCACCTTTCAGCATCCGGCACCGCCATTGAAGATGGCATGCCGGGTGAAGTCGTGCGTGTTCGCAACCGCGACACCGGCGTCACAGTCAGCGGCACGGCCCTGCAGGACGGAACCGTGGAGGTTTTCCAAAAATGAGTTTTCGTAAGGGCCTGATCGCTGTCACTGTGATGGTCGCCACTTTGTTGGCAACCACACCCCTCGCCTATTCCCAGACCAATGCGCGTGTCAAAGACATCGCTTCCTTGCAGGCTGGCCGTGAAAACCAGCTGATTGGTTATGGTCTTGTCGTCGGCCTCCAGGGGTCCGGCGACAGCATGCGTTCATCACCCTTCACCGAGCAATCGATGCGGGCGATGTTGCAGAACCTCGGCATTTCCATGCAGGGCAACCAGAGCGGCTCCAAAAACGTCGCCGCAGTCATGGTCACCGCCAACCTTCCGCCATTTGCAAGCCCCGGAAGCCGGCTCGACGTCAATGTCAGCTCGCTGGGCGATGCCTCGTCCTTGCGCGGTGGCACGCTCGTCATGACATCCATGTCGGGCGCCGATGGCCAGATCTACGCTGTGGCGCAGGGTTCGGTCATTGTTTCGGGCTTCAATGCCGAAGGCCAGGCCGCACAGCTGACACAGGGCGTGACGACCGCCGGACGCGTTCCAAGCGGCGCGATCATCGAGCGCGAGCTGCCATCGCAGTTCAAGGATTCCGTCAATCTGGTCCTGCAACTGCGCAACCCTGATTTTTCGACCTCGACACGCATTGCCGACGCCATCAATGGCTACGCCCGCACCGCGTTTGGCGAACCGATTGCCGAGGCCCGCGACAGCCAGGTGGTTTTCATCCAGAAACCGAGAACGGCTGATCTGACCCGCCTGATGGCGAGCATCGAAAACCTTGCCGTGGAAACCGATACGCCTGCCAAGGTGGTGATCAACGAGCGCACGGGCACTATCGTCATCGGCGCCGATGTTCGCATTTCACAGGTCGCCGTCAGCTACGGAACGCTGACCGTTCAGGTGACCGAGACACCACAGGTTATTCAGCCAGAGCCATTTTCGCGCGGAGAAACTGCCGTTCAGCCGCAGACCGACATTTCGGCACAGGCAACCGGCGGCCCGGTCGCCATTCTCAACGGGCCCAATCTGCGCTCGCTGGTGGCTGGCCTGAACAATATCGGTGTGAAGCCTGATGGCATCATCGCCATCCTTCAGGGCATAAAATCAGCGGGTGCGCTGCAAGCAGAACTGGTGTTGCAATGATGCTGAAACTCTCTGAGCTATTCACCCCGCAGCGCACGATCCTTGCCGTGTTTCTCATGGTCGCGTCGCTTCCTTCCGCCCGCGCCCAGGAACAGGTGCGGGTAACGACGGGCGATACGAGCAGTCAGGAAATCCAGCAATATTGCACCAATGTCATCGATCAGGCGCGCGACCAGCGCTATGTGCTGCAAAAGCAGGACCTGGAAAAGCTGCAACAGGATGTCGATAACCGCATCGCCGTCATGGAAGCGCGCAAAGCCGAGTATGAAGACTGGCTGAAGCGCCGCAACGATTTTCTGAAACAGGCCGAAGCAAACCTCGTCAACGTCTACAAGACGATGAAAGCCGATGCTGCGGCACCCCAATTGCAGGAAATCGACGCTGGCATCGCAGCGGCGATCATCATGAAGCTGCCGCCTCGCCAGTCCGGTCTGATCCTTGCTGAAATGGATGCCAAGAAGGCCGCCACCATCGCGTCGATCATGTCCAGCGCGACCGACAAAACCACATCAAGAGATCCGTCATGAACAAAGCGCTTATTCTCGTTCTTTCTGCCGCAAGTGTTCTGAGCGGTTGCTCGAGCATCACCCAGAACCAGACGCTGAAGGAAATCGGCAATGCGCCTGCCATGAGCCCGATCGGCAGCGGCCTGCAATTCAGTCAGGCGCCGCAACTGGCTTCCTACCCCAAGCAGCCATTGCGCTCGGCCAGCGGTTACTCGCTGTGGAGCGACAGCAAGGCAGCCCTATTCAAGGATGCGCGCGCGTTGAACATTGGTGACATTCTGACCGTCAACATCCAGATCAACGACAAGGCGACCTTCGACAACGAAACCGACCGTACCAAGAAGAATAATCGCGAGACGGGCTGGAAGGCAGACGCCGAAATTCTCGGCTGGAAGCCGCAGGCCGATTCGTCGCTCAGCTTTGACAATACCAGCGAATCCAACGGCAAAGGCTCCATCAGCCGTGCAGAAAAGCTGACCCTGCTGGTGGCCGCCGTCGTGACCGGGATATTGGAAAACGGCAACCTGTTGATCAGCGGATCGCAGGAAGTGCGCGTCAACCACGAGGTCCGTATCCTCAACGTGGCGGGTATCGTGCGGCCGCAGGACGTCAACTCCGAAAACACCATCTCCTACGAGAAGATTGCCGAAGCGCGTATTTCCTACGGCGGACGCGGGCGCATCACGGAAATCCAGCAGCCACCGGTTGGCCAGCAGATCGCCGATATGTTCTCACCGATCTAACGCAAAACACCGCATAAAACGAACCTACGGTCCATTGCATTCCGCACGGGCTGCTCTCCGAGACAGACGTAAGAAGCGATCATGAGCCTCACCACAACCGAACCTGAAGCCCCAAAGAAGCCGTCGATCATCGTGACCGCAGGTGCCATTGCGGTGCTTTCGCTTCTCGGCCTGGGAGGCGGATGGTTCGTGGGCAACGCCCTGTTCGTGCCGGCTGCGCCAGTTGAGGCAACACCTGCCCCCGCCGCACCGGAACATGCAGCCGAGCCTGCAGCCGCTGCAGGGGCAGAGGGCGAACATGGCGCCCCTGCCGCCCATGGGGAAAAAGGTCCGGCGGGACCGAGCCTGATTGCGCTCGATCCGATCGTGACCAATCTTGGCTATCCAAACGACAAGTGGATCCGACTGGAACTTGCCCTGCAATTCAACGGCCCCGGCGATGTGCCGTTGAGCCAGGAATTGCATCAGGAATTGATGTCCTATCTCAGGACTGTCTCCCTTCAGCAGATCCAGGGCCCTCGTGGCTTTCAATATCTTAGGGATGACCTGAGAGAAATCGTTGACGTTAGATCAAAAGGGCGCGTATCCAAGGTTCTCTTCAGAACCTTTGTGATCGAATGATTCGAAACCTTGTCCTACTGCTGGCCCTTGTCCTGACCCCAGGGCTTGCGCTTGCCCAGCAAACACCGGCTGATCTGCTGAACCTGCCACTGGACGGGTCTGCGGCATCGTGGATCATTCGCACCTTCGGGTTGCTCACGGTTCTGTCCATCGCGCCCGGCATCCTCATCATGGTGACGAGCTTTCCTCGCTTCATCATTGCCTTTTCCATCCTGCGCTCTGGCATGGGTCTGGGTACCACCCCATCGACCATGATCCTCACCAGCATGGCGATGTTCATGACCTTCTACGTCATGGCTCCGACATTCGAGCGTTCCTGGCAGGATGGCATACAGCCACTGTTGCAGAACCAGATCACGGAAGCCGTCGCAATCGAGCGCGGCGCCGAGCCGTTTCGCACGTTCATGATCGGCAATACCCGCCCCAAGGATCTCGCCCTCTTCGTGGATCTGGCCAATGAGCGTGGGCAGGAGACGATGAACGGCAACGTGCCGCAATATCGCGTTCTCGTCCCAGCCTTCATGCTGTCGGAGATCCGCCGTGGCTTTGAAATCGGCTTCCTGATCATTCTGCCCTTCCTCGTCATCGACATGGTCGTGGCCACCATCACCATGGCGATGGGTATGATGATGCTACCGCCCACCTCCATCTCCCTGCCCTTCAAGATCCTGTTCTTTGTCTTGATTGATGGCTGGAACCTGCTGGTCGGCTCACTCGTCAGATCGTTCTACTGATCGATCGTCTCCTATCGGGGGCCATGAGCGTTGCGACGCGCCGTCCATTTGCCGTCTTACCTCATCTGCGTGCTGCTCGAGCTTCGAGCCCTTGTCCACGTCATAGGCCGGCACCGAGCTGGTTTCTTGGCGCCATGAGGCATGCCCCGCCCCAAACGCAAAACCGCCCGGACTGACGAAGCAGACCGGGCGGTTTTAGCGGGAGAATAATCAGTGCGCGGCCTTGGCAGGCTCGGCTGGCTTTGGCGGTGGTGGATCGGTATTGACCACGATTTTCTTGGGCTTGCGACCCGGGTCTCTCGCCTCGATCTCCTCTTTCGAGATGAAATCCATCTGCTCGATCAGAACCTGCTTCACAAACGGCTTTTCCATGCGGGCATTCAACCCGTCCATGATCGTCGTCTTGAAACCGGCCACATCGAATTTGCCAGCGTTCTTCACGTCAACAAGTTTGTTACCCACCAGCAGCGTGTAGAGCTCATCCGTCAGATAGGTCGGCACGGGGACATGAACGTCCTTCATTGCCTCTTCATCGATCTGAAGGCTGGCGCGAACGAGAAAGTATCCGCTTACCTGGCCATCTGTTACCACTGGCAGGGTCACGGTTTCACTCTGGACGAAGTGCGGTGGGCGGACGACCTCGACGGTCTTCTCGCTATCCTTCTTTCCGAGCGTCACGGCGGCATAGACGCCGCCGAGCGTTACGACGAGAACCCATATCCCGGTCGCGATCAGCTTGATCATTGCGCCCCACTTGCAAACTGTTGAAGCGAGTAGGTGCCGTCATCCTCTGCGCGTCTGGCAGCATTCTTCAAAAGATCGACCACGGCTTTCACGGCATGAAGATTGGCATCGACGCGGCGCAGGTTGATCGCAAGCTTTGCCTTGATGTCCAGAATCTGGCGCTTGTGCGCAGCCGCAATCTTGGCGCCATCGACATCGCGCAGCAACATGCTGAGCTCATAAAGGCAACGGCTCTTATGGGCGTTCGACAATTTGAAATCGAAATCGGGATCCTTGCCGATCCGCTGGTTTTCGTTATCGATGACGGTTTCGAGACGCCCCAGAATGGCCTGGGTTCTATAGTCGTTGTTTACGATATCCATAATGTATCAGCGCTCCGCCGCTTAGAGCCTTTTCGGTGAACGCGGTTCACCTTCAAAGCTCTATCTGTTTGTTTTAAGCAATTCCGCACGCAAAACCGGTTTCCACTTTTGCTGGAATTGCTTTAGCTTTCAGTCTTTTTGGTTTCGGCTACAGAAAATGTTCGCCGCTGGAAGTCCGTCACCATGCTGACGGCAAGGCTCTTGTCGTCCTCGTTCATCTTGGTGGGGGCCTCAGAATTGCGCACCCGCTGCATGGCCTGACCGTAGGCCTGTTCGGCAATGCCGATGCCGCCGCGCTTGGAAACGGCATCCGCCATCTGCTCGGCCATCATGCTTTGCCAGAATTCACCGGCAGAACCCTTGCCATAAACCTCTTCGCTGTCCTTCGGCATCATGTTCTGGAGCATGGTCGTCAGAACACTGGCCTCGAACTTGCGATAGGTTTCGGGAATCTTTTCATCGGACTTGACGTGGTGGATGTTGCCGACGCCCGCCTTGCCGGCTGCCGTATCGATGCTGTTGATGGCAGATTCGAAGCCCGCATTGCTGGCTGTCAGCACCGATGCTTCGCGTGTTGCGCTCACAGAGCGCAGTTTTTCCCGTGCCGCCATGACCTGTGTCGGGTCAGCTGCGTTCACAACATCAAGCACAAGATCGCTTGGAGGAGAAATGGCCAACGTCGTCATCCTTTTTACGTTTTATCGGATGACGCTATATCTCTAACCTTGCTGGAGGCTGGTGTCTTTCAGGCTCATCTGCAAATCAATGAGCTCATAGACGCTGTTATCGTCGCGCACCCGCGCTTCGTCCGCACGCGCATCATCCCTTTTATCTTCGAGACGCTCGCCCTTTTTCGTCTCTTTCACCACCTGCTGTTCCTGCGCTTTCTCGATGGATTCAAGTCTGATGTCGCGAGACTTCAGCCTGCCGTGGCGTGTGGCGTAGTGCTTGAGCATGTGCTGGTGCAGCGGGTCGAGAGAAGTCAGGTAGCCGGTCAAGGTATCGATTTTTTCGGCCAGTTCATTGCGCTCGCGCGTGGTAATCGCCAGCTCGTTTTCGGCCATCTGCTTCAAATGTCCCTGGACCTTGACGAGCCTGCCGAGCTTTTTGGATTTGCTGTCGTCCATGATTGCCCCTCACATATTCGCAAAGACGCGAAAGAACCCGGTGACGTACTGGTTGACCAATGCTGCTATGCCAAAATACAGCAACAGCAGACCCCCGCCAAGCGCGTAAGGCGTCGAGATGAAATAGACCGGTATCTGCGGGGCCATCTTGTTGATGAGGCCAATCGCCATGTTGAACAGAAATCCATACAGAATGAACGGGCTGGCGACGCGAAGGGCAATGGTCATTGAAGCGACCAGCGTATCGGTCAGCGAGATCAGCATTCGCTGCACGCTCATGGCCCCGCCCAGCGGAATGGACGTGTAAGATTCCACGATGGCACGGAAAATCACATGATGGAAATCGAGAATGAACAGCAGCAGCAAGACGCCATAGGATAGCATGCTGGCCAGCTGGCTTTCCGACGTATCCTCCAGCACATCCTGCACCGGCGGGCCGGTGAAGGCCATGGCCATGCCCATGGCGGTCGCGGCAAACTGCATGCCCAGCACATAGAGATGGGCGATCATTCCGAAGGTCGCGCCGATCAGCGATTCGAAGAACATGAATTTGAGAAGCGTGATGGCATCGGTCGTCACCACGGGATAGATCGTGGTCCACATCAAAGGCAGAATGGCCATGGCGAGAGCCATGGCCGTCAGCAGGCGGATTTGCATGGGAAGGCGCGCCGAGGAAAATCCCGGCATTACCATCAAGCAGGCACCAATCCGGCAAAATGCCAGAAACAGCGCCACAACCGTTCCCTGCGGGTCTGAGATCATGAGATCGAGCCGAGTATCTTTATTTCCGTGCCCTTGGCCAATTCGACATGCGAGAGGACTGGCAGCGTGCTGAAGAGGCGTTCCGTAATCATGCGCACATAAGACCGGGTTTCCGGCAAGGTAACAAGTACGAAAGGCAGCCCGACATCCATGTATTCACGGATTACTTTGCTCGCCTCGTTCGAGAACTCTTCCACCTGACGCGGATCGATATCGAATTCGATCACTTCGCCCTTTGGATCGCGCTTGATGGCCTGCTGGAACACGACGTCCCACTTGGTGCCAAGTCTCAAGACGCGCAGAACGCCATTGTCCGAAAGATCGCCGCAAATCTGCTGAGCCATACGGATGCGGACATGCTCGACGATCTGCTCTGTTCTGCGAAGATGCGGCGCAAGCTCTGCCACGGCTTCGAGAATGAGGTGTAGATTGCGGATGGAAACGCGCTCTGCCAGCAACAGTTTGAGGATGGCCTGCAGACCGGAATAGGACATGTGCGACGAGCAGATTTCGTCCGCCAGTTTCTTGTATTCCGGGTCAAGGCGATCGATCAGCACCTTGACGTCCTTGTAGGACAGCAGCATCGGAAGATTGTTGCGAATAACTTCGCTGACATGGGTCAGAAGTGCCGAGATGTTGTCGATCGGATGGAAGCCCTCGCGCTTGAGGTCTTCCACGAAGTTTTCAAGCACGGAAACGGCCGGCATGCCGAACGCTGGTTCCCGAACCTCGTCGCCCGGAACAGACGGTCTGCGACCCTTGCCGGTGATGACAAGAACTTCGCCGACGCGCAGGGTGCTGGCAGCAACCGTCGTGCCGTGAATGCGGATCTGGTAGGACTTGTCGGGAATGGCGATATCGTCCGTGACCTTGATTTCCGGCACGACGAAACCGTACTGCGTTGCGAATTTCTTGCGCATCTTGCCGACACGGAAGCCAAGCTCCTGGTGCGCGCCGAGCAATCTTGGCGAAACCTGCTTGCCAAGCGCAAGCTCGATTTCGGTTGTGCGCAGAGAATTCTTGACGGTGTCCTTTTCGGCTTCCTGGGCCTTGTTCGTTTGCTGTTCTTCGGCCACGCGCTCGGCGTCTTTCTCCTGCGCCAGCTGGCGCGGGATGATCCAGGCACCGAAGGCGAGCAACCCACCCAGCGACATGAACGGCAGGAATGGCAGGCCGGGAACAAGCGAGAGAACCATCATCAGCCCGGCAGCAACGCCAAGAGCCTTCGGGTATCCGCTCAGCTGGTTGAGAACCGCGGTGTCTGTGGAGCCCTTGGCACCGCCACGGGTAATGATAAGGCCGGCGGCCAGCGAAACGATGAGGGCCGGCACCTGCGAAACGATACCGTCACCCACCGACAGCTTGACGAAAACGTCAGCGGCTTCACCAATGGCCATGCCGTGGCGGAAAACACCGATGATGATGCCACCGCAAATGTTAATGCCGGTAATCATGAGGCCCGCGACAGCGTCACCGCGCACGAACTTGGACGCACCGTCCATGGCACCGTAGAAGGCGCTTTCTTCTTCCAGCTCGTGACGACGCAGCTGGGCTTCTTTTTCATTGATGATACCGGCGGACAAGTCGGCATCAATCGACATCTGCTTGCCGGGAATGGCATCGAGGGTGAAGCGCGCGCCGACTTCCGCGATACGCGTGGCACCCTTGGTGATGACGATGAAGTTCACCACGATGAGGATGAGGAAGACGATCAGACCGATCACGAAATCGCCCGACATCACAAGGCTGGAGAAGCCGGCGATAACACCGCCGGCTGCTTCATGGCCCTGGTTGCCATGGGACAGGATGACTCGCGTCGTGGCGATGTTCAGCGCCAGACGGATCATGGTCGAGATCAGAAGAATGGTCGGGAAAGACGAGAAATCCAGCGGGCGCTGAATCCACAGGGACACCATCAGGATGAGGACGGAGAAGGCAATCGAGAATGCCAGACCCATGTCGATCAGGAAGACCGGGATCGGCAGGAACAGGATGCACAGAATGGACACGATGCCCACCGCAAACCCGATATCGCGCCCACGCGCCGCGACTTTCGGAAGGGGCAATATGCTTGGAGGCGTTGCCATTCTAACTCCATCTCTTGATGAGAACTGTAGAAATGTCCCGGCCTTGCCCTCATGGAAAAGCCTGCCGACCCAATGGACAGAGATCGACGTCGCAGCATTATGGGATCAAGCTTGCGCGAGAATGGACAAAAACGCGAGGTAAGGCCTGAGATCTGCTTTTTAATCGCCCGCTATATTTAGGCTTTGGTTCAGACTATTTCTGTAATATATTAGTCAGGAACTTCGCGCGATGATAGCGTGCACTCTGGCCATGACCCTCAAAGGCCAAACCCTGCAAGGCTATCCATGTCGACTGTATCTACCTATACCAGTTACCTCAACGTAAACCGGGATATCAAATCCTCGCTGGAGACAGTTGCCAGCAAGGCTTCGGTTGCGCGTGAAACCGCCTATTACGAAGAAAACATCGGCAAGGTCTCCACGGTCGATGAGTTTCTGGGCGACTATCGTCTCTATTCCTATGCCATGAAGTCTTACGGTCTTGAGGATATGACCTACGGCAAGGCATTCATGCGCAAGGTTCTGGAGAGCGATCTCAGCGATAGCACCAGCTTCGCCAACTCAATGACCGACAAGCGATACCTGCAATTTGCAGAGGCTTTCAACTTCAAAGGCGATACCAAGACTGTTCAGAACACCCAACAGGCCACCAGCCTGACGGATGCCTACAAGGCGTCGTTCACAGCCGAGGAAACATCGCTCAAAGCCGAATCCACCTATTTCGCCGCGCAGATTACCAAGGTCACCAGTCTCGACGGCCTCGTCAACAATGAGCGCCTGCGCACCTATATGCTCGATGCGGCCGGCCTTGATTCAAAATATACGTCCAAGTCCTATCTGAAACAGGTTTTGACCAGCGATCTCAATGATCCGGCGAGCGTCGCCAATCAGGCAAAAGATCCTGCATGGAAAAAACTCGCAGAAGCTTTCAATTTCAAGACAGACGGCACCATCAATGGCAGCGTGCAGACGGCTGACCAGACCGAAGATCTGAAGCTGGACTATATCTACAACCAGTCCTCGTTCCCATCCGATACCCTGGCCGATGCCAATAAGCGGTACTGGGAAAAGAACGTCGCCACGGTAGCAACCGCCACCGAGCTCGTGGCCGATCCTCGCATGCTGGATTACGTGAAAACGGCGTTCGACCTGAACCCGACGATCATGGCCAGCAGCGTGGCAAGCCTTATGTCCAGCGTGAATTTTGCCACGACCTATGGCAACACGAAGCTGCTGGACAGTTTCAACTTCGAAACGGATGGTACGCTGGCGTCCGGCAACACGGCACAGACCGCGCTCCAGACCGTCGACATCAACAAGAAGTACAAGACCGCGTTTCTGGAAGACCAGTCCAAAGCGTCGGACGAAGCCATTACCAACTATAAAGCACGGGTCGAGGGCTTTACCAGCATCGAGGACTTCTTCGTCTCGAACAAAAAGGATAAGGACAAGAAGAATGACAGCGTCACCGAAGTCTGGGACGTGGCACTCAGGGCTTTCGGCATTGATCCTGATGAGGTCAGCCAGTCTGAGCTGAAGCGTGTTTTGACGAGCGATGTCAATGACAAGAAAAGCTACGTCAACACCCTGAAAGACGAACGCTTCGTTGAGCTGAACAAGGCGTTCAACTTCACCTCCGATGGCTCGCTAAAGGCTCCTCTTCTGGCGCAATCGGAAAGTATAACGGAGAGATTTGCGGGCGATTACCAGAACGCGAAGCTGAGATCGCTGACCGGAGCAGAAAAAGATGCGGCTGGCAAAAAAGCGGACGCCGAGATCGAATATTACAAATCGCAAATGCAGTCGATCAAGTCTGTGAAAGATTTGCTGGCAGATAGCCGCCTGACGAAATTCATTTTCGAGGCCAATGGCATCGACCCCAAAAGCGTCGAACCGGCTGACCTGAAGAAGATGTTCACGTCCGACCTGTCGGACCCGAAAAGCTACGTCAATTCACTGGATGACAATAAATTCGCCGAGATTGTCGCATCGTTCAACTTCGATACTGAAGGTAAACTGACTGAAAAGGCCGTTGGTGGAGCGCAGCAGCGAGGCGCCATTCTGGAAACGACCAACCAGTATGTCCGCCAGACAATGGAAGAAGACCAGGGCGAATCCAATGCGGGCGTTCGGCTTGCGCTGTATTTCGAGCGCATGGCGCCTACCATTTCAAGCGCCTATGGCTTCCTCAGCGACGACGCGCTGTTCCAGTTCTTCAAGACCGCCTATAGCCTGCCAACCTCGGTCGGCAACATGGATGTGACCAAGCAGGCGGATCTGGTGAACACCTATATCGACATCACCAAATTGCAGGACCCGGATTACGTCGGAAAGATGCTGAAGCGGTTTACCGCCCTTTACGATGTTCAGAACAATAACAGCTCTTCGACCCTGTCGATCCTGAGTGGCTCGACATCCATCAGTGCCGATACGCTTCTGGCCGTGGCGCAGCTGAAATCAAGGTAGTAGAACCCAATTCGGTTCGACCAAAAGAAAACGCCGTAAATCACGAGGATTTACGGCGTTTTTTATGGATGCCACATTTCGTGGCTTAATAGTCTTCGTCGCTGCGGCGCTGCGCGACACCTTCCTCATCCGGATTGCTTTCATCATCGGCAACGGGAATGGCGTAGGAGCCTTTCAGCCAGCGCGAAAGGTCCAGAGACCGACAGCGATCCGAGCAGAAAGGATAGTCTTCGCGCGTGGAGGGCCTTTTGCACTCCGGGCAAGGCTGCGCCTTTCGCAGCGGTGTGACAGTCGGTTTGTTGGATGGATCGGTCACTGGGATCAGCCTTCTTGCCAGGAGGAAGCCACCTCGAAGCCTTCACCAGCCAGAAGTGACACCGTTTCATAGAGCGGTAGCCCGACGACATTGGTGTAGGATCCGGTCAGCTTCTGCACGAAACAACCGGCAATGCCCTGAATGCCGTAAGCACCCGCCTTGCCGCGCCATTGGCCTGACGCGATGTAGCTTTCGATTTCATCCTGCGACAGGCGCTTGAAACGAACCTTGGTTTCAACCACCTTCTGGCGCACCTTACCGCTGGGTGTCACCAGGCAGACGCCCGTATAGACCCAGTGGCTGCGGCCCGACAGAAGATGAAGTGCCGCCGAAGCCTCTTCGATATACTCAGCCTTGCCGACAATGCGGCGGCCCACGGCCACCACCGTATCGGAGCCCAGCACATAGGCGCCCTTCCAGGCAAGCTCGCCCTTCACCGCCTTGTAAGCAGCCTCAGCCTTCTGCAAGGACAAGCGGCGGCATAGAGTGCGGGGATGTTCGAGCCGGGCTGGCGTCTCGTCGATATCCATCGGCATCAGACGTGCGGGCTCAATGCCCACCTGATGCAACAGCTCAAGACGGCGTGGCGACCCGGAAGCCAGAATCAGCTTTTGTTTTGCGTCTGTCATGCTCTGCCAGTCGTCCGGTCTGCCGGGCGATTACTTGAAACGATAGGTGATGCGACCCTTGGTCAGGTCATATGGTGTCATTTCGACAAGCACCTTGTCGCCCGCCAGAACGCGGATACGGTTCTTGCGCATGCGGCCGGCTGTGTGGGCAATGATTTCGTGTTCGTTTTCCAGCTTCACGCGAAACGTGGCATTCGGCAAAAGTTCGGTTACGACGCCCGGGAATTCGAGGACTTCTTCTTTGGTCATATAGAGTTTTTCTTCCTGTTGATAATGCCGGACCAAGCAGTCCGGGAAAATTGCGCGGAAACTACACAATCGCCGCACATTTGTGAACCTAAATTGTCAATCGTTTTAAAGTGTCTCGGAAAAGAGCCTTGGCCGCTGCGGCAGGCGCTCCGAAATCAGCTTTTTGAGATGCTCGCGCACCTCGCGATAGGCTTCCAGAATCTGTTCCCGCGTGCCTGTCGCCACCGTTGGATCCATGGTTGGCCAGTAGACGACATCAAGGGCGTTCGATCTGGTCAGCTCAAGGGCGGCATGATGCGCTTCTGGCGTCAACGTAATGATAAGATCAAAGAAATCATCCTCGATTTCATCCAGCGTTCGCGGTTTATGTTTTCCAAGCGTCAGGCCCGCCTCATCCAGCACCGCATCCACGAAAGGGTCGCGCTCACCTGCGCGCACGCCTGCCGATTGAATGTAGATGCCGGGAGCAACGATCTGCTTGGCGATGACTTCGGCCATGGGGGAGCGAATGGAATTCATGCCGCACATGAACAATATGGCGCGCGGGGGCTTGTCTTTCAAGTCGATGCCGACAGGGTCCTGCACGCCTACCCCCGCCAATAGAGCACACAGACCAATGTAAACAGACGACGCGCCGTATCGAAATCGACCTTTATCTTGCCTGACAACCGGTCCATCAGCGTTTGCGAACCATCATTGTGGATGCCGCGCCGCCCCATATCGATGGCCTCGATCTGGCTTGGCGTAGAGGACCGTATCGCCTCGTAGTAGCTTTCGCAGATCATGAAATAGTCTTTGATGATCCGCCGAAATGGCGTCAACGAGAGGATGTGGGTGGCAACAGCCTGCTCGTCTTCGGTCCTGATGGTGAAAACCAGCTTGGTATCGACAAGCGAAATATTGAGCTTGTAAGGCCCACCCGCATGGCCATTCGGCTCGAAACTGTTTTCCTCGATCAGATCGAAGATTGCGACGGCGCGTTCATGCTCCACGTCGGGTGTGGACCGGCCGATGCTCTCGTCCAGTACCACATCGCAGAGCCTGAAAGCGCCTGGCTCCATCTTTTAACCCTCTAGATTGAGGCGGATGGCAACGGAGCGCGCATGAGCGTCCAGCCCTTCGGAATGGGCAAGTGTGATGGCTGCCGGTGCCAGTTGCCGCAACTGATCCGGCCCCAGCCGCAGGATGGACGTGCGCTTGACGAAATCCAGCACCGACAGACCCGACGAGAACCGCGCAGACCGCGCCGTCGGCAGCACGTGGTTAGAACCGCCGACATAATCGCCGATAACCTCGGGCGTGTGGCGCCCAACAAAGATCGCACCGGCATTGCGAATTCCAGCCATCAACGCATCAGGATCATCCACCGCAAGTTCCAGATGCTCTGCCGCGATGCGATTGGCCAGCGGAAGCGAGGCCGCGAGGTCGTCGACCAGAATGATCGCGCCGAAATCGCGCCAGCTCGCAGTCGCCGTCTTTTCCCGCGACAAAAGCTTCAACTGGCGCTCGACGGCCTGCTCCACCGCCTTGCCCAAGTCCCGATCATCGGTGATCAGAATGGATTGCGCGCCCTCATCATGTTCGGCCTGCGCCAAGAGATCGGCGGCCAGCCATTCGGGATTGTTGTTTTTGTCGGCAATCACAAGCACTTCGGAGGGTCCGGCGATCATGTCGATGCCGACAGTGCCGAATACATGGCGCTTGGCCGCGGCCACATAGGCATTGCCCGGTCCGACGATCTTGGCCACGGGCGCGATTGTCTGCGTTCCATAGGCGAGTGCCGCCACAGCCTGTGCGCCGCCAATGCGGTAGATTTCCTCAACACCTGCAATGCGCGCTGCCGCCAGCACCGCCGGGTTGATGACACCGCCATTGGCCGGAACGACCATCACGACGCGCTCAACGCCGGCAACCCGTGCCGGAACCGCGTTCATCAGCACCGAACTCGGATAGCTTGCGGTGCCGCCGGGCACATACAGACCCACAGCTTCGATGGCCGTCCAGCGAGAGCCGAGGCCCACACCGATATCGTCCTCGTAAATATCTTCCTTCGGCATTTGCCGGGCATGGTGCTTTTCAATTCGCGCGGCCGCAAGCTTCAGCGCGTCCAGCACGGCAGGATCGACCTGCGCAATTGCTGCATCGATTTCCTCAGCGGTCACGCGCATGGATGTCTTGGTAAAATCCAGGCCATCGAATTTCAGAGAATAATGGGCGAGCGCCTCATCGCCACGGGTGCGGACATCATGAATGATATCGCGCACGACAACATTGACGTCCTCGGAGACTTCTCTCTTCGTCGTCAGGAATGTCGCGAATGCCTGTTCGAAATCTTGAGACGATTGTTCCAGCCAGATTGCCACGTCACTTACCCTCTTGATGCCCCAAAGCTCAAACCCCGGGGCGAATGCTTTGCCTGCACATTTCACTCAACGCAGCGCGCCTTCCGAAAATCACACCGGACTTCCTGAAGGCGAATTGCTCTGGGGTATGTGGCATAAATTAAAACAGGCGAGCAAGGCAATTCACCCTGCCCCGGCTTTATAAGATCAGTCTAACGAATGTTGCGGTTGCGATGCCGTTTCCCAACCACCGCTGACATCGGCCAGTTGCGCCTCGATGCACTCGACATCCAGCGCAATGGCACCGCCACCGGACAGTGTCAGCTCCACCGTTCCATCGGGGCCTTCGCCATTCTGGGTGAACTGCACGGCCAGCAGCGACAGGACCTGATCCTTGTTGTCGCGGTTGAAACCGTAGGACCGCACATTGCCCACGCGCTTCAGCGCCAGGACGCTGCGGCAGCGCTCGGGCGACTGGCCTTTTTTGGTCGTGTGTTCCCAGACAAAGCGGTTGGCAGACAGAACGAACTGGCCGTGCTTTCGATCAAAGGACACATCTTTCAGCTTGAAGACGCTGTCCTGCATGTGTGTCGAGATGATGGAGAGGTCTTCTCCATCCAGCGCCATCAATTTAAGGCCGCTCATCGTATCTATGCCCTCCGTGTGCGGCCAGAGCCGCTCAAATTCCATTGTGACTCGGAGATAGGCAGTCGAGGCCCGATCTGCAACCAGCGGGCCTCGATGACGGGGCGATATTAGTCGCTGACGCGCTCAACCTGCGCGCCGCAGCGGTTGAGCTTTTCTTCCAGACGCTCGAAACCACGGTCGAGATGATAGACGCGGGAAACCATTGTTTCGCCTTCAGCAACCAGACCGGCAATGACGAGCGAGACGGATGCGCGAAGGTCGGTTGCCATGACAGGCGCGCCCTTGAGGCGGGAAACGCCTTCGATACGCGCCATCTGGCCGGAGAGCGAGATCTTCGCGCCCAGACGCGCCAGTTCCTGCACGTGCATGAAGCGGTTTTCGAAGATCGTTTCGGTAATGTGCGAGACGCCCTGCGCACGCGTCATCAGCGCCATGAACTGCGCCTGAAGATCTGTGGGAAAGCCGGGGAAAGGCTCGGTCACGACATCGACGGGGTGAATACCGTTGCCGTTGCGCACAACGCGCAGGCCGGTTTCCGTTTCGGTGATGGTCGCACCGGCAAGCTTCAATGTTTCCAGTGCGTTATCGAGCAACGAAGCCCTGGTGCCTTCCAGCAGAACATCGCCACCCGCCATGGCAACGGCCATAGCATAGGTGCCAGTTTCAATGCGGTCTGGAAGCACGCGGTGGCGCGCGCCGTGCAGCGATGTCACGCCTTCGATTGTGATGGTGGAGGTGCCTGCGCCCTCGATCTTCGCACCCATCGCCTTCAGGCAATCGGCAAGATCGACAACTTCCGGCTCACGCGCTGCATTGTGAATGACTGTCGTGCCACGCGCCAGCGAAGCCGCCATGAGCATGACATGGGTTGCGCCCACAGAAACCTTGGGGAATGTGTATGTCGCGCCGATAAGGCCACCCGCCGGTGCTGTCGCATTGATGTAACCGCTGTCGATTTCCATCTTCGCGCCCAGCGCCTCCAGCCCCTCAATGAACAGGTCAACCGGGCGCGTGCCGATGGCGCAGCCGCCAGGCAAGGACACGCGGGCCTTGCCATCACGCGCAAGAAGCGGGCCGATGACCCAGAAGCTTGCGCGCATCTTGGACACCAATTCGTAGGGTGCCGTCGTATCGACAATCGTGCGGCAGGTGAAATGCACCGTGCGAGAATATCCCTCGCCCTGGCTTTCACGCCGTCCGTTGACGGATACGTCCACACCGTGGTTGCCGAGAATACGGACGAGCTGCTCGACATCGGCCAGATGAGGCACGTTTTCCAGCGTCAGAGTGTCACTCGTCAGCAAGGAAGCGATCATCAAGGGCAAAGCTGCATTCTTTGCGCCGGAAATCGGGATGATGCCGTTAAGTTCGTTGCCGCCGATGATTCTGATGCGATCCATACGTGCCTACGAGCGATGCGCTCGCCTTTCCTGAGTGCTTGCAACGGAAAGGCGCCGCGCCATCCGTTGTGTGATATCCGGTCTGAGATCGGTTTTGAGAGCGGGCCTGCCGCGTAATTCGTCAGGCTACGCAGTAAAGGAAACTCAGCGCCAATTCAATTTTCTGATGAATATTTTATGTCAGCACGATTCGTCCGTTTTTGCGGCGGGCAGACCATTAGTTTCGTCTGCCTCTCCGGCGCGTCGTGCGCGCGCCTGCTGTTTGCGCCGCGCCAGGTTTTCCCGCAGCTTTTTCGCCGCACGCGCCTTGCGCTCGGCCTCCTGCCGCTTGGCCCGGTCGCCGGGTCCATTTTGCCCCGAAGGAGGCTCAGGCTTATCCGCCAGATTTTCGTGATGATCGTCCATGGGCGCACCCATAGCCGAATTCACGGCTTTTCAACAGCCCCCACCGGTTTTTGCACTGTTGAACGACGAAGTCTGTATTTGCGGCTTGCGCTCGTCATAAACCTATGGCAATAGGCCCCAACTTGATGTGAAGCACCTGCTTCGGCGTCAGATGCTGCGGTAGCTCAGTGGTAGAGCACTCCCTTGGTAAGGGAGAGGTCGAGAGTTCAATCCTCTTTCGCAGCACCATTTCCCAAGTTTCCATTATTTTTGAAATAGATTGTCGGCATGGCTGTTTCAGCACGCGCTTAGTCGCGAGCGAACTTGCGCTGCCGCTTTGGGAATGATGTGCTTTTGAAAGTGGTGCAGGGCCGCGTTCGACGCATTGAAGAAACATGTCAGCCCGACAGCGCGCAAAGGCTGCCACCTGCTCGCCTCGCACGCGGGCGCGGCTTTTCAAGGCAGGCGCGGACATACCTGCTAACCATCGCATCGTTTTAGCTGTGCTTAAAACCCGGATTGAACGCGGGAGAAGACCATGTTTGTGAACATGCCGATCTGCGCACCGACAAAGGGTGCTGACACGCCAACCGCCACCATGACCGCAATGATCTTGGGAACGAAGGTCAGCGTTGTTTCCTGAATCTGGGTCAGGGCTTGAATCAACGCAATGACGATCCCGACGATCATCGCTGCACTGACAGCAGGGCCAGATGCAATCAGGACAGTCCAGATCGCATTCTGCATAATATCAAGAGCGTCGGCCTCGTTCATCTCGGCGGCTCGATTCACTCGGCGTCACGAAGCCGAATTGAGACATGAAAATTTGTGACGCCGTTACCGTCAGGCAAGAGCGATAGATGATTCGCGCCCCGCCGTTAAGCCGGGGTCTGCGCTATTTTGATGCCCTGGGTAATGGCAATGCTGGCACCAGAGGTGGTTGTTGCCGTCAGGCCCTCTGCTGTGACCTTGATGGAGGCCACGACACCGCTGGTCTTTTCATCCGCGCTGGTAATTGTCTTGCCGATATAGGAAGACGCATTCGCCAGCGTGGAATTCGACAGCAGGCTCTCAAGATTGGTGTTGGTCTTGATCTGCTGCTCCACCTGGGAGAAGGTCGCAAGCTGCGATACCTGCTCGGTGGCGTCCATCGGGTCCGTCGGATCCTGGTTCTTCATCTGCGTGATGAGGAGCTGCAGGAAGTTGTTGTAGTCGAGCGTAGCCTTAGCGGAGTCCTGTTTGGACGCCGCTGGGGTGCTGGTCTTGGATGTACCTGTGGACGAATTGATTGGGTCTACCACGGTGCAATTTCCCGTCTCAGTTCACTGACCACGGCAGGCGTGATCTCGTGGCTGTTGAGAATGGCCTCTTCCTTGGCGTAGAGGCCGCGGATTGTCTTGAGGGCGTCGAAAGGCCGACCAGACGAAACCGTCGCATCCACCCGCTTCAATTCAGAACGAATTTCTTCGTTCTTGAAGGTTGTCAGAAGCATGGTGATGGACTTGCGGAACAGTGAAAGCGACTGATCCTTGCCTTCGGGGTTGATCAGCATCATCTGAACGATGAAATACAGCTGCCGCAAAGGTGTCGTCGTGTCTTCAAGTTGCAACACGTGGTTTTCCAGAAGGAATGTCACGTCGTTGAGAAATTCCAGAGACACTTTCCGGTCAACGCGCAGAACAGCGCCGTTGATGAAAATCTTTTCCCCAGACTTCAGAGAGATCCGCAGTGTACTTTTCATTTTAATCCATCCTTGATGATGGTTGTAACGTCGATAATGCCCTGATAATTCTTCGAAGTACGCTTGCGTATCAGCTCACACTCTCTCAGAATCCAGATAGCGATGGATATCAGGTTGGCTTTCAGTTCAACGGGAAGCTCATTTTCCGATTGCTTAAGATCGTCGATGAGCCTTGTCCAAACGCGTCTTGTATAAAAAATTGCCTCGATGCCGTCCTTGCCGTAATTGTCCTGGCCTTTGGCCACGGTAAGAAGTTCGATCGATCTCTCTAGGACCTGTCTTTCCCTATCCCGGGCGATATTGGGGTCATCCTCCATTATCTCCGCATATGAAAACTGGAACATTCATCTTTCCTTCATGGTCTCAACCGGCACCCGTCATAGGCGTTTTCTGTTTTCGTCAGAGATAGTTCACCAGGCTCAGGCCCTGGATTTTCGAAGTGATCGAGTAGGAAGTCTCGACCTGGTTCAAAAGGGTTGTGAGGCGCGTGGAAGCTTCGTACGTGTCAACGCCAATGAGGTTGGTGAGCTGCGTATCGATGATGGTCTTCTGGGCGCTCATGTAGGTATTCGCCTTTTCCACACGTTCCTGGGAAAGTCCGATCTTTGAGCGCTGGGTATCGATGCCGGAAATTGCCGATCCGGCCAGGCTGGTTGTGGTGCTGTTGACAACAGCCAGCGCACTCGCGTTCAATCCGGTATTTACCAGTTGTGACGATATCACACTTGCAAGAACAAGGTTTTTAAAACCATCGGAGTTGGCCGTCGTGGATGTAGATACGGTTTCCGAAGTACTAATGCGGCTGCTCATTGTGGCTTCGGATGCGCCTGTCCAGGACGACCAGTCGAGATTGTCCTGATAATCGGTCAGGAAGGTCTTCATATCGTCAGCCGTCACCGCAGACGGGTCGGGAAACTGAAGATCGAAGGCATCCTTGAAGTCCTTAGTGAAATCCGCGACGAACGTATCGCTCAGCGTCTGGACGTCCGTGTTGATGCCGGAGAACAGGAACTCACCATTGACAGCCGTGTTGGAGTAGCTGACGAAATTCTCAAGCGTGGACATGGCCGTCGTCTGGGCAACGCTCAAGCTGCTGGCATCCGTGTTGCCGCTGAGTGCAATCGTCGAGTTCAGAAGGCTCTGTGCGGAAGCAGACATGTTTTCCATGGCGAGCTGAGAGGCGTCCATGCGCTGCTCGGCAATGGAATTGGCATCCATGATGGACTGAAGACGGCTGCTTTCGCGATTGTAATCCACACTCGTCGATGTGCGTGTTCCAAGTTCCAGGCCCACATCGGCATAGGTGCCGGTCACAGCTTCGGTCTGCAACTTCGTGATTTCCGTCTGCGCGGTCGCGACAGTCAGCTGCATGGCATTCGTGATGGAAAGGGATGAGATTGGGGTCGTTTTCATATTAGCCTGCGGCCTCCATCAGCGTCTTCAAAAGGTCATCAATGGTCGACATGAGTTTTGCCGCAGCTTTGTAGGACTGCTCGATATCCAACATCTGGATGAGTTCCTCATCCAGATTGACACCTGTCGAGTTGGAGTAGGCCTCTGTTGACTTGTTCAACATTGCCGATGTGCTTTCCGCAGCCGTCGTCGCATTGCTGCGATACTCTTCCACGAACCCGATCGAGTCCGAGGCGAAGCTGAGCAGCGTCACTTTGGTCGAGATGCCTGCATTCGGGTCGAACTCAACCTGTGTGTTCAACGCTGCTGCATATTTGTACAGCAGATCGGAATAACCGGAGGAGCCGTCCACATTTGGCGTATCCCCGGCAATGTTGCCGTCACGCAGCTTGATCGGCGACGCGGTCGCATCTGCTGACACGGTGATCAAACCAGCCAGGCCAGGCACGAGTTCAGCCGTCTCGAAATCGACGGTGGAGCCATCCTTGGTGGTGAACAGTCCGGCGATGGCATCGCCACCAGCGTCGACTTCAGCAAAGGCTCCGATGACCGTACGTGCGATTTCATCGAGCTGCGCCTGGTAGGTCGGGTAGACCTCATCGCGCAATTGCAAAAGTGCCGGAAGGCTGCCCTTGGCATTGGTGTTGCTGCCAGCGCTGGTCTTGATCGACACGCCATCGATATAGATGCCGGCGCCGGTCGAGCTGGCGTCATAGGCCGCTTGCGGGTCGAACGAGACTTTGCGCGCCGTCGTTTCAAACAGCGTCGTGCCGTCAGAGGTATAGATCACCATGTCGTTGTTGGAACGCGTGGTGGTGGAAATGCCGACAATGCCGGAAATCTGCTTGAGAAGACCTTCGCGCTGGTCGAGCGCATTGTTCGGGTCCCCGCCTGCCGCCGTTGCGGAACTAACCGCATTGTTGGCCTGCTCGAAATCAGCCAGAAGCTGGTTGAGCTTCTGGATCGTCGTGTCGATCTTACTATCGGCGTCCGCTCTCAACTGCTGAACAGCCTCGGTAGAGGTGTTCAGAGAGCTGGCTACGTCGCCTGCGGCACTAATGGCGGCCGATGCCAGCGTCACGTCACCGGGTGACGCGGCGTAGGTCTGCATGGCTTCCTGCAGTGCCGAGAGATAGGTGGAAGGTGCTGCCGTGTATTCTTCGCCACCCAAAAGGACGCTCAGCGAATTCATGCCATCGAGGAATGTCTGCTTGCCGGCATCGTCGGAGGTTGCCGTCAGCGTCTGCTTCAAAAGCGCGGTGTCTTCGGTACGCTCGATCTTGACCGTGATTGCGCCTGTGGAGGCGTTCGTCGTCGTGATCGCCGTACGGCGATTGTAATCCGCAGTGCTGGCGTTCGAAATGTTATTCGAAACGACACCCGTCTGAATAGCAGTGTTACTCAGAGTTGCCTTTGTCGTATTAAGCGCCGATCCCAGAGACATTCACTCGTCCTTTAAAGCGTTACCGTACCAGATTGATGAGAACGTCCATCAGATCGGAACCGGTCTGGAAGACTTTGGAATTGGCCGTGTAGCTGCGCTGTGCCTGGATCATTTCTGTCAGTTCAGTCGCGATGTCGACGTTGGACGATTCCAGCTGCTTGGAATTGATGGAGCCAAACCCGGTCTGACCCGCAAAGCCGAGCGTCACGACGCCGGATTCTGCACTCGGCTGGAATACGTTTCCAGACAGGACAGAGAGGTTGTCAGGGCTTGCTACGTCAGCAAGAGGAACGCGATAGAGCGGCCGAGCTGCTGATTTTGCGTAAGTTGCATAGACAGTACCGTCAGAGTTAACCGAGATGGACTGTACCTGCTCTGCAGTATTGCCGTTGATCCCGCCCTCTTCAATGGTCGAACCGGCTGCTGACAACTGCGTCATACCAGACAGATCAATCACAATATCTGTGCCATTGTTTGGGTCAGAAATATTCAAGCTGGTGACATCAAAGGTCTTGGTTGTAGGATCAAATACCATGGTATCAGACGCAACAGAGGGCTGCGAATAAGGGAACGAACCATCCGCGGAAGCATATGCAGCGTCATAAACGGCCACTTCCCACTGGTTGTCTGCCGACTTGGCGAAATAGAAATCGTATTTGATTGCCTTGCCGAGCGTGTCGTAGCCAGTCACGGACGTTTTAAGCGTACCCTTTTGATCCACGACCACCGTCGCGTTCTGATTGCCTGGGAGGTTGGCAGGATCCACAATTGGCGCGGACGAGCTGAGGTTACCCGTAATGGAACCCAGCGTGGATTCCGTCGCCGTCATGCCGTTGGCTGAAACGTTGACAGGCACAAGACCATCGTAGCTGTTGATCACGGTCGTTGGTGTTGTGCCGGTATACTCGTAACCGAGGAGCGTGAAGCCCGCATCATTGACAAGGTTGCCTTCGTCATTTGCCGTAAACGAGCCGGAGCGCGTCAGGAAGACGTTGCCTGCCGTGTCCTGCACGACGAAAAATCCGTCACCGTTGATGGCAAGGTCCGTCGAAGACTGCGTTCCAACAGCCGCGCCCTGCTGGGAAATCGAATATTTTACTTTGGTATCAACGCCACCGGAATTGTAGTTGCCCCCGGCTGAAGAAAGGACAAGCGAAGAAAAAGCTGTCGAGGCGCTTTTGTAACCGGTGGTGCTGGAATTAGCGATGTTGTCGCCGACTGTGCCGAGCTTGTTTGCCTGGGCACCCATGCCGGATACGGCGGTTTTCATCGTTCCAAAAAGGCTCATCTCGAATCCTCTGCTTTAACTGTCTCGACGTTAGGATGCGGGCCTTGCGTGAAGCTGTCTGTTTTTCCGCTGGTTGAAAAAGTTATTCAAAAAATAAGATATTAGGCGGAACCAATTGGCGCAGCGGCCGTTGTGATATCGATATGTGATGAAAATCGAATATAGCCTTTGAAAAGGCTTAAACGAAAAAACGCCGCGGGCTGGATAGACCCACGGCGTGTCAGGGATAGGCTTGCATGTGTTTTCTCCAAATACCTTTTTCAAGGATCTCCGGGGGTGAACCTGCTTAGCTCCAGTCGATGCAGTAACCGAGAAATCTCTTGGAATCGATCGGGTCGAAACCGAGCTTCTTGCGGAGCTTCTTACGCAACTTGCTGATGTGGCTCTCGACGACGTTCTCTTCGACTTCCTCGTCGAAAATGCCATAGATCGCGTTGAAGATCTGCGACTTGGAAACGCGGCGACCTCGATTTGCGATTAAGTATTCCAGAATACGACGCTCGCGGCGCGGCAATGCGAAGAGCTCGCCATTGACCTCGGGATCGCGTCCATCCGAAAACACTCTGATCGGACCAACATCCGTGAAATTCGTCAGCACCGACAAGCGGCGACGAATTGCAGCTGCACGCGCCAGGATCTCTCTTGGATGAACAGGCTTGCGAACGACATCGTCCACGCCACAGTCAAACAGAGCAAGCGTTGCATCCAGCGAATGATGATCGCTGACTGCGATCACAGGTGCCTGCGAGCGATCTCTGATCGCGCGTGGCAATTCATGCGTCATCTCCGCTTGCCCGATCAGGAAAGCTTCGATTGCAGCGACGTCAGAGTCCGCTGCTGTGGTCACCCACTCACCAAATTCAACCGGGTCAAACCCGGTCGAGGGAATACCCTCTCGCCCAAACAGGGCTGTATAGCCATCCTTAACAAGCTTCCGCTCATCAACTACCACGATCATTCGTCCGCCTCCGAATCAGTGTAGCCAATCTACAAGCTGAGGTGTACGAATCGTGGGAATCTCTCACAACTACAAAAAAGCACAGGCATTAATTAATAATTGATTAACCATATTGTCCCGATTTGATCTATATCTAGTAGGCCTCACGAAAAATTGGGATATTTTTTCGGGGGAAAAGTGCGAGTCAAGCCACTTAGTGCTTGCGTGCCTTTTTTTGGGTTAATCCTGCCACATTTGTTTTTTGGGCCCTTTGCGAGCCTGCTTGCAACTTTTGATTGCTCAACTCAGGCAGAAATTTCTCGCATTAGCGGTCCACTGACCATAGCCGGTAGCGATCAGATTGGAGATGACACGGCACACATATCGCTGTTGGGCGGGGTCATTATTGGGTCCAGCGTGGTACCGCGCGACCGCCATCGTCCATGTCTCGTGTCGGTCGTGAAGCCTTTTCAGGAACTGCGCGGCATAGGCGACGTTCTTCGCGGGGTCGAACATTTCGGCAACGGATGCAAATTCACCTCCGTGGAAATGGACGTTGATCTGCATGCAGCCGATGTCGATCAGCTTTGCACCGCCGCGTCTGGCATCCTCCACCAGCTTGTAAGCATCAGGCATGGTGGCAGGAAAATAGGCCTTGCCTTCAATGTTGATGGCGTAGGGGCTGAGCGACCCCTTGCGGCCTGTCTCCGTCAGACCGACCGAATAGAGGATGCCTTCGGGTATCCCATAATGGCCTGCGGCGGCCTGTATCTGGCGTTCGCAATCTGCTTTAGAGGCTGTCTGGGAGGCCTCACAGATAGACGTGGTCAGGACGAGTGCCGACGCCGCCAACAACGGTTTCAGGCTGCAAAATGCTCTCATTGATAGTGGTCTCCTCACGGCCGCGTTGCCCTGGCTGCCGGTAAAACTGTTCCTGCGATTTGTCGCCATCGCCGCGCTGACCCTGCTGCGCGCCATTCTGGCTTGCATCGTTTGGCTGGCGGTTGCCGGTGGCGCTATCCTGCCGGTCTGCATTGCTGGCCAGTGTCACCGTCACCTGGTCGACGCTGAAACCCTGTGCCTTCAGGGCATCCATGATCTCGGAGCTATCTTTCTGCAGTTCGCTATAGCCCTTGAGCGTATGAGCCGTGAGCTGCACACTGAGCTCGTCGCCCACCAGCTTCATCGCTGCGGTCACGTGCCCAAGCTCAACCGGGCTCATCTGGATCTTCAACACGTGGACAACCTGCCCCGTGCTGGAGATCATAGGAGTGTTGCCGGTCTGCCCAGCCATAGAGGCCGCCCAATCGGGATCAGCGGCCATAGCACTGCTGATGGCAGTCGCATTGGAGGCAGCCGCCATGCCGACAAAACGCCTGCTCTCCACGACCTGTACGATATTGGTGACATCACCTGATGCCTTCGCCACATCCAGGGTGGCGGTACCGTCTTCGCTGGTTTCAATGTGGAAATCGACACCCGGTGCGTCCTGCTTTTGCAGCCTGACCACCGTCGATGTAGTCGCAGCGCTGTCAGAAAGACCCGGATCAGCCGCGGCAGTGCCGGTTATGCCTCCCTGTTGTGCCTGTTGGGCCATGGCATTTTGTGCTTCCGGCGGGGTGTTCTGATTAACCGGCATGGTGGTCGAGGACAGCAGGGACAGGAGATCCATATTGTCGCCAGCGCCTTCAAGGGGCTCTGCCTCCACCTCACCCTCGCCTGCGTCCTCCCCGCCATCGCCCGCTTCATCTGCCTTTCCGGAGAGAGGCGATGTGACAAGATTGGTCAGGGCCGTCACAAGCGCTGCAAGGTCGTTATCTGGAAGAGCCGCGACATTGATATCGTTCAAAGGCTTAATGACATTGGCAACATCAGACTGCTTGCCCGCCTCTGTCGCGGCCAGCGCCGTCTCCAGGCTTAGGTCTTGCTGCACAGGCAACACGGGCTGCTCGATGACGATTGGAGCCGGCGCGACAGGATTGGCGTTGGAAACTTGGGCCTGCGTTCCCGAAACGGGCGCCGCGTCTGGCGCGCGTGCCGCTTCGGATACGACCGGTTGGACCGGGGCCTCGTTTACCGAGGCAGAGCTTGTATCCGCTGATGGAGTTCTTTGATGTGCGGGAGACGAGCTTTGCGGTGGCGATTTGCTTTTTTCAAACGATCCCAGTGTATCGGAAAAACCCGTCCCTCCCCTCTTGGACGCGCTTTCTTTATTCTGCCGGTTAGACTGGCTGACGGAGTCGGCCATACCCGGAATAACAGCCTGTGCAACGTTCATGCTATCTCTCCTCCTGCTCCAGCAACGAGTCGATCTCGGACAGCCGAGCTCTGCTCTTGTTGAAAAATTCGTTCAAAGGCGCTCCCGCTACGTCCTGCGGCGATGGCTCGGCAGGTGCGGTAGCGTCGCCAGCAGCCGGTTCAGCCGCTTTTTCCGGCGCATCCGGTGCGCCACTGGCGCTGGGTGGCGGTGTCGCGACGGCAGGCTGTCTCACAATCTGTTCGGCAATCGTCTTTGCAGCATCGCGCAATGCGATATCGCGAGGCGACAACTCCTCGTTTGGTATGCTGGCCAGCGCTTCACTGGCACTGCGAACATCTTGGCCCGGCACACCCGCCAGGCCAGAATAAAGCTTGGACAGGGGTGCGCGAGAGGTCTCGCCGGTCTGCGATGTCAGCCCCGCGACCTGCTCTGTGGCAAAGCTGGCCAGTTTTGTCTCGCCCCGCAACGAAGCCTGGCGCGCGATCCGAAGGTAGATTTCTTCCGCGCGGTCCGGGTCCATCAACTCCGCAATCTCGGCAATCTTCTCATGGGTAACGGCACCATTGCTCTCGACAATGAAATTGACGAAGAGATCGGCAAATTGTGATGCGTAGGGCGAATGCAGGAACCTAACGGCGTATTTACGGATATATTCGAATGTCTTGTCCGGCTGCTTGGCTTGCATCGTCGCGATGATGGACCGCCGAAGAGCCGCTTCTTCGATAATCGAACCGGGTGCGGTCAACCGCGCATCGTCAAAAAAGACGAGTGAGGCCACGGGGTCCCTGTTGACCGCTATGTTACCGGCAATCAGCATAAGGTACGGTCCGAGGACACCATTGCGATATTCGGGAAGAATATCGGCGATGACCTTTTCAGCCTGCTGGCCACGACCGTTGAAATACTTCTGAAGCACGTTGATGACACGCGAATCGAAGTTACCCTGCACATCTCGCGCCACCAGATATTCCAGCGTCTGCGGGTTGCCGCCGCTCATGATGTAGGCAAGCGCTGCGTCTGCATTGTGCTCATCTTCAAAGACCGACGCATCGGATGTGCGAAGCGTTGTGTCCATGGTCTCGAGAAGATATTTCTGCATCTCACGTGCGGCGTGATCACCCATCACCACCGAGTCCTGAACGAACTGTAGGGAACGCAGGATCTTGGCCGGTGGCAAGTCGCTCTGCGCATGTCCGTAACCGGCACTAGCCAGCCACGGAATGCCAACGAACAGAACAGCTAGGCGGGTCGCTTTCATCATCCGCTGCCTCAACTATCCTCTAGCAAAATTTCGATGCGACGGTTTGCACCATCCAGGGGATCTTGCGTGGTTTGCAAGCGACGGTCGGCAAAGCCGGAAAGCTGCTTGATGCGTGTTTCGTCCAGGCCACCGCGAGACAGCATGAAATAGGCGGCATGGGCGCGGTCCATCGAAAGGCTCCAGTTGTCTTTTCCGCCGCTGTTGTAGGGACGCGCATCCGTATGGCCGCGAATGACGACAGCGCCCTTCTGCTTGCTCAAGACCGAGCCGATCTTTTCCATGGCCAGAACGAGATCCTTTTGCGGAACCGCTGATCCAACGTTGAACATGGCCGTATCGGCTTTTTCGGAGATCGTGATGAGCGTGCCACCTTCGGCTGGCGTCACAACGATGCCTTCGGCAAGCTTGCCCGCAACGCCACCAAGCTGCTTTGCAATCTCATCGCGCAGCTTGTCGGCGGCTTTCGCCTCGGCTGCGGTCGCAGGTTTTGGCGGCGCGGGGGTGGCAGGCTTTGTCTGTGGCTTGGCGTTAGCCTTCGGCGGGCTTGGCTCTGTCGAGACTTCGCCGATTTCATCATCCGCAGCCGGATCAGCCTTTTTGGCGTTCGGATCGACTGGTTTCAAAGGATCGGCAAGACCGGTATCCTCGATGACACTTGCAAGGTCCTGCGAAGCGACAACGGGTTTCGGATCCGTCTTCTTCTGCGCCTTTTCAGGCAAAGCCGTGTCCTGAACCGTCATGCCGCCCTGGTCCGGGCGCACTTCGACCTGCTTGCTCCAGAAATCCGGATCGAAAGGATCGCGGTAAGCCTCACCGCCGGAAGCACCTGTGGATGGACCGGATTCGCCGGCACCGCCCTCACCCTTCACGCTCACATTGGCCTGCTGGCCAACTTCCTGCGCGATCTCGGCCAGAACGGCATAGGGATTTTCAAACAGCGCCGCTTCCGAATAGGCTGTCTTGTCGCCAGACGAGGAGGTCATGTCTTCACCGCTGGCTGCAGCTGCGGCATCCTGCGGCTTTTCCGATTTCGTGTCAGAGGTCTGCTGCGTCTGCTCGCCCTTGGCGGTTTTCGCAGGCTGCTTCATGCCTCTGTCGGCCGGTTTTTCATCCGTCAACTTGATGGGGTTAAAATAGCTGGCAACTGAAGCCTTCGTTTCCTCATTCGAGGCATTAACCAGCCACATAACGAGAAAGAAGGCCATCATGGCGGTCATGAAGTCGGCGAATGCGATTTTCCAGGCGCCACCATGCGCACCATCGTGACCGCCCTTGTGACGCTTGACGATGATGATCTCGTTCTTGCCGTGATGGTGATTTTCGCCTTCACTCATCGGCTAGACCTCTAGTATTCTGGAAAAACTCCGAAAGTCTTGTCATCAAGATTGAATTATCCATTTGAACTTTAATATCGATATCGTCAGACACATCGTAATCGACCTGATTGTCGACTTCGCCCAGCGTCTCGCGAACGCGTGACAGAAGGCGGTCGGGGCCCGTGATCTTGATCGTGCCGGCAAAACCACCCTCGATCTCGCGCGTAATTTCGGCGGAAATTCCCGTGGCTGCCGTCAGCGCGAGGTCTCGCTCCATCACCGCAGAGAACAGGCGCAAACACGCAGACTCGACATTTGCGGCAATGGCCTGCTTCATCGTTGTAACCGATGTGGCGAGATGCGTTGCGATTTCGTCTTCGTATTTGTTCCGCATCGCCTCGAGCTCATCGGCGTGGCTGGCACGCAATGCCTCGATTTCTTCCTCATGGATCTTGCGCTGTTCCTGCCCGGCTGCTTCCTGGCCGTCGGCAAATGCCTTGCGCTTTTCCTCGTCCAGATCAACGACATCTTCGGGTTCAGCCGCCCAATCGCTCTGAAAGTCAGAGACTGGAGCATCGAAGTCGAATGCACTCGTTGACGGGGCTGGAGTTGGGGCAGCCGCAGGCTCGCCGAAATCCTTCAGATATTTTGCCAGTGCTCCGCTCACAGCTTCACCTCGCCCAGTAACGTGCTTGTCGTTTCGATGGAGAAGAAAATCATGAAATCATCCGCAAGGTATTCAGAGAGGGCCAGCAGGATCGGGTCGTTTGCTCAACACCCAAGAAAATCCGGCAGCAATTCAGTTTTCTAAAATAGAGGTTCAAACTTGTGCGAGGATGAACCCCCAGGCGTCATCAGCCAAGAAGGCCTGCGAGGCTTTTTTCATGATTATTGGCCATGGATACGACTTCGACGGCCAGATCGCGTTGGGTCTTATAGGCCGTCAACCGTGTCGACTCCTCTTCCATGTTGGCATCCACCAGTCGGCTGACACTCTTGTCCATGGAATCCTTCAAGGCGCTGATGAAGACTGTCTGCTGATCCATCCGGTTCGACATGCTACCGATCGACCCGCCCAGAACATTGAGCTGCTTCTGGATATTGCCGACCACATAGACCATGTCGTCAAGCTCAGCCTGGGTGGTTGAATCCGAAACCATGATTTCGGTTCCCGCAGCGGCGGTAGCGGAGTTAGCGTTGAGCAGGTAGTATTCACGCGGCGCCGAAGGAACGTCGGGGTTGCGGGCGCTCGCATCCATAGATTTGGTCATCAAGCCGCGTTCCGCATCGTTTGTGTCCACCATTGTCGTCTGGGATGTGCGGACTTCGAGATATTGCAGCGAAATGGCGCCCGTTGTGCTTTTGTTGAACGCAAACGGTACAGATTTGACCGATGGAAGCAGCTCACTGGTGTTAAACAGCCAGTTGTCTCCAGAGAAGGAGGCTGCCTGTGCAACTGAGTAAAGATTGCTCTTGAGGGCATTGATGGCATTGTTGATCTGGCCGCGGTCGGCGCCTGTTTCATGGGCCGTTGTCAGCTGTATCATGATCTGATCGACAACATCGATCATCGACGACACCGCCTCATAGGCAGTGTCGGCCTTGGATGCGCCGAGATCCAGCGCGTCGCTGACACTGGACAGAACGCCGCTATCCGATCTCAAATTGGTGGCTGTGGACCAGTAACCCGAATTATCCGCGGCATTGGCAATCTTCAATCCCGAGGTCACGCGCTGCTGCGTTTGCTGCAGCGTATCATCGCTGAACAGAAGCGTCTGGAGAGCACTTTGCACGGTGTTGGAAGAGAGAATCTTGGTCATGGAACCTACTTCGGGCAGAGAGAAACGGAACATGCCAGAACACACTGGCGCTAAGCCGCACTCTCATCATGAAGAGGCTTGGGTTGGGCAAAACATGCACAACGCACGGCTGGAAGGTTAACGAAAGGATAAACCTGTGACAAGCCATGTATAGGCCCAAGCTATGGCGAAGCTTGCGCAATGTGCGGTGCGCGAGAAAAAATGACGTGTTTTGAAGTGCTTGCCGGCAAACACGAAAAAACCGCGCCTCCTTTTCAGAGGGCGCGGTTTTGATGTGAAAGAGCAGAAACTTACTGCTGGAAGAGCGACATGATGTTTTTCGCGCTGGAGTTCGCAATCGACAGAGACTGGATCGCGAGCTGCTGCTGCGTCTGCAATGCAGAGAGCTTGGCCGATTCTTCTTCCATGTCGGCATCGACCAGACGGCTCACACCGGCTTCCATCGCGTCAGACAATTTCGCGGAATAGGCATCCTGCAGGTCGATACGGGTCTGAAGGGCGCCGATAGCCGCAGCCGAGTCAGTCAGGCCGCTCATTGCAGCTTCGACGGTGGTCATGAAGGCGTCGATTTCACCCTGGGTGGAAACGCTGGTCAGCTGCACGCTCATGACGCTTCCGAGGATACCACCCTCGCCAACGCCGCTGGCATTGATGGTGGAGAACATGGCGTAGGATGCAATGTTGAATTTCGCGGTCGTAACGCTCACACCGCCGCTGGATGTACGGATGAAGCCATCGACGACGCTTGCTTCGGTGGAGTTGCCCAGAACCATCCAGTTTTCGCCGGAGAAGGACGCACCCTGAGCGATTGCCGAGAGCTGTTCCTGAAGCTTGCCGATTTCGAGCTGAATCTGCGCCTTGTCGGTTGACTGCTCGCTTGCTGTTACAAGCTTGGCCTTGATTTCGTCGACCGCGCTGATGGCGCTTTCCATGGCGGCATAGGCTGTATCAACCTTTGCAGCACCAACACCCAGAGCGTCAGACGCTGCGTTCAGCGCCTTGTTGTCGGAGTTCATGGTCGTGGAGATGGACCAGTAAGCGACGTTGTCCTTGGCCTGACCAACGCGGAAACCAGACGAGACGCGATCTTGGGTGTTGGAGAGGTCCATGTTGATCGAGCGCAGCGTCTGGAGAGCAGACATTGCAGAGGTGTTTGTCAGAATACTTGTCATCTTCAGGTCGCCCCTTTGGCAAATTCTTTAAGAAGGGACATTCCGGTCAAGCCGGGAAACGCAGCAGGCAGCTTCATGCTTACCGATTAAGAGTTCGGTGCGCTGTTTCGATGACCACAGAAAACAGGTTTTTGGTTAACAAAGATTTAATCGTAGGGATTCTTTTACCTTATTGAAGAAAGCATTAAGACCGAACGACCCGGTTAATCATCAATAACACATTGTTAATTATGCAGAATTTTAAATTCGAATGGTTAATATTTTTTTATAAAAAAAAGCCGCGCTGAGAGCGCGGCTTTCTGTTTTGAAGAGTGAAACGACTATCTGAAGAGAGTCATGATGTTTTCGGAGCTGGAGTTCGCAATCGAGAGCGACTGAACTGCCAGCTGCTGCTGTGTCTGCAGGGCCGAGAGGCGAGCTGATTCTTCTTCCATGTCAGCGTCGACCAGACGGCTCACGCCAGCTGTGATCGCATCGCTAAGCTTGGCAGAATAGTCGTCCTGCATGTCGATACGGGATGACAGAGCACCGAGTGCTGCGGCACCGTCTGTAAGCGTGTCGAGAGCAGTCTGAACTGTGGTCAGGAACGTGTCGATGTTGCCCTGAGTCGTTACGCTCGTCAGAGAGATCGTCATAACGGCAGCCAAGATGCCGTTGCTGCCGACGCCAGCAGCGATTGTGTCAAACAGGGCGTAGGAGCCAGCGTTGAACGTTGCTGTTGTTACCTTGACAGTGCCGTCGGCGCTGCGGATGAAGCCATCCACAACGGTTGTGGAGGAAGCGGCGCCGCGAACTGCCCAGTTTTCACCGTTGAAGGATGCTGCCTGGCCGATGGCTGTCAGCTGTTCCTGAAGCTTCTTGATTTCGAGCTGAACCTGGTCCTTGTTAACCGAAGTTTCGCTGGCGGTTGTCAGCTTTGCCTTGATTTCGTTGACGACCTCGATCGCGCTGTCCATGGCGGCGTAAGCTGTATCAACTTTCGCAGCACCAACACCCAGAGCGTCGGTCGCAGCGTTGAGCGCTTTGTTGTCCGAGTTCATGGTTGTGGAAATCGACCAGTAGGCAACGTTATCGGCAGCCTTGCCGACCCTTTCACCAGAAGAAACGCGGTCCTGCGTTGTGGAAAGGTCGCTGTTGATTGAGCGAAGGGTCTGCAGTGCAGACATAGCAGAAGTGTTGGTCAGGATGCTGGTCATAGTATTAATTGCCCCTTTGGCAAGTAAATTGAAGGGACATTCCGGCCTTTACCGGTAAACGACGATCAGCTTCATGCCTGCCGAGCAATATAGTTAACATTCGGCCGTCGTTTCGATAGACCGATCTAAACCCATTAAGGTTAAGGACTTCCAAATATTGTATAAATTTTTAGTTAATTTTGAAAATAATTTGGTAATACTTTGTTAACGAACAACGAAAAAGGCCGGACCTCGCGGTCCGACCTTCGAATTTCCGAGCTGAAACTCGTCTTAACGGAAGAGTGTGAGCAGGCTGTCGGAGCTGGAGTTGGCGATCGAGAGCGCCTGTACTGCCAGCTGCTGCTGTGTCTGCAGAGCAGAGAGGCGAGCAGATTCTTCTTCCATGTCGGCGTCGACCAGTTTGCTTACACCGGCTTCCATAGCGTCGCTAAGCTTGCTGGAATATGCGTCCTGAAGATCGATACGCTTGGACAGAGCACCGAGAGCCGCTGCACCATCGGTCAATTCGCTGAGCGCTGTCTCAACAGTCGTCAGGAAGTCGTCGATCTGACCCTGTGTCATGACGCTCGTAAGAGCGATCGTCATAACGCCGGCCAGAACACCGCCGCTGCCGACGCCGCCGTCAATCGTGCTGAACATGGCATAAGAGCCAGAGTCGAACGACGCGTTCGTCACCTTTACGGTGCCGTCGGTGTTACGAATGAAGCCGTCCACAACTGTTGTCTTCGAAGACGTGGAAGACTGAACTGCCCAGTTTTCGCCGTTGAAGGATGCTGCCTGGCCGATAGCTGTCAGCTGTTCCTGAAGCTTCTTAACTTCGAGCTGGACCTGGTCCTTGTTGACAGAGCTTTCGCTGGCGGTTGTCAGCTTTGCCTTGATTTCGTTGACGACGTCAATCGCGCTGTCCATAGCGGCATAAGCCGTGTCGACCTTGGCTGCACCGATGCCGAGTGCATCCGTTGCTGCGCCGAGTGCCTTGTTGTCAGACTTCATCGTCGTCGCGATGGACCAGTAAGCCGCACCGTCAGAAGCGTCGCCAATCTTGAGGCCGGTCGAAACGCGGTCCTGGGTCTTGCCGAGGTTGTTGTTGATGCCACGCAGTGTCTGGAGTGCGTTGCTGGCGGAAGAGTTGAAGTTGATGCTAGACATAAGTTGCCCCTTAAAAACGCGGTACAAGAGAGGGACATGCCGGATTTCGTACCGGCGCGAACGGTTCGGCATCATGCCACTCGGTTCCAATTCCATGGACACCAAACCCGTCACGCAGGATTGAAAATGCGCGGCAAGCATTTCCAAGTCCTTAATTTCGGAGATAGACCTATAGCTGTTGATTCTGATGGTTAATTATGGACAAACGGCCATGGTTAAGGCTGTTCCGTTTGGAATGGCCCACGCCTCGCAAAGTCCTGCTTCAAGCAAGCTTCAGCGCGTATCTTTCATTAGAAATTTTGAAACGGCTACATCTGTGTCCGTCTTGGGCTTATGCCTGCAGCGACGATGGCAAGAGGATCGAACAAGAAAAATGTTGAACGAAATCAGCTACTCCGCGGCATCCAAGCACTTCAAGACAGGGCAATATACGCAGGCACTGGCAACGCTGAACCGGCTGATCGATACCAAGCGCGACGCACGGACCTATGCTCTTCTGGCAAAGACCTGCCTGCAAATCGGCATGCCGGAACAAGCCGCAACGTCCTATGAGCTTGCGTTCGAGCAGGGCGGCATGGAAGCCGAAAGCTATCTCGTTGAGGCCATCAAACTCTATTTCGACGGCGGCCAGAAGGACAAGGCGCTGGCCCTTTCCAACAGGCTTATCCACCGCTTCCACAGGCACCCGGACATCACCTATATCGTTGGCACGATCCTGCTCGAGCGCGGTGAGCAGAAGATTGCCCGCGCGCTGAAAAGCATCCTGATGAAGAGCGACAAGATCGATCACATCAAGCTCGGCGCGCGCATCGCCATCACCACATGGGATCTGTTCGACCCGCGCGATATCGATACCGCCCGCCTGCTTCTTGCAAAGCTGCCGCGCCAGCAGGCCGTGCGTCTGATGTATCTCGTATTCTGCCGCGAACACAGCAAGTACGACGCAATCGAGCTTCATCAGCCCATCATCGATGCAGCCGTGGCAGCCGGAGAGACCGATTTCATTGCGCTTGATGGCACGTTCTTCAATCTCCACTGGAGTGCTGACGAACACATCAACCAGATAGCCCGCAGCAACACACCGGTCTTCAGCCCTGAGATGACCGTCAAGCGGCACCAGATGCCTCACACATGGGGCGAGAAGATCCGCGTCGGCTACCTTTCCTCCGACCTTTTCGACAAGCATGCGACCATGAAGCTCATCCGTCGCGTGCTGGAGCTGCACGATCGTGACCGCTTCGAGGTCACGCTGTTTTGCCACTCCGACCCGGATCTCCTGCAAACGAACGAGGCCGACCGCAGCCTGTGGGGCGACGTCGTGACCATCAGAGAGATGACCAATGAAGAGGCGCTGGCCACCATCAAGGCCCGCAACATCGATATTCTGGTCGACCTCAAGGGTCACACCGCGGGCAACCGCACAGCCATTCTCAATATGGGCGCGGCACCCGTTCATGTTGCGTGGATCGGCTTTCCGGGCTCCACCGTCAATGTCGACCTCGATTACGTCATCGGCGACCACTATGTTCTGCCCGATAGCTCCAAGCCGCATTACTACGAGAAATTCGTGCGGTTGCCGGATACCTATCAGCCAAACGACCCTGTCAACCGTCCGCTGGCAAAGCAGATGAGCCGTGCCGATGTGGGCCTTCCGGAAGACGCCTTCGTTTTCGCATCCTTCAACGCGAACCGCAAAATTACCCCGAAAACCATTCAGGCCTGGGGCAACATCCTGAAGCGCACGCCCAATAGCGTCATCTGGATTCTGCACAACAGCCAGGACAGCAAAAAGAACATTCTCGCCAAGTTCCTGGAGCTGAGCATTCCGGCAAAGCGTGTGTTCTTCATGAACAAGCTGGAGTTCGAGCTTCACCTTAACCGTATCACGGTTGCCGATCTCGGCCTCGACACCTTCCCGGTCAATGGCCACACGACAACGTCGGAGCAGCTCTGGTCAGGCCTGCCCGTGCTGACCATGAAGGGCACGAACTTCGCTTCCCGCGTCAGTGAAAGCCTGCTGCATGCCATCGGAGCGCCGGAACTGATCGCCGAGGATGAAGAGGCCTATGCAGACATGGCCGTTGCCTTCGCGCAGGACCCTGAGGCACTGAAGAACATCAGAGCCCGCATTGATGCGAACCGTTTTGTAAAACCGCTTTTCGATGCGGAACGCTATTGCCGCCATCTGGAAACGGCCTATCAGATGATGGCCGACAGGGCGAAATCAGGCGAAGCACCTGATCATTTCGACGTCCCTGCCCTGCCTCCACGGACTGCGCCGTTCGACGAGAGATGATAAAAAATCGGCCTGATGTCTGCGAGACGTCAGGCCGATGAAACAGAATTTAAGAAAGCGTTAACACAATCCGTGTGTTCGGGGTGATCCCGGCAAGCGGATTTCCGTGTTGAATGGGACGTTCTAGTGAATGTAGCCCATCCGGATCGCCTTCGCGATTGCCTGGATGCGGTTGACGGAATCCAGCTTGATGGTGGCTGATCCGAGGTAGGCGTTGACGGTGTGAACCGACAGGCCGAGCTTGACGGCGATTTCTTCACTGATGCGACCATCACCTGCAAGTTGCAGGCAGGCCACTTCGCGTTCGCTGAGCGATTCCGCCGGTGTCACACGCCGCTCATCGAGGGCGAGCAGATCCACCATGATCTCGGTGCATTTTATGTGTTGCTCGAGAACGATTTCGTTGTCCAGCAGCAGGTTCGTTCCGCAGAACACGACATAGCCGTTGCCAATCGTACCGAGCCGCGCTGGAAGCGCCAATCCGGCATAGGACAGTTCTTCGTTGAGAAGCCGAACCATGAGCGCCGGCACATCGGGAATATCGGCAAAGCCGCCGCCTCTGTCGCTTTTCCAGGTCACAGGCAGCAGGGATCGCTCCAGGTGATCGAGAAGACGATCTCCCATGGCATGAACGAGGCGTGCGCTTTGTTCGTTGGCGCTGATGCCCCAGTTTTCCATCTCGCAAAACAGCTTGCGCTTGTTGGGAAAGCCCGATGCGATCGCCCGAACCACAACGAAGTTCTTCGCGCCTAAAACGCGCTGTATGGCCACCAGCCTGGGAAACAGATCAGAACGGCTGGCAGACGAGCCTGTGCGTGGCGGCGAGACCAGCTCTGTGGCGCCGTCGGAACCCTTGTAATACCCCATCTGATGCGCCCCTATACCAGATTGTTGCGGACCGCATAGGCAATGGCCTCGGAGCGGGTCTTGGTTGCGGTCTTGCGCATGACACTGGTGATGTAGTTGTTGATTGTATTGCGGGAAATTCCCAGGATCGTCGCCATTTCATCGCTGGTCTTGCCCTCGGCAATCCAGAAAAGGCACTCAAGCTCGCGCTCGGTCAGATCGATGTCGCGCTCGACACGCGATTCGGCCACGACACCGGAGCTGGCGAAATATCCTGCCAGCATGCCTGCCTCCCGCAGCCGATCATCCACGGGCACGCTATCCTCAGCAAACAGCAGCAGAAGAGAGAACCTGACGCGACCAACACAGAAGGTGATTGCGCAATATTGCGGGTTCACACCATGGGGAATGACGGCATCTTCGGGAAGGAAAAGCATCCTTGGCTTCAAGAGCGCCAGGCATTTTTCCATTTCGCTGACGCGGTTCTGATTGTTGGTCAGCTCAAGGCTCAGCCTGCGCACCAGATCGAACGGCCAGTCGGACGTGATGATGAAGTTCAGCCCGGCTTCCTGCAACAGGTCTTCGCGGGCCAGCAGATAGTGAGCCGCGCCAGCAAAGGACGCAAGCATCTCGACCGCCGCTGTAACGTTGCTGTCAGCAGCCGCAAGCGCGAGGTTCCTCACTAACTGATCGCGCGGCAATGACTTCACCGACCTGTCAAACGGCACAGCAGAGAGCCTGCGAACATCAAAATCCACCTTCAATAGCCTACGCCCTCTTACTCTCCATTCGGAGATATTTTAACCGGGATGGAAATCATTTCCATTCAGGAACACAACCACAAACTGCGAATTGCGCACCTGGCGACCGAATCACTTTATTTTAGAAGACGCTACGGGAAAAACCATTGCCTGCCGGCGGCATCCCCCGTTTTTATCTCCTGAATCTCTTGCCGAAATCATATTCATGTTCTGCGCCTCGCACAGAGTTGATTTCACTATTCCAAGGTAAAGTATGGAGCTGGTTAACCATTTATAAACGACGTCCCAAAGGAGAACATGTGTGCCGATTTGATGCAAGTGATAAAACGGCAGAAGGCCGGTGTGATACCGGCCTTCCTGTTATGCTGCTTTTTCGATTGCCCACTTGCGCAAGATCTTGGCGGCGCGTTCCTCGCTGATTTCCACCATGCGCGAGAGGCGGCGCTCCGGTCCTTCGCGAACCCGGCGATTGAAGTCGCCATCGCCATTGTCGCCGGAGAGAAGGTCGTCGGCACTGTCGAAGCCGAAGTCCGAACCGAAGCCGTCCATGAGGCCACCGCCGCTGGATTCGCCAATGCCTGGAGAGAAGTCCGGCAGTTCCAGACCACCTGCTTCCTGGGCAAGCTCTGCGGTGGATGTGCTTCCACCGGAGATCGAGCGAACCATCGGGCGGACACCCAGCCAGACTACGAGGAAGGCGACGATGACGAAGGCAACCGAGTTGATGATGCCAGCCGAGTTGCGGCTGAGAACTTCCATGACGCCCGGTCCGGCAATTGCCTGGTCCAGAAGCTGTGTTTCGAGGAAGTCCATGGCGGTGATGGTGACAATGTCGCCACGATCGGTCGAGATACCGGCTGCAGACGCAACGATCTTCTGCATTTCGGCGAGATAGGCATCGACCTTGGCTTGATCGGAGGGTTCGCCAATCATCTTGGCAAGGCGGCCCTTGTTGACTACGACGGCGATGGAAACCTTGTTGACGGTGTAGCCATTGCGAACCGTGGCTGTCGTCTTGGAGTTGATCTCGTAGTTGGTCTGCTCTTCTTTCTTGGCCGATTCGTCGGAAGACTTGGGACCGCCGCCGCCGCCCTGTGGCGCAGCTTGCGGCACGTTCTGCTCAACCGTCGCAGCCGAATCAGGCGTTGTTTCCTGAGACTTCTGGTCTTCCTTGGTCGTGCGCACAGAGCGTTCGACACGTGATTCGGGATCGAAGACCGTTTCCTGGATCTGCTGGCTATCGGTGTTCAGCTCGGCGGTCACCGTAGAGCGGAAATTGTCCATGCCGAGGAATGGCGCAAGCGCCTTGTCGATTTTCGTTTCAAGTTCCTGCTGCACGTTCTGTGCCAGCGTAAGCGAGCGGTTCAGTGCGCCGTTGCCGACATCATCGCCGGAGGCCAGAAGCTGGCCGGTGGAGTCGAGCAGCGTCACATCATCGACTTCAAGGCCGGGAACAGCCGAGGCAACGAGGTGGCGAATGGAGGATGCGGCCTTGCGGCCTGCGGTGGCGCTGGCGCGGATCATGACAGATGCGGTGGGCTTCTGCTCTCCGCGGCGGAAATTGCCGACATCCGGCATGACGATGTGGACGCGTGCAGCGGCAACGCCGTCAATCTGCTGAATGGAGCGGCCGATTTCGCCTTCAAGCGCGCGAACCCGGGTCACTTCCTGCATGAAGGATGTGAGGCCGAGTGAGCCGACGCTATCGAAAAGCTCGTAGCCTGCATTGGCGCTATCAGGCAGACCGCGTTCGGCCAGCAGCAGGCGAGCCTTGCTGGTCATGCCCACGGGAACCTGAAGGCTCGTGCCATCGCTACCAACCTGGAAATCAACGTTCGATTCGGCAAGAGCGATGCTGATCTTGTTCAGATCCATCGTTTCCAGGCCGACATAGAGCGTCTCATAGGCAGGCTTGTTTACGTAGAGCGCAGCCGCAAGGACGATTGCCATGGACAAAACGCCCACACCACCCAGCATCAAAAGCCGCGTCTGCCCGAGGGCCGCGAAATTTTTTAAAACCTGTGGAAATTGATTTAACAGATTCATTCTGTCCGCACCGTCATTCGAAGAACCGAGACCTTCTGGCCTCGATAGCAAACTAGACGGCGAAGCTTGCGCGAGCATTTCCCGGATGGCTGTTAAAGATTGCGCGCAAGCGTTTCTTCATCAGTCAATATAGGAGCCGATGATCGCGGAAACCTGGGTCGGCGTCAGCGCACCCATGTGCGTGTTCAACAGCGTATCGATCTGCTGGCTGGACAGGCTGACCAACGTACCGGTGGAAAGACCTGCCACCCCTGCCGAGCTGAAGGCGGCGATATCTGCGGTTGAGAACTTCGCAATATTGTCCTTCGACAGACTTCCGACCTGGGACGCCGTCAATGCGCCCACCTGTGCCGGTGTCAGGGCCTCGCTCTGCGCCGTGGTCAGCGCTGCAATGACGCTCGTCGTCAGGCCAGCCACCCCGCTGGTGCCAAGAGCTGCGATGTCTTCGGTCGTGAACAGGGCGATATCGTCGGTTCCGAGCGCTGCGGTCTGGATGGCGTTCAGCGCGCCCAGCTGCATTGTGGAAAGAGCATCCACCTGCGCCGTGGTCAATGTCGCGATCTGGTTGTAACCCAGCCCGCCAACCTGCGCAGGCGTCAGCACCTTGATGTCGTCTGTTGTCAGGCCCGCTATGATCGCGGTTTTCAGACCCCGGATGGCAGATGGCCCAATGGCTGCAATATCTGCCGTCGAGAAGGTCGCCATGCCAGCGGTTGTCAATCCGGAAATACCATCGGCGCTCAGCGCCGCGATCTGCGCGGTCGACAGTCCTTCGAGCTGATAGGAACTGAGGGCTGCAACCTGCTGGGCCGTCAGGCCAGCAATGCCACGCGTTCCCATGGCCGAGATTTCTGCGGCGGAAAGTCCTGATATGAAGCCTGTTGCCAGCCCAGCGATGGCCGAGGAGCTGATGGCAGAAATCTGCGCAGCACTCATCGTTTCAAGTTCTTCCGCCGTCAGTCCGGCAATCGCCGTGGAGGTCAAGGCACCGACCTGCGCGGTGGTTAGAATATGAACCTGCTCCAGCGTCATCGCCGCCACCTGCGCGCTGGATAGACCAGCAACACCGGCGGTGCTGAGAGCCGCGATCTGGCCCGTGGAGAGGGCGATGATATCAGCCGTTTCGAGAGCTGCGACCTGCTGTGACGTGAAAGCAGCCACCTGCCCCGTAGACAGGACGCTGATCTGATCCACGTTCAGCGCCGCAATCTGCGAGACGGAGAGGCCGGGGATAGCAGCTGGGCTGAGCGCTTTGATCGTCTCGGTTGGCAGCGCTACCAGTATTGCCGTCGAAATGCCCGCGATCGCACCCGCGCTGATGGCGGCAAGGTCGGTCGGAGAGAAGGTGTTCAGATCATCCAGACCCAATGCGGCAAGTTGGCGGGAGGTGAGAGCTGCCACCTGACTGCTGGTGAATGCTTCCACCTGATCCGGGCTCAGCGCCGAAATCTGGCCGCTAGTCAGCCCTGAGACGCCAGCGGGGCTCAGAATGGCGATGCGGGCGGGTGACATGGCGGCAAGTGCCTCAGTGGACATTCCTTGAATGACATGGGCGGGCAGTGCCGCAAGATCATCTGTGGAAAGCACATCGATATCGTCACTACCGAAGGCCGAGAGTTGCGTGGAAGACAGCGCCGCCACCTGGGCAGGTTTCAGGGCTTCCACCTTGTCGGTTGGCAATACAACGATCTGGTCGGTGGAAAGCCCGGCAATTGCCGCCGTGCTCAGGGCCATGACCTGTGCGACAGACAGGGTCTGCACGCCTGCTGTTCCAAGCGCCGCGATCTGTCTGGAGCCGAGTGCGGCAACCTGTCCTGTGCTCAGGGCTTCAAGCTGCGCCATCGTCAGCGAAGCAATCTGCGCGGTGGAAAGACCGGAGATGCTGGCGGTTCCAAGAACCGCAATCCGCTCCTTGGGAAGACCGGCCAGCGTTTGGGTCGAGATTCCCTGAATGGCGCTCGATGTCAAAGATGCAAGGTCTGCGGTGGAGAGGGCGGCAAAGTCATCGGAACCCAGCGCGCCAATCTGTGCGGAGGTCAAGGCAGCCACCTGCGTCGAAGTCAGCGCCTCGATCTGGACGGTCGACATGGCAGCGATCTGGGCGCTTGAAAGCCCGGTAACACCGGCGGTGCTTAAGGCGGCAATCTGGCTCGTCGTCAGCAATCCGACCGAGGCTGAACTCAGCGCGGCAATCTGCCTTGAGCCGAGCGATGCGACCTGCGCCGTGGTCAGCCCGGGCAGCTGGTCAGACGTCAGCGATGCGATCTGCGCGGTTGAGAGGCCAGATACGCTAGCGGTGCCGAGAACGGAAAGGCGGTCAGCTGAAAGTCCAGCCAGTGTCTCGGAGGAAAGACCAAGAATAGCACTCGAGCTCAACACCGCGAGCTCCGCAGTGGTGAATACGCCCAGATCGGCCGCATCCAGACCCGCCACCTGCGTCGCGGTCAATACCGCCACCTGATCGGACTTGAGAGCTTCGATCTGGACGGCGGACAGCGCGGAGACCTGCGCGGCAGACAGGCCGGGTATTCCGATGGTGCTGAGAGCGGAAATCTGAGAGGTGGTGAGCGCCGAAGCGCCCACCGTACCCAATGCAGCGACCTGCTTGGAGCCCAGGGCTGCAATCTGTGATGTCGTCAATGCGGCAATCTGATTCGAGTTCAGAGCGGCAATCTGGGCCGTCGAAAGACCTGGAATAGCGGTCGGTGCCAGAGCCGCGATAATGCTTGGTTCAAGTGCCGCCAGCGTGGTGATGGATAGTCCCGAAACTGCGCTGCTGGACAAGGCCTGAATTTCCCTTGAGGAAAACACGGCAAAATCCTCACTACCCAGCGCAGCCACCTGCGCAGAGCTGAGCGCAGCCACCTGCGCCGACGTCAAGGCCTCGGTCTGCACCGTGGTCAAGGCAGCAAGCTGGGCGCTAGACAATCCTGCCACGCCATTCGTGCTCAGTGCCGCTATCTGATACGTGCTGAGGAAACCGGTACTGGCGCCAAGGGCCGCAACCTGGCCAGACGTCAATGCGGCAACCTGTCCGGTCAGGAGTGCCGTGAGCTGGGTCGACGTCAGGCTTGCCACCTGCGCAGTCGACAGACCTGCAATCGCGGCACTGCTGAATGATGTTACCGTCTCATTCGGAAGAACGGAAAGGTCTGCTGTCGACAACCCGACAATGGCTGCGGGGCTGATTGCGCCAAGACCGTTTGCCGTCATGGATTGAAGGTCAGAGATGCTGAAAGCACCCAGCTGTTTGGCTGTGAGGGCTGCGACCTGCTTGGTCGAAAGGGCGGCTATATGGCCGGTGCTCAGTGCATCGACCTGCGCGGTCGTCAGGCTTGCAACAGCTGTCGTGCTCAAGGATGCGATCTGGTCAGTCGTGAGACTGGCGATTGTGCTCGTCGGCAAGCTGTCGATAACGGCGGCATTGATCGCACCGATCTCGGCATTCGTGAATGTGGCGATACCCGCCGTTCCGAGCGCGCGAAGCTGAACAGAGTTCAATGCACCGACCTGCACCGCGGTCAGGGCCTCGACCTGATCGGAATCCAGGACTGTTATCTGCGCGGTTGTCAGCCCGGTAATCCCTCCTGCGCTGAACGCGGCCATCTGTGCGGTCGTCAGCGCGGCGATGTCCTGTGTCCGCAGCACTGCCACCTGCTCGCCGGTCAACGCGGCAACCTGTCCTGTCTTTAACGCAGGAATCTGCGTGGACGTCAGTGCTGCCACCTGCCTGGTGGTCAGGCCTGAAACGCCGGCTGCACTCAGTTCTGCAATGGTGTCGGGCCTGAGCGATGACAGAACGGCCGTGGATATGCCTGAGATAGCAGTCGAACGGATGACGGAAAGCTCATTTGCAGAGAATTTTTCGATGTCGTCGGCACCGAAACCTTCCATCTGCTCATTGGTCATTGCCGCGATCTGATTGCTGTTCAGCGCTTCGACCTGATTGGGGGAAAGGGCCCCGATATGCTTGCTCGAAAGCCCTCCGACGCCGGCTGTGCTCAACGCGGAAATCTGGTCGTTGGTCATCGCAGCAATCTGCGCCGTACTCATCGCAGAAACCTGCGTCGAGCTTAAACCGGAGATCTGCTTGGTGGAAAGCACGGATATCTGCGAAGGCGTCAGTGCTTTAAGCTGCGGGTCGGTCAGACTGGTCACCGAAGTGGGGCGCATCGCTGCGAGCTGGTCGGACGTCAGCGCCGCCATCATCGTCGGGCTGAGCATTGCGACCTGGGTCGATGTCAACGCGCCAATCTGTTCATTCGTCATCGCTTGTAGTTGCGCTGTAGCCAGAGCGCCGATCTGATCCGATGTCAGGTTGGCAATGGCCGCCGTTGACAGGGCTTTCGTCCTGTCTGGCGTCAACGCCGCGATGTTGGCGGTACTCAAGCCTGTGACGCCTTTTGCACTCAGTGCCGCCAGTTCCTCCGTCGAGAACGTGGCGAGGTCCTCGGTCGACAGCACAGCGACCTGCGTCGACTTCAGGCCAGCGATCTGGAGCGCCTTCAACGCATCGACCTGTAGGGTCGAAAGTGCCTCGATCTGGGCGGACGTCAACGCGCCGATAGCGCCGACGCTCAGCGCAGCGATCTTGTCGGTGGTAAGCCCGTTGATGACTTCGTTTGACAATCCTGCAACGCCACCGGCGGTCAGCGCTTGAATTCCGGCAACAGATATCGCCGCAATGTCTTCCGGCTTCAGTCCGCCAAGCTGTGAGGAGGTCAAGGCAGAAATTTGCGATGGGGTCAGGGACGCGATTTGCGCGCTGGTGAGATCGGTAATCTGACCGGCTGAAAAGCCAGCAAGCGCCTTGGTGGCAATTGCCGGTATCTGAACCGTTGAAAGTGCCGCAACGGCTCTTGGAGACAAAGCCGCAATTTGGGTGGATGTGAGGAGCTTCACCTGCGCCGTCGTTAATGCGCCGACCTGCTGAGACGTCATGGCCGAGACCTGGTCGCTGGTCAGCGTCGCCATTGCACTCGGGCGTAGGGCCGCGATCATCAAAGGCGTGAGAGCTGCAATGGCGGTGGTCGAAAGACCTGGAATTGCGGCGGTGCTCAAGCCAGCCACCGCTTCTACCTTCAGTGCGGCAACATCTGCAGATCCCAGCGTGCCCAACTGGGCCGAATTCAACATCACGGCCTGAGCGGCGGTGAGGCTGGCAAGTTGCGAGGTGGTCAGCGCATCGAACTGACCTGTTGTCAGCCCGGGAATGGCTGCTGGGCTGAGCGCAGCAATTTTGTCTGACGTCAGCGACGCCAATGTTCCCGACGTAATGCCCGCAATGGCTTTCGCGCTTATGGCGGCCATATCTTCCGACGAAAATGTGGCAAGGTCCTCGGAATTCAACACCGACAACTGCGTGGCAGTCAGCGCTTTCACCTGTGCTGGGGTCAAGGCTGTCAATTGCAGTGTCGTCAGGGAGTTAATCTGTGCCGTTGACATCCCGGCAATGGCCGCCGTTGCCAGAGAGGCGATCTGGGCAGGCAACAGCGAAGAGACATCATCCGTTGACAGCGATTTGATGTGAGCAGCTTTGATCGAGCTCAGTTGCTTGGTCGTCAGAGCCTTCAGCTGATCCCCTGTCAGCGCATTGAACTGTTCGGAGGAAAACACGGCAACTGTTGCGGTGGTGAGTGCCTTGATCTGATCCGATGTCAGTGCGGCAACAGCTTCCGTGCTCAGGCCCGAGATAGCCCTGGTGGAAATGGCGGCAATGTCAGCGGCCGAAAACGTCTTTATACCATCGGCACTCAGAGCGCCGATCTGCAATGAGCTAAAGGCTTTGACCTGCAACGCGGTCAGCGCGCCAACTCGATCTGTCGAGAGCGCCGACAGCTGTTGGGTGGTCAGCCTGGCGACCGCACCTGTTGCCAATGCGGCAATCTGGGTGGATGTCAAGTTTGCAACGACAGCCGCGCTGAAGCCGGAGACTGCTTTGCCCGAGAGTGAACCGAGTGCTGATGTCGAGAGCGCCACAACATCGTCCGACAGAATTGCGGCCGCCTGAACAGATGTCATTACTGAAAGTTGGCTGGCGGTCAGCGCCGCGAGCCGGGTCGTATCCAGCGCCCCGATCTGAGCCGGGGTCAGTCTGGAAAAGGCACTGGTGCTAAACGCTGCGACCTGTGCGGTGGAAAGCGATTGGATGATGGCGGAGCCCAAACCGCCAACAGCCGCTGCCGTGATCGCAGCAATATCGGCCGTCGAGAACCTGGCGATATCTTCCGCCTCCAGCTTCGCAATCTGGTCAGAACTCAACACCTTGATCTGCGCTGACGTCAGGGCTTCCGCCTGCGCGGAGGTCAGGGCCTCGATCTGGTCGCCGGTCAGTGCAGAAATCGTCCTCGTGCTCAAGGCTGCAATCTGTGCAGGAGTAAGAGCCGCAAAGCCGGTAGACGAGAGGGCAGTGATCTGCGTCGATCTAAGAGCGCCGACCTGTTTCGTGGTCAGCGCTGCTATCTGGTCATCCGAAAGGGCGGCAACCTGCGCTGTCGACATGCTGGCGATGGCTGTCGTGCTTAATCCTGCAATACCAGCTGCAGAAAGATTGGCGATATAGCCTGCTCCCAGCGCGCCGATCTGGACGGCCTTCAAGGCCGCCACCTGAGCTGAGGTGAATGCGCCAATCTGCCCGGAGCTTAGGCTGCCGAGCTGGTCTGATGTCAAATTCGAAATTGCCGCCGTGTTGAGGGCAGCTAGCTGTTCGTCGGTCAATGCGGTGAGCGTCCCGGTGCTCAAGCCAGGAATAGCTGCAGCACTGAAAGCCGCGATCTGCGCATTGGATAGGAAGCTCACAGACGTCGTGTTCAGTCCCGCAATGCCCTTGCTGGACATGGCAGCAATGTCAGCGATCGAAAATGTGGTCAAATCCTCATAGTCGAGCGCTGCAATCTGGAGGGAACTCATGGCCGCGATCTGCGACGGTGTCAGGGCCTCGGCCTGATTGGTCGTCAGCCGTGCAACCTGCGCGGTCGTCAGGGCAGCAACCTGGGCGGCGCCAAAGCTGGCAACGGAAATCTTGTCCAGAACTGCAATATGGTCCAGCGACAGCCCAACCACGGCGTTCGCGGAAATCGCGCTCAGCTGTTTGGGCGACATTGCCCCCAGATCTTGCGTTTCCATGGCCGCAATCTGGTCTGACCTTAGAACGTTGATCTGCCTGGAGGACAGCGCCTTGACCTGCTCGGTGGAGAGCGCCCCCATATCCTCGGATGACCAGGCCGCAATCTGGACTGTCGAAACTTTCGCAATCTGGCTTGGGGAAAGTGAGGGTATGATCGACGTCATGTGCAAGCCTTGATCGCGAGTTCAAATATCGAGGACGAAGTGCGCAGCGGGAAACCCCGCACGTGCCGCCATCCTGAAAGGACGCGAAACGGCATTCGACATCGACAACCCTAGCTTTCGTTGCTTGCGCGAGGCTTTCAGTCTTTTGAAAAGAAAATGACGCATTTTCATCGCCAGAAACGCAAAACGCCCCACTCCCGCGTGAGGGAGAGAGGGCGTTTGATGAGGCGAACCGGCTGGATCAGAGCGGCGGATTGAGGAAAGATGGCATCTCGTCTTGCGTCTGGGACAGCGAGAGGAAAAGGCGGGCGGTGTCGAGCGCCTCGCGGATCGTGACATCCATATCCAGATACCGGTAGGTGCCGAGCCTTCCCACGAAGGTCACGGCCTTCTCTTCCTTTGCCAGCGATACATATTGCGCAAGCTGCTCTTTTTCCTCGACAAGCCGGATGGGGTAGTAAGGAACATCATCCGGGCCGCATTCGCGGGAAAACTCGCGGTAGCAGACGGAGCTGTCGTGCTTTTCCCATGGGGAAAAATGCTTGTGCTCGGTAATGCGGGTAAAAGGCACGGAGACCTCTCCGTAATTCATTACCGCGCAGCCCTGATAGTCTCCCGCATAGGTAAAGCGTTCGAAGTCGAGCGTGCGGTAGCCAAGCCTGCCATTGGCGTAATCGAAATAGCCATCCAGCGAGCCGGAATAGAAGGTGTGATCATAACGGCTCGTGTCAGCACGGCCGAAATCGCTGCTCAGATGCATGCGAATGCCGGGCTGATCGAGAATGCGCTCCACCATCGGCGTGTAGCCCGTTTCCGGCATGCCCTGATACTTGTGGAAGAAATAATCGTCATCATAGTTGAACCGCACCGGCAGCCTTTTCAGGATGGAGGCAGGCAAGGCTTTGGGCGAGCAACCCCATTGCTTTTGGGTGTAGCCCTGAAAGAAGGCCTCGTAGAGGTCACGGCCAACGAAGCGCAGCGCCTGCTCTTCGAAGGTCTGCGGGTCCTCGATGGTCTTGTCGGCCTGATCTTCGATGAATGCCTTGGCTTCATCAGGGCGGAAGGTCTTGCCGAAGAACTGGTTGATCGTGTGCAGATTGACCGGCAGGGAAAACACCTGCCCCTTGCTCGTCGTTTTCACCCGGTTCTTGTAGGGCATGAAGGTCTGGAACGTGTTGACGTATTCCCACACCTCTGCATCGTCGGTGTGAAAGATATGCGGGCCGTAAACATGCACCATCACACCGGTTTCGGCGTCGCGTTCCGTGTGGCAGTTGCCAGCAATGTGGTCGCGCCTGTCGAAAATGTCGACCTCATGGCCTGCCTTCGCAAGCTCGCGGCCAATAACCGCACCGGAAAGACCGGCGCCAACAATTGCAATCTTCTTGGGCTGTGCCACTGGGTCTGCCTTTTGTGATGTGACGGAGCGCCGCGCCTGTTGCTTACGCGCCATGGTGCCCCGCATGATACCAATACGAACGGGAACCGGTCGGGAATCGCTCCCGACCGTTCAGGTCTCAAGCCGTAGCCGAGGCTTCAGCCGTCCACAACCGCTTGTCGGTCGGTATGGCGGAATAGTGGTGCCATTCGCGCAGTCTTTCCAGGTAGCGCGCGCGGTAAGCCTGTTCGTCGACATATTCCAGGTTTTCCGTCACCAGATCGGTGCCGATTTCGTAATAGACACCCATATTGGTGAAATCGGGAACCGGCGTTTCTCCGCGCTCGGCTTCCGCCTGCATCTGCCAGAACAACTCCTCCAGACGCCGCGCAAGAGCTGGAATATCGCGCAGTGCGCTCGTCTCGCGGTTGGCCTGAAGCTTGTCCCGGACAAATTTCAGCAATGCAGGTGTGTTGGCATAGGCGATGGCCTTGGCCACATAATCGTTAGGGCCATTGCAGATCAGTTCAGGCACACCGGTTGCAGCAACAACGCTTGCGCAGAAGCGCGCGGCAAAGCTCTTTCCAGGGAATGTCAGGACGGGAAGACCAACCGTCAGCGAGTCCGCTGCCGTTGAATGCGCGCCATAGGGGAACGTGTCGAGGAAGAGGTCAGCCACGGCAATGCGGGCGAGATGCTCGGCATTTCCAGCCTTGGGCGCAAAGATGATGCGCTCGGATTCGATACCGGCTTCCACGAACTTTTCGCGTAGCCGTTGGTCAGCCTTGTCGTTGCCGCTCAACAGCCAAAGGATGCTGCCGGGTGTTGCGGCCAGAATGACCTTCCATCGCTCGAACGTATCGGGTGTGATCTTCTGCATACCGTTGAAGCAGGCAAACACGAAGGCATCTTCCGGCAGACCGGCTGCTTGCCGGGTTGGCTTTTCGGCAATTGTCCGCTTGCGGTCGATCGGCTGGTTGCAGGCAACGCGCAGGACTTTTTCCGAATAGTAGATCTCGCTGGACGGCGGCACGATCTCGTTGTCGGCAATCATATATTGATGGAAGGGGCTGCCGATTGAGCCGGGATAGCCACAGAAGTTGACGATGACAGGCGCCGGACGATAGGCGAAAATCTTCATCCGGGCGTGTTTCGTGTAGCCGTTCACGTCGATCAGAATATCGATTTCGTCGCTGGCAATCTGGCGTGCCGCCTGCTCGTCGGATAGCGCACCGATATCATGCCAGGCATCGACAGCTGCCTTCATGCGCATCTGGGTCGGGTCATTCGAAACCGGATCGCCGCAGTAATAGGCGTGGATTTCCACATTGCTCTTGTCGTGCAGTTCAAGCACTTCACGAAGCGCGAAGCCGACCGCGTGGTCACGAAGATCGGAGGACACGTAACCGACGCGCAGGCGCTGGCCCGTGCCGGACTTGTGCTTGACGCTCGGGCGCGGAAAATTTTTCACGTCCAGACGTCCCACGAGCGACTTGTTGTAGGTATAGGCGCGCGCCAGTTGGAACATCGGGTCGTCGGAGAAGCAGCCCAGCGTCAGGGGCGACAGGGCATCGATCATCTGGCGACGGGTCACGTGGCTGGATGGGGTGATAATGGGCCATTTGCACTGCCTCTGGCGGATAGCGCTCAGGTGCTGGCCGGTCTCTGTCTTTTCAGGCCGCAGTTCCATAGCCTGCCACAACACGGCCTCGGCCTCTTCCAGCAAACCGGCATTTTCCATGACACGTCCGATGTTTTGCAGCGCCATCAGCCGGTAGGTTACGCGGTCAGGGGTTATTTCAGCTGTTGCGTCAACAAAGTTCTGCCATTGGCGGATCGCCAGGGGAACCGTGCCGGAGTCTTCGAAGGCGCGACCCAGGTTGATGTGCGCAGGGCCAAAAAGCGGATCGATCCGCAATGCAGCGTCCATCGCATTGATCGCTCCAGCTGTATCGTTCATGCTGCGCAGCAGAACGGAATAGTTGAAATAGACCATCTGCAGATTGGGCTGCGTCGCGTTAAAGGCTAGCCATGTCTTGTACAGCTCGACCGCTTCGGCTTTGTAGCCTTCGGCGATGAATTTTTCAGCAAAGGCGATCACATCCGGCAAGGCAAGACGTTGAGTTCTCGCCAACTCGAGCAATTGTGTCAAAAGCGAGTTGGAAGCTAAGGCGTCTACGGCACTGTTCATATATCAAAACCCCGGCGTTGGCATGGCGCAGGACGACATGCCACTCTTTGTTATAATCGGGGGTCAGGTTAATACTTATAAGCTTGCGCGACGCTTTACATGGAAAAGCGGTGCAGATGTGCGGATCGTGGAAGGTAATATTAGATAAATATAGAAATGATCCGCCAATTGTCAGGCGGACACACAGGTTTTGACCGGCACGCTGTGCCGGTAGGGTACTGCATCAGACCCTTTCCCGGTTGAATGAACGGGTGGTTCTAGAACAGGTCGCAGTCGCCGGATGCCTTGTCGAGCGGCTGGGAATGCCCATGACGCATGCCCGCACCCAGCGCCTTCTGCATTTCGGCAAGCTTCACCAGGCTGAGCGCGGTAGAAACATCAACCGCCCATTCGAGCGGAATGGAACCTGTGATTGTATCGATAAATTCGGCAAGGCCACGTGTCTTTTGAACCGCAAGGTCAATACCCTGCATAAGCCGCATGCCTTCAATCGTCATCGCGCCATCTGTCGCTTCGAGCAATTCTGGCTCGATGCGCTCGATCAGATAGGCAACATCGTGAAGCTCGGAAACCACCCGCATCAGGACTTCGGGAAGTGCCTCTTCGAACATGGGAAGCTGGGCATAGTCGGCGATCTGCATTAATAGCTCCGTGATCAGGGCGTCGGACCGCAAATATGTTGCCGGTCCAATGCTGAAACAAAATGAAGAAACGACGCGGCGATCTGCCTGTGCTTTGTCGCCTCAGAAAAATTCGATATCGTCTGCCACTGGCTTTGGAGCCACCACTGGTTTTCTTTCCAGAGCAACCGTCGACTGCGCTTCGGCACCGCTGAGCGGTATTTGACGCGCACGACCCGAGACCGGCCAAAACTCGATCTTTCGGCCTGAATCTCCTCCGGTCGACTGACCGAGAAGACGAATGCCTTCATCCCTTAAAAACTGAACCGCAAAGGCAGCGTTTTGCTCACCGACATTTGAGAACGTGGCAATGGTTTTTGCACCGCCAAAAATCTTTGCCTCAAGGCGATCACGGCGCGCTCCTTTTTTGAGCAAGCCGTTGATCAGCAACTCCATGAGATGCACCCCGTAACGGGTTGCATCTCCACCCCCAGCGCCCCCTGTCCCCGGCAACAGGAAATGGTTCATGCCGCCGACGCCCGCAACAGGGTCTCTTAGACATGCAGCCACGCACGAGCCGAGAATGGTCGTCAGGACCACATCGGGATCGCTAGCGATTTTGTATTCGCCCTGGATAATGTGTACGCGCTTGGCTGCAGTTTCAATCATTTTAAGGATCCAAATACGGCTTCGATAGCCGCTTTCATCTTGTCGATGGAAAATGGCTTGGCGAGAACGTTGTTGGCACCCAGCTGGGCAGCCTTCTGCACCAATGCACGGTCACCCTGCGCCGTCAGAATGATGAAGGCTGCTTTCTTGGTGGTTGGGTTCGTGCGAACCGCCTGCAAGAAACCAAGTCCATCCATCTTCGGCATGTTGAAGTCGGAAATGACGAGATGATGGGGCTGCTGCTCCATGATCTTCATTCCCTGCTCGCCATCGCCAGCGGAGGTGATCTGCTTGAAGCCGAGCTGCGTCAGTGCATCACTGAGCAACAGGCGGCTGGTAACCTGATCATCCACGATCAGAACTTTGATTTTTTCTGCAAGAGACATTAGTCGGAACCTTCTTTTCGGGCAGCAGTAAGTTTCAGAATTTCTTCGCCGATTGCGTTCAGCGGAAATTGTTGTTCGACAGCGCCGAGTTCGTAAGCGACCCTCGGCATGCCATAGACCACGCAGGTTTTTTCGTTCTGGCCAATGGTGCGAGCACCGGCATGGCGCATTTTCAAAAGTCCTGCGGCTCCGTCGCGTCCCATCCCTGTCAGGATGACACCAACGGCATTTCGTCCTGCCAGTTCTGCAACGGAATCGAAGAGAACATCCACGGACGGTCGGTGGCCATTAACAGGTTCCTTGTCCAAAAGCCTGCAAGTTGGCGCGGAATGATTAACGACCTGCAAATGTCGTTCACCGCCCGGCGCAAGATATATTTTACCGGTCTGGAGGCGTGCTCCATCCGTTGCTTCTTCCACCGCCGGCGCGCACAGCCGGTTCAGACGCTCTGCGAAACTCTTCGTAAAGGTCGATGGCATGTGTTGTGTAATCACCGTGGGCGGGCAGTTGGCCGGGAATTTCTGCAAGACAGTAATCAGGGCCTCCACACCACCGGTCGATGAACCGATAGCGACGATCTTGCGGCCACCGCGATAATCGCTGACAGCCATGGGTGTTGCAATCACCGGCTTTTCGACGGTCAGATTGCGATAGCTCTGGTGCTGCGAGCGTGCAGCTGCCTTGACCTTTTCGGCCAAATCGCTGAACGGCCTGCTTTCGCCAGGCGCTGGCTTGCTCACACAATCGAAAGCACCGATTTCAAGCGCCGCCAGCGATGCGCCCGCACCGCGCTGGGTCAGCGTCGAGACCATGATGACGGGCATGGGCCGAAGCCGCATGATCTTTTCCAGGAATTCGAGACCGTCCATTTCCGGCATCTCGATATCCAGCGTCAGGACGTCAGGATTGAGTTCCTTGATCGCGGCACGCGCTTCCATGGCGTTGCTGGCCTGGCCGACGACGTGGACGTCGGGGTCAGCTTTCAGCACAGCCGAAATCAGGCCGCGCATCGTCGCGGAATCGTCGACCACAAGAACTCTGGCGGGTACGCTCATGCTTTCCTCCCGCCGGATTTGCCGATGTAGCGGTAGGTCGTGATGCCGGTATTGTCGAACAGCGCCTTCGGATCGCCCGAGACACGCTCGGAGTGGCCGATATACAGATGTCCACCTTCCGGCAGAAGACCGGCAAAGCGCGCCCAGATTTTCACCTGTGTCGGCTCGTCGAAATAGATCACCACGTTGCGGCAGAAGATCACGTCGAAACCGCCCTTGAAGGGCCATTGCGTCATGAGGTTCAGCTCGTTGAAGGTGATCAACTTCTTGACCTTGTCGCTGATCTGGTGCTTGCGACGGCCACCGACGTCGACGTCCTGGAACCATTGCTTGCGCATGGCAGGCGTCACGGTTTCCAGTGCGTTGTCATCATAGATGCCAGCTCTGGCCTGCGCCAGGATCTTCGGGTCAATATCCGTTGCGAGAATACGGAAATCATAGTCTGCGGCGTTGGGAAACAGGCCCAGAACCGTCAGAGCAATCGAGTACGGCTCCTGCCCATCGGAGCAGGCGGCAGACCAGATGCGCACACGGCCGCCCGCTTTTGCCCTGTTGATGAGCCCCGGCAAAACCTCATCCCGAAGATTTTCGAAATGGTGGTTTTCACGGAAGAACCGCGTGAAGTTCGTCGTTAGATGCGACAGCATCTCGCGACGGGCATGGGCGCCCTGTTCGGACGATACGAGCGCGCAGTATTCCGGGAACCCGGAAATACCCAGGTTTCGGATGTGCTTGGACAATCGCGAGTAAACGAGCGACGCCTTGGTGTCGTTCAGATAAATGCCGGCATCGGCATAGATCATCGCGGCTATTTCGGAGAGGTCGCGGCGCGTCAGCGGATATTCTCCGCTGGCGAGCACTTCATCCGGGGATAGGCGTGTATCGTTAAACTTGAGCGCTGTCATTCATCACTACTTTCAACCGGCTACCGCAAGAGACATCTCTTGCTTGAGCGACTGGCCACGAGACGCACCGACGACCGCATCCACATCCAGAATGAGAGCGACGCGGCCATCACCGAGGATGGTTGCGGCAGCAATGCCAGGAACATGGGTGTAGTTGGCTTCGAGCGACTTGATAACGACCTGGCGCTGACCCTGGATGGCGTCGACCATCAAGGCACGCTGGCCGCCACCTTCCGATTCCACCAGAAGGGCTACGCCGTCGACCGGGTTTGCCTGGGTGTTGCGGAAGTTGAGAATGCGACCGACGTCCACCAGCGGGCAGAACGAGTTGCGGATCGAAATCAGGCGCTGGTTGGAGCCGAAGGAGTGAATGTTTACGGCTTCCGGCTGCAGGGTTTCGACAATCGCCGTCAAAGGCACGACGAGCGTCTGACCGGCCACCGTCACCACCATGCCGTCGAGGACGGCCAGCGTAAGCGGCAAGCTCATGGTGAATGTAGAGCCAAGGCCCGGACGCGACGTGATGCTGATACGACCGCCGAGTGCCTGGATCGAACGCTTGACCACGTCCATGCCCACGCCACGACCCGAAATGTCGGAAATCTTGTCGGCGGTGGAGAAGCCCGGTGCGAAGATCAGGTTGTCGATCTCCTCATCCGTCAGGTTGCTGTCGGCAGCGATCAGATCGTTGTCGATGGCCTTCTGCCGAACGCGCTCGCGGTTGATACCCGCGCCATCATCGGACAATTCGATGAGAATGCGGCCCGAACGGTGCTTCGCCGTCAGCTTGACGGTGCCTTCCGGGTTCTTGCCAGCAGCTTCGCGCTTTTCAGGTGTCTCGATGCCGTGGTCGACGGCATTACGGATCATGTGCGTCAAAGGCTCGGCCAGCTTGTCGATGACCGTCTTGTCCACTTCGGTGTTTTCACCCTCGGTGATCAGGCGGATCTGCTTGCCGATCATATCAGCGACTTCACGCACGATACGCGACATGCGCTGGAAGACCGGCTTCACCGGCTGCGCGCGGATAGCCATAACGCTGTCCTGGATTTCGCGTGTCAGCTGCTGAAGTTCGTCCAGGCCCATATTGACGGCAGATGTCCCGGTCGTGTCGTTTTCGATGACGCTCTGCGACAACATTGCCTGGTTGATGACGAGCTCGCCCACCAGGTTGATGAGGCGGTCGACGCGGTCCAAGTCGACGCGGATCGTCTGGCCAGCGCTTGCGTTGGCGGCATTGGCTGCAGCGGCTGCGGCAGCTGGTGCTTCCTTCTTTTCGGCAGCAGCGGAAACGGTGCGTGTCACCTCGGTTGCGGCAACGGCTGTTGAGACCGTTTTTGCAGCCACTGTTTCCTCGGCGTCAGCCGACTGCACGGCAGGCTCGTCCACCGTATCGTCGAGAACCGACAGATCGAAGGGAACCGGGATCATCGGAAGTTCTTCTTCGGGCGGTGTTTCCGAGACGATTTCCGTGATTTCGAGATCGCAATCCCACTCGGCGAATTCAAACACGGTGCGAATGCCAGCGGCACCCTTGTCCGTCTTGATGGTGATCTTCCACTGGAAGTAGGCGGTCTCAGGCTCGATGTTTTCGAGCGCAGGCAGGGCGCCCATGTCGCAGTTGATGCTCATCTCGCCGATGCGGGAGAGGTCGCGCAGCAACAGGGCGGCTTCGTTGCCCTTGGTGTAAAGCGATGTCTGCGGCTTGAACACGACGTTGAACGATGGTGTTTCCATCATCGGCGTCACGTCATCCTCGAACTCGCCGAAGGAGAAGGCCACGGGCTGGAAACCGCTGTCATCGGTTGGCGCAGGCGCTGCGGCGGCTGCCGGTGCCGGTGCTGCTGCCTTGGGTGCTGCCGCTTTTGGCGCTGCCGGTTCCGAGGAGGACCCGCCGGATGGCATTTCGCCATTGGCCAGTGCTTCCAGTTCCTTGACGAGACCGCGCGTTCGGCTGTCTTCCACGCCGCTGCCATCACGGGCGGCGTTGGTCAGATCGGCCAGAACGTCAGCCGATTTCAGCATGACTTTCAGGACGTCCTGGTTCGGTTCGAGCTTGTTCGAGCGAACGCAGTCCAGTGTCGTTTCGAAAACGTGGGCAAATGCCACGAGATCTTCCAGACCGAACGCGCCCGCACCACCCTTGATGGAATGAACGGCACGAAACACAGCATTCACGGTTTCCGGGTCGCGGTCGCCGTCATTTAATTTCAGAAGACCTGATTCCAGCTCTGCGAGTTGCTCCTCGCACTCCTGGAAGAAGATTTCTTTGATTTCGTTCATATCCATCGTATGTGGTCCCGTATCAAGCAGTTACGCGTTCAATGGCATCGATCAGCTTTGCAGGGTCGAACGGCTTGACGATCCAGCCGGTAGCGCCTGCCTGGCGGGCGCGGTTCTTCTTCTCGGCATCACTTTCAGTGGTGAGCACGAGGATGGGAATTGCGCGGTATTTTTCGTTGCGACGAACGCCTTCGATAAAGCCGAAGCCATCGAGACGGGGCATGTTGATATCGGTGACGATAACGTCAGGATGACAACCTTCGAGAACTTCAAGTCCTTCGATACCGTCTTCTGCCTGGATCGTTTCAAAACCGGCATTGTTCAGTGTCAACAGGAGCATATTCCGGATCGTTCTGGAATCGTCGACCGTCAGAACTTTCTTCTTCATTTCTGCTTCTCCTTCGGGAGGATGTGATCGATGTCCACGCCGATCAGTTTAAGGGTTTTCTCAAATGCGTCCGATGCTTTTGAAAATGTGAATGCCTTGCCGTCAGTCTCCCAGGCCTTGACACCGGCCATTAAGACCTGGGCGCATTGTACGCCCACGCGCTCGACCTCGGAGGCATCCACCGCAAGCGGGGCACCCCTCATCTCCATCAGTTTTCCGTGCAAGACGGATGCCTGATTGAGGTCCAGCACCGGTGACAATTTCAATGTCGACTGCGCTGCTTTCCTGCCTGCCATCAAATCACTCCTTGGCGTCTGAATTGTTGATGCTCGTAGCCATAGTCCACGAGCTCTTCGCGCATGGTCGCCACGGTCTGCTGATAGCGTCTCGAAACCGGCTCTGCTGCCGCATCGGCCTGTCGGGCAATGCGGAATTCCCGCACAGTCCGGCCCAGTTCGAGAATAACGGTGTGCAGGTCGTCGGCGTCCTGCGCTGCCCCTGTCAGGCGGTTGGCGGAACGGTCCGTTTCTGCGCCGATGGAACCGAGTTCCACAGCAACGCCCTGCAAGCTGCTGACATTTTCGCCGGTGCGGCGTGCCACATCGCCGATCATATCGCTGACACCGGAAACCTGACGAACGACGCCGCCAATGGCTTCCTGTGTGCGGTTGACCATGCGAACACCCTCGACCACCTGGGTCTTGGTGCCGTTGACGAGGTTCTTGATTTCCCGCGCCGCATCGGCAGAACGCTGTGCAAGCGCACGCACTTCCTGCGCTACCACGGCAAAACCGCGTCCGCTGTCGCCAGCGCGGGCCGCTTCGATACCTGCGTTGAGGGCTAGAAGGTTGGTCTGGAAGGCGATTTCATCGATGGAGCCGATGATTTTACCGATCTGTTCGGCAGAATGCTCGATACCGGCCATGGCGCTGATGGCCTCGCCAACAGCCGTGCCGCTTTCGGTGGCGGCAGTGCGAGCCTGCTTCATCGCAGCTTCTGCGGCCTGAATGCGCTCGCTGCTGGTGCGAACGTCGTCGATGACGGTCCCAAGCGTGTCGGATGCACCGTTAAATCTCTGCGCCTGCTCGGAGGACTGCGAAGCCATTGTCCGGCCCTCGCCTGCCATGCGCTCGGTCGCGGTCTGCGCATCACGCACACCTGCCTGAGCGGCAGCCAGAGAAGCCTCGATCTTTTCCAGAGCGCCGTTAAAGGCGTCTGCCAGTTCGCGATAGGCGTCTGGAATATCGCCGGTAATGCGTGCCGTTAGATCGCCAGCGGCGAATGCGTTCAAGGCATCACCCAGAAGGCGCTTGGCATCGGCCTGATCGGTTTCGCGCTGCTTGGCAAGTTCCTGGGTGTGGCGCAGGCGCAATTCGTTGAAGCGCAGGGAAACCGCGATCTCCGTATCCACCATCACAAGGCGCACAACAGCCTTTACGGCCTCGGCCAATTCACGGTGGCGCTTGCTGTTGCCCGGCAGGATCGAGCGCGGCGCGTGCTGCGAAATCAATCCGCCCAAAAGGTTTTCGAGAACAACGGCATGTCCGGCCACATGCCAGCGCGGGTCAAGACCCATGCGGCTTTCGGTGTCGGACAGAACCTTGACGCGCTCGGCATAGACAGCATCGAACCTTGCATCTGTCAGCACGCTCCAATGCGCCGTCTGAAGATCATGCAGCCTGTCGAGCTGGTTTTCGCTTTCAAAGGATGGGGAACAGTCGGGCATGGACTGGAAGCGAACCATCAGGTCGCGCAGGCCTGCCTTGACATGGGGTTCGAGCATGACGCGGTAGCGGCGCAGCAGATCGCACTGGTCCTGGTCCAGACCGGCAAAACGCAGACGGCCGCCCAGGCTACTGCCCGTGGCCTTTCTCGTTTGATCTGTTGGCAATTCCTGCCCCAAGCGACGTCCCCAAAAAGCTACGCCGGATCACACCGGCCAATGACCGATTGAGAATCCCAGTATCCGGGGGGATAATTATCCAGGACGGATAATTTACGAGTGTGCGCACCATGAATGGGTCGCACCGACGCGCTGAGCCTTCTGCAATCAACTGAATACCGGATCGACCCGGTACGGCAGGGCGGCGTCATGCCTGGAAGAAGATCTGTGTCGATCCTCGTTCCGCCGTAAAATACGTCCAATCTTTATGGTTAATTCGTTGATTGAACGTTAAGAAAACCCAATATGACTCAAAGTTGCTAAAATTAGCTGAATCATTTACCTGTCGTTACGTTAGCACAGCAGTAGTTTGTGCTGGAATCGTTAATATCGGAAAAGATTTCTTATTTTTCCCGTAGCGCGCTGGACAACGGCAACACCGTTCCCCTAAAACGAAAACACACGATATTCGCTTCCATGGTGATGTTTTAACGAAACGCTGACGACGACGGAGGAGATACGATTTGCCATCGATGGGGAACCGCCTTTGCGCCTCTCGTCCCTCAAATCGGCTGATCGATCTTTTTGTTGCGGGCATGCTCGTCTTCATGGGGCTTCAGGCTGCTGCCAACGGTGCGCCTGTTCTCAAACCGAACCGTCTCGAGCGTTCGCAACTTCCCCCGCAGGACATCGCATCGGCCACGGCTGCGGAAACCAAGGGTTGCACGGAGATTGTCGATCATTGCCTGAAATTGGCAGATCACGGCTTTGTCCATCATCATCTGCCGGTGCAGAGAGCGGTCGAGGCGCAAGTCAATATCCCGATCGGCTTTGATAACCCGTACGCGAAAATACCGGGCTTTCATCTTCTAGGAGCGGCTTCGCCTCGCGGGCCACCGGAAACGGTCTCCTAGCCGTCGCTGCCGATTTCCCCCTTCGTTCGGGATTGGCGAAGCTGACGGGCATATGCACCGCCAACCGCAACGCCAGAGAAATTGCCAGCCTGTATGAGCATTGAAATCCTCCTTCCCATTCTGATTGCCCTGCCCTTCATCGGCAGCATCATCACCACGATGATGCCGCGATACGGGGCGGTGCGCGCGCCTGCCGCCGTTGCTGGCAGCATCGCGCTGTTTGGCCTCGTCTCCGCGATTTTTCTATATGCCAGCGTCAAAGGCGGAGCCGTCATCAAATATGATGTGGAATGGCTTCCCCAGCTTGGCCTCAACTTCACGTTGAGGCTGGATGCGTTTGCCTGGATGTTCATCATCCTCATTACCGGCATCGGCTTTCTGGTGGTGCTTTACGCCCGCTATTACATGTCGGCGGAAGACCCTATTCCGCGCTTCTTTGCGTTCTTTCTGTCCTTCATGGGCTCCATGCTGGGCATTGTACTGTCTGGCAATGTCATTCTTCTCTCCATCTTCTGGGAATTGACCAGTATCTTCTCCTTCCTGCTGATCGGCTATTGGCACCAGAACGCCACGGCCCGCGATGGTGCGCGCATGGCGCTGACCGTGACCGGCATTGGCGGCTTCTGCCTTCTCGCGGGCTTTCTGATCCTCGGCCATATGGCGGGCAGCTATGATCTGGATGATATTCTGGCAAAAGGTTCGGAAATCCGCGCCCATGCGCTCTATGTTCCAGCACTCGTTCTCATTCTCATCGGCGCCCTGACCAAGAGCGCCCAGTTCCCGTTCCACTTCTGGCTTCCCAATGCGATGGCCGCGCCCACGCCGGTCTCGGCCTATCTGCATTCCGCCACCATGGTGAAGGCAGGCGTTTTCCTTCTGGTGCGCCTATGGCCAGTTCTCGCCGGCACGCAGGAATGGTTCTGGCTGCTCGGTTTTGCCGGTATTACCACATTGCTGCTCGGCGCTTATTTCGCCATGTTCCAGCAGGATCTGAAAGGGCTGCTGGCCTATTCCACCATCAGCCATCTCGGCCTCATCACCACACTTTTGAGCCTTGGAAGCCCGCTCGCAGCCGTTGCTGCAATTTTCCACATGATGAACCACGCCACCTTCAAGGCGTCGCTGTTCATGGCGGCTGGCATCATCGACCACGAGACCGGCACCCGCGATATGCGGCGCCTCAGCGGCCTTTATCGCTTCATGCCAGCAACCGCCACGCTTGCCATGGCGGCCAGCGCGGCCATGGCCGGTGTTCCCTTGTTCAACGGCTTCCTGTCCAAGGAAATGTTCTTCGCGGAATCGGTTGAAACCCACGCGGATTCCTTGCTGGACAAGGCCCTTCCCTATGTCGCGACGCTGTCGGGTGCCTTTGCGGTGGCCTATTCGCTGCGCTTCATCCACACCGTGTTTTTCGGCCCGGCACCGCACGATATCCCAAATCCCAAGCCGCATGAGCCGCCGCGCTGGATGCGCTTCCCCATCGAGTTGCTGGTCGTTGCCTGCCTGATCGTCGGTATCGTACCAAGCCTGTCCATCGGCCCCTTCCTGCATTCCGCCGTTCTGTCGGTGCTTGGCCCGCAAACGCCTGCCTACAGCCTTTCGATCTGGCACGGCTTCAACCTGCCTTTGATGATGAGCCTTGTCGCGCTCATCGGCGGTGTGGCGATCTATGCAGCGCTCGGCGGCTATTTCGCCCGGTGTGAAGACGGCCCTCCGGTGTTTCGTCACCTGCGCGGGCAGCGCATATTCGAGCGCATCATCGTCACCGTATCCTGGAAATGGGCCCGCTGGCTGGAAAGCACGCTTGGCACCCGGCGTTTGCAGCCGCAATTGCGCATGCTGATACTGGTCGCATTGATTGCGGGCTTCTCGCCCGTGGCCTCGTCGCAGTTTACGCTGACGCTCCCCAGCGTCACGACATTCGACCCTATCTTCGCCATTTTATGGGGCATCGGCATGATTGCGGCCATGGGTGCCGCGTGGCAGGCCAAGTATCACCGGCTTGCCGCACTGGTCATGCTCGGCGTCTCGGGTCTCGTCACCTGCCTCACCTTCGTGTGGCTGTCGGCACCGGATCTGGCCATCACGCAGTTGCTGGTCGAGATCGTCACCATGGTTCTCATTCTCCTTGGCCTGCGCTGGCTTCCCAAGCGCGAAGTCAAGGTGGACAATAACAGCGAACTTCCCGCACAGCTTCGTCGCGGACGGGATTTCATGCTGGCCGTGTTCTGCGGCATCGGCATGAGCGTCATTGCCTTTGCGGTCATGACCTTGCCCGTGCCCAACACCATTGCGAACTACTTCCTCGAAAATGCCTATACACAGGGCGGCGGCACCAATGTCGTCAACGTCATCCTGGTGGATTTCCGCGGCTTCGACACGATGGGAGAAATTGCGGTTCTGGCCATTGTCGGCCTCACCGTGTTTGCGCTTCTTCGCCGTTTCCGCCCTGCCCATGAAAGCATTGGCCTGCCGGAACAGCAGCGCATTCAGAACGCGTTTGATGCGGACAATCCTGACCGCAGCAAGGGCGATACGGTCCGCGATTATCTTCTGGTGCCCTCCATCATCATGCAGTGGATGTTCCCGGTCATCGTCACCTTCTCGTTCTTCCTCTTCATTCGCGGCCATGATCTGCCCGGCGGCGGGTTCTCTGCTGGCATCACCATGGCTATTGCCTTCCTGCTGCAATATCTGGCGGGTGGCACGCGCTGGGCGGAAGACCGCATCCGCATTCTGCCGCTGCGCTGGATGGGCTTTGGCCTGTTGCTGGCAGCCTCAACCGGCATGGGATCGTGGTTCTTCGGGCACCCGTTCCTCACCTCCTATTTCCAGTATACGGACCTGCCCTATATCGGAAAAATGCCAACGGCGACGGCGCTTCTCTTCGACCTTGGCGTCTTTGCCCTCGTTGTCGGCGCCACCGTTCTCATACTCATAGCATTGGCGCACCAATCGCTGCGTAATTACAAGGTACGTATGCCCGACGCCGCAAAAGCGGAGGACGCGTAAATGGAACTCATTCTCGCCATCGGTATCGGTGTCATGACGGGGTCGGGCGTGTGGCTCATCCTGCGCCCGCGCACCTATCAGGTCATTGTCGGCCTGTCGCTTCTGTCCTACGCCGTCAATCTGTTCATCTTCGGCGTCGGCGGCATCAAGACCAACGCACCACCCCTGCTGCTGGACGGCGTCATCACCTCCACGCTGACGGACCCCGTGCCGCAGGCTCTGGTGCTGACGGCCATTGTCATCGGCTTTGCGACGACCGCCCTCTTCCTCGTCGTGCTTCTGGCCGCACGCGGCCTCACCGGCACTGACCATGTCGACGGGAGGGAAACGAAATGAACGCCTTCCCCGTCCATATCGTCATCGCACCCATTCTGGTGCCGTTGATTATTGGTGCCCTGCTGCTGTTCATCGATGAGCGCAAGCGCACCACCAAGGCTATTTTGAGCGTCATCGGCACCCTTGTTTCGCTGGGCGTTGCCGTCGCACTGTTCCTTGAGGTCAACTCCACCATCAACACAGAAGTTGCCGCCGTCATCTCGACCGGCGTTTACCTGCTCGGCAACTGGCCAGCCCCCTTCGGCATCGTTCTGGTGGCAGATCGCCTGTCAGGCCTCATGGTGTTGCTGGTCGCGCTTCTGGCCATACCCTCGCTCGTCTATTCGCTGGCGAAATGGCACCGGGCCGGATCGCATTTCCACTCCCTGTTCCATCTGATGCTGATGGGCGTCAATGGCGCGTTTCTAACCGGCGACCTCTTCAACCTCTTCGTCTTCTTCGAAGTCATGCTGGCCGCGTCCTATGGTCTGCTCTTGCACGGTTCAGGCCAATTGCGCGTCAAGGCCGGGCTGCATTACATCGCCATCAACCTTGTCGCTGCCCTGTTCTTCCTCATCGGCGTCAGCCTGATCTATGGGGTCACGGGCACGCTCAACATGGGTGATCTCGCGCAGCGCATTGCCGGTCTCAACCCAGATCAGCGCATGCTGCTGGAAACTGGCGCGGCCGTGCTTGGCATCGCCTTTCTGGTAAAGGCAGGCATGTGGCCGCTCAACTTCTGGCTTCCCTCCGCCTATACCGCGGCATCGGCACCCGTGGCGGCGCTCTTTGCCATCATGAGCAAGGTCGGCATTTACGTCATCGCCCGCCTGTCCTTTCTGCTCTTCGGAGAAACCGCAGGCGCGTCGGCAGGCTTTGGCCATGATGCGCTTCTCGTCGGCGGCATCGCCACTATTGTCTTCGGCACGATCGGCGTGCTGGCCTCGCAGGCGCTGGGGCGGCTTGCCGGTTTTTCGGTGCTTGTCTCATCCGGCACCCTTCTGGCCGCCATGGGCACCGGCAACCCAACAGTTGCTGCCGGTGCGCTTTTCTACCTTGTCTCCTCGACACTTACCATCAGTGCCTTCTTCCTGTTGATTGAGCTTGTGGAGCGCGGGCAGGATGCCGGAGCGAACGTTCTGGCCGTGACCATGGAAGCCTATGGCGATGGCGAGGACGACGAGCCGGAAGACGAGGTTGGCGTCACCATGCCCGGCACAATGGCCGTGCTCGGCACCTGCTTTGCGGCCTGCGGCATTCTTCTTGCCGGTCTGCCGCCGCTCTCGGGCTTCATCGCCAAGTTCTCGATGCTGTCGGCCATTCTCAACCCGTCGGGGCTTGGCGCGAATGATACGGTCTCGACCCTGTCCTGGTGGCTGGTCTTCCTCATCGTTTTCTCGGGCCTTGCCTCACTGATTTCAATGACGCGTGCGGGCATCCGTACCTTCTGGGGTTCGCTGGAAGGAACGGTGCCACGTGTTCTCGTCATCGAAATCGCGCCGATCCTGCTGCTTTTGGGCATGACCCTTGCCATGACGGTCGCCGCCGGTCCGATCATGCGTTACATGCAGGAGACCGCACGCATCAGCGGGCTTCCGCAAAGCTACATTCAGGGCGTGATGACCGCACCCAGAGCCGCTCCAAGCACGGAGGTCGCACCATGATCTCGCGCTTTTTGCCCTATCCATTGCTCACACTATCGCTGATCGTTTTCTGGATGACGATCAACGCCTTTTCACCCGGCCATCTGCTTTTGGGAACCGGGGTGGCGCTGGTGGCCTCGTGGGCCATGGCGTCGCTGCGCCCACCAAAGCCGCGCATCCGCAACTGGCATCTTCTGGTCAAGCTCGTCGGCATCGTGCTCTATGACATCATCCGCTCCAACATATCCGTCGCGGTCATCATCATCTTGAACCGCAGACGCCGCGCCAATGCAGGCTTCATCACCATACCGCTGGAACTGCGCGATCCCATGGGCCTTGCGGTGCTGGCCGTCGTGCTAACGGCGACGCCGGGAAGTGCATGGCTGGAGTATAATTCATCGCAGGGAACATTGCTCATCCACGTTCTGGATGAGGTCAGCGAGGCCCATTGGCAGAACCTCATCAAAAGCCGATATGAGAAATTACTGATGGAGATATTCGAATGAGTTCGGTTATCCTTTTCTGGTCGTTTTTTATCGCCCAGCTGTTTCTAGCCATCGCCATGGCGATTTCCGTGTATCGCATCGCCATTGGCCCTCGCGCGCAGGACCGGGTTCTGGGTGTGGATACGCTTTACGTCAACGCCATGCTGCTGGTCCTCGTCTTTGGGCTTCGCACCGGCAACGATGTCTATTTCGCAGCCTCTTTGCTGATTGCCATCCTCGGCTTCGTGTCCACGGTGGCGCTTTCCAAATTCATGATGCGCGGAGAGGTGATCGAATGAGCAACGCCGCCGAATTCCCATTATGGGCTGCCATCCTCGTCGCTTTCTTCGTTCTCCTGGGCTCGTCGCTTGCGCTCATCGGCACCATCGGCTTTGCACGGCTGCAAAGCTTCTATGAGCGCCTGCATGCGCCCACGCTCGGCACGAGTTGGGGCACGGGCGGCATCGTCATGGCTTCGATCATCTATTTCTCGGTCTCGGGCCAGCGGCCTGTGTTCCACGAAATCTTCATCGGCCTGTTCATGACCATCACAACGCCGGTCTCGCTGATGCTGCTGGGCCGCGCCGCCCTTTACCGTGACCGTGCCGAACAGAACCCGGTGACCCGGCAAAGCCTCTGATAAATTAAAATCGAGAAACGCGAAGTTTTTTCAAAATTTGAAAAGCTGCCAGACGCATTTTTTCCATCGGCAATTGCTTTATTTCTGAAATAAGGCAATGAATTCCAATATTTGATGTTCATCAACTTTCGGATGATTGTCGAATGTTATCGTGATGTTACACGCGCGGATATTCCCTGAATTTTAACGGTTTTCCCGCATCATGGCGGAATTCAGTTTGTTTCGGGGTATTTTATGGCGCGCTTTCTTCCAAAATCCATAGTGGTGCAGATCGTCTGTATGACGATTGCACTTATCTTCATGGGCATCCTCGCCGTTGGAACCACAACCTATATCAGGTTGAAGGACGACGTGATGCAGAGTGCCCGGATCGATACGCAGCGCGCCATCAGAAACATGGCCATGCTCTATGAGTTGAAGATCGGCGGTGTGCAGCTTGCCATGGAAAATGGCGATTTGAAATCGATCAGCAGACCGAGCATCGGCACAATGCGGGATTTCGATCTCGTGGACCGCACGGGCATGGCAAATGGTGGCGTCGCCACCGTGTTTCAGGCTGAGGGGTCCGATTTCGTGCGCATCTCGACCAACCTGAAAAACGAGAAGGGCGAGCGGGCGATGGGCACAAAGCTGGCACTCACTCACCCCGCCTACGCAAGCATCACGAAGGGCCAGGCCTATTTCGGTGAAGCCACTCTGTTCGGCACGGATTATATGACGGGTTACGTACCGGTTTTGTCGAAGACAGGTGCCGCCGTCGGCATTCTCTTCGTTGGCGTACCGATGACGGTTTATCAGGCCCATATGGATGGTGTTCGCGATATTGTTCTGCTGTGCGGCGGCGGCGTCATGCTGGTCTTCGGCTTTCTGGGATATTTCCTTATCAATCGCACCCTTCGCCCGCTCGGCATCCTCACCAACGCGGTCAAGTCCCTGTCGCAGGGCAAGCTGGATACGACCATTCCCTATGCGCAAAGCGGCAACGAGTTCGGCAATATTGCCCGTGCGCTGGAAGTCTTCCGTGACAACGCCCATGAGAAACTTCTGATCGAAGGACGCAGCGCCGAAGAACGTGCCGAGGCCGAGGCTGAGCGCAGCCGCAACGATGCTGAAAAGCGCGAGACGGACCGCCAGATCGACTACGCCGTCAACCAGCTGGCTGGTGGCCTTGCCCGCCTGTCGCAGGGCGATCTGACCCGGACCATCGATACGCCGTTCTCTGGCCGTCTGGAGCAGCTGCGCACAGACTTCAACAGCTCGCTTGCCAATCTGAAGGATGTTCTGGCACAGATCCGCGATAGAACGCTGGTCATTCAGAACAATGGCATTGAAATGCGCGAGTCCTCCAACGATTTGTCACGCCGCACGGAATCCCAGGCTGCGTCTCTGGAAGAAACCGCCGCCGCCGTTGAAGAGATCACCGTCACCGTGAAGTCTTCGGCAGAACGCGCGCGTGAAGCCAACCAGGCCGTTCGCATCACCCAGAAAAGCGCCGATAGTTCCGGCACGGTGGTCAAGAACGCCATCGACGCGATGGGCCGTATCGAAGATGCTTCCAAGAAGATCGAACAGATCATCGAAGTCATCGATGAAATCGCTTTCCAGACCAACCTTCTGGCCTTGAATGCCGGTATTGAAGCGGCACGTGCCGGTGACGCGGGCAAGGGCTTTGCGGTCGTGGCGCAGGAAGTGCGTGAGCTTGCACAGCGTTCGGCAGATGCTGCACGCGAAATCAAGACACTGATCAACCAGTCCACCAACGAGGTCGGCACCGGCGCGCTTCTGGTGCAGGAAGCCGGACAGGTTCTGTCCGATATCAGCCAGCAGATCGTGGTCGTCAGCAAGCACGTCGAAACCATCGCAACAGCCACCGCCGACCAGTCATCGGCGCTGCATGAGGTCAACGGCTCCGTCAACCAGATGGACCAGATGACCCAGCAGAACGCGGCCATGGCGGAAGAATCGAGCGCCGCAACGCAGATGCTGTCTGAAGAAGTCGAGGCTCTGCTCGGCCTTGTCGAACGCTTCCAGATCGGCGAGCCAGCCCAGCAGCAGGGTCGCTACAACCGCGCTGCCTAAAGCAGGCGCACCCTTTTAGCCAAACCATATGCGGGCCGCCTGACTATCGGGCGGCCCGTTTGCATTTGTCACTCTGCGGCTGCCCGGGTGACGCTGAAAACCTGATTGATATAGGCCCGCAGCGCGGCTGGCCGCACCGGTTTGTGCTGCACGGCAATGCCTTCCTTTTCGGCCTGGGCACGCACCTCCAAGGTTCTGTCGGCGGTAATAAGAAGCGCCGGAATGTCCTTGGCATAGACCTGCCTTAAACGAAGAACCGCATCGATGCCGTTTCCATCATCCAGATGATAATCGGCAATGACGAGATCAGGAGCGCGGGATTCTGTATCGGGCCATTGACCAATCTCGGCAAAGGAGCCCGCCTGGCTGACCTCGCAACCCCAGCCAGACATTAGCAAGCGCATGCCTTCCAGTATCTTCGGCTCATTGTCGATGCACAGCACGCGAAAGCCGTGCAGCTGTTGCCCAATGGACGTTGGTGCATCACGCTCCACCAATCGGGCGGTCCGCCCCTGCGTCATCTCACGCGGCAGATGCACCCGAAAAGACGTGCCCCTGCCCTGGACCGAAGACAGATGGACCGGGTGATGCAGAATGCGCGAGAGCCGGTCAACGATCGAAAGGCCAAGCCCCAGACCAGCCGCTGTCTTCGCGCCCTCGTCCAGCCGTGCAAACTCCTTGAAAATGGTGCGAAACTTGGATGAGGGAATGCCGATGCCGGAATCGACCACCTGAATGACCGCCTCCTTGCCCCGGCGGCGCACACCGACAATGACCTTGCCGGACAGGGTGTATTTGATGGCGTTGGAAACGAGGTTCTGCACCAGACGCCGCAGCAGGTTGATGTCGGATTTCACGGTCAGCGATGTGGGCATGACGATGAGTTCAAGGTTCCTCTCGCGGGCCATGGGCGCGAAATCCGTCTCGATGCGCTTGAACAGATCATTGAGCGGCACAGATGCCATGCGCGGCTTCATGGAGCCTGTGTCGAGGCGGGAAATATCCAGCACGGCACCCAGAATGGTCTCGACCGATTCCAGTGCCGAATCGATGTTGAGCGCGAGCGCACCATTTTCGGTTTCGCCGACACGCTCCACCAGCGCCGAAGAATAGAGCCGTGCCGCATTCAGCGGCTGGAGAATGTCGTGGCCGGCGGCGGCGAAAAAGCGGGTCTTGCCCACATTGGCCTCATCGGCTGCGGCCCGCGCTTCGGCCAATTCGTGGTTCACGCGGGTCAGTTCCCCGGTGCGCTGTTCCACCCGCTGCTCCAGCGTTTCATTGGCCTGCTTCAAGGCCTGGTCGCTTGCCACGCGCTGGGTAATATCCGTGAAGGTTGCGACGATGCCCTTGTCCGGCATGGCGTTGGAGCGAACTTCGATGATGCGCGCCCCACCCGCCAGCACCAGCGAAAACGGCATATCCATTCTCAAAAACAGCTCGATGGTCTGGCTCTGCTGGCCGGGCGCAATATCGCCGCGCTCTTCCAGCATGCCGACAATGTCGGAGAGAGGCAGGCCGACCCGTCCGAACTGCTCCGGCAGATCCAGCAGGGTGCGGAAGCGTCGGTTCCAGATGGTCAGTTGCTGAGAGCTGTCGAAAACCGCAATGCCCTGATCCATCTGCGCAAGCGCTGTCTGCAGCATGTCCTGATTGTATTGCAGCGCCTCGCTGGCCTGATCCAGCAGCCAGACGGTGTCGGCACTGGTATCCTCCGTCTTTTGCAGGATAAGCGACAGCACCAGCCTTGCCGAAGAGGAGCCGATGGCGCTGCCCAGCAATTGCTCGGAAAAATGCACGAGTGCCATATCGGCGGGTTGGTCGTCCTCCAGCTTGCGGCCAGCGGTTTTCTCATAGGCTGCCAGCGAGCGCAGCATCCGTTCCTCGCCGAGATACCGCCCTACGGCCGCCTTCAGATCACCGACACTCACCCGTGTTTTCCAGCCGCGTGTCGCGAATTGCGATTTGGAGTGGCGCTTCACGAAAATGCCGGACTGGATGCGCTCGGCCGGTCTCGGGTTGCGCAACAGCGAACCCAGCACAAAGGCCACGCAATTGACCAGCAGGCTCAAGGTCACGGCATTGACGAGCGGGTCCGCCCCCGGCCCGCTGAAGACAACAGCGCCGGGAAAGAGGAAGCTCAGAACCGTTGCGGCCACTTGGGAATTATCCGGCCCGCCAAGGCTTGGAAGAAACAGCAGATAGGCCCAGACAATAAAGCCGGAACTCAACCCCGCAATGGCGCCACGCGCATTCGCCCGCCGCCAGACAAGCCCGCCCAGAAGTGATGGTGCCATTTGTGCGATGGCCGCAAAGGCCAGCAGGCCGATGGAGGCAAGGCCCGATGCGCTGTCTGCCGCTCGGTAATAGGCATAGCCCAGAAACAGAACCGCGAAGATGGCGGTGCGGCGGATATTGAGAAGCGTCCGGGCAAAATCATCGCGGTGCGCTGTGCGGTTCAGCAGTTTCTGCCGCAGGAAAATCGGCATGACGATATCGTTCGACACCATGATGGACAGCGCCACAGAGGCGACGATGACCATGGCCGTGGCTGCCGAAAACCCGCCGATGAAGGTAATGAGTGACACTACTGGCATCTGGTTGACGAGCGGTAATTGCAGCACATAGAGGTCGGCATTGCCATTGCTGCCAAGCGTCAGAAGCCCGGCAATGGCAATGGGCAACACGAAGATATTGATGGCGATGAGGTAGAGCGGAAAAAGGAACTTCGCCGTGCGCAACTCGTTCGGCGTGCGGTTTTCAACCACGGTGACGTGAAACTGGCGCGGCAGAAGAATGATGGCGAAGGCAGACAGCAGCGTCAGCACGATCCAGCGACTGATCGGCGTCTGGTAGGACATGGCCTGCATGACCTGCGTATTCTCAGATGCCAGACGCCATAGCTGCGCCGGACCATCGAACAGAAAAAAAACGACATAGACGCCCGCCGTGCAGATGGCCACCAGCTTGACCACCGATTCCATGGAGATGGCGAGAATGAGCCCATCCTGATGCTCGGTCGCATCCGTGTGGCGGGTGCCGAACATGACGGCGAAACCGGCCATGATGACCGTGACCAGAAGCGGAAGATCGAGAAAATAGAGGTTGCCGCTTCCAATGCCGTAAGCGGTCGGGTCCACCATGGCGGCAACCGAATTGGAAACGGATTTGAGCTGAAGGGCGATGTAGGGAATGGCGCCCACCAGCGCGATGACCGACACCAGCGTGGCGACTGCCGGGTTCTTACCGTATCGGGCGGCAATGAAATCGGCGACCGAGGTCAGTTTTTCGGCTTTGGCCAGTTCCACGATGCGCCGCAAAATGGGCATGCCCAGCGTGAAGGCGAGGATTGGGCCGGTATAGATGCCGAGGAACTCCAGCCCTCGCTCCGATGCCAGACCGACACCGCCGAAATAGGTCCAGGATGTGCAATAGATGGCAAGGCTTAGCGCATAGACAACCGGCCTGCCCTTGTTGGAGACGGGTTTCTGACGGCTCTTGCGGTCACCATAGCTTGCCACTGCAAAGAGCAGCAGAATATAGGCGAACGCCGATACGAATATGATCCACCCCGGAAGCACTGGCTGTTCTCCCCACCATCCTCAGCGCCAAGCATAAGCCAGTTCCGGGACAATGAGAATTGGCTCGCGCCTTGGCATAAAGTTTAACATGGTGAAACTGCTGGTTTTTCGCAGCACATATCTGCACATTCGAAATTTGAGATGTTATCAATGAACACCCATTCCGAAGATTTGGGTCGAGAGGGCTTGAGAGAGGGATATGTGGAATGCTGAACGAGTTTAAAACTTTCATCGCACGCGGCAATGTCATGGACCTTGCCGTGGGTGTCATCATCGGCGCGGCGTTCAGCAAGATCGTCGAATCCGTGGTCAATGACCTCATAATGCCCATCGTGGGCGCGGTGTTCGGCGGCTTTGATTTCGCCAATTACTTCCTGCCGCTCAGTTCAAAGGTCACGGCAGATTCGCTGACTGCCGCCCGCGAACAGGGCGCGGTTTTTGCCTATGGCAACTTTCTGACCGTCGTGATCAACTTCGTCATCCTCGCCTGGATCATCTTCCTGATGGTCAAGGGCGTGAACAAGCTGCGCGCCTCTGTCGAGCGCCAGAAGGTCGAGGAAAAGAAGGCACCGGCCCCGCCACCGGAAGACGTGCGGCTGCTCACGGAAATCCGCGATCTGTTGAAGACCCGCTGATAGCCAAGCCAGTCCGGTGTGCCAGTTCGGCGTGCATGATCCATCAGAAAAATCCGTGATGTCTTCACACAATATCATGCACGCTGCACGCCTGATGCGCTAAGAAGGCACATACACTGGAGTGCCTTCATGTCTGTTCTGAAAAGTCTAAGCGCCCGCTCTCTCTCGACGCCCGAAAGCGGCATTGTCGAGGTCAAGAAATACGCCCATGCCCGCGAAAATCTCCTGCCGCTCTGGGTGGGTGAAGGCGATCTCCCAACGCCTGCCTTCATTGCGCAGGCCGCAGCCGATGCGCTGACGGGCGGCGAGACCTTCTACACATGGCAGCGCGGTATTCCGGAGTTGCGCGAGGCTCTGGGTCGCTATTACCAGCGCCATTTTGCCGCTACGCTTTCATCCGACCATTTCTATGTCACGGGTTCCGGCATGCAGGCCATCGTGCTTGCCGTGCAGGCCCTGACGTCGCCCGGCGACGAGATGATCTACCTCACGCCCACCTGGCCCAATATCGTCGCGGCCATCGGTGTTGCCGGTGCCAAGGCCGTTCCCGTCGGCATCGATTTCACCCATGGCAAATGGGATATCGACATTGCCAAGCTGGAGCAGGCCATCACGCCGAAGACGAAGGCGCTCTTCATCAACACCCCATCCAACCCGACCGGATGGACGGCAACGCTGGATAATCTGCGCGATATTCTGGCGCTTGCCCGCAAGCACGGCCTCTGGATCATCGCTGACGAGATTTACGCGCTCTACCATTATACCGGGCAGCGTGCGCCCTCCTTCCTCGATATTATGGAAGATGATGATCGCATCGTCTTCGCCAATTCCTTCTCCAAGAACTGGTCGATGACGGGCTGGCGCGTGGGCTGGCTGGTGGCGCCGCCGGAAATCGGTCAGGTCATCGAAAACCTTATCCAGTATTCGACATCAGGCGTGGCCCAGTTCATGCAGCGCGGTGCCATCGCCGCACTCGATCATGGCGACGATTTCATCAAACAGAATTTTGCCCGCGCTGCCAGATCGCGTGACATTCTCTGCGACGCGCTGATTGCCACCAACAGGGTGGAGACATTGAAGCCCGATGGCGCACTCTATGCCTTCCTCAAGATCGACGGCGTGACGGACAGCCGTGCGGCAGCCTTCGACATCGTTGACAAGGTCGGCGTCGGCCTTGCACCCGGCAAAGCCTTTGGCGCGGGCGGAGAGCTGTTTCTGCGGGCCTGCTTCCTGCGCAATCCGGCGCAGATCGAGGACGCGGCAGACCGGCTATCGAGCTATATTCTGGATAAAACGCGCTGACCGACGACAAGCGGCAAGGACAATCAGAGGATTGCCCTTGCCGTTCCATATTTCCATGTCGTGGAGGTCGGTGCCGCGCTTAATGCGCAGTGCTGGTGGGAGCAGCTTCGGGGGTCCGGTAAAAGGTCGCGTGTCGCAAACTATCGGCCAGGAACGCGGTGTTTTCGTTCGGATCGCTCGATGGATTCTGGAAATTGATGTGGTTGATGTTGATGCCGGCGTGGTCCTTGCCCAGCTGTAGCTGCGCATAGATGGTCACACCTTTCGGCTTGATTTCCAGGTCCAGAGTAATGGACGGATAGGTATCCCAGTCCAGCTTGTAGTCTCCACCAATGCCGAAATAGACTGTGCCTGGATGGAAATAGAGTTCAGCCGCCGAATCCACGAGATCCGAAAGGCTACTATAATATTCAAACTTCAGAAGGGAGATCAGATCTCCCGCATCGATTAAACGAAGCTCGGCTGCCACAGGACCAATCGCACGAGCCAAGATTTCTTCCCGTTCAGCCGAATATGCGCATTTTTTCATATTGATCAGTTTACCCGTCTTTTGTTTTGGCGCGCTGCGTAGACCTTGTGAATCAGTTCCGCAACCGCCTTATAAAATACTGACGGGATGACACTATCGACCGAGACTTGCGCAAACATGGAGCGGGCAAGCGGCGGGTCTTCAAAAATGGGGATTCCGTTCTCCGTGGCGATCTCTCTGATCCTCAATGCGATCAAATCCTGCCCCTTTGCAACCACGACTGGCGCGTCGCTCTCATCTTTCACGTAGCGCAATGCAATCGCATAGTGAGTCGGGTTTGTGATGACGAGTGTCGCTCTGGGAACACCGTCCATCATTCTGCGGCGGGCGCGATCGCGGGCGATGGAGCGCTGACGGGCCTTGACCACCGGGTCACCCTGCGACTGCTTGTACTCGTCCTTCACTTCCTGCTTGGACATGCGCTGCTGGCTGTGCCAGCGGTAATTGGTCCAGAAGTAGTCGGCCACCGCCAGAATGCCCGTCGAAAACAGGACAATGACGACCATCTTTTTCAGGATGTTATAGCCGGTCTGCATGATGCTGTGGGGATCGGTAACCAGCGCGTTGAGCAGATTGTAATAGTCGTTCCTCAGCATCGTCACCACGATGATGCCGACGATGACCACCTTGAACAGGGATTTACCGAAGTTGACGAGGCCATCGACGCTGTAAATGCGGGTAAAGCCTTTGACGGGCGATATTCGCGATATTTGCGGTGAGATCCGGTCCAGCACGAATTGCGGCAGGTTTTGCGCGAAGGACTGTCCAAGGCCCAGCACGATGAACAGCACGGCTGCCGGCAGAAGCAGTGCCGCGATTTCCTTGGACAGATGCAGACCCAGCGACACCATGTCGGTCGCCGTGTTCAGCCGCCACTGCTCCGGCCGCTCGATAATATCTCCGAGCGTTTCGCCCAGTCGCTTGATGCCATCGGGCATGAAAAAGACGAGGTAGAGATAGAAGGCGAGCATCGAAGCAAACAGAGCCGCTTCCTGGGATGAAGGCACATTTCCCTTCTCCTCCGCGTCGCGTAGTTTTTTCTCTGTTGGTTCTTCTGTTTTACTGTCTTTGTCTTCGCCGTCTGACAAGACACGTCCCCTGACTGAAAAAGGCCCGCCGGTACAGGCAGGCCGTTCTTCTCAGGGTATAGAGGGCAGCGGCACCCCGCAAGTCGCGCGAGGCCACCCCACAGCTTTTATCGGCGCGTCTCGCCTTATGCGGCGGCTACTCCGTCGGCAGGGGGCGCTTCTTTCAGCACGATCTGGCCAGAGCTAGCCAGACGAATGGCTTCCTGCGCAACCGCGCGGCGGGCAATGGCCACTTCGCGGGTGTTGAGCGATGCGGTCGGCACTGCCAGATCCGATTCGATCATGCGGCGCTGGCGCGGGCTGATGCAGGACAGCACACATTCCTTGATCTCGTTCGTGGCACCGCGAAGCGCCATGGTGAGAATGTCGGCCGAGACGTCGTTGAGCAGCGAAACACGGCTGCGCTGCGGCATGTAGAGAAGGTCTTCGAACAGGAAGATCTTCGGCTTGACCTTGTTGGCAGATTCCTTGCTGAGCGTTTCCAGAGAGCTGAGCAGGGTATCGACTTGCGGCTTTTCGAGTTCGTTCATCAGGTCGGCAACCTTCGCCGAACCTGCAGCATTGCGCTCGGCATCCAGTTCCGCGATCAGCGCAATCACGCGCTTTTCGATGATCTGGGCGGCGGCAGGGCTGACTTCCTTCATGTTGACCGTACGGTTCATGATGTCGGCGCGCTGCTCGTCGGGAATGGTCAGAAGAACCTTTGCACCGAAGGAGGATGGCAGCATGGTGAGGATATAGGCGATGGTCTGAGGATGTTCGCGCAGCAGGAACTTACCGATGAACTGGGGGTCTGCGTCCTGCAGCTGATCCCAGATCGAGGTTTCGAAAGCCTGGAAGGCGGTCCGCCGGCCCAAAAGACCATCCACCTCTTCAGGTGTCAGGCCTTCTTCGAGAATGCTCTCGATGGCCTTGGCGTTGTCCATCAGGCCTGTGCCTTCGGTGAACAGGTCTTCGAATTCCGCCACGATGATGGCGAGCTCGTCTGGCGGAATCACGCGAAGTGTCTGTGCCGAATTGATAATGGTCTGCAACTCGGCCTGGGTAAAAAACTTGAGGAGTTTTCCGGCCACGCCTTTTCCCATCGCCAAGAGTACGGCGGCGGCCTTGTCTGCCTGAGACAACGGCTTCCCAGCAATTGGGTTACCGAAATCCTCAAAGTCCATCATGGTCTTTCCTCTCCGTCCCCACAGGGATTAGGCTTTCTTGGTACTCAACACTTCAATCAGCTTTACACCAAAGCGTGTATCGTCGTCTTCCAGTACGGTGATTTCGCCCCGTGCGATGCAACGGCCGTTCACCATGATTTCGACAGGTTCACCGATTCGCCGCTCAAGCGCAATGGTTGCACCCTCTTCCAGTCCCATCAACCCGGATACCAGCATGCGGCTGGTGCCAAGCACGATCTGAACATCAATGGGAATATCCATGATCAGATCGAAATTATCAGTCAGACCGCTGCCCAGTGGCGAGGGCGATGCGGCAAGCGGGGCGGAGCTGGAGCCGAAATCAGACGTGCCGAAGCTGTCCATTCCGCCACCAAATGCCGAGAGATCGTCGGATGCCGGTTCAGCGTCAACTGAGCCAAAATCGCCGAAATCGCCGAAATCCGATAGCCCTCCATCCGAATCGCTTTTCAGTACACCGCGCAGATCACCGATTGCCTGGTCCAGCTCGCCCGTGTCATCGAGCGAAGGCAGGAAATCGTCTTCGGTTTTGGGTGTCTTTTTCGTAGCCATGCGCTAATTATTCCCTTTGAAACTTGCGTCAAGCTGCCCACACCTCTCAAAGAGGCATGTCGGGCGTTTTAACCCATCAAATGTCTAAGAATTTCGTCGTCCGTGCTCACATTGTTCTTCACGCGAACCGTGTATTTGTCTCCCGCACGACCAAACTCACAATTGTACATATTCGCCCCATTGGCGCTGACTTCGACGCAAATGTCATCCTGCGTGATATCACGGAAGGGAATGACATCGCCTGGCACCAGACGAGAGATCGTCTTCAGCGTCAGGCTCTGCAATCGTATCTTGGCTTCCAGCGTCACTTGTGAACGCTTCACCTGTTCGGAGATCATCTCCATCCATTCTTCCTGCTTCTTCATCGCCTGTGCCGATGCCTTCGGCGCCAGAATGGTCGTCTTCAGCAGCGCGCGCTGCGGAATGACCAATGCGAATTCGGAAGCAACCTTGCCGATCTGCACCTTGAGGCGGATCAGAATACCGTATTGGGCCGCAATAGCCTCTTCGAAAATGGTCTTGCCATTTCCGTTGAAGGGTGGATCGATCGTAGGCTCAAACCCACCCGGCGCATTGATCGACGAGCGCAGCACCTCGCCCAGACGTCCCAGCACGAGTGCCGCCAGATCAAGCTCGATATGCGACAGCGCCCGCACTTCGGGCTCCATGATCGTATCGGGGGCAGCACCCAGCATGCGCTCCATCAAGGCCATGATAAAGGCCGTGCCGGTTGCCATCATAAAATTGGGGCACCAGTTGCGAAGGGAACAATCGGCAACGGCAAAGTCCTTGCCAAGCTTGCCCACCAGATCGGTCATGAGCCCGGATTCGCAACCGACATAATCCACCTCGATGGCGATGCCTGTCTCACTGTGGAACGTATCCGGCAGGAAGTTGCCGTAGATCTGCCCGATGTCGGCACCGATCTTGGCGACCTTCTTGCTGTCTCCCAGGCCACCCGTCAGCTTTGCCAGCAGCGCGGGTTCCATGGGTGTGACATTCGATTGTACAGCATTCGCCATCATCAAGCCGCCTTCTGGTCGCCGCCCGGGTTCATCATTTCCTGCTCCACGGCATCGATGGACGGACGCTCATGGTTGGAAATCGTCTTGCGTCCATATTCGAGCGCAACCTGCGGAACCGAGCCATTCATGTAGGCCAGCAATGTCTGCTTGACGATGATGTAGAGGCGGTGCTGCTTGGAGCGGACGATTTTTACCTGTGATGCCAGTGGGTTACAGATGGAGTAGGACAGGATGATACCCAACATGGTGCCCACGAGCGCCGCACCAATGAGGCCACCGAGGATCGCAGGCGGTTCGTTGATCTTACCCATGGCCTTGATAACACCGAGAACCGCGGCCACGATACCGATGGCGGGGAAGGAGTCACCCATCGCGGTAATGGCGTGGTAGGGCTTCATCTTGTCGTAAAGAATGGTCTCGATTTCTTCGTCCATCAGCGCTTCAATCTCATGGCTGCGAGCATTGCCGATGATGATGAGGCGAACATAGTCACAGATGAAGGATGTGAGTTCCTTGTTTTTCAGAACAGACGGCGCGATCTGGAAAATCGAGGATTCTTCGGGATTGTCGATGTGAGCTTCAATCTCGTTGCGTGATTTGGTGCGAAGGTCGCGCATCAGCGAATAGAGCACGCCCAGAACATCCAGATAGTGACGTTCTTTCGGCACGGCATATTTGAATGCTTCGCCAAGCGCCTTGCCGCTGTCTTTGACCACCTTCATCGGGTTGGCCATGATGAAGCCGCCGAGACCAGCGCCGCCGATGATGACGAGCTCGAATGGCTGGAACAACACGTCCAGATGTCCGCCCATGGCCATGTATCCGCCAAGAATACAGCCAAAAGTAATCACTAATCCGATAAGAATATTCATCTGAAGCTCGCGTCTGATGCCAATTTCGCATCTCAGGGATAGGGGACATGCCTTGTGCGAGGCTGGCTTGCTCTCGCAGTTTGTTGCGGCCGTTCACCCAAATGATGATCGCCTTGTCGCGTCTGTGCCGCCGCTCTCCTTTATAAGCAGTCATTCAAAAGCTTCGCGCAAGCCAGTGTCCGTATCTGAGTAAACAGAAGGTTGCGATATAGAAGACGCGCCTTTTCTTGAAGTAATGGACAGGAGACCGGCATGCAGTCTGGTATTTACGTAGGCATATCCTCCCAGATCGCCCTGGAACGTCGTCTCACGACCATTGCGGACAATATTGCCAACATGAACACGGTCGGGTTTCGCGGCACGGAGGTCAAGTTCGACCAGGTGATGAGCCAGACCCGCAACGACCTCAAGGCCGACATTGCATTCGTGACGCAGGGCAGCGACTATCTGTCCACCCGCAACGGCGAAATGATCCAGACCGGCAACCCCTTCGACTTCGCGGTCAAGGGTGATGGCTGGTTTGCCATCAACACGCCCGCCGGTCAGGTCATGACCCGCGACGGCCGCTTCTCCATGGGCACAACAGGCGAACTCGTCTCCACGCAGGGCTATCCGGTTCTCGACGCAGGCGGCGCACCAATCCAGCTCAACCCGGCAGCTGGCGAACCGACCGTCGGCTCGGATGGCCGCATTCTGCAAAACGGCACAACCGTTGCACAGCTGGGAATTTTTACCGCCGACGCCAAGAAGGGCTTCGTGCGCTATGAAAACAGCGGCGTCATCTTTTCCGAAGCGCCGCAGCCAGCTGTCGACACCGGCTCTATCGGCGTGATCCAGGGCTATGTCGAACAGTCCAACATCAACGCCATCAGCCAGATGACACAGCTTGTGCAGGTCAACCGCGCCTTCGAGGGTATTTCTTCGCTGATGAAATCGACGGAGGATTCCTTCTCACAGGCTATCCGCACCCTCGGAGGCGGCCAGTAAGCGGCGCGTGGCATAAATGGAAACCGAGATCGACACAGAGATCGAGACTGAAGCCGGCACCGGGATCGAAGTTCCCGCGCAGCCGCCGGTCCAGCCGCCTCCCAACATTTTCACCCGGCTCGATACGCTTGCGCAACTCCTGGAAACGCAGATTGCGTCCGGCGCGTCCCTGTCTCGCGGCGGGCGGGTCAGAACCATCGCGGCCGGGCATTATACGGTCAGCGGTCTTTCCGAACATGTGCGCCTTGGCGAGTTCGTCGTCCACAAAAGCGAATCAAGCCTGCATCTGGGTGAAGTTGTGCGGGTGGAGCCGGATCTGATCTATGTCTGCCCCATCGAACCGGGCGACCCCATTGGCGTCAACGACGTTGTTTTGCGCGAAGGCGAGTTCCGCGTCGAGCCTGATGACACATGGTGCGGGCGCACCATCAACTCGCTCTGCAAGCCCATTGACAACAAGGGGCCGCTGGTCAGGGGCGCCCGGAAGCGGTCCGTTCTGGCCCTGCCGCCGCCATCCATGACCCGAAGCCGTGTTGTTACGGGCTTTCGCACAGGCGTCAAAGCCATCGATATCTTCACGCCGCTATGCCTTGGCCAGCGTCTTGGCATTTTCGCAGGCTCCGGTGTGGGCAAATCCACGCTTTTGTCCATGCTGGCGAGGGCCGATGCCTTTGACAAGGTTGTCATCGCTTTGGTCGGTGAACGCGGCCGCGAAGTGCGTGAATTCATCGAGGACACGCTCGGCGACAACATGAAGAAATCCATCGCCATCGTTGCCACCAGCGATGAAAGCCCGATGCTGCGCAAGATGGCGCCGCTCGTGGCTATGACGGTTGCGGAACACTTCCGCGACAAGGGCGAAAACGTCCTCTTCATTGCCGATAGTATCACCCGCTTTGCCCATGCCATTCGCGAGGTTGCGATTGCCGCTGGCGAGCCGCCGATTGCGCGCGGCTATCCCGCATCGGTCTTTACCGAACTGCCGCGCCTTCTCGAGCGCGCCGGACCTGGGCCGGAGGGCACCGGTACGATCACGGCCATCATCTCCATTCTGGTGGATGGCGACAACCACAATGACCCGATTGCCGATGCGACGCGCGGCATTCTGGATGGTCACATCGTGCTGGACCGTTCGCTTGCGGATGAGGGCAGATACCCCCCGATCAATCCCCTCGCCTCGATTTCGCGCCTGTCGCACAAGGCATGGACGCCCGATCAGCAGAAGCTGGTATCGCGGCTGAAGTCATTGATCCACAATTTCGAAGAAACCAAGGACCTGCGCCTGATCGGCGGATACCGCCCGGGCGTGGACGCCGAACTCGACATGGCGGTCAAGCAGGTGCCGTTCATTTACGACGTGCTCAAGCAATCACCGGGAGATCGCACGGTCATCGACGCCTATGCCGAACTGGCAAATGCCTTGCGAAATGCGCCCGTTAACAACCAGCCAGCACCGATCCAGCGACGGGCCCCATGATGTTGAAACTGATGAGACAAGAACGACAGGATAATCCGAACCGCGATGCGCGTCAGCGCCGCTCGATCCGCGACTTCGACCGCATGCTGACCGGCGGCCTCATTGTTGTGGCGGCAACGGCTGCAGCCTTGCCGTGGTATGTGTTCTTCAACCCGGAAAAATTCGGGATAAGCGGCGCTGGCTGGGAAGCTTTGACAGACGTGCCGCAACGCGAAGGCGGCGGCTCAATCGCTGTCATGCCGCACGTGGAAGAAGACCCGACCACGCAGGCGCAGACCGACCCGATGCCCGATCTGGACGCTTTGACCACCGCAACCGTGCCGACGGACGCTGGCGGTCGGGCCGCCAATGGCGACGGCAAAGCCCAGCCCTTCCCCGGTGGCACCCGCTTCAAACTGCTCCACGTCTCGAACGGCCGCGCCCTTATCGAAGACAAGTCCGGCATGTTCCTCGTCCAGATCGGCTCCATCCTTCCAGATGAAAGCCGCCTGATCTCGATGACCAACATCGACGGAAAATGGCAGATCATCACCTCTGCCGGCGAGCTCTATACGGAATAAGGCGTTCGGGTAGTGCTCGTCACGCCTGCGAAAGACGCATCAGCAGCGTCTTAAAAGTGGTACAGGAGTACCCACCAGGCCGCATAGCTAAGGCATGTGCAAAGAGAAATTTCAGGGAAATTTGGCGGTCGGACAGTTGCCGACCATTTGCCTATGGAGTCCGCCCCATCAACCAAAGATGGCTGATGGGGATTTGACTGGAGTCAACAGACGAAGCTTAGCGCTGTGGATCACGCCTTTTGACCAATGATATCATGCACCTAACGAATAAACATGTCCAGTTATTTTTTGACATTCTAAATTAGAAAAACCCGGCATTGCTGCCGGGTTTTCTTTTACTAACCGAAGTTAGAGGTATTAGAACGAACGCTGAAGGCGAACGAAACCGTTAACCTGATCGTCGCCACCATCTACGTCGAAGTAGTTAACTGCAACCTTGGTGGAGAGGCCCTGGGTGATCTGGTAATCAACCATTACGCCAGCCTGCCAAGCATCGTTGTTCGTGAAGTCGTTCGTGAGGATCGCACGACCTGTAGTCGCACCTGTCGTTGTGTTGAACAGGTCTGCACGAGCAGAAACGTTACCGAAGTACTGAGCGCCTGGAGTGATCGTCAGCTTGTCAGTCGCCTTGATTGCGTATTCAGCAGCAACAGCCCATTCAGATTCTGCATAGTAAGCGTTTGCGCCGGAAGCCCAAACACCAGCCAGGCCGAGTGTGCCAGGACCGATTTCAGCAGTACCAATCAGACGAACAGCGCCTTCTTCCTGGTCAACATCATAGCCACCGATCAGAGCGAGCGTTGCGCCGCCGAGCTTCGTGCCCATGCCTGCAGAAACGCCAACGTTGTTGTCTGGCTCAGATGTTACGTTAGCGAACGTTACGCCGCCGATCGTTGTCGTTGTGCCGTCGAGTGTAGCAAACTGCGAACCAGTGCCTTCAAGTTCGTCAACCGAAACGCCAGCCCAGAAAGAGCCTGCATCGTAGGTGTAACGAATGGAGTTGAAGAGTGCGTTCGTGGAGAGAACGTCAGCTTCGCCAGAGAGACCATCGTCCCACCAGTTGTAGAACTTACCAACCTTCAGGCCGCCGAGTTCGATGAACGCCTGGTCAACGAATACGGAAGAAGAAGAGGCAGAACCGCCGTCAGCATTGCCACGGAAGCCGATGAAGCCGCGCAGTGCGCCGAGTTCGGTGTCTGTGCGTGTGTCAACTTCGAACTGAGCGCGCGTGAACGAATCCCAATCAGATGTACGGCCGTTGGTGTTTACGCCGAAGCCTGTACCGCGGTTAACGTCTGTCTGGAAGCGAACGTAGCCGCCGAACTTCAGGCAGGTTTCTGTGCCTGGAATGTAGAAGAAGCCTGTGCCGAAAGCGTCGCAAACGCGAACGTATTCGAGGGCTTCTGGCTCAGCTGCGACGATTGCGTCTGCAGCCTGTGCGCCGGATACTGCTGCGAGAGCGGCAGCGGAGCCGATCAAAAGGCTCTTGATGTTCATAATGACCTCCAGTCATGTTTCGTTGCAAAAGCGGAACAGTCTTGGAGACGCCCCCCGCTTCTGGATTTGAATAGACAGAAAGTGGCGGGCCATCGCAACCCGGAACCATTGATTTTCCTAACACAACAGACGCTTCTACTATAAGCCTGTGGTATTTTAGCGACAACTCACGTTACTGTAGGCAGCTTTTGGTGCACTTTTGTTAAGGTATCGGTAACGTTTGAACGCCCGCCGAGCCGAGGATTTCGTTGCGAGAGGAAAGGCCCCACGCAGTTCGCGACGACTCAAGTGCTACGCGATTCTACGACATCAGGCGCGGCTTGCCGCTCCTCGACGAGGAAGCACGCTCCTTGGTAAAAAACCGCAAACGCGGATATGCAAATCCGCCAACGAGGCAGACGATTGCGAAAGGGGCTATCGGAAGAACAACGAGCAAGTGGAAAACAAAATGGACGCGGAACGTCGTTGGCACCAGACTCGCAACTTACTGATTTCGCTGAGGGAGGAATGGTGCCCGAAGGCGGATTTGAACCACCGACACGCGGATTTTCAATCCGCTGCTCTACCAACTGAGCTATTCGGGCACTAGAGGCTCAAGGTGAACCTTCGCTTTGGTCTGCGCCGGAGAAGCTTGCTGCCCCGGAAGTGAGCGGGTTTTAACATATTGTTCGGCCATGGCAAGCGCCTCTTTGAACTTTTTTGACAGTTTTTTGGCGCTCCCTGTGGATGACGCGGGAAAGGCTTGGAGTCGTGGGCTTTGGGTGTTCTTCCTGCGGTGAAAACGATTTGCTTCTGAAAAAAAATGCGCAAGCTTCGCCAACCACGCGGCGCGGGTGCGCGTGGTTGGCGGTTATGCTGAGCCCTGAGACGACACGCGGATGCGGGATCTCTGGTATGGTTTTGAAGGCGTGCGCATCCGCGTGGCCTCATATATCCGGGAAAATCGCTTTTCCCTTCTTTCTGGTCATTCGCTACCACCAAAGAAGCGCACCCTGCCCCGATCGTTTGAACCACTGGGATTGCGCGCCACTTCACTGGCCCATGAGAACGGACCATCCGGTTTCCTTCAGGGATAACCGTTGCTCCGCCTTGAAACCCTGTTGCCTGTCCGCACGTTACAGGCAGACAACCCGGTCCCAGCCCCGTCGGCCCGCCATGTCTCGCGAACACATTTTGGCGACGATGCGAGGCAGATTGTGCGCTCTGCTTCAGCGACATTGAGAAAGTTGCGGAGATTTTTTTGAGATTTTTTGCGTTTTTTGGACAGATCATTGATTTTCAATGATTTTTTTCGGTCAGGTCCTGATGACCGTGGAGATGGCGGCCCGCATTGAGCGGGCCGCACTCAAAAAACCTACTTCGAGCCAGCCGACAGGCCAAGCGCAAAGGGGACTGCAGCAACCAACAGCGCCATGATGGGCGAGGATGCGAAGATACGGCCTGCCAGTGATGTGATGGCAACGGAACGGACGATAGGGAGCCAAGTGGAAACATCAGAGCCGTGACCGGACGCACCGCTGTTGCGGGACGCAGCAGCCTGCAACTGTTCGACATCGCTTCGGATGGCCGCCATCTCGCGCCTGATATCGTTGATCTGCTCATGCAGAGAAACATCCGAGGAGGACAGTCCAGATGCTCTTGCACCTGTGTTTGCGCTCTCTCTTGTCGCGCCTGCGTTATCATCCAGTTGGGAAAGTTCATCTTCAAGGTCTGACGGCTTGTCAAAGCCATGCGAACGGATCGGCGCCCTCATGTCGTATTCCTCTCATATGCGCGTCTGGCTGCGATGGGTGCAGGCAGATCTGGGATATCTCGCAAACGCGGGAAGACGCAAAAGGATGCACGCCGGTGGTGGTAACAGGGCGCAAGACAGGCATTGCAGCGCCCGATATGATCTCAGGGCGCTGCAATGGTGATTGCTATTTGACCGGCTTGAGCGACTGCAGAATGCTGACCAGTGTCTTGCTGTGAGCGTCCTGCGTGGCTTTCGTGCCCCAATAGGTCACGACAAGCATCTTGCCTTCCTTGGGCGAGGCGAAGCCGAGGGAGACTTCCACCGGGCCATCTGCATCAACGCCGTCAAATTCGATGCTTCCAAACGTCATGCCGTTGATTTCAACATCGCCGGAATCACTCTGGCTTTTCGCATCAATCTCCACGCCATTGTCGACGAGGAATTTGATGGCGTCTTCGATGACCTTATCCATGCTTTTATCGCTGGCGACATCGATGGAGAAGTAGATGGCGGTATCAGGCGATGTGGCGTCGATGCCGGTTTCGGTTTCTTTCGGACCCCAATCATCGGGAATTTTCACCGATGCGATGGGCGCATCACTCGGAAATTTCAGTGTTTCAGCCTGGGCAAAGAAGGGGGCGAGGGCGATGGCAGCAGCAAACAGTATTCGTTTCATGGATAAGTCCTCCGGGATCAGGGCGCGACTTCTGGCGCAGCAATGGCTGCGTTATTCGCCTTTAAATTCGATATAAGTGCAATTTTATTGTCTGGAAATTGAATAATACGAAGTAATCAATAATAATATTAGCGCGGTTAATGAGATTAAAGAGAATATCGATCACGCATTTCTGTTGATAGCCATCAATGGCGGGCCTCGATACAGCATCCTGCATCTGAAAACAAAAACAGGCCCCGGAGGGCCTGTCGATTTGCAGTATCAGTTCGGCATTATGCGGCTCGCGCAGCCTGTCCATAGGGGTCGAAGCGGCCATAGAAGGTTTCGCCCTTGGCAGCCATGTCCTGAAGCAGCGGGGTTGGCTTGAAGTGCGCGCCATAGGTCTGCGACAGTTTCTCTGCCAGCGCCACGAAGGTCTTTACGCCCATGCCATCTATATAGGAGAGAGCACCGCCCGTGTAAGGCGCAAAGCCGAAGCCCAGGATGGAGCCAACATCGGCTTCGCGGGGATCGGTGACGATACCCTCTTCAACGGTGCGGGCAGCTTCCAGCGCGATGGTGACGAGGAAACGCTGTTTTAGCACCTCCATATCAACATCTTCAGGCTTTTTCTGCGCATAGAGGTCTTTCAGGCCGGACCAGAGAGACTTCTTGGCAGGCTTTGCCGGATAGTCATAGAAGCCCTTGGCATTCTTGCGGCCAAAGCGGCCCTCGCCTTCGACCATCTTCTTGACCAGCTCCATATGTCTGACATCGACCGCCTTGTCGCCCAGATCGGCAACGGTGGCTTTGAGGATCTTGTAGGACAGATCGATGGCGACTTCATCGTTGAGCGCGAGAGGACCGACCGGCATGCCGGCAAATTTCGCGGCATTTTCGATCATGGCGGCGGGCACGCCTTCGATGAGCATTTCATAGCTTTCGGCCATGTAACGCAGCACGCAGCGATTGACAAAGAAGCCGCGCGTGTCATTGACGACAATCGGTGTCTTCTTGATCTTTGCGACATAATCCAGCGCGACGGCCAGAGCCTTGTCGCCCGTCTCCTTGCCGAGAATGACTTCCGTCAGCATCATCTTCTCGACCGGCGAGAAGAAGTGGATGCCGATGAAATCGTTCGGGCGCTTGGAGTTCTCCGCAAGTCCGGTGATGGGCAGGGTTGACGTGTTGGAGGCGAAGATCGCGCCTTCTGGAAGCACGGCCTCAACCGCTTCGATCACGGCCTTCTTCACGTCGCGGTCTTCAAAGACAGCTTCGATGACAAGGTTTGCGGTTTTGAGCGAGGCATAGTCAGAGCTTGGCGTGATGCGGGCGAGGATGGCGGCACCCTCTTCCTGCGTCATGCGGCCCTTGTTGACGCTATCCTTCACCAGACCTTCGCAGGTTGTCTTGCCCTTTGCGGCGGCTTCGTCATCGCGGTCGATGAGGGTGACATCCAGACCGGCAACGGCTGTGACATAGGCAATGGACGCGCCCATGAAACCGGCACCGACAACGCCCACGTGGCTGAGATCACTCTTTGGCTGACCGGCGGGGCGGCGTGCGCCCTTGCCCAGCTCCTGCATGGAGATGAACAGCGAGCGGATCATCGCAAAGGCTTCCTTCGAGCGAAGGATTTCCGTGAAATAACGCTGCTCGACCTTCAGCGCCGTATCGAAGGGCAATTGCAGGCCTTCATAGACGCATTTGAGAATGGCGAGTGCTGCCGGGTAGTTGCCAGCGCTTTCGCGGCGCAGAATGGCAGGGGCTGCGGGCCAGAGCTGGGCGGCGGCGGGTGTCCAGATGCCGCCACCGGGGGCCTTGAAGCCCTTTTCATCCCATGGGGCAACGGGCTTTAGGCCATCCTTGATCATTTGCTTGGCAGCGGGGATCAACTGATCCGGCTCCACCACCTGATGAACAAGGTTCATGGCCTTGGCGCGGCTTGGCGTGAGCGACTGGCCTGTCGTCATCATCTGAAGGGCAGACTGAGCATCGGTGAGGCGCGAGACGCGCTGCGTGCCGCCGGCACCGGGGAAAATGCCGACCTTGATTTCCGGCAGCGCCAGCTTGACGCTCTTGGCGTTGGAAACCACACGGCCATGGCAGGCCAGCGACAATTCGAGCGCGCCACCCATGCAGGTGCCGTTGATGGCCGAAACCCATGGCTTACCGTTGGTTTCCAGCTTGCGATACAGCCAGTTCATCTTGCCGACAAGGTCAAACAGCTTCTTGGCGGCTTCATCCGGGTTCTTTTCCTTCTCCTCATGGTAAAAGGAGAACATGGACTTGATCATCGACAGATCAGCCCCGCCGGAGAATGTGGCTTTGCCTGATGTGAAGACCACGCCCTTGACGCCAGCATCCGCCACCGTGGCGTCGATGACGGCATCCAGCTCTTCCAGCACCTGGGCTGTGAAGACGTTCATGGATTTTTCCGGCATATCCCAGGTGACGAGCGCAATGCCATCTGCATCTGTCTCAAGGGTGAAATTGGTATAGGTGCTCATATGGGGATTCCTCTTCCCTGAATTTCTGTGGCCGCTCCATTCTCTCTCGTCATCCTCGGGCTTGACCCGAGGATCTAAGCACCGTGGATAGATCCTCGGGTCAAGCCCGAGGATGACGAAGGAACCGTTGCGGTCTTAACCGCTCAGCTTTCAAACCCGCTCGATAACCGTTGCCGTGCCCATGCCCGCGCCAATGCAGAGCGTGACCAGTGCGGTGTTAAGATCGCGGCGTTCCAGCTCATCCAGAACCGTGCCGAGGATCATTGCGCCGGTGGCACCCAGCGGGTGACCCATGGCGATGGCGCCGCCGTTCACGTTCATCTTGTCGTGGCTGATATCGAAGGCCTGGAGATAGCGCAGCACCACGGCGGCGAAGGCTTCGTTGAGTTCGAAGAGGTCGATATCGGCAATCGACATGCCGGTCTTGGCCAAAAGCTTTTCGGTGACATCGACGGGGCCGGTCAGCATCAGTGCCGGATCGGAGCCGATATTGGCGAAGGACCGGATGCGCGCGCGGGGTTTCAGGCCCATGCTTTCGCCGCCCGCCTTGGAGCCGACCAGAACAGCCGCTGCACCATCCACGATGCCGGAGGAATTGCCCGCATGATGGACATAGGTGATGCGCTCCACTTCCGGGTGCGCCATGATGCCGACAGCCTCGAAGCCACCCATCTCGCCCGGCATCTGGAAGGATGCGTTGAGCGAGGCAAGCGTCTGCATATCCGTTCCGGGACGCATGTGCTCATCGCGGTCGAGAATGGTGATGCCGTTCTGGTCCTTCACCGGGATGACAGAGTTCTTGAAGTAGCCATTTTCCCAGGCGTGCGCTGCGCGCTTCTGGCTCTCGACGGCAAAGGCATCCACGTCATCGCGGGTAAAGCCGTATTTGGTGGCAATCAGATCAGCCGACACGCCCTGCGGCATGAAGTAAGCCGGGAAGCTGACTGATGGGTCCATGTACCAGGCACCGCCCGACATGCCCATGCCAACACGCGACATGCTTTCCACGCCGCCTGCGATGACGATTTCGTCGGCACCAGCAGCAATCTTTCCGGCTGCAAAATTGATGGCATCGAGACCAGATGCACAGAAGCGCGAAATCTGCATGCCCGGTGCCTTGGTGGAATAACCGGCCTCGAAAGCCGCACCCTTGGCAATAACAGCGCCGGCATCCATGACCGGATCGACGCAGCCCATGATGATGTCATCGACGGTGGAAGTGTCTAGCCCGTTGCGATCGCGGATCGCTTCGAGCGTTTTGGCAGCAAGGCGAACGGACGGCACTTCGTGCAGCGAACCATCCTTCTTGCCGCGTCCGCGCGGGGTGCGGACGTGATCGTAGATATAAACGTCAGTCATTTTCTCATCTCCCAGCACAGTCACCTGTGCGCCAGCTCTATTTAAGTGTCCATTTGCCCCGGCGATCGTCTTCCGCCGCAACAATGAGGCCCGTCTTTCTCAGTTCTGTCGCAGCCCAGCGCATGTCGTATTGCCACGAATAAAAAAGGTCTTGGCCCTTAAGATCATTCTGGTGGTGCTCCCATATATATTTTGCAACATACAGGATTGAGGCTTCGCCACCGTTGGACTTAAGCGCATCAACCACCCATTTCTTCAGATCAGACTTTACAACCCCAGCCACTTAAAACGCTTCCGCAGCCAGTTCCATCATCGTATCGGCACCGGCTTCGATGCGCGTCTTGCGCAGGGCCGTTTCGGGCATGAGGCGCTCCATGAAGAACTTAGCGGTGACGAGCTTGGTCTTGAGGAACACGTCATCTGATGCGGAGCCAGAGGCCAGGGCCACTTGCGCTGCCTTTGCCATGCGGGCCTGCATGTAGCCCAGCACGACGAGGCCGAAGAGGTGCATGTAATCGGTGGAACCGGCACCGGCATTGTCAGGCTTTGCCATGGCGTGCTGCATGAACCACATGGTGGAGGCCTGCAGGTCGTTCAGGCCTTTCTTGAGGCCCTTGGTGTAAAGCGTGAGGGCTTCATCAGCGCGGTTTTCCTCGCAGAAATCGCCGATTTCCTTGAACAGCGCCATGACGGCACGGCCACCATTGAGGCCCAGCTTGCGACCGACGAGATCCAGAGCCTGAATGCCGTTGGCACCCTCATAGATCATGGTGATGCGGGCATCGCGCACATACTGGCTCATGCCGTGTTCTTCGATATAGCCGTGGCCGCCATAGACCTGCTGCGCCATGACCGCGTGGTCAAAGCCCTTGTCGGTCAGCACGCCCTTGAGGATCGGTGTCACGAGGCCGATCAGATCATCCGCCGCCTGACGTTCCTTCTCATCGCTCGAGCGGTGGGCGATATCCGATTGCAGAGCAGACCACAAAAGGAAGGCACGGCCAGCTTCGTTGAAGGCACGGATGGTCATGAGGGTGCGACGAATGTCGGGGTGAACGATAATCGGATCCGCTTTCTTTTCCGGTGCCTTGACGCCGGAGAGAGAACGGCCCTGAATACGCTCGCGGGCATATTCCACGGCATTCTGATAGGCGATTTCGCTGACGGAGAGGCCCTGAAGGCCAACGCCGAGACGTGCCTCGTTCATCATCACGAACATGGCCGAAAGGCCCTTGTTTTCCGCGCCGATGAGGTAGCCGGTCGCGTCATCATAGTTCATGACGCAGGTGGCGTTGCCGTGAATGCCCATCTTGTGCTCAAGCGCACCGCAGACCACGCCGTTGCGGCTGCCGACAGAACCATCCTCATTGACGAGGAATTTCGGCACGATGAAGAGCGAAATGCCCTTGGTGCCCTCTGGTGCGCCTTCGATGCGGGCGAGCACCAGATGGATGATATTGTCCGTCATGGAATGTTCGCCAGCCGAGATGAAGATCTTCTGGCCGGACAGCTTGTAGGAGCCATCGCCCTGCGGCACGGCCTTGGTGCGAAGCAGGCCCAGATCGGTGCCGCAATGGGGCTCGGTCAGGTTCATGGTGCCGGACCATGTGCCTTCGACCATCTTCGGAAGATAGGTCTGCTTCTGCGCATCCGAACCATGCACGAGAATGGCGGCAATCGCGCCCTGCGTCAGGCCAGGATACATCATCAGCGACAGGTTGGCAGACGACATATATTCGCCGATGGCGGCATGCAGCGTATAGGGAAGGCCTTGCCCGCCATATTCCGGTGGCACGGCAAGGCCAGTCCAGCCGCCTTCGCAATAGGCATCATAGGCCTGCTTGAAACCATCCGGCACCGAGACGGAACCATCTTCGGCGCGCTTGCAGCCCTGCTGGTCGCCAGACCAGTTCAGAGGGAAAAGCTGCTCCTCGGCAAGCTTTGCCGCTTCGCCGGTGATTGCCTCGATCATGTCGGGCGTTGCGTCTTCAAAGCCGGGGAGATTGTTGTAGCGCTCCAAACCGAGCACGTCGTTGAGTATGAAAAGCGTGTCTTTGACAGGGGCCTTGTATACAGGCATTCCGATGATCCTCCGCACCGCGCCGGAATATTCCGGCCAATTATGAGGCCACAATATTTGACGTGCGCGTAAACGTCAAATGACATTTTCATACGTTTCGGAACGCGGATATCTCTACCTAGAGTATACAAAGCGCGCTTTGCGGCAAGCCCCGCGCAAGGCCAATACTAAAGAAACGGTTAAAACAGAAAAAACTAATTAACAAATTGTTAACCACAATTCGGCAATTGTTCATCCTCAGGGGCTGCTTCGAGAATCGCGCGGTTCCTGTAGCCAATACAATGACCACTGCACGCCCCCGCCAACTGGCCAAGGGACATGCAGATAACCGGGCAACGATGAAGCGGGCAGCAAGATGAACCGAGTGCGATCAAATTCCCAGGATCATAGTGACAGATCGTCTCTGGATGCGCTCAACCGCACAATCGAAGGCCTTGAAGCCCGGATCGAGGATCTTCTGGGTGCCAAGCCTGCGCGCCCATCTCATGAAAATCCTGCCTATGAGGTCACGAACCGTCGCGCTGACATGACCGGAAGCGGCGCAAGGCCCGAAAATCCGCGTTTCGACCCCGTCAATGAAATTCGCCAGCGCCAGAAGGCGCTTGATGCCCGTTGGGAACGCCAGCAGGCAGAGGCGCCGCGTGGCGCGGATCTGCACGCAGAGCGCGACACGGACTATCGTGACATGCCTGCTCGCGACATCGACCGCCGCTACAGCGAGCGCGACTACCGTGCCTCGACAGCCATTCCACCGCAGCGCCCGCGCCCGACCGCCCGTTACGAGCGCGCAACGCCGCAAGCCAATCAGGGCGATGCGGCCCTGCGGGAAGTGGCCGAGGCGTTGGTCAGCATGCGCCAGGAGTTGAAGCACGAGATTTCCGAGGGCGTTGCCCGCGAAATGCAGGGTGTTCGTTCCGAGCTGCGCAATATCAGAACCTTTGCCGAGACACAGGATTTTGCCGAGGATATTCGTGAGGATGTCGCACGGCTGGCGGCCAGCATCGAGCGCATGGGCGAAACGACATCGCCAGACGGCGAGGCACTGCGCAGCGAGTTTGAGGAATTGCGCAGCCTGATGGATCAGGTTGCCCGCGAAACCAGCATGCAGCGCATGGAACAGCGTTTCAACAGCGTGGATGACAGGCTGCGCGACTTCGATACCGCGCCGCTTCAGGATGAAATCGTATCGCTCGCCTACCGTCTGGATGACATCAAGGCCCAGTTGGGCTCAACCGGTGGCCAGGGCAATATCCGTGCGCTGGAAGAAAAGCTCATCACCATCGCCGGTGCTGTCGAGCAGATGGGCAAGCACATGCTGCCGCCCAACCAGGCCTTGGGCGAACATTTCTCCGGCCTTGACCAGCGTCTGGATGAGATGAGCCGGGCTATTTCCGTTGCCGGAAGCCGCTCTTCCGCCGCAATCGATGCGACGCTGACCGAGCGGCTGGAAAACCGCCTGAGCGCGCTATCGGCCCAGATCGACACATTGAAAGACGATGCCGCAGAGCGGGCCAAGCCTTCCGACGCGCTGGGTGCGCGGCTGGACAAGCTGACAAGCCGCATCGAGGAACTGTCTACCGAGCGTAGCGTCTCGCAGCTGAGCGAACGGCTGGACCAGCTTTCGCTGTTGATGGAACGCTCGCAGAGACCATCCAGCCAGCCGGAACTGACGGCGTTTCTTACCGATATTTCCCGCAAGATCGATGAGCTGGGAAGCGGTGCCGTCAATGACAAGCTGGCTGAACGACTGGAGAAGATTGCCCGCCGCATCGAGCAGATCGAAACGCGGCCGTCTTCTGACAGGAACCCGTCCTACGACACGGCCTTCACACGGCTTGAAGAGCGTTTGGGCGAGATCGCCGCAAGGCTTGACGAGACCAAGGCTCCGGTAGCGTCCGACGCGACCGCCATGTCGCCGGAACTCGACCAGCGCATGTCGGCCATCGAAGACTATATGGCGTCGAGCGACGAATACATCATCGAAGCTGCGCGTCAGGCGGCGGAAGCTGTGCTGGAAGCGCATTCGCGCAACAATCTGGCGCAGACTGCCAGCAGCTCCGACATTGCCATTCTGACGGAGCTGGCCAACGACCTGCGCAAGCTGGAAGGTCTGAGCCGCAACACAGAAGAGCGCACGCACCGCACCTTTGAAGCGCTGCATGAAACGCTGGTGCAGATTGCCGGTCGTCTCGACAATCTCGACAATCGCAGTGCACCGCGTTCGCCAGCCGCCCCTGCAACAGCGGATTCGGATCGCGACTGGGCAAACTATGACAGCATTGCGCAGATGCCAGCCGCCACCTTTCCGGAAGATGGCCTGATCAAGACTGAGCGCGACGCTTTCGAAACCCAGTCCGGCCTTATGGCCGAGATGGGCCATGACACAGAGACGCTGACGCCGCCGCAAGCTGCAAAGCCCGCCGATGAAGAGCCGCGCGGCCTTTTGGCCGGTTTGACGCGCCGTTTCCGCTCCAGTGCCGCCAAGACCGAGAAAGAACCGCAGGCGCAGGCTTCCGCCCGCACGCAGGTTGATCCGGCACCTGCCCTCGACCCGATCGACACGCTTCAGTCCGACATGGATACCGAGTTGCTTGAGCCCGGCTCCGGTGCGCCCGATATCAAGAAAATTCTGGAGCGCGTGCGCGCCAGCCAGACTGCTGCTGCCCGTGCAGGAACTGGAGACACCGACAGCCGCGCCGATTTCATCGCCGCCGCCCGCCGTGCAGCCCAGGCCGCCGCGCAGGAATCTGCGCCTGAGCGCGGTTCCGCCTCGCGCACCCTGCGCGCCAAGCCATCAAGCGACAAGGCAGGTTCGGCTCTTTCGCGCTACCGCCGCCCACTGCTTCTGGGCATCGGCGCTATTTTGCTGGCGATGATGGCCATGCCCGTCATAAAGTCTCTGGTCAGTGGCGACACCAAGCCCGCCACGGTTGCAACCGAAGCCGCGACCGGTGGCGAAGTCTCGGCCCTTACCGCCGCTCAGGAACAGCCAAAGCCCGTCAGTGAAACACCAGCCGTGACCGTGCCATCCGACAGCGCGATGGATGAAAGCGCCCGTGCCGCTGGCGAACGGATGCAGGCCGATGCCGATAGGAACCCGCCTCTGATCGACACGCGCCCGATTGGCGGCGCGCCCCTGCCCGATGAAGCACCAGCGGTGGAAGCACCCGCCCCCGCTGCGCAAAACGACATTGCCGCTTTGCCCGCGCCTGAACAGGCACCCGCCGCACCACAGGCCGAGCAGCCGCAGACCCTTGGCGAAGCCGCCATTGCCGTGCCTGCAGGCATTGCACCGCAATCTCTTGTCGACGCCGCCGCAAAGGGCGACAGGCAGGCCTTGTTCGAGATCGGTGCCCGCTACACCGAAGGTCGCGGCGTCGCCACTGACCGTGCGGAAGCTGCAAAGTGGTACAAGCTTTCTGCCGACCGTGGCTTTGCGCTTGCACAGTACCGCCTTGGCAACATGTATGAGAAGGCAAACGGCGTAGATCGCAATCTGGGCGAGGCCAAGCGCTATTACGAAATGGCTGCCAATCAGGGCAATGCGGGCGCCATGCACAATCTGGCAGTTCTGCTCGCATCCGATGCGGCAGGTGCGCCCGACATTCTGGCTTCTGCCCGCTGGTTCATCGAAGCGGCCAATCTTGGCGTTCGTGACAGCCAGTTCAACCTTGCCATTCTCTACGCACGCGGCAGCGGCGTTTTGCAGAGTCTGCCAGAATCCTACAAGTGGTTTGCCATTGCCGCCCGCGATGGCGATGCCGATGCTGGCCAGAAGCGCGACGACGTGGCCAAGGCCATGCGTCCGGAGCAACTGGCTGAAGCAAAGGCAAACGTGGCCGCATGGCAGGTGACGCCCCTGAAAGACGATGCCAACAGCGTGAACCTGCCAGCCGAATGGACCGGCGGGCAAGAGGTGAAGACAGCGTCTGTGGACATGCAAAAGGCGATCCGCAACATTCAGGCCATTCTCAACAATAATGGCTTCAAGGCCGGTGAACCTGACGGCAAGCTGGGCCCGGCCACAGTAACCGCCATCAAGTCCTTCCAGAAGTCCGTGGGCCAGACGCCGGACGGACGCATCACCGACGAACTGGTGACCGCGTTGCTGGCTCGCAACAAGTAAATCGGCTCTTTACCGATCTTTCCTAAATATCAACGTATTTGCCATTGAATGTTTGACAGTCATGCCCACCACGGGCATGACCGATGAAGGTCGCAGGGCTTGTAGCCTTCGCCATTTTTTGACAGATACCACCCCATTCGTGGTGAAGCCCGCCTTATGGCGGCTTTGCTGTTTTGCACGGAACCATGCCCGAGGTCCTGATGTGACTGTCTATCTGCCCATTGCAGAACTATCGGTGAATATTTTCATCATTCTCGGCATGGGCGCGGCCGTGGGCTTCTTGTCCGGCATGTTCGGCGTGGGTGGCGGTTTTCTCATCACGCCTCTTCTGATCTTTTACAACATTCCCCCCGTTGTTGCCGTGGCAACCGGTGCAAACCAGGTGGTTGCGTCCTCCGTTTCCGGCTCCATCAGCCATTTCAGGCGCGGCACGCTGGATATGAAGCTGGGCGGCATGCTGCTGATTGGTGGCCTGTGCGGGGCAACCGTTGGCGTGTGGCTTTTCACGCTGTTGCGCAGCATCGGCCAGCTCGATCTGATCATCTCGCTGCTTTACGTCATTCTGCTCAGTACCGTGGGTGTGCTGATGCTGAAGGAAAGCATTTCGGCCATCCGCCGCTCTGCCCGCAATGAAACCGTGACGCTGCGCCGCCCCGGCCATCACAACTGGGTGCACCGCCTGCCCTGGAAGATGCGCTTCAAGAAATCGAAGCTCTATCTCAGCGTCATCCCCATCATCGTGCTGGGTTTCGGCGTCGGTGTGCTGACCTCGGTCATGGGTGTGGGCGGTGGCTTCATCATGGTTCCGGCCATGATCTATCTGCTGCGGGTTCCCACCAACGTGGTTGTCGGCACCTCACTGTTCCAGATCATTTTCGTGACGGCCTATACGACCGTCGTTCAGGCGGCGACGAACTATTCGGTCGATATCGTGCTGGCCTTCATTCTGATGCTGGCAGGCGTGGTGGGTGCGCAATATGGCGTGCGCGTGGGCCAGAAACTGCGCGGCGAACAATTGCGTGCGCTGCTGGCGCTGCTGGTTCTGGCGGTGGGTGTGCGTCTTGCCATTTCGCTGGTGCTGAAGCCGGATGATCTGTTTTCGGTGGCTGTCGGGGGGCTGGGATATTGATCCGCGCTGCCCTTCTTGCTGCCGTTTTCGGCGTCTTCTGCACACAGGCCTCAGCGCAGACGCCGCCGCTCGCCATTCTGCCAGATGCCAATGGCCAGGCGCGGACCTTGCAGGAAAACATCGAGATCGGCGCATCGACCTCGGAAATTTCCATCGCCTCGGATTTTCGCGGCGCTGACTTCACCATGTTCGGCGCGCTGAACAATGCCGACCAGCTGCTTTTGGCCATCGGCCAATACGACATTGTGGTGACGCTGGAAGGCCCTAACGAATATTCCACCGTGCGCAAGAAAAGCCGTGTGGCCGGCATCTGGATCAACACCAGCGCCATCACCTTCGCGCCGCTGCCGGAATCCTATTCCATGGCCAGCACCCGCAGCATCGACACAATTGCAACGGCGGGAACGCTGAAAGCCATGGGTCTGGGCGTAGACCATCTGCCGCTGCGCAGCGCTGTTTTTTCCGGCGTGCCTGACAATGTCTTTGATTTTCAGGATGCCTATCGCCGTCTGAAACTCTCGAGCGGCATCTATCGCAACGACACGACCGGGGTGCGGCTCGAACGCACCGGCCTGTTCTGGGCTACGCTGCGCCTGCCAGCCAACGTGCCGAACGGCGTCCACACCGCCCGCGCCTACCTCTTCAAAAGCGGCATGCCGATAGCGCAAAAGGAATTGCGGCTGCGCGTGGTCAAGACCGGCATGGAGCAGGCCATAACGGATGCCGCGCACCAGACGCCCGTCGTTTATGGTATTTTATGCGTGCTTCTGGCCGTGATTACCGGTTGGGGTGCGAGCATTCTGTTCCGCAGGGACTGATATCAGCCAAGCAGGTTTGCGAAGCGGACCGAATATATCCTGTCACGACCGAGCATATGCGCGACGAGCGCAGAATGATCGAACAGGCCGTGCATGGCCTTGTGGCGCAGGTCCAGACCGCCGCTCAAGACGCCGAATGCCGGCATCAGCATGCGCGCACCATCGGTTGCGAAGCAGGGTCGGCGCACTGATTTTTCGCGGCGGCGCACGGTGGCTGCGGGGTGGAGGTGACCGGCAATTTCACCGGGTGAAGCGCCCGGCTTCGGCTCGTGCCGGAAGATGAGGTTGCCATAGACCATTTCATCGCTGGAAGAGCCCGGCAGATCGACGGTGCCATCGGGATCATGGTTGCCGTTGATCCAGACCCACTCGCGGCCCTTGGCCATGTCCTTGATGACCTCACGCAAAGGCAAGGGCAGATGCTGCGAGCCAATGCGATCGTGGAAATTATCGCCAAGGCTGACGACGATCTTCGGATCATAACGGGTAATCAGCGAAGACAGGATTTTAAGCGTGGCGATGGTGTCATAGGGCGGCAGCATACGGCCACGCCGTGCGAAAGCGGCACCCTTTTCCAGATGCAGATCCGACACGACCAGTACCGACAAATCCGGCAGGTAAAGGCCGCCCAGCGGATCGCACCAGCCAGCAACACCGTTGATGACGGTTTCCGAGCCAAGGCATTCGAAGCCGCTCGAAAATTTGTCGCTCAGGGCAAGTCGGCTCAGCACTAACGGTTACTTTCTATATTTATGACATCGCATCCGCGATCAGTTCATCGGCGGCTTCGGCCAGCACATCATCCATGGCCTGACCGGCCACCGTCTCGCGCCCGATTTCCATCATGACCGGCACCGCCAGCGGCGACACATGCTCCAGAGCGCAGTGGGTGGTGTGGCCCTTGATTCGCCTGAGCATATCGCCAAGTCGGCCAATGTCCAAAAGTCCGGCTGCGGCATCGCGCCGCGTGGCTTCCAGAAGAATGTGATCCGGCTCATGGCTGCGGAGAACGTCATAAATAAGATCGGCAGACACCGTGACCTGCCGCCCGGTCTTTTCCTTGCCGGGATGGCGGCGTTCGATGAGGCCTGAGATGATCGCGCAATTGCGGAAGGTGCGTTTCAGCATGAAGGATTCGTCGAGCCATGCCTCAAGGTCATCGCCCAGCATGTCCTCATCCAGAAGATCGGTCAGCGACAGGCGGCCCGATTGCAGACGCAGGCCTAAATCTTCCAGCGCCCAGATGGCCAGCGAATAATCCGTGGCGACGAAGCCCATGGGCTTTGCCCCTGCCCGCTCCAGCCTGCGGGTCAACAACATGCCCAGCGTCTGGTGTGCCAGCCGCCCCTCGAAGGGATACATGACCATGAAGAAGCGCTTGCGGAACGGAAATGTCTCGACCAGCAGTTCATCGCGCTTCGGGATGACGGACTTTTCCTTCTGGATGGCCAGCCAGTCGCGGACCTGACCCGGCAAGGCTTGCCAGCGGGCGGGATCTGCCAGCATGGAGCGCACCTGATCTGCAAGATAGGTGGACAAGGGGAACCTGCCCCCGGCATAGGACGGTATTTTCGGGTCCATCGAAAAGGCCTGACTGACCAGACATTCGCTCTCGCGGATCCCTTCGAAACGCAGCACCTTGCCTGCAAACAGAAACGTATCGCCCTGCACCAGCTGCTCAAGGAAATATTCCTCGACCTTGCCCAGCGTCATGCCGCCGCGCCCGATGGTGCCCTTGGCGTTGCGCTTGACCATGCGGACATTCAGCTCTGCTGCCTCAACGATGGTGCCGAGATTGAGCCGGTACTGCATGGCGACCTGCGGGTTGGACACGCGCCACAGGCCATCCTTCGTCTGGCGGATGCGGGCATATCGCTCATAGGTGCGCAGCGCATAGCCGCCGGTTGCGGTGAAATCGACGATCCGGTCGAAGGTATCGCGTGGCAGCGATGCGTAGGGCGAAGCGGTGATGACTTCGCGGTAGAGATCGTCGGCATCGAAAGGTTCGGCGCAGGCCATGCCGAGCACATGCTGGGCCAGCACATCCAGCGCACCCTCTGCAATGGGTGGCGTATCCTGCGCGCCGACATAATTGGCGTCCAGCGCTGCACGGCACTCCATAACCTCGAAGCGATTGGCCGGAACGAGGATGGCCTTGGAAGGCTCATCCATGCGGTGGTTGGCGCGACCGATGCGCTGGGCAAGGCGGCTTGCGCCCTTGGGTGCACCGATATGCACAACGAGATCCACATCGCCCCAGTCGATACCGAGATCAAGCGTGGAAGTGGCAACGACGGCGCGCAGCTTGTTGTCCGCCATGGCCGCTTCCACCTTGCGCCGCTGGCCAGCATCCAGCGAGCCGTGATGCAGGGCAATGGGCAGGTTGTCGTCGTTGATCGTCCAGAGTTCCTGAAAGATGCGTTCGGCCTGCGAGCGGGTGTTGACGAAGATCAGCGTCGTCTTGTGGGCTTTCAGTGCCGGATAGAGATCCTGCATGGCATAGCGCGCCGAGTGGCCGGACCATGGAATGCGCTCTTCGGTCGTTAAAATGGCGATATCGGGCTTGGCCCCGCCATCCACGGTGATGAGGCCGGCGACGGGCTGGCCATCCGCTTGCGGGCTGAGATAGCGCTGCAAATCCATGGGATCGGCAACGGTGGCGGACAGGCCGATGGTGCGCATTGATGGCGCGTGTTTGCGCACCCGCGCCAAGGCCAACGCCAGCAAATGCCCGCGCTTGGAAGTGACGAGCGAGTGCAGCTCATCCAACACCACGAATTTTAAATCCTTGAAGAAACGCTCCGCTTCCTTGCTGGCGAGCAGCAGCGAGACCTGTTCGGGTGTCGTCAACAGAATATCCGGTGGCTTCAGCTTCTGACGCTGGCGCTTGGACTGAGGCGTGTCGCCGGTGCGGGTTTCGACCGATATGGGCAGGCCCATTTCCGACACCGGCTTCATCAGATTGCGCTCGATATCGACAGCCAGCGCCTTCAAAGGTGAGATGTAGAGCGTGTGCACGCCGACAAAGGCGGAGCCGGGCGGCACCTTGCCGCGCTCAGCCAAATCCGTCAGCGATGCCATGAAGCCGCCGAGCGTCTTGCCTGCACCTGTGGGCGCAATCAGCAGCATGTTTTCGCCGGCTCTGGCGCGGGCGGCCAGTTCCAGCTGGTGGGCGCGGGGGCTCCAGCCCTTTTGCCCAAACCATGTCTGGAAAGCTAAAGGCAGGCTGCCGACATCTTGGCCGGACATGGGAGGGTCTATGTGTTTCACACCCCTAAAGTAGTGAAAGCCAGCCGAAAAAGAAGGGCCTTACACCGCGATATAACGGTCTTTCCGGTGGTTGATGGCGATAACCAAGTTCATGACCAGCGCACCGAGAATGGAGCAGACGATGATGAGCGGCGTCGCCACGAAGAACGAACAGAACAGGACGGTGCAATCAAAGGCAAGCTGAACGAGACCGGCACGGACCCCGAAGCGATCCTGAATGTAGAGAGCCACGATACCAAAGCCGCCTAAGCTGGCGCGGTGACGAAACAGCGCCATCATGCCCGCCGCAACCGTCAGCCCGCCAAAGAGGGCAGCCACGATGGGATTGACGCTTTGCAAGGGGATGAAATGCGGCAGATATTCCGATAGCAGAGCCGTCAGCGCCACGGCGCAGAAGGTTTTGAGCGTGAAGGCAAGGCCGAGGCGTCTCAGCGCGATGTAATAAAATGGCAGATTGGCGAGGAAGAAGAGAAGCCCGAAGCTGATATCGGTTGCGTAATGCAGAAGAAACGCGACGCCCACGACGCCACCTGTCAGAAGCCCGCCGCCCGACAAGAGGATGACGCCGAGCGATATCAGCATGCTGCCTGAAATCACGCCCTGCGCGTCTTCCAGCGCGGAATGGCGCTCAGGTGTCGACGCCCAAAACCTCATGCGTTTTTGTTCTGCACTGTCGCTCATCATGGTCCCCGCTTGGCGTTGCCACTCTTTGCGCAGAGTTCACGGAAAACTCAAGGGATCAGCGCACGACGATATAGCGATCCGAGCGGTGGTTGATGGCGAGGAAGAGGTTGAGAACGAAGGCACCGACGATGGAATAACCAACCGTTGCAGGATCGATGACGAAGAAGGCGGCGATCATGACGCAGCTATCGAAGGCAAGCTGGATGAGACCGGCGCGAATGCCGAAACGGTCCTGAATATAAATCGCCAGAATGCCGATGCCGCCAAGGCTTGCGCGGTGCCGATACAGCGCCAGAAGCCCATAGCCCAGAAGCAGCCCACCCAGAAGGGCGGCCCAGAGCGGATTGATGCTTTCGATGACCATCCAGCGGCTTTCGAGCTCCGTCAGCACCGAGACAAGACCGATGGCGATGAAGGTTTTGAGCGAGAAGGCCAGCCCGAGCCGCCGGAAGGACAGGTAATAGAAGGGCAGATTGACGAGGAAGAACATGAGGCCGAAGCTGATGCCAAAGGCATAATGCACGAGAAAGGCCACACCCGCCGTGCCGCCGGTGAGCAGGCCAACCTTGGCCAGCATATAAAAGCCGAGCGCCGAGACGATGCTGCCGGTGACGATGCCCTGAATATCTTCCACCGGCGCATGCTTGGCCGGATCGGCACTCCACATGCCATAAACGCTTCTCGTGAATGCCATGTGCGCTACCCCAAAATGGAACTGCATCGACGCGCTACGGATCCGCCGGATGGGTCGCTCGATAACGCCTATTTTGCACCGCAACGGGCAGCGTTTCAACATCGATATGTAAGCAGGGCTGACCTATCGGTCAAAAGGCAAGAAACGAAAAGATCATCAGGGTTTTCTGGCAAGAAACAGAATGCCGCCGAGGGGTTTTCCGGCATCCTTGCGAATGGTGGTTTTCTTAATCGCCAGGATTTCCAGCCCTGATGCAGCCAGCAAGCCACAGACATAGGGTTGCGAGTGGGCATAGCGCAGGGATGGCCGCAGGACAAAACCATCCGCATCTTCAGCATCTTCCACCGAAAAGGCAAAGGAACCGCCGGGCGCAAGCAGATCCATGACCAGCGGCATGACCGTTTCCAGACTACCCAGATACATCAGCACATCGGCAGCGGCGACGAGGTCTGCGCGGTGGCGGGGAAGATCAGGGGCAAAGAGGCCGGATGTTTCTGAGGCTAACGAAAGATCAGCCTGCGCCAGATGGTGATAGATCGCTTTTTCCTGCGCCTTGGCCAGCATGTTTGCGGAAATATCGAAACCTTCCAGCCGCGCTGCCCATTCCCGGATTTCCACACCCAGAAGACCGGTGCCGCAGCCGATATCGACCACACAGGCAAACTGTCCGCTTTGAGGCCTCGCCGTATCGATCAATGCTGCCAGTTTTTGCGGCACGCTATAGTCCAGTTTTTTCACCAGCGATGTTTCGAAACGCTCGGCATAATCATCGAACAGGCCCTCGACATAGGCGCTCGGCGGCTGTTCCGGTGTTTCGACGGCGCCCAGCACCGCCAGTTTTAAAGGGGCCGCGAAAATGCCATCCGCATCGAGCCTGTCCACGGTCTGATAGGCTGCAATGGCCTTGTCGGTCTGGCCGGCCTTGTCGCAATAATCTCCCAGTTGCACCCAGCCTGCCGCCCATGAGGGCACCAGTTCCAGCGCCTGTTCCATCAACTCTGCCGCAGCAGCGTGATCTCCGCTTTCGCCGAGCATCCGGGCATAATCGGCGCGCCGGTCTGCGATGGCATCGCCGGACGAAAACTGGTTTGGGGCCATCATTGCTTTCCTGAAAGAGGTGGGCTGTCTTTCATCAGGCCACAAAAAAACTCAAGTCCTATTTCATGGCAAAGGCAATTATGGCGCACAGACTGCGTCATCGCTTGCATAGTGGTGCCTGGCTTCATATGTCTTGGCTTAAGTTTAGGAGATTTGCTGATGGCTGGTGAGGTCGATAAGGTGCTGGGTGACAGTGTGGCGCGGACGATCATCAAATTGCTCGTCGTGTCGCTGATCGTGGGTTTCGTCATGGCGGTTTTCGGCCTGACGCCCTGGAACATCATCTATGGCGTTCGCGATTTCATTCTCGACATCTGGCACAGCGGCTTTCGCGCTTTGGGCAGCATAGGCGACTACCTTCTGGCAGGTGCCGTGATCGTCATTCCCGTCTTCATCATCCTTCGCCTTTTGAGCTTCCGCCGCTAACATGACCCAACAATCTGTCTTTTCGCTTTCCCGGCGCGGCTTTGTGCTGGTTGGCGCCAGTGCCGCCCTTTCCGCCTGCGTTTCCCGCCCCACCAACAAGGGCATCGCCTCAGGTGCGCGGGATGAAACCGCAGCCGCGCTGCCCATGGTCAACGAGCTTCGCCGCTCCAAAGGTCTGGGAACGCTGAGTGCCAATAGCGCCGCGCAACAGGCCGCGCTCTATCAGGCCAGTCGCATGGTGAAGGCGCAGAAAATGGCGCATCTCATCGGCCTGACGGATAGTTTTCTCATTCGCATGAGAGACGGCGGTGTTCCCCTGCCTGCAGCTGAAAACGTGGCCGCCGGTCAGGATACGGTCGAGCGTGTCGTCAAAGCTTGGATCGGCTCTCCGCACCATCTGGAAAACATGCTGGGCAATTATGGCGGACTTGGCGTCGCGGTTGCCTATGATGCAGCCGCCAACAACCGCCCCTATTGGGCGATGGTGCTTTGCAGGTAATTGATGAGGGTAACGATCGGGCTTAAAGCGCCCGATCCGCCCATTTTTCCACAGTCGTGTCGCGCAGATCGCGGATGTTGCCGACCTGCTCTTTCGCCACGAGCGTTGACAGACCGCGCACGATCTTGCCCGGAAGCCCCGGCCCTCCATAGACCATGCTCGAATAAAGTTGGACCAGATCAGCACCCGCCTTGATCTTTTCCAGTGCAGTTTCAGCCGATGACACACCGCCAACGCCGATGATGGGCAGCGCGGGGCCGACGCGCTTGCGCATCTTGGCCAGAACCGTGGTCGACAGGTCAAACAACGGCTTGCCGGAAAGGCCGCCGGTTTCATGGTTGTTCTGGCCCGGCATGAGGCCCGTGCGCGACAGCGTGGTGTTAGACACGATCAGGCCATCGAGATTATGGGCGAGAACCTCCGCCGCGATATCATCCAGCCCTTCTTCGGTCAGATCAGGCGCGATCTTGAGGAAGACGGGAATGGCGCGGTTCAGCTTTTGCGCTTCCGCGTCCCGCTTTTGCAGCACAGCCGCCAGAAGGGCCGACAGGCTTTCACGTGCCTGCAAATCGCGCAGGCCCGGCGTGTTGGGCGAGGAAATGTTGGCGGTGAAATAGGACGCCACGGACGAGAAGGCCTCGATGCCCTTTACGTAATCTGAAATCCGGTCCTCGCTATCCTTGTTGGCACCGATATTGACGCCGACAATGCCGCGCAGGTTGGCTGCAAACAGGCGCGCCAGAGCTGCCGCATGGCCCTCATTGTTGAAACCAAGACGGTTGATGACGGCCTCGTTTTCCACCAGCCGGAAAATACGTGGCTTCGGATTTCCCGATTGCGGGTATGGCGTCACGGTTCCGATTTCGGTGAAACCAAAGCCGAGCTTCAAAAGAGGGCCGGGCACTTCCGCGTTTTTGTCATAACCCGCCGCCATGCCGAGCGGATTGGGGAAGACCAGCCCGGCCACCGTTTGTTGCAGGCGCGGATCATGCGGCACATGGCAGGTGGGAATAAAGCCGCTGCGCAACGCCGTGATCGACATGCCATGGGCCACTTCCGGGTCCATCAGAAACAGGCCGCGACGGCCCAGCTGGGAAAAAAATCCACTCATCATGCAATCTCCGGAAACTGGTGTGCGCCATCATCATCCAGCGTGAGCGGCGTTTCCCACAGGACGGCGCTGAAAGGCAGGGGTGCGTAGAGGTGCGGGAAGAGGTCGCCGCCGCGCGAGGCTTCAAACACGAGCTTATCGCCCAGCGCGCCACCATCAACCGCGACCAGAAGAAGATCGTCCTGACCGGCGAAATGGAGCTGCGCCGTTGTCTTGACCTGGGCTGCGGTGGAAAAATGGATATAGCCATCCGTGAGATCTATGGCAGCACCCGTGAAAACACCCGCCTCCTTGGCCTCGCGCCAAAGGGCTGAGGGCACGATCTTGTAAACGACGGGGCTATCGATATCAGGGGGCGTTTCAGACATGCAGCGTCTCCTTCATATGCGGGCGGTTTGCCGCAAATGCCCTTGCTTGTCCACAGTGCGGCACTGTTTTTTGCGGATTGGCAGAACCGGCTGGCATCACAGCCCATAAGACCGTGCGTTGCGCCGAAATTTTACACAATCCTTGGTTTGTGGAGCTTGACGTTTTGCGAAACTCCACCAACAATAAGGTTTACATGAAATGCTCTTGGGAGGGGGTACGGCATGTCACAGCTCACCATCATCATTGCAGACGACCATCCTTTGTTTCGCGGCGCGTTGCGTCAGGCGGTCACAGGGCTTGAGGGCGACAATACAATCATCGAAGCTGGCGATTTCGAGGCGGCCAAGCGCGCTGTGGAGCGCCAGCCCGATGCCGATCTTCTGCTGCTCGATCTTGCCATGCCGGGCGTTAGCGGGTTTTCCGGCCTGATGGCGCTGCGGGCGGAATTTTCCAGCCTGCCCATCATCATCGTTTCTGCTACTGACGACCCTTCAACCATGCGCCACGCCATTGAACTTGGCGCATCCGGCTTCATTTCCAAGTCCTGCGGCATTGAAGACATGCGCGCAGGGATACGCGCTGTGCTGGAAGGCGATGTCTGGATACCCGCATCCTGTCAGTCCGGGCAGGATCAGGACCGCGATATGGCCGATCTCATCCACCGCTTAAGAACGCTGACGCCACAGCAGAGCCGTGTGCTGGGCATGTTGGGAGAAGGCTTGCTGAACAAGCAGATTGCCTATGAGCTTGGCGTTTCCGAAGCGACGATCAAAGCCCATGTCTCCGCAATATTGCTGAAATTGAAGGTAGACAGCCGCACGCAGGCGGTGATCCAGCTTTCGAAGATCAACACATCGACGATGGTGGCTTAGTTTACAAGGATTTTATTCCTTTTTCTACTTTACTCTTTGATCGTGTTTGGCTAAATTTCATTTGATAGTGAAGCGGGCAGCGTGACGCCGCCGCCCTATCCGGACCGTTCAAAATGCTGTCACACGATAATATCTGGACTGCGATCGATACGCTTGCGGACCGTAACCAGTTGACGCCTTCAGGCCTGGCGCGGAAGGCGGGCCTGGACCCGACATCGTTCAACAAGTCCAAACGTGTGGGGCCGGACGGGCGCCAGCGCTGGCCATCCACAGAATCCATTGCAAAGGTTTTGGAAGCCACGGGCGCGAGCGTCGACCAGTTTTTTGGTTATGCCATGAACCATATGGGCAAGAATACGCTGCCCGATGGCAATTTTCCGCCCCAGACCGGTGCCATTCCGCTGCTGGGTTTTGCGCAGGCCGGTTCCGGCGGCTTCTTCGATGATGGCGGCTTTCCCGCAGGTCAGGGCTGGGATGTGGTCGATTTTCCCGCCTCCCCTGCAAGCCGTCCGGGCGTTTATGCGCTCGAAGTGCAGGGCGACAGCATGATGCCGCTTTACCGCGATGGGGACATGCTGATCGTGGAGCCGGGCGCACAGGTGCGCCGGGGAGACCGCGTGGTGGTGAAAAGCAAGGACGGCGAGGTCATGGCCAAGGTGCTGGCGCGCCAAACTGCCAAGACCATCGAATTGTTCTCGCTGAACCCCGAACACCCCAATCGCAGCTTCGATCTGGTCGATGTGGAATGGATGGCCCGCATCATCTGGGCCAGCCAGTAATCTGCAGGATTAAAACAACCCGTACGGGAAATAGCGGCGGTAAATCTCTTCCAGCCGGCCGTTGCGCGACAGGGCGGCAAGGGCCTGATCGAAGGCGGGAACCAGCTTGTTTTCAGGGTCTACGGTCATGATCGACAAGCCCTCGCCCAGGAAGCGGTCAGACATATATGGGCCATCAAACAGGGCGCAGCAACCGGCTGAGGCCGTGCCGGAAACCCAGAAGGGCAGACGCAACCCATCGGCAAAGACCGCATCGACCTTGCCGGATTTCAAGGCCTCATACATCGGCTCATAGCCATCGAACCCGTTGACGACAACCGCAGGGAAGAAGGCTTTCAGCATGGCCTCGTGCCGCGAATTGGTGACGACGCCTACCTTTTTACCGGACAGCGCATTGGCCGACTGGCCCTCGAGCTTTGTCGTCTTGTTGATGGCGAAGCGGGCGGGCAGCAAGATATAAGGTCTTGTAAAGCTGAAGCTTTTTCGCAGATCCGCACTGGATGCGATGCCGGACATGACGGCCTCGCCCTCGCCCATTTCCACGGCTGCTTCCAGCTCATCAAACGGCAGCGCCTGCACCTGGCATTTGCTTTCGACTTTCAGCTGCGCGCAGATTTCCCGGGCCAGATCAACGTGGAAACCCGCGAGGCGTCCATCCTGATCGGTAAAATTGAAGGGCGGGAAATCAACCGACATCAGGAACCGCACACGGGGAACGGTGGAAAGATCCGCACCCGGCAAACGCTCCTGGCTATCAAACAAAAGAGGCAGGCGACCCGCCTCCCCTAGAGTTTCAGCGCGGGCGCGATGGGGGTTCCCCAAGCCGATTGCGCAAACGAAAGCGGTGAAAATACCCATCAATTTTACGGGTGCAACTGGTAGGCGCATAGATATGATCCGCTTGGGGAATTTAGGGGCAACCACCTTACCGGTGGTTGATAGTGGCGTTGCGTTTTGATGAGTATACACAAGAATCGCGAAAAGCGATGCTTGTCAGGAGTGATATTGTTGTCAGTGACCGGTCCGACGACGGTCTTTTATCCGGCATCGACAGCCATCAACCAGACAGTGCCGAAACCGAGTTTCTGAAGACGCTGGGGCTTGGCAAGCCCTATATCGAGACATTTTCCGCCCGCGCCCGGCGCAACGGCTCCACCTTCGAGGCGGAGGTGATTTCCAGTGGAATGGTAACGGAAGATTCCTATTTCGGCGCTTTCGCCCGGTATCTGCGCCTGCCGTTTGAACCACAGCTGAATGGGGCGCTGGTGGTAGACACGCCGTCTTTGGATGTGCAGCTTATGGAAGCGCGCATGGTGCGCCTTCGGCCTCACGATGCCGCCCCCTATATGGCAATCGTGCCTGATGTCAGCAGCATTGAGCGATTGAAACATGCGTTGGAAACGACGCCGGGCTTGCGTGAAGATCTGGTTGTGACCACACCATCGGCACTTCGCGACGCGGTGTGGCATGCCGGGGCTGAACGGCGGACGCGCCAGACCGTGAATGCTCTGTTCGATGCGACGCCGCATTTTTCGGCGCGCATCACCTTGCATGGCAAGCAGGGCTTTCTGCTCGGCGTCGGCGTTACACTTCTCATCGGCGCGCTGCTGCTCTCTCCCACCACAACGTTTCATCTTCTGCACATCGTGACGGCGGCACTCTATATGGCTGCGATCCTGTTTCGGCTTCTGCCGCTTCGATCTCAGCCGGACCGGCGCACCTTGGCGCTGGTTGAGACATCCCGCGAGGAGGAGCTGCCCGTCTACACGATCCTTGTGGCGCTTTACCGCGAAGAGGCGGTTGTTGAACAGCTCGTGGCTGCTCTGAACCGGATGGACTGGCCTCGATCCCGTCTGGATATCAAGCTTGTTTGTGAGGCAGATGATGAGGGCACGATTGCTGCAATCCGGCGCACCTGCCCCGGCACGCATTTCGAGATCGTCACCGTGCCGCCCTCGCTGCCGCGCACGAAGCCGAAAGCCTTGACCTACGCGCTTTCAGGCGCGCGCGGCGAGTTTACCGCGATCTACGATGCCGAAGACAGACCGCACCCCAAGCAATTGCGGGAGGCCTATACGCGGTTTCGCGATGGTTCCGAGACCCTGGCGTGTCTTCAGGCACCACTCATTATCAGCAATGCCGATGCGTCCTGGATCACATCATCTTTTTCACTGGAATATTCAGCGCTGTTCCGGCGCATGTTACCGACGCTTGCCCGCATGAAAATGCCCCTTCCGCTAGGCGGCACATCCAACCATTTCCGAACATCGATCTTGCGCAAGGTGGGCGCCTGGGACCCTTATAATGTGACCGAGGATGCCGATCTGGGCATGCGCCTTTACAGGCTTGGCTATTATTCCGACGTGATCAGCTATCAGACGCTGGAGGATGCACCGACCGACCTTTCTGTGTGGCTGGCCCAGCGCAGCCGCTGGTTCAAGGGCTGGCTGCAGACCTGGCTGGTGATGATGCGTTCACCGCTGACCATTGCGCGGGAAATGGGTTGGAAAGCCTATCTCGTCTTTCAGCTTCTCATCGGCGGCATGCTTCTATCTGCCCTCACCCACCCGCTTTTCATCATCTATCTGATGTCGGTTGGCCGCGCTCTCTGGCTTGATGGTTTTGCTGCCTTCTCGCCAAGCCAACTCGCCCTTGTGACCGTGGACACGCTGAACATGTCCGCCAGCTACACCGTCTTCCTGTTGATGGGGACGCGGGCGATGATAGATCATGAAAGGGGTTTGATCGGAAGGCGATGGCTGGCGACGCCTATTTACTGGCTGATGCTCTCAGCCGCGGCGTGGCGGGCTGTTTTCGAGCTTCGCTATAAGCCATTTGTGTGGAACAAGACGCCCCACAAGCCTGTGTCGAAATCCGTGTAAATATACTGCCCAACCGAGCATCGATTGATCAATAGGGTGACTGGCACTCGGCACGCGCGCCCTGCTTGGTCTGATAGGTGTTGTCGGTTGCGTGATAGGACTGGTAGCGGGTAGCGCACCAGGTCACGTGCTGAATTTCCTCGGTAGACAAGGACATGCCGGCAGCACTTGCACTTGCTGCGGCCCCGCTGCTAAAGGCAATAGGCGTGCTATCATAGGTTCCACCCTGTGGCTGAGCCTGCTCCGCATAGGCGGGCGCGATGACGCTGAGCGCATGGGCCGGTATCGTCGTGACGGCCGAGAAGCCCAGGGTTATTGCAGCGAGAGTAACCAGTTTTACCATTTTGGACATTGGTAATTCCTTTATTCTATTTGCAAAACCAACGTGCCCCAGCAAGCTTTTGTTCCAAAAAAGTGGAAATGTTAATTTTTTGTATTGACAGATACCAAAAACCGATCACGCATCGGTGATTTGGTGTACCGAAACAGAAAAACCACCGAATTGCTTCGGTGGCTTTAAAGGGATCATCAGGCCTTGGCTGCGTCAGAAGTTGACCTTCCAGCCGGAACGCAGCCAAACGCTTGGGTCGCCGCCTTCGGTGGATGCGTTGACCATCAGCGATGCTGTGCCGCCGCCAACAGCGAATTCTGCGCCGAGGCCGCCGCGAACCCACCACTGCTTCAAATCCTGACCGGGCAGGTCAACCGATGACAGGCCGAGAATGTTTGCGCTTGTGGCGGAAGACTTGTCCTCGAAGCGATGGGCAACTTCCGTACGGGCCAGAAGCGTGATGCTGTCGCTCAGCGGGTGAACGTAGTCCGCACCCAGACGCGCAATCGTTGCGTGATCGCTCATCTCGTCATAGGCGACCGGGAAGGAGCCGCCGCTTTCCGTGTAGGCATCCACCTTGCTGTTGGCACGCGACAGGCCGATGTAAGGCGAGATGGCGGTATCGGCAATCGTGACCGCATCCAGCCAGTCAAAGCGCAGCTTGCCGCCGAAGGTCTGCGTATCCGTGTTGCCGTTGGAGAAGTCCTGCGCGCCGCCATTCATATAGCCACGGTGAATGTCCATTTTACCGCCAGCATAATAACCGCCCAGCGTCACATAGAGATTGCTGACGACATTGGCCGTGACTTCAGGCGAGAGGTAGAAACCCTTGAAGTTGAAATCGCCGCCGCCTTCCAGATCCTGGTTGGTATAGGTGCCACCGATGGCAAAGCGCCCTGTGACACCATCGGCAATGCCATAACCCATGCCGATTTCGCCCAGGCCGAAGCCACCATCGGAAGCATCGCTCTTGTCATAACCGCTATCCACCGTGCCCCAGGCGGAACGCTGACCGGCATTGAGCAAGTTGCGCATCGGGCTGCCCTGAGCACCGAACATGGCGGTGTTGGCAGAACCAAGCTGCGTGGTGGTGGGCGTGGCCGCAGCACTCTGAATGGTCGGCACGAACTGCTCAAGCGTGATGATGCCAGTGCCTGGGGTTGGGGTCGGGGTTGGGGTTGGGGTGGGCGGAGTGACGCGCGCGTAATAGAACTGGTCGTTCTGGGTCATGCCCGCAACGACATTGCCATTGTTAGAGACTGATTCTGCTGTTGCCGTCGTGTCCACCGCAATGGTAGCACCATTGGCGCGCAACCAGTCTTCAACGGTGGTCAAGCCGGTCGCTTCCGTCCAACGGAAACCGTGGTACAAGCCGTTGGTGTCATTTGCGGAGCCGACGACGACGCTGCCATCTGCGTTCACGGCGCTGGCCTTGGCATAGTCCCCACCAAAGCCGCCCAGATTCTGCATGGTTCCGGTGATGCCGTCGCTGCCCACATGCCAACGGTAGGCAGCGGTGTAGCTCGGATCTTTGTTGTCAGGAGAAACATTCACCGAGCCAACGATCGTGCTGCCGTCTGCGCTCATTCGGCCGAAATTGATGCCCTGGCCAGCATCCTCATCCGCGAGAGTCAGATTCCCGATGTCTCGCATTCCACCCGCATCCGTCCAGCGGAAGACCCTGTCGACTCCGGCAGTTGACGTACCCGCGACAACGCTGCCATCGGCTGAAACGGCCAAGGCTTGGGAAGATCCGTCACCCACAAGCACTCCCAAGCCCGTAATCGTCCCCCCTACCTGCCAACGAAATGCCTCATCCCCAGAATAGCCGACAACGGTGGTTCCGTCACCGCTGATGGCGTAGACGTCTGAACTCGGATCTCCATTGAGCGTGCCGATGTCCACCATGACACCATCCGCTGTGGCACCCGATGTAGTCGACCAGTATAAAGCGTGAAAGTCTGAATTTGCCGTATAACCTTGACCCGCAACGGCGTTGCCATCATCGCTCACATAACTCGCATAAGTATAAGCTCCCCCTAATGTTCCCAGATCCTCGATGACACCATTCTTGACGCGGTAGGCTTTGCTCAGTCCCGACCCAACATAGACGGAACCGTCTTCATTGATATCAGATGCATTAAATTGGCTAGTTATGACTGGCGATGATCCTGCAGAACCATTCCACAAATAGGGCACGGCGCCGATACTGCCAGTATAGCCTGTCACGAGCAATGCGGAGCCATCACCACTGAGACCGATAATTTTAGGATTATAAACCACATTAGGCTGCGTGAACTGGTTGAAGGTCATGTTTGCGCTGGTATTGGAGGTGTCAGGAGCTGGCGTACCGCCAATGGCCTGCACGCTGAGGGGAAACGCCGCCGATGCGGCCAGCGCCAGCGCAATCAATGATGTTGTGCTGAAAAGCCTGCGCGTGTTTCTGGACATGCCATGATCTGGCTTACCTGATGTCATCGTCATTTCGCTTCATTCCCCTGCATATTGCTGCAACCGCATAGTTTAGATTCAGCGCGGATATAAAAATCTGCGACAAATCTATCAGTATGGCTGGTTTTCGAATATGTCTGAGCGTCCGCATTCATTGTCTGGACGTCCCGGCAGGCGATTTGTTGCGGGACAACAAAGTATAAAAAGATTATTGGATCATTTTTCTTATTTTATACTCACCTCATGAGAAAATAGTATTTTTGAATATTATAATATTTCAAGGCTTATTATGACATCCTTCGTGTTCGACAGTGCATCCCTGCCACATCAAGACAGTTTTGATGCCTATCGCGATCTTTATGCCGGGGGCTCTGACGTCAGCACCAATGGCCTTGGGTTCCGTGGCTGGGTGAAGGCATCGCGCCTGGGGAAGCTCGTGATGTTCGAGCGCAAGCTGAACGATGTTGCGCATGAACGCTCCTTGCGCCGGGCCAGCGCTGACGGGTTCGAACATTTTACCTTGCAGCTCAATCTTTCAGGCCAGTTACAGGTGGAAACGCCGAACGCGACGCGCTCTGTTGCGGCAGGAGACATTGTTCTCTTCGACACTACACAAGCGCAACGCACGATGATGACGGACTGTCACTATGTCACGTTTTCTGTTGCGGCAGATCTGGTCAGCACCGTGGATACGGACGCCCGCAACCTGCACGGTACGGTTCTCAAGGGTGGCAACGCCTTCATTCTGGCCGACCTCATGGCATCGCTGGTGCGGCGCCCCTTGCAGGATGACATGGCCGCTGCCGGGCGCGTGACGCAGATGTTCAGGCAGGCGCTGGCCATGGCGCTGGACACGAGCCACACTGCGCAACCCAAAGACCCTAACGATGCCGTGGAACGTGTGCGGCTTCTGATCGATGCGCACATTGCCGACCGCAACCTCTCTCCCGAATGGCTGAGCAAGAAGGCCAATCTTTCCCGCACACGTCTCTATGATCTTTTCAAGTCTTCGGGCGGCATTTCCCGCCACATACAAAAGGCCAGAGCAACGAAGCTGCGCCAGTTGCTTGCACGACCGGATATGTGCCGCTTCAGCGTGGGCACTCTGTGTCACCAGGTTGGCTTTGCCAGCGAAAGCCACGCCATACGAACATTTTCAGACCTTTTCGCCATGTCTCCCGGCCAGTACCGGCGTCAGCTCAGCGAAACGCAGGCGGCAAAGGACAGCAAATCCGCCGCTGATTTTGATGGCTGGATCAGGGCGCTGACGAACGCCTAGGGCTTTGCCCCGCTTTTGTTCAAACCGCCTGTCGTCAAAGCATAGACGGCATAGGCACCCATGAATCCGTGAACAGACATCATGTAAAGGAAGAAGGCCGCATGCCCCGCATGCTGCATGAGCGCAGAGACGAGCAAGGGGCCGAGCGCGCCGCCCACAGACACGAAGAACAACAGAGATGCCGCCAAGGCGACGTTTTCATGGCCGTGGCCTGCGCGATCATGTCCATGCGCGGAACACAGGGCATAGACCGGAAAACTGAATGCCCCGAAAATGGCGATGCCGATCATGTTGAGCATCGTGTTGGTATCAGCAAAGGCTGACAGAAACCCCGCCACGGCCACCGCCCCAATGAGCGTGACGACAATGACCGCGATGCGGTTCATTCGATCTGAAAAGAAGGCGAGAGGATATTGCAGGATCAGCCCGCCCATCAGACCCGCGCTCATGAAGGTTGCGATACCGGCTGGTGTCATCCCGACCAGGTTCGAGTAGACCGGCCCGGTGGAGCGAAAGGTGGTTGCCGTCATGCCCGCCGCAATAGAGCCCAGCACGGCCAACGGGCTGATGCGCCAGGCGCTGGAAAGATCAAAACGACGAGTTATCGCAGCGGCAGAGCCAGCGGTTTTAACGCGAGAAAATGGAAGCAGCGTTGCGACCAGCACAGCCGAAATCAGCAGAAAAAGCGCGGAACTGTTCACGCCAACAAGCGGAATGGCATATTGTGCCGCAGCCACCGCACCCAAAGTGACAAAGCGGTAGATCGACAATATCTGCGCCCGATGGGAATTGGAGGCGTTCGCGTTGATATAACCTTCAATCAACGCCAGCAGACCAGCATAGGCGAAACCTGATACCAACCGCAGGCCGATCCAGATGGCAGGCTCAGCCGTCGATGCCATCATTGCCGCGACGGATGCCGCAACCGTCACCAATATCGTGAAGATCTGGCTGTGGGAGAACCGGCCCAAAAGCCGCGTGGCCCACAGGCACCCCATGGCAAAACCCAGGCTGTAAACCGCACTCATGACCCCGATGAGGGTGACAGAAAACCCATGAGACGCACCCCGCACAGCAACCAACGTCAGTTGCAGCCCATGCACCCCAATAACCATGCCTGCCGTCACCAGAACGGGAAGCAGATGTCTGATCTGTTTGAAAACCATGCGAGCCTGAAAATACGAACCGGCAGACATAAGCTGCCTAACGTGCGTGGTATGCCGTTTTGAAATGCAATAAAAACAGAAATGAAGATCGAAAGAACTGCTCAAGTATTTCAACGACGGTGCAGAAGCAACAGCGCATGTTTGACGGCCCACCACACGCGCTGGCGGTGACCAAGCGTCCCTGGCAGGAGGCACGCCGACGGCGCGCCTGATTGAGCTTGCTCAAAAAACGACTGGAGCGGGTGAAGGGAATCGATATCTAGCGCTTAACTATTGAATATTTTGTATATTTTTTCTCATAGAAAAAATTATACCGTAAACAATACCGTGAAAATGCTCGTCCTCTATTGCAACTGTGTGAGCTTCAGCAATACTCGCCTCATGACAATCACTACAGACATTATTTCTCCGCAGAACGTCTCACCTGTTTATGAAGAAGGCGATTTTCGTCGTCAATTTTATAACGCGTTCCTCCCAAAACTCGCAACTGAGTATATTTTAAGTCCCGCACCCCTATTTCACGGCTTTAAAGACGCGTTACTTGCTAGCCTCCTCGCGTGGATGCTCCATCCTTATGATAGCAAACTTCGAAAAAGTGTGGCCAAGGCATCAATAATGCGTACCGTTATGAACGCAGAAAAATGGGCCAAAAAACACTCCCCTACGGCGCAAGCTACCGATACCCTGGCAAGACTTCGATTAACTCCACAATTTACAGCTGAGCTGTATTTCGGTGTAGGTGGCATGTCCGCAGCATTCTGGTTAAGCAGCTCAGAATCTGTTCAACAGGATTTAGTTTCAAGAACAAAAAGTGTAATGAATGCCGTTGAAATAATGCAGATAATGCACTTCGTTCAGGCGAACCAGCCATCAAGAAAAAAAGCAACAATAGCTGGTGCAATTTCCGCAATTCACAAGATATGGACCTACCACCCTGAAATTTACATAAGTAGATCCTTCACTCCATATGAAGAGCGTACTCTCAAGGAAGCGTGGAGTGATCATGATATTTCCATCACGTACTTATACGGAGCGGCCAACACAAAAATTTATGACGGTAGATCCTTACTAGAAGCCCTTCTCTCTGGATGGGTCAGTACAGATAGCAAAGCAGATTGGGTCGAGAAATGGCTTGCTCACTCCACATATGCACTTTCAATACTTTCTCAATATCACAATCAAAAACTTTACAAAAAAGCAGCCTCAAGAGCACCATCCTGCCCATCGGAGGCGTTTCCTGTGAAGGAAATATCGGAAAAGGAAAAACACATCATAATGCAAACTTTTCAAATGAATCAATTACATACGGGGTGAATTTGTGGCCCGCACTATCTTTGCAAACAGGGCCTAGTAAAAAACCCATGGTCTCACACAACAGAGGAAAGTGATCATGGAAAAGAAAGACGAATTTATACAAGAGAAACGTTTCGGGCGTGTGAGCGATTTCGTCGGTAAAGGCAAAATGATCCCTGTCAGTCGCTCGACGTGGTATTCCTGGGTGAAGTCAGGAAGAGCCCCCAAGCCGCATCATCTGAGTCCTCGTGTAGCGGTTTATGACATGGCCGCGATATCTCAGTTCCTTCGTACCCTTACGTCGACCTGACCCACCGGTAACATGATTTGCCTAAACTCTATATCGAAGCTGTTGTAGAGTTGTGCGGATAAATTCCCCTAGACTTTGCAACAAGGCTGGCACTCGTTAATCAGTCAGCCCGGAAAATGTCTGATCTCCTGCGAAAACCTCGGGCGTGTGTCGCCAAGGTACAAACGCTGTCGCAAATGAATTCACCGTATCAAGCTGTGAACTTCTTACTCCCGTAGAAATCTAAAATCCAACCCTTTGCCGCCCACTTTGCCAGAGCGCTATCGCCTCTGATCGCAGACGCGCGCCTATGGAGACCCTTCAGTGAAACCTATCGATAAATGGAAAACAAAGCGACATCAGCGACTTACGAAGCGTGTCGCCGAGAGAAACCCGAAAACTACGTTCAATTCCAGCGCAATTAAAGCTCAGCAGGCAGGTCGCCTCCAGACTTTGAACCAAAACTCTCCACTTCACACCACGTGGAAGAGTTTGGATGTGTCTCGCCGAAGCGCAGCATGTCGCTTTGAGTGGGCTCGCCTTCAACTATTTTTACTCGGAATAGTCCTGCCGCTTTTGTTGCGAACGGCACTAACCTTCTATCACATAACAGTCGCGGATAAACGGTGGCACGTCGTACCCACTTCGGCCAGCCGTAAGAGTTTAGATCCTCCACGTCGGAAGGTCCGAGCAGCCATCCAGACGCTTCGGGCTGACGGATACAAACCAGTGTTTGTGGCTGCGTATGAAGTCTCCGGTGATCGAAAGCTAGATGGAAATTACACCTTTGAACCGCATGTGCACCTGATCATCGGAGGAGCTCCCATTGAGAAGTTGAAAGTTGCGTTTCAGGTCCGATTAGCTCGCGAAGCCCGAGGTCGTGACAAGCCTCTACGAATTGAAGCTATTCCAGAATGGGAACTGGGAAATCTCTTGGGCTATCTCGCGAAAATGAAGGCTCAAGATCGGGTTCAATACATCGAGTCCAACGGAAGGCGCAACCGAACTCCAAACCGTATGTCGACCGCAGAGGCAAACTTGTGGCTACGCTGTATGGCGAGCATTCCAATCACACATGCTGTCCAGTTTGGCGGCTTCGAAATCCCCCTCACCTCACGCTTTATCAAAGCCCAAATGGCAACCATCATCGGGACACTCAAATGAAAGATCTCAAGCAGCGTACCATTACGGCTACTGACACGCTCAAAGCAGCCCACCCCCACCTTATGGGCGGCAAAGGGTTGACAACTGTACCTGACATAGTCGCTCAAGCAGCAGGGCCTGATAAAAAACCGGGCCTAGGCCCCGATTATGAGAATTTACCGACTTTAGCGACCCCTTCTGAATTAAACGTCACGATCCTGAAGGGCGACGACAGCCAACTGTACTATTTATTTGAAGCCCGCGGACGGCGGTTTGTGAGGTCCAGTAAGCTGGTTATCGAACAGCGGCAAAAAGTTTGGGGGGACCTTGGGCAGCTTAGTATTTTGGCGGCATCCGCAGATGATAAGAAAAAGGTGAATGAGCAGATTGAGAACCCTAAGAAAAGCGAGAACGCCCTTGTAGCTACCCGCGTCGGCTATGAACGTACCAAAATCCCTCGCTACTTCGTGTACGGTGATGGCACTGTGATTACCCCTCATAATGATCTTCAGGTGATTTCGGTCGTCGGAAATTCCAATCGTGTTTCAAGTTCCGGAAATCTGGATTTGTACGAAACTGAAATCGCAAAAATCATTCGCGATCAGTCAGTACCTATCACTCTATTTTTCTTCGGTCTGTCCTCAGTTGTTAAACCTTTTGTTTCCGGTAACGGCCATAAAGCTGAGAATTTTATGTTCGAGCTTGTGGGGAGGTCCAGTACGTACAAATCTGCCCTGACCTGTACGCTTGCAGCTTCCGCTTGGGGCAAGGGTCACACTAGCGATGGTTACGCGCGTGACTGGAATATGTCGGAACAGAAAATCGAAGAACTGCTTTTAGATTTCAACGAACATCTCCTTATTCTGGATGAGGCCACGTTGGCACATCCACGTGAAAAGGAGCGAGCAGAAAAAATTCTGAATACCGTTCACCGGTTGTCTTCTGGGCAAGGGCGTGCCCGAACAGGGACAGATTCGCTAAGCCACTCGGTATCTATGATGTCAACATCCAATCAACCGATGCATCTCATTCTTCCAGCTAGCGATGAAGTGAGACGCGCTTTAGAAGTGAGGCTAATCTCGTTTCAACTTCCAACCACCAAGTCGAGTTTTTTTGACGTAGCGCCTGAAGGATTTTCAACCATTGATGATGCAATGCAGCATCTTTTCAGGATCACTGCTGACAATTACGGATTACTTGCGAAAGCATACATAAATACCGTTCTAGAAGCGTTGAATAAAGATCCAAATGAAATCAGTGCAGTGCTAAATAGCGCTATTTCTAAATTCCTGAAAAAAGCGGATTTGAAACAAAGTAACAGTGACAAAGATATCTCTTTCAGGAGAGTTCAACCCTTCGCCCTATCTTATGCTATAGCAGTACTTGGCATCCATCTTGGCTTGTTGAAAAAGAAAAAATGGGGGCATGTAAAACGCACCATACTCCGAGCTTGGAACAACTATGGCGCACCGCAACCTGCAATTTTAGATCATCCGCGTATCGTAGCTTACATGAACGATGCCGAAAATAGTTTCGTCGATGCACGTGTGGGAAGCAAGCCGACGATAAGCGACAAGGAATTCCTGAAAGTTGCTGGCTTCATATTTCTTGGAAAAGATAAGAAACTTCATTTAGCCATACCGGCAGGTCGCAGCAAAAATCTAGGCATTTCATCCGCAGTCATGAAAAATCTGAAGGCAGAAGGGGTTCTTCGTGCAGGCGAAAAGGACCTGCAGACGAAACGGGTATTGAGGATTTCAGGGCAAGATGAAAAACGCGATGCATTCTATATCTTCAGAATCCATCAAATTCCTGAGGAAGTAGCGTTCTATAAACGTAACAAGACCAATTAATATCTGGCTCTCACCTTTTGGAGGCTGCTGGTTGTACGCCAGCGGCCTCTTTTTACAAGTAATCAGGTTGTACACGGCCCACGTGGCAGAATGAAGTTAGCGTCCAATGGAACCGGTTGGACAATGTAAGCCTTCTTGATGATATCATCAAAGGAGGCGTTACATGGCATTCATCAAAGCAAAAGATGGCACGAAACTGCACGTCAAGGACATGGGTGAGGGCCGCCCCGTTATTCTGATTCACGGCTGGCCACTGACGGGCGATATGTTCGAATACCAGACGGTCGCTCTGCTGGAAGCAGGCTTCAGGGTCATCACTTATGACCGTCGTGGTTTTGGCCAGTCTGGACATCCCGCCAACGGCTACAACTATGATACCTTTGCAGACGATCTGGGTGACATCATCAACGGGCTCAAACTTGAATCTGTATCGCTTGTCGGCTTCTCAATGGGTGGCGGTGAGATCGCGCGTTATTTGACCAGACACGGCGCTTCGAAAATTTCCAAAGCTGTGCTCGTCGCATCTGTCGCTGGTTATCTCCTGAAGGATGAGACAAATCCTGACGGCGTCGATGCAAGTGTCTTCGAAGGCATGAAGAACGATATTCGCAAAGATCGTTTCGATTTCCTGCAAAGCTTTGCCAAGACGTTTTACGGTGTCGGCTTCGTGACCAGCCCGGTTAGCCAAGGTGTGCTTGACTGGTCATTTGTTCTTGGTGTCATGGCCAGCCCGAAGGCGACCATCGACTGCGTGGATGCATTCGGCAAAACGGACTTTCGGCCAGATTTCGTTGCCTTCACGATTCCCACGCTCGTCATTCATGGCACGGGCGATAAAACTGTCCCGATCGACCCAACAGGCCGCGCCGCCGCAAGCGGGATTTCTGGTGCGCGCCTGATCGAGTACGACGGAGAGCCGCATGGATTGTTCGCGACAGTCCCAGATCGCCTTAATCAGGATTTGATCGGGTTTTTGGCGTAGTCGCCGCTGGCTTGCGGTTGTTTGATAGCCGCAAGCCAGACTTTACCCAGCAATATGCACACCCTTAAGGAAGAAAATCGCCGAATTTGACAATCTATGATTGTAATGATATACCATTACATATTGGCGCTTTTGCCATCATCGAGGGGCCGGTTCGGCCCCTCTTCCATTTGGAGAACTCATTATGACCGCTGTGAACACCGCTGGCCCCTCACCCATCACCCTGCCTTGCCCGATTATCATTTTGGGCCGCGACGACAAGCGAAAGCCTCATGCGTCGTTCTTCCCCGCAACCGACACCCGCCCAGCCGAAAAGGCCGCCGAATTGATGGGTATGTTTGCGTTGAAGGTAGAGACCGACGAGGTACGGTCATTCCTGACGCGATTGCCTCAAGGCAAGCTATTCGAGAGTGGTAAGGCGTTTGTGCCCTTCGTGAAGCAAGAACTCTATAACGAAATTGCGACACACCTTTCCGACGAAGAACGGGAGCGGCTTGAGCAACCACGCGCCGCGCCTGAAACGCCGCCAGCATTCATCACCCATCCAGTGCGCCCGAAAAACCTGCCCGATAGTTTCGACAAAATTGTCGTCGGCAGCGTGGTGCTGGCAACGGAAGCCCCCCTCGAAGGCTGGTACGAGGCGAAGGTCTTGGAGGTGAAAGCCGAAGGCAGCCTGCGGCTTCAATGGCGCGATTATCTTGACGACCCAGCGTTCACGCGCCGTATTGATCAGGTCGCCATCATTCACCCCTCCTATGTCGAGGCTTGATCAGGGATGGCCTGCGCACTCAAGCGAGAATTGAATAAGGATGCGGTTCAACGAACCGCATTCATTCGTCACAAAAACGATGCCTTCCGAACCAGTTTGGTCGGCGGGCGAGTGGTGCTCACGCAAGGCGTGAACGCCCTTGCCGAACACGACCGCCGAACTGTCCTGAAGTCGGTGCAGGCCTTTGCTGATTTCTCACCCAGCAACGATCCCTTTGGCGAGCATGACTTCGGCGCTGTCACGGTCAACGATACGGTGTTCTTCTGGAAAATCGATTACTATGACCGCGACCTGCAAAACGGTTCGCCTGATCCAGCAGATGATGCCGTGACCTGCCGCGTGCTCACCGTTATGCGGGCGGAGGAATACTGACGGCGCAAGATCGCCGCTCACCCAAGCGTCTGATCAGAATGCCAGTCGGAGCTTTTCAGCGCCCCGGTTTACGGCCAGCTTTCATAGGCTCGGGGCGCTGGTCATTTTCGGGAACGGCAAAAAACACGGCAATGTCGGTTGCCAGTGCAGTCGCAAGCCGCGCCAAAAGGTCAACGGACGCATTAAAGTCGCCGCGCTCAATTCCGCTTATTGTTGTTCGATCAACGCCCGCATCAACGGCAAGGTTCTCCTGTGTCACGCTCTTAGCGGTCCTGATTTTTCTAAGATTCCAGCCGATGCGGTCACGATGCTCCATGGAGTCATGGCGACCATCTTGCCGAGCGTTAATCCATCGAATATATACCACATATTCGCGTCAACGTAGAGTGATGCCTGCGAGGCATCGTGTTTTTTGGGGGTAGTATGAAAATCGCAGTTGGAATTATCGGCATGCTTCTCGGCATTTTGGTGCTGATGCAATCATGTGCAGTAACCGCAGGTAGCGGATTGATGAACGACAGCGCCACTGGGGCAGCGGCATCGATTGGAATGCTTGTGGGCCTCGTGTTCGCCATCGCTGGCGCATTTTCGTTCGCACTGCCGTTGGTGGGGGCCATAATGTTTTTTGTCGCCGGGCTGCTAGCGTTCATGGCCTCAACCCAAGGCAACTTCGGCGACATCACGATCTGGGGCTATATCGCCATGGTGCTGGCGATCATGGGCTTTTTCACGTGGCGCTCTGCAAAGCGGAAGAAAAACCAGCCCACGGTATAAAGCTGGCTCACCCGGCTTGACGGAAATTCATACAGGCATTGGACATCTTATGAGCGCTTACATTGACGCCATGCGTCGCTACGCGACGTTTTCAGGGCGATCCACCCGGACGGAATTCTGGTACTACCACCTTGTATTTCTCGCCCTTGCGTTTGGCGGCTTGATTATCGACGTCGTCATTGCTGGGTCTCGTGAACCCCAGCCCCTCGTTTCGGCGTTGATCGTGATTGGCCATTACCTCCCTTCGCTCGCGATCATCGTCAGGCGTTTGCACGACCTGGACAAAAGTGGATGGCTGGTGCTGACCTGCCTCATACCGCTGGTTGGCATTGTCGCATTCATCGTGATCGGAAGCAGCCCGTCAAAGTCACACGTTCAGGACATTGCAGCGCGCATAGGTGGTGGTGATCACCTGACGCGTCAGCCTGACGCTTCCAGTTCGGCTGATCAGATTGGACGCATCGAAAAACTGGCCGCTTTACGCTCGTCCGGCGCAATTACGGATGCCGAGTTCGAAGCGATGAAAGCAAGCATCCTCCAAAACCTTCAGCCGTCACAGAAACCCGCCTGAAGCGCATGTGTTGCAAACAGCAGAGCGAAAGAAAGCATGATGATCAGGAAAGCCAGTACGATTTTTACAGCGCTGGGTATCAGCGTCACAGTTGCTGTCGCTACGCAAGCACGCGCCGAGGAGCAGTCTTATTACAAGGGAAATAGCTTGGAGATTTTCCTGCATACCCCTACGGACGGAAAACAGGCATTTTGTGCCTTTCGCAGTACGGCATGGTCGGGGAAGTCGGTTGCGATTGAGTACACATTGATTGGCACAGATAAAATTGTTCCGCGGCTACGGGTGACGAAGCAAAACTGGAACCTGCCGGTTGGCCAAACGACGAACGTCGCCATCGGCACCGCTTGGGCAGGTGGTATTCAGTTCACTTCCAAGGTCGTCAGCACTGATGAAATGTACGGAGAAATTCCTGGCGCTATCGCAGAAGACGGCGGCGGCTTCATGGTCACCACCATTTTAGGCACAGCAATCTCGACCAACAAGCCAGCTACGCTGGCCGTGACCTTTCAAGGCAACGAACCAGTATGGCACGTGCCGGTGGTGAGCTACGCAGACGCTGTTGGGTTGGGTACGGGTTTTGACAACTGTATCACGGCCTTGACCCAACTCGCTCCGTCACTATTCAAGTCGCCTGAGGTTTCGAGCACATCGCCCTTTGCCGAACCACCGAGCCAGAATAGCGCCACTTTTCAACCACCAGCACCAAATCGAAGCGTCATGTTTGGAGACACCCCTCCTGCGCCAGCTGTGAGCCCGGCTGCCTTGGCCTCAACGTGGACCTTTGAAAAACGCGAAGAGGATTGGGGTGACACCTGTTTCGTTGAAACGAAACAAGGTGACATGACGGTTGGCTTCATGGGGGCACCCGGTAAAGACTTTGTCGGTTTTGTCGAGGGAGCACCATTCAAAGATTCCGTTCGTGCCACTTGGAAAATCGATGACGAAGGCGGTTACATCTCCAATGGCCACTTAGATGATTATTTCGGCTGGTACGGCTTTTACGAGATTTCGAGCGAAATTCTCAATGATGGCAAGAATGGCAAAAAATTGGAGATCGAAGATTTTGATGGGGGGTCGATCACACTCAGCTTGGCAACCGCCGCCGTACCGTTCTCTCAGTTTCAACTTTGCTTCAGCAAGCCTGCAATGAAAGCCGAAGTTTCAGACAAGTATCCGGGTGCACCGCAAACGCCGCCCAATCGGAAAAACTGCTTGCTTGTGGTCGATGGAAAGAAAGCCATTGACGGTGCCTGCTACTGGAAACAGGACGACACGGATAAGGGCAGCTTCTACATGGAGGGAAATCGATATTTCGCTTACATCGGAATAGATGGTTCGACCGCGTCAGGAGCGTGGAACGAAACGCCCGGCAGCACTCATGCGCACACAAACCTTGGAGACATGAGACGCGACGGGAAATGCTGGAAGAGTAAAACTGTTCGCCTTTGCCCCGGCACCGAATGATAAGGGTCAGTGTCGAGCCAGTTGGGTTGGCAGAAACACCAGTACGTTGAATCCCTCCCTGACGTGGAAATGCTTATCGGTCAGCAGATTGTCGCCATGCGCGTCCATGAACCACCGTGCTACGCCAGCATCGTAGAACTCAGTAATCGTCGCCCCGACCACCGACCTTGCCGCAGCTAGCATTTCGGCCTTATCCAGCTTTCGCGTGTTGATCTGCGCAAGCCTGCGTTTGGCTGGCTTGCCTGCATCGGATACGAACACTGAGAGCCTGCTACCGTGATAATATTTTACTCGGACCCGTAACCGCTTCGGACGGGCTTTATCGAAGTCATCGTTGATCGACTGGATGCGGGCTTCGATCTCCTCACCCTTGAGATGGGTTTCTGGCATCACGTCGCTGACGGGTATGAGATCATCGGCAAAATGCTCCTGCGCCACTTCGGCTGCGTGATGAGCATAGGCAAGATGCGTCACGGGCAGAGCGGCAAGCCACTTGCGCCGCTGGGCGATGGCCATAGATTTGGCTGCAAGCTCACCAAACTTCGCAACAGCAAAGCTCTCGCGCTTCTGGCCGTCATTGGTCATCAGTGTGGTTTCCCAGACGTCGCCGTCTCGCGTCTCGACCCGACGCACGCCCGATATACCGCTTTTGTTGGTCTTGCGAAGCAGAACCGCCTGCTCGTGATTGGTCGCGGGCGGTATGGCTTCGATGATTGCATCGCGATAGGCCCGCGCCGCCTTGTAAGTAGCTTCATCACAGCCGTAAACACTGTCCTTGAACAGGCGCACGATCCTGTGGCCGCGTCGTCTCAGGCTCACCCACCAGCCAGCACCACGACGCTCATTGGCGTCCTCGCGTTTCAGTCCATAGTTATCTGCGTCGTGCTTTGTCTGCGGGCTGTGTGCCTTCCTCCGGCTCTTCCCTACCCCACTGTCCATATCCACTAACGCCATCACCGTGTCCTCTGGCTCAGCCTCTCCTCCAATTAGACGACAGATTACGGCGAGTTTGGGATGCCACGTGAAGAATATGGGCTTTCGGTTGCAAATATGACCAGCACTCCATCCTTTCGCCACAATGATTGATTGCATTCGGCCCAGAATTTGACAGCTGATTGATAATTTATCCAATCCGATCACCGGGGTTCCCCATGACCGACCAGCCTTCGCCGTCCGAGTTCATCCAGGCCAGCCGTGTTTTGAAGGTCAAGTCGCCGCTTGGCGAAGACCAGTTGCTACCGGAACGGATGATCATCAACGAAGGCGTCTCGCAACTCTTCGAGATACAGCTGAATGTCCGTGCCAAGAAGGAATCGGTGAAGCCAGAAGAACTGATTGGTCGATTGGTGGATGTCTCGATCGAGGTGCAACAGGGTGACGGCGAAGAGGGCAGCGGCATCCGCCGCCCCTTCAATGGTCTGGTGACCGACCTGCATGAGGGGCCACCGATCACCCGTGGTCTGCGATCTTACGCCATGACCATTCGCCCACAGATGTGGCTGCTGTCTCGCCGTTCCGACTGCCGTATCTGGATGGACAAGACATCAATCGATATCGTCGAGACGCTGTTTTCCGAGCACGGCATTCCAGCACCGGATACGTCAGGTGTGATCAAAACTCCGCCGGTGCAGCATTACAGCACCCAGTTCAACGAGACCGACCTCGACTATCTTTTGCGCCGTTTCGAAGAAGACGGATTGTACTACTTTTTCAGCCATGAAGACGGCTCTCACAAGCTGCATGTGGCCGATACCGCCAATGGATGGCTTGGACCATCGCCCTCCGCCCAGGGCGAAGGCAAAGTGAGATTGGCACAGGGCTCGTCGGACCGCAACCACATCAATGACTGGGCTCGCCGCTTTTCCTATGTGTCGGGCCAGCGCGCAGGCGCCGACTGGAATTTCGAGACACCCGGCATGGTGCCGGGCAATATGACGCCATCACTGGTGCAGATGCCGGATGCGACCAAGCGTGAGCTTTACGAATACCCGGCCCGTATCAAAACGGTCGAAGAAGCAGAGCGTGCGCAAAAGCTGCGGGCACAGTCGATCGAAGCTGACCACGACCGCGTCTTCGGCGGATCGACCTCCCGCATTCTCGAAGCAGGCCGCCGCTTCACGCCTTACGAGGTGGCCCATCCCGAACATGAATATGAAGAGCATGTGATCATAAAGGCGAGCCACACCATCGTAGACCGCTCCTATGAGACCAACAGCAACGAACCGGAATACCGCAATACATTCGAAGCGATCCCCGCCCGCGTACCACTGACCCCTCACCGCACGACCAAGCGCCCCAAAATCGAAGGCACGCAGGTGGCCATTGTTGCTGGACCCGAGGGTGAGGAAATCCACCCGGATCAATATGGTCGCATCAAGCTGTGGTTCCCATGGGACCGCAAGGCGAAGAAGGATGGAACCGATACGTGCTGGGTACGGGTCAGTCAGGCATGGGGTGGCGGAACATGGGGTGCGCAGGTCATTCCCCGCATTGGCATGGAGGTGATAGTCGCCTTTGTCGATGGTGATCCAGATCGTCCACTGGTGACAGGTGTCGTCAACAACCCGAAAAATTCGGTGCCTTACGATCTACCGGCCAACAAGACCCGCATGGTGTTGCGCTCCAATACGCACAAGGGCGATGGCTTTAATGAAATCACCTTCGAGGATGAGGCGGGCAAAGAGAACCAGTTCTTCCATGCGCAGAAGGACCAGACCACTCGCGTCCTCAACGACCGCACGAAGCGCATCGACCGCCATGAGGTGGCCTCTGTCGGTGGCAACCGTGCGGTCGAAGTGTCCGGCAACCAGAAGCATGAGATCGGTGGATCGGTGAACACCGTCGTTGGCGGCACTGGACCGATGGCGATGATGGCCATGGCAGGCGTTCAGGCGCTATCTGGTCAGACGGCTGGGCTCCTCAGTCAAGCCGCCCAGATTGCCGGTGGAGGAAGTCCAGGCGTGGCAGCCTTTGCCACGTCACTGGCGTCATCAGCACTTGGGTTCCTCGGTGCTGGTGGGATGACTTCGCGTGAGGGTGTTGTATCAGGCCCCAGCCCACGCGCAGATGCAGGAACGGCACTTGCTGGTTCCGGTACGGGTGTTGGAACCGATGCTTCCAGTCTCTTCCCTCTTTCTGGCATCATGAACACGATCATCGGGTCGTTCCAATCGACGTCTGTGGGGGTCGCACAAACTGAGCAGATCGGCGTCAGCAAGGTATCCAACGTTGGGCAAACCTCGCTTGAGAACATCGGAAAATTCAAAAAAACGATAGTTGGAGAAGAGTTTGTCATCGAATGCGGTGCATCGAAGTTTATCATGCGCAAAGATGGCACGGTCATCATCCTTGGTACGAATTTCAACTTCACTGCTTCAGGTCCCACGCAGATCAATGGCGTCGTGGTTGATCTGAACAAGCCGGGCGGCGGTTTCTCCGAGGCCGGTCCCACGTCAGCGGATTCATCGGCGAAGGGTTGACGTGTCATGTCTGTGGACAATCGTACACCGTTCCCTGCACTTGCGTTCCGGCAGTACAATATGGTCGGCGACCTCATGGGTGTCGTCGTCGCGAGAGGGACATTCAAACTCACCAACGGCGGCCCTCTACAACTGGCAGACAAGCAACAACCTCTTGTCATGTCCGATGTTTACGATGGCGATCCGCACCAGACGCCGCAGATGGCCTGCACAGACCTTACGCCATTCAAACCCGGCACCGATGTTACTTTCATAGGTGCTACCTTCCCCCCGAACGGCGAGCCCTCACCATCATGGACTTGCGGCCTGCGGGTTGGCCCCATCGAAAAACGTTTACGCGTCCACGGCCCCCGCCTTTGGCGTGCAAAAATACGTAAAACTTGGCGGGGACTTGTAGATCGCCAACACGAAGATGCGTTAGACGGCTGGGAGCTAACCGTGGGTGAGCCGGTGTCTTATGTACCGCTGGACTGGCGGCTGGCGTTTGGCGGTCGTTTGGAGGATCAAGCCATAGAGGCAAATCCCATCGGTATTGGCCTAGTGGACGAGGAACGTTTCAGAGAGCAACCTGAGTGGCCTGCACCGCAAATCGAGTACGAAGCCGAGCTAATCCGTGCCGTCACCGACAGACCGAAACCCGCCGGTCTTGCTCCGATCTCTCCGTTTTGGAAAGATCGAGCTGACCTCGCTGGAACATACGATGATGACTGGTTACAGAACCGCCACCCGCTTCTACCACCGGACTTCGACTTTGCCTTCTGGCAGGCTGCCCCGAAAGATCAGATCATTGACCCATGGTTGGCTGGTGACGAGCCATTTGAACTCCACAGACTCCTGCCCCAGTTCGAAGCTCTCACTGGAACTCTACCTCGCGTCAATCTCCGTGTAGAACTCAATCAAGGGAAAGGTTTACAGTCGGCACCGTTGGTTCTCGACGGAGTCCATTTCGATATGCGCCCCGGCGTTGGGCGCGTTTTTCTGACGTGGCGAATAGGGTTTCCTTGGCCTGATAGGCATGGCCTCCCCACATTATCACTTGCGAACAGTGGTGTGGAGCTCGCTACATGAATGACAGCCCCACAGTGCTGGAGCCCATCACCGTCTATGGCTCGGATCCAGTTGCGAATCCCGCTCTTGCCCAAGAATTGAACCTGCCATCCAGCACGCTTTTTCATGAGCCGGACCGCGCTGCCGGATACGTCGATTATAGAAGAAGTCTTGAGGGTGAAGAAGAACGGGCGTATTTCAACGACCCAAAAAAGGGCGACGAGTATCATCCGCCGCCAACCGCCGCTAATCCAAATCCACCAGAGTTCATACCGGATGATGCGTCGGCATTGGCCGTATGCCTATCGCCCGATGTATGTCGATCCCCCGAGAAGCCGATCCCTTACATGTGTTGGGGTAAAGGTGATGATCAAAATAACTATTCACCAGATGTTCGCTCCAACGGGTTAGTCATCAAGCGCCAAAATTCTCAGTTCTATTGCTCCTACGGCGACCAGCCTGGAGTGGGGTTGGGTGTAAAATCGGGTACGGTTGGGGATGTTGTTGATCCAGTTACGTCTTCAACCATTGTAAGAGCCAATGGAATTCCCGTTCAAAGGCACACGGACCGCTGCACCCTAAATAGCGGTAATTGCCCCGGTGAATACATCAATGTGAAATCAACCACCACGACGCCAGCCCCAGACGCGACTGACGAAGAGGATAAAGCTTGGTACGAGGAGGCATGGGACTGGACCGATAAAAAGCTGTCTGAGGCGGGACAGGCGATCACTGAATTCGACCAAAACAATGGAATGGTCGTAACCCGAACTGTCGGTGGCCTACAAGCAGTGGGGGGAGCAGCTGAGGCCGTAGCCGGGGCTGCGCTTGCCGGTGTCGGTGGTGCTGCGACCGGCACCGGGGTCGGTGCAGCGCCCGGCATACCTGCGATGATTGGTGGCGGACTGCTCGTCGCAAATGGGTATGATAACTTCCAAGCAGGACTACGTCAGGCTTGGACCGGGGAGTCGACGCCGACAATGATCGCAGGCGGGTCCGGCGACCTTGCAAGACTTGCCGGAGCATCGGAACAAACAGCACAGCAGGTCGAAAATACCGTCGGGATGGTTCAGGGTGTTGCAGGAGGCACCGGAGCCGCCGCAGCGGGTATGCGAGTTGCAGGAAGAACTGCTGCCACGGCTGAAGCGGGTGCGTTGGCCAGAACTCAAACTGGACGGACGGCGGTCGAAACCGGTGAACAAGGTGCAAGAAGTACGAGGCGGGTTAGCCTTCGCAGACAGTATCTCGGGAATACGCCGTCCAAGACACACCGTACCGGCAACGAAGTGCGTGAAAGAATGCGTGAGGAGGGATTGGTCCGCACCAACCGTAGAGGGCAGGACGAGTTTTTTGACCAAGAAAACAATGTTTGGAGACCAGTCGATTCACCGCAGACACATATGGGGCATCACCCAGTCGACGCTGTTGACTATTGGAACACTACTGGACGCTTCCACGGCGCTCGGTCACAAGAAGTACGAGATTGGATGTTGAACTCTGACAATTATAGGTTCGAATGGGGGCCATCAAATTCGAGCCGTGGAGGCCAAACCCCCTCTCGGTATCTGCCGCCTGCAAATTGAGGATCATATGACCAGAAAGCCCGAGTTAGAAAAAGACGTAAAAGCTCAGATTGACAACCTGTTGGAGTTGTCCGGCAAAAAATTCCAAGACGGCGATCTTGCGGAGTCAGTTCAACTAGGGTTGCAAGCTTGGAAGCTAATACCGGAACCCAAGGAAACGTGGGATTATTACCCTCAAAGCCTTTCAGCTGGCTTTGTCCAAGACTACGTCGATCTCGGAGATAAGACTAATGCTTCAAAATGGATCGATATCATGGCGAAAATGTACGACGATCCAAATCATGAGGATCATCTTGTCTTGATGACTGAAGGTGAAGCTATGTACAAACTTGGGGACAAAGAGAGAGCGCATTACGTGTTTTCAAGGATATATGAGTTGTTTGGAAAGCAAGGTTTTGCTGGGGAACAAAAACAATATTTGGATTTCGTTTTGAACGAGAAGAGAAGCGGTGAATAATACTCAAAAGGAAATCCCAGACGAAATCTACCGAGAAGTAGTTCGTCTTTCAGCAATTGGTGACGAGCATATAGAACTTGATGCACCAACGAAAGCAATAAGCGCGTGGCAACACGCGCTTGATCTCTTGCCGAATCCCAAACGAGTATGGGATGCTTCAGTTTGGCTGAACGCGTCAATTGGAGACGCATTTCTTCAGCTGGAAGACTTCGACAATTCATTGTCGTCCTTTAGAGAAGCTGAAGCAAGTGGCGAGGGAGTTTCAAATGCGTTTGTCCAATTTGGAATCGGAGTTTCCTTATATGAGTTGGGGCGCCCCGATGAGGCCAAGGACCACCTTTTACGCGCGTATATGTTAGAAGGTGAGGAAATATTTGGTGAGTCAGACCCAAAATATCTTTCATTTCTAAAACGTGAAAAGCTGGTGTAATCCCGCTTTGGCCGGTGACGTGGAATGAGCGGATTAAGCAGTTTCGAAGAAGCTCTAGAAATTCTAGACGCCAACAAATCACAAGCGGATTTTTTCGGCCCCGCAAGCGAAGACGATTTATTGAAATCCTCTAAGATGATCGGCTTAAAGTTTCCACCAAGTTATAAAGCATTTCTCAAACATCTTGGTGTGGGTGCATTTAGCGACGCTGAGTTTTACGGGATAATTGCTACTAAAGTTCCCGGGACCTCTGTGCCAAGTATGACGTGGCGAACATTAGACGACAGAGAAACTGCTGGGCTCCCTGACCATCTTATACCTATTATGAGCAGTGGGTACGGCCCTTTGTTTTGTCTCGATGCATCGAGGAGATCTAACGATGGAGAATATGCAATAGTCTTGTGGACACCATCGAATAGTGAAAACAACCCGCCTGAAATAATTTCCGATAGCTTTGGTGACTTCTTCTTCAACGAGATAAAGAGCCGTATTTAAACATAACTGGGTCAGCATAGACGAATTGGCAACCATTCCGCGCTCACCGTCACATGAGGGTATACCCTTAGGTGACAAGCAGCGTGTTACCTAACGGTATGTAACATCTGGGTTGACATCGACTATTTGTGACGAGGTAGCCTAGGGCCTAAAGCTTGAGGTTACACATGGCTCGCATCGGTTATGCACGCGTCAGCACTATTGATCAGGATTTGCAGGTTCAACTTGATCGCCTCAGGAGCGAGGGCTGCGAAATCATTCGCTCAGAGAAGGTGTCAGGTGGTAGCCGCGATGGCCGCATTGAACTGGCAACTGTAATTGAGTTTCTGCGAGAAGGCGACGAGCTAGTCGTTACGCGGCTTGATCGCCTCGGGCGCGACACACGCGACGTTCTGAACATAGTGCACGATTGCCAGCAGCGTGGTGCGTTCGTAACAATCCTCGACCCCCACGTTTCGACGCGGGGGGAAATGGGCCCGGTCATCTTAACTGTTCTCGGAATGGTGGCCCAGATGGAGCGGAGGTTTATCAAAGAGCGTCAACGTGAAGGTATACAGCGAGCTAAGGAGGCTGGTCTATATAAAGGCGGAAAAAATAGATTAAATCACGAAACTATAATACAGTTGCGCGAGGATGGATTAACATCCGCGTCAATTGCCAAAAAATTGAAATGCTCTCGGATGCAAGTATATCGCGTTCTCATCGCCAACAAGAAAAAATCTTAGTTCTGCAGTACAAGAATTAACTCTTCAGACGCCGCCCGAGCATTTCTATTGCGCGAATTCCCACCAAGAGTCGAAAATCGACCACTGACCTTCTCAAACTTAATCTTATAGTATGTTGCAGCGATTTCCTTCACTTGATCGCCGCTGAGGCCATTTGAGGCTTTTCCAGCAGGAAAGGTGATAATTGCATTTGCGCCCACCTCTGATAGAGCACTGAGGACGCGCTTCAAAGCGTCGGTTGATGTCCCCATCATTGAATATTTTGACTTAGGTCGTGCTTCAGGAGGGGGATACCTACCGCTCCCAGAAACTTCGACCCTCTCGTTTATAACAAGAGTTTCTAAGACGTGATAAAATCGACTGTAGTGAACACCTGAGTACGGAGGATCCAGAAATGCAAGGTCGCCTTCTTTGAGCATTAAAGCGAGCTCATTTGCATCCTGCTGAACAGCCGTTCCGATCCTTTTGGCAGTGATGCCGTTAATCTTGCCAAAAGCTGAAGTGACATAATGAGGAATTGATTTTTTCCAACTGTCCGCCAGAAAGCGCCCGGCAGTTTCGTTGGGCTTGAAAGGCTGCGCGGTGTGGCCTGGAGAGGCTGCGCAACTGCTCGCCGCCCAAATCAGTGAAGCCTGACAAATTGCTTTGGAGCCAATACTTACCGGTAACGTAGCCCTTAGCGCATCCAACCACATTGATTGCAACGTGCTGTAGTAGTAACCACCATACGCTTTATTTATAGGTCCATTGCCTTCGGCTGACAAGGCACGAGCGGACAACGCGACACCACTTATACTTTTATCATTTATGTGACCTTGGATAACTTTCGCTTCAGCAAGGTTGTGATCCTGTTCCAAATACTGTGCTGCGCGAAAAATCCAATCCTCCAAAACAGAATATTCCTCCTCATGTGTCCTTGATAGAACGCCTTCGGCTAAAGCTACAGAAAAGAACTGAAGATCGGCCGCCAATACTGGTATGCTGTACTTATTGGCCACGTGCCAAGAGACAGACCCAGATCCGGAAAACATGTCGATGAAACGAGTGTGGCCTGGAATTGCCTTTTGAATAGTCTCGCCTAGACCATTTAACAGCATTGAACGTTTAGAGCCCATGTACTTCACGAGGTAAAGCTCCACACGCCGATTCGTTCTGCTTCACTTATTACGGGCATTCCGGTACGCGACTTTCGTATCCATTCATTTAGGCTTGTAGGCGTTGGTTTTTTTGAAGTAGAGAGTTCTTCTAAAGCGAGACGGATATCTTCCCATAGATCAATTGTATCAACTAGCGGGTCAGCTACTTTCCAAAAGCCACGCGCTTCTGCTATGGGATCGATCCACGGGCGAAGCTTACCATCACTAAGCTGGATACCCGCATCAGAAAAATTCGATACAGTGAAAGCGGTCGCAGCACGGAGTAAAAGGAACGCGCGCGCGACCATTTCCGTAGGTAGTGCGGGGTAAGTCGTCATCTTCGCGACCCGCAACAACTTTGGATCTCGCGTTTCAGAGATGCCTAGTAAAAAATCCTTTGAGGCGATGGCCTGTATACTCATTGGAAGCTCGTCATATCGCCGAGCGATAGAACCATCTTTTTTATCAACGTTCGGACTTATCACTGCGTGCTGTTGCCATAACAACGAGCGAAGCAAGCTTCGATCCAGCCTATCAAACTTCGAAGCAGAAGTTGGCTCAAATAGTTGCCATATATTCTCTACGAGGTTTAGTCTATCAGATGGCTGGTCAGGCATAGGTTCAAACGCTTGAGGATTGTAGCTGGACATATTCCTGGCGCGATGCTCAGTTTCTCCCCGCCTCAAGTCCACACCCCACGCAGCGATAAGACTTCCCGCTATCGCGGTGGCAGATGAACCCGGCCAGATGGCTTCCAGGCAACTTTTGATCGAGACTTGACCTATCCTTACGAGACTTAAAAACTCCCGCGCGGTTGCGGGATCACTCACCCACATTTGGAGGGCTTGCCAGACCGCACTGTGAGTGCCTAAATGTTTGGTACCATCATCAAGTCGCGCGACGGACCCGTTTCGGTCGACAGCAAAGTTGTTTCCATTAAAGATGCCTATGCCAAGATGGCTAAGAATACTTAAAGCGGCACGGAGTTGGGCATAGTATGCTAGATGTCTCGCGCTATGGAGGTCACCAGCAAGTAATGAACTTAGCGCTCTCGAAACATAACTCCAGCCATCAATACAGTGGTTGGGCGCTGATATTGCTATCGCTTCAATAAGTTGTTTGTCAGTGAGTTTGCGGACGTCGACCCACTTAAAAGGGAGCGAGCCTTTTGAAGCAGGATGATTAGATGGCAACCACTGACCGGGGGACTTTCCAGCGAAAGTCCCTAAAACTTGGAGAATGTGACCTCGGTCCGCCTGTGAAAGAACTGACTTGATAATCGTCATCGCCGAGGGCGCTCTTCAGTCAAAAGATCTTTCGCTACATCGGACACTTCTTCTTCATGACTGTCAGCAACTGCATCAAGTACATCGAGACGCAGGCTAGCGTAGCCTCCACTACCGCGATATGACCGTTTCCTTACCGCCTCGTCGGTTCCGTCAATTATTCCTGGGGCCTCCAATGACCGCCAGTCAAACGTCATCAATCCTCGCGCTAATGAACGTATATTCCCTCTAAAGGGAGCTTGACCGAGGTGATCTTTAGCCAACTCAATTTGCCGTTGATCGAGATCCAAATTTGGATCAAGTGGGGGAAACCAAACGTCTAATTTCCAGTCCTCTGCAGAACGATAAAAAATATCGTTTGCGACAGCTAAAAGTGCGCGTACCCCCATATCCTGATTAAGCATAGTTGCTTTGCCGGTGAGCGCATCGGTTCGCTTTTTGTAATGCTGCAGCCAAAAATGGCGAGGGCCATTCAAAACTTCGTCCTCAATGTCATCCCAAAGAGCGATTAGGAAGGCGGATTGCTGTGCGCGCGTCCACTCTAATGGTTCTTCGTCTCGGAGGAGATTGGCTTGAAATATTCCGGGCCGGGAGACGCCTCGCCCAGTCGAAAGAACTGTTGAAAGGAGCGTTCTTACCCATGCGGCTTGTGTTACACCGTGAGCTGTCCCTCTCTCGCCCAACATGTTGATCCGATTGTGCCAAGCACTACTTGGATGGGTGTAGAGAATTTCGGTAAGCTCTTGAGCGCGGGCCTCTCTATATACAGGAAGCTCTCCCACCGCCTCAAGCCATTCTTGCGTACGTAACAAAGGGTATAGATCGAAAGCGTGACTAGGATTGATCTTTTTCGGCGACACGTTGATCGACCAAAAAAGATAAGCCTGCCAAGCGATATCTAAACCGTTGAATGCAACGACGGGCAGTTCAAAATCATCTGGAACCGGTTCATCACTGGTCTCAGAGTCAAACGCCCACAACCGATGCTGTCCATCAATAACCTCGAGCGGCGCAAGCTGGGTTTCATCCACTTCACGGGCTGCTGGCATAGAAAGCGCGAACGACCCGTCGTCTTTTTGGATGACTTGGATGAGCTCGTCGTCCCGCACGGACTTCCCACGGCGGACATCGCCGCTAGCTAAAATATTAACAACAATCGCTGTCGGAAGCCACCCTGGTTTACGAAGCGGCAATTTATCATCTGTGCGCTGTGGTAACTTTAAGTCGCCATATGGATATCCGTAACGAACATAGTTTTGAATACGGGCCGTCCGACTATTATCCCTTATTCTTTGGATGCCCTCGACATTTGAGCCATCTCGCTTTCTCCGGTAAACGTCACAAAGGCTTCGCAACTCAGCAGCTCGCATAGAAAAGACGAAGATATGCTCATCAGGCTTTTTCCTGTGTTGATCAGCATTGAAATCATACGAATCCCACTCAGCAAGCCACTGCTTGAAGCGTAGCGCTGTTATGTGTTTCCGGTCAGTCGCTTGATTGCTCATTTTCAGTTCCTAGGCAGTCTGTCTAGCTCGAGCGGTCGAGCTGCATCGGGACAACTAGAACGCTAATCAATTTGTATCAAGTAGACATTAACGCGGGTAGACAGCGCAACAAAATTTACGGCGAGACATCACACAAATATCCCGTATGATCTCACCGGTTAGCTATCAAGGATCGTTTGCTTCATCAATCTGCAGGATCACATCTCGAAGGTTGAAACGGTGTCTTTAGGCGTTCTTCTTCTAACAAATCAGCCCACCATTGCAACATCAGGACCCGCTCATTCCAATAGTTGGCGCGGTTATATACTCTACGCACCTTGGAGCCATCGAGGTGTGCAAGCTGCGCTTCGATGGCGTCAGGCATGAATTTGCCAGATTGGTTTAAGATGCTGCTCGCTGACGATCTGAAGCCATGGGCCGTCTGCTCTTCTGCACCGACACCCATTCGCCGAAGGGCTGAGTTCATAGAATTTTCCGACAATAGTTTTTTGCCGGACATCATTGAAGGGAAAACAAACAGGCTATCTCCATAGAGCACCTTCATTTGCTTGAGGATTTCGACAGCTTGCCGCGACAACGGCACTTGGTGCTCACGACGCATTTTGGCCTTTTGCGCCGGTATCGTCCATATCGCATTTTCGAGATCTAGCTCGACCCATTCCATGGAGCGCGTCTCCCCCGGCCGAGCGAAACATAGCGCTTGGATTTTCAACGCTGCGACCAGAGAAGGCCAGCCTTCATAGCCGTAGATCGCACGCATAAGCCCGCCCACCTCTGACCTTGAAGTAAGAGCAGCATGGCTGACGGGTACATGACGCTGAAGCGCACCGCGCAGTGCAGACGTTGGATCATTCTCGGCCCTCGCCGTTGCAATGGCGTACCGGAAAACTCTTCCAATTGTCGCGCGAGTAGCTAAAGCACTCTCCACTCGCCCACTCTTCTCGATGCTGGTCAGCACTACAAGGATGTCTTTCGCCGTGATCTGAGTTATCGGATATGGCCTGAGCTTTTTTGCAAGCTCGTTCAACATCCATTTATTCTTCGTGATCGTAGGCTCGGCACGCTTGTCGCGCTTCAGCTTATCAATGAATTCGTCAGCAATCACACCAAACGTATTCCCTGCAGCGGCTTTGGCGACCAGCAGGTCGTGCTTCTTTGCGAGAGACGGGTCGAACCCTTCGGAAAGCTTTTTCTTCGCTTCGTCACGCAATCTGCGGGCATCTGCCAATCCCACTTGAGGGTAGGCCCCAATCGTCAGGGTTTTCCGTTTACCGAAAAAGTCGTAATCTAACCGCCAGGACTTGCCACCAGCGACCGATATGTAGAGATAAAGTCCCCTCCCATCAGAGAGTTTACGCGGCTTGCTGTCCGCTTTAGCGTTCTTAACCTGAATGTCTGTCAGTTTCATTTTACGGTATCGACTTCCGACCGTGTTGACGAATACCGCAGTTATTACCGTCAAAATTGGTGGATGTCACTGCATACCGTTGCACGCCGTTACGCGCGCGCGAGGCAAAAACGCTGAAAGATCAGCGTTTATTGGACTTAGTTGATCTTGTTAGAAAGGTCGCCGGAGCGGGTGAAGGGAATCGAACCCTCGTATTCAGCTTGGGAAGCTGCTGCTCTACCATTGAGCTACACCCGCGCAGTTGAAACTTCGGGCAGTTCGGCGGCCCTGTCAAGAAGGAGGCTACTGTGCCTTGAAGTGTTTTGAGAGCTTGAGGCCCTGGGCCTGATAGTTGGAGCCGAGGCCTGTGCCGTAGAGGCCTTCGGGTCTTGTCAGCATGTGCTCATAGACCAGACGGCCGACGATCTGGCCGTGTTCGAGAATGAAGGGGACTTCGTGGCTTCTGACTTCTAGCACGGCGCGGCTGCCTGTGCCGCCTGCGCTCGCGTGGCCGAATCCGGGGTCGAAGAAGCCGGCATAGTGCACGCGAAATTCACCGACTAGCGGGTCATAGGGGGTCATCTCGGCGGCATAGAGCGGTGGCACATGAACGGCTTCGCGCGAGACGAGGATGTAGAATTCATCGGGATCGAGGATGAGCTCGGCGCGGCCTCTGGAATAGATCGGCTCCCAGAAATCCAGCACATCATGGGCGGCCTTCTGGTCGACATCCACCACCGCCGTGTGGTGCTTGCCGCGATAGCCGATCAGGCCCGTTTCACCGAAGCCTTCAAGGTCGATGGACAGCGCAATACCGCCGCCGGAGACATTGGGCGTTTCGCTGGCGACCAGCGTTTCGCTTTCATGCAGCGCCAGCAACTGCGTTTCCGCTAGCAAGGCATGGCCGATGCGAAAGCGGATCTGCGACAGGCGTGAGCCCTGGCGCACGACGATGGGGAATGTGCGCGGGCTGATTTCGAGGTAGAGCGGACCCGTGTAGCCTGCCGGGATCTTGTCGAATTCCTGCGCATAATCGGTGATGACGCGGGTGAAGATATCGAGGCGTCCGGTCGAGCTTTTCGGGTTGGCAGACGCTGCCATGTCAGCCGGAAGCGCCAGCGCCTCCATCAGGGGCACGATGTAGACGCAGCCGGTTTCCAGAACCGCACCTTCGCGCAGATCAATCTCGTGCAGGCTGAGCCGGGTCAGCTTTTCGATGACTTTCGTGGAGGGGCCGGGCATGAAGCTGGCGCGCACGCGATAGGCCTTCGCGCCGAGACGAAGATCGAGGCTGGCGGGCTGTACCTGGTCTTCATCCAGCGGCCGTTCGCTGGCCAACTGGCCGGATGCGAACAGGTCCCGGATAGCGCCATCTGCCAATATGCCCGTCGTTCTCGTCATCTTTTCATCATCCCTTTTCATGGCGACAAAACCAAAAGCCAACCATTGACGCAAGTCGTTAACAGAGTTATGGCAACCTTATCCCGTGGTGATTTGGCCGGTCGGCTTGCAGCCACGTTAAACAAATGGCTAAAAAGACCGGGTGCGCTTGTAACCGGTCCGCTATTGCGACCGGTTTTTTTGTTTGTAAGGTGATGACATGAGCAAGAAATGGCGCCCGGCAACACAGCTGGTACACGGCGGCACCCTGCGGTCGGCATATGGCGAGACATCCGAAGCCATCTACCTGACGCAAGGCTTTGTCTATGAAAATTCCGAAGCCGCCGAGGCGCGCTTCAAGGGCGAGACGGAGGGCTTCATCTACGCCCGCTACGCCAGCCCAACCAATGACATGTTCGAAAAGCGCATGTGCCTTCTGGAAGGTGCCGAAGATGCGCGCGCCACGGCATCCGGCATGGCCGCTGTCAGCGCTGCCATTCTGTGCCAGTTGAAGGCCGGCGATCACATCGTTGCTGCCCGCGCCCTGTTCGGTTCCTGCCGCTGGGTTGTCGAAACGCTTGCACCGCGCTACGGCATCGAATGCACCCTGGTGGACGGACGCGATCTTGCCAACTGGGAAAAGGCGATACAGCCAAACACGAAGCTGTTCTTCCTCGAAAGCCCCACCAACCCCACGCTCGAAGTCATTGATATTGCAGGCGTTGCGAAGCTTGCAAACCAGATTGGCGCCAAATTGCTGGTCGATAACGTGTTTGCCACCCCGCTTTTTCAGAAGCCGCTGGAGCTGGGCGCGCATATCGTCGTCTACTCGGCAACCAAGCATATTGACGGTCAGGGACGCTGCCTTGGCGGTGTTGTTTTGTCCGACAAGAAGTGGATCGAGGAAGAGCTTCAGGATTACTTCCGCCACACCGGCCCGGCCATGTCTCCGTTCAACGCATGGACGCTGCTGAAAGGCATCGAGACCCTGCCGCTGCGCGTGCGCCAGCAGACGGCGAACGCTGCGAAGATTGCTGATTTTCTGGCCGAGCAGAACAAGGTCGCCAAGGTCATCTATCCCGGCCGTGCAGACCATCCGCAGGCCGATATCATTGCCAAGCAGATGACTGGCGGCTCGACGCTGGTTTGCTTTGAGCTGAAGGGTGGCAAGGAGGCGGCATTCAAGTTGCAGAACGCGCTTGAAATCGTCAAGATTTCCAACAATCTGGGCGATGCTAAGAGCCTGATTACCCACCCCGCCACGACCACACACAAGAACCTGACGGATGAGGCGCGCGCCGAACTCGGCATGTCCGGTGGCACGCTGCGCCTTTCCTGCGGTATTGAAGATACCGATGATCTGCTGGAAGATTTTGCGGCGGCAATCGCTGCAGTTTCCGCCTGAGAAACCCAGATGGCCCGGCATTGCGACCGGGCCGTTTGCCATGGCGATCGCCTTCAGATCGATTTGACGCCATTGAAACAAGGAACATCTTCGTTCCAGACCTGTTACACTTAACCACCGAAATGAGCCCTTGGAGCAATCCATGCCAGCCGAAACGTGCATTGTTTTGGGCTGCCACGCTAATATCGCCTTACGGTTTATTGACGATAGGCGTCGCCTGTAGTGTAGAATGTCTGGACAACCAATTACTTAAGGTCCCGTAATGTACCGTGCGCTAACAAGAGATATCGAGGTCACAGTCGACCCCTATTATCTTGAAGAGCAGTCCGACCCGGCTGACAGCCGATATGTCTGGGGCTACACCGTTGTGATTTCCAACAATTCCGAGATCGGCGTGACGCTGGTAAACCGCTATTGGCATATCACCGATGAAAATGGGCAGGTGGATGAAGTGTCCGGCCCCGGCGTCATTGGCGAGCAGCCGCATTTGGAGCCCGGTGGCACTTACGAATATTCATCCGGCTGCCCGCTGGATACGCCATCCGGCATGATGTTCGGCCATTACGAGATGCAGTCTGACACGGGAGAAGTGTTCACCGTGGCCATCCCGGCATTTTCGCTGGATAGCCCGGGGCTGATGCGCGTGCTGAACTAAGCACCTTAAACGGCATTCGGCCGGACCTTTCAGATCCGGCCTGCCATTGTCACTCCGCAGCCTCAAGCTCATCTACCTGATAGCGGTAGGTGGTGGAGCAGAACTCGCAGGTGACGGAAATAACGCCGTCTTCCTGGCTGTCGCGGATCTCGTCGGCTGAGAAGCCTGAGAGAACACCCTTGATCTTGTCACGAGAGCAGTTGCAGCGATCAAGGATCAGCTGCGGATCGTAAACCCGCACGCCCTGCTCGTGAAACAGGCGATAAAGCAGCTTTTCCGCTGGCACCTGCGGATCGGTCAGCTCATCGGTATCAACAGTGTCGATCAGGGCAACCGCTTCATTCCAGGCATCGTCTACGGCATAATCGACAATGTTCTCATCGCCATCGCCGCCGTGTAGATCCCGCTGGCGCAGACGCTCTGGTGCCTGCGGCAGGAATTGCGCGATGAGGCCACCGGCACGCCAGCCGTGACGGGGCTTGCCTTCCTCGTCACGATCGAACAATTCGGCAACGCCCAGCCGCACGCGGGTGGGCAATTGCTCCGACTGGCGGAAATAGACGCCTGCGATTTCTTCGAGTGTCGAACCATCCAGCGGAACGATGCCCTGATAGGGCTGCATGCCGACGCCCTGATCAATGGTGAAGGCGAGAATACCCGCACCCAGCAGCTGTTCCGGCGATGTCTTTCCTTCAGCCGTCGCCTGCGCCAGCCGCTCCTCATCGAAACGGGCATAGGCGCGCATGTTCTGAGGCGCGGTAAAATCGGCAACCAGCAGGTCCACCGGGCCATCGCTCTTGGTCTGGACCGTGAGCTTGCCGGAAAACTTCAGCGATGTGCCAATCAGCGCGGTCAACACCACCGCTTCCGCCAGCAGGCGGGCGACAACCGGAGGATATTCATGCCGGTCCAGAATAGCGTTCAGCAGCGGCCCAACCTGCACGGCACGGCCGCGCACATCCAGCCCTCCCACCTGAAAGGGAACGACCTTGTCGTCGCCAGCGAATTCGAGGGTGTCCAGATCGACCGTCACATCTGCCATATCACTTACTCCTTGGTGCCTCAACTGCGCACAGCCACACCGCCAGATAAGGCGGCGGGCGAAACTGGCCAGCGGGCATGATGCTGTTACCGCATAGATAAACCGGCGGAGGTGAAAACGGAACCACGTCCGGCCGGGTATTGCGGTGAAACATTGATGAAAGCTGCCGATGAAGTCCGGCAGCACGTGCTTGGTGCTACAAATGGGAAGCCATGCCGGATATTCAAGCACCCCGCATGGCTTGCCTCAACGGCACCCGGTCAGATCAGATGACGCCCATGCACCAGGCAATGATGGCCTTTTGCGCGTGCAGACGGTTTTCTGCCTCATCGAACACCACAGACTGCGGGCCATCGATAACGTCGTCGGTCACCTCTTCGCCGCGGTGGGCAGGCAGGCAGTGCATGAACAGTGCATTCTCATTGGCCTTGCCCATCAGCGCGGCATTGACCTGATAGGGCTGGAAAATGTTGTGGCCGCGCGCCTTGTGCTCCTGGTTCATGGAGACCCAGGTATCGGTGATGACGCAATCGGCACCTTCGACGGCGCGCTGCGCATCATGATACAGTTTCACTTCGCCGCCATTGTTGCGCGCCCAGTTCATGAACCGGTCATGGGGTTCAGACCCCATAGGCACGGCCATGTTCATGCGGTAGCCAAAGCGGGCAGCACCTTCCACCAGCGAATGCAGCACGTTGTTGCCATCACCCGTCCAGGCAATGGTTTTGCCCTTGATCGGGCCGCGATGCTCTTCAAAGGTCAGGATATCCGCCATGATCTGGCAGGGATGCGTATCATCCGTGAGACCATTGATAACAGGCACGGTCGCATGTTCGGCAAGCTCCAGCAGACGCGAATGGTCTGTTGTGCGGATCATGATGGCATCGACGTAGCGCGACAGAACCTTTGCCGTATCGCCAATGGTTTCAGCGCGGCCAAGCTGCATTTCCGTGCCGGAGAGGAACAGCGTCTCGCCGCCCAGCTGGCGCATGCCGACATCGAAGGAAACGCGGGTACGGGTGGATGGTTTCTCGAAAATCATCGCCAGCATCTTGCCAGCCAGCGGCTTTTCCGCCGTGCCGTTCTTGGTCGCAATCTTGCGTGCGCGCGCGTCATCCAGAATGACCCGCAGGTCCTCAGAGCCGACGGCCGAAAGGTCTAGAAAATGCTTTGCTGATGCCATTTCAATACAGTCCCATCGATGGAGGTGGCGCCTTGGGCGCGCACCTCACTATGCGCATTCAGGCGCTTTTTGCGATTTTCGTCGTGAGGCTTTCTGCCGCACGTTCAATCCGGGCCAATCCTTCACGCGCTTCTTCAGCCGTGACCACAAGCGGCGGCAGGATACGAATGACGTTGTCACCTGCTGGAACACCCAGAAGATGCTCGGCGCGGATGGCGTGCAACAGTTCGGACGATGGCATCTTCGCCTTGATACCGATCAGCAGCCCCTCGCCTCGGATCTCCTCGATCACGTCGGGGTAGCGATCCTTCAACGAAGCCAGTCCCTGGCGGAATATCAATGTGACATCGCGCACATGCTCGAGGAAACCATCGGCCAGAATGATATCCAGCACCGCATTTCCGCAGGCCATCGCCAGCGGATTGCCGCCATAGGTCGTGCCGTGAACGCCAGCCGTCATGCCGGATGCAGCTTCCGCCGTTGCAAGGCAGGCGCCGAACGGAAAGCCGCCGCCAATGCCCTTGGCCACGGCCATGATATCAGGCGATACGCCGGACCATTCATAGGCAAAGAACTTGCCTGTGCGTCCAACGCCTGTCTGCACCTCATCGTAGATCAACAGCAGGCCGTGCTCTTCGCACAAAGCGCGCAGGGAACGCAGGAACTCAGGGGCAACGGGGCGAACACCGCCCTCACCCTGAATGGGCTCGATCAGCAGGGCAGCCGTTTCCGGCCCGATGGCAGCCTTCAGGGCGTCCAGATCGTTGAACGGCACCTGATCGAAGCCTTCAACCTTTGGTCCGAAACCCTCGATGTATTTTTGCTGCCCGCCAGCCGCGATGGTCGCCAGCGTGCGTCCGTGGAACGCGCCTTCGAAGGTGATGACGCGGAATTTTTCGGGATGGCCGTGGGTGTAGTGGTAGCGACGCGCCGTCTTGATCGCGCATTCCAAGGATTCCGCACCCGAATTGGTGAAGAACACCTTGTCCGCAAAAGTTGCATCCGTCAGCCGCTTGGCCAGCGTTTCCTGACCGGCAATCTCATAGAGATTGGATAGGTGCCAGACCTTCTCGACCTGACCTTTCAGTGCTTCGACCAAGTGCGGATGGCTGTGGCCAACCGATGTGACGGCCACGCCCGCACCGAAGTCCAGATATCGTTCGCCGGTCTCGGTGATGAGCCAAACGCCCTCTCCTCGCTCAAACCGCAAGGGTGCTCTGGAAAACGTATCGAACAATGGCGCTGTGTCGGCCATGGCTGTCTCACTCCTTGCGCTCGAACAGCGCTGTCAATGGGTCTTACCGGTTATCCCGTGCCTGAAAATCAAAAATGCCGCCTCGCGGCGGCTTGGGGTATCCTCTTACTGCGAGGGCACTATTGTCACTTCGCCTGAGGATGTCAACAAATGTCCTCATTTTCAGGCATTCTCAAGCTGTGGTAGGGGCTGATATGAAGCACACTAGGTGTTGCTTTTCTGACTCACAAACACAGCAAGTTGGGGAAAACCGGAAAATCGATTCCAGATGATTCTCCCGACTCTTGTCACGGAGTCTGCCGACGATTAGGTTAACTCTCAATTACTAGATCGCAAGCGGCGGACCTAGTCACCTACAATCTGGCGGATACTCTGCGCGTGGTTCACTCCACGGCATAGCAGAATGATTCTGCCTTCGCGACCAGCGGAGACACGGCATGAACTGGACTGATGAACGGGTCGAAAGACTGAAACGACTGTGGTCTGAAGGCCTCAGCGCCAGCCAGATTGCCGCCCAGCTCGGAGGCGTCAGCCGCAACGCCGTCATCGGCAAAGTCCACCGCTTGAACCTTCCTGGCCGCGCCAAGGCTGGCGGCACGGTTGCAACCGCGCGTCCCGCTGCAAAGCGTCCGGCAGCGACAACTGCACCCTCTGCTGCGGCACCCCGCGCTGCCACTTTCCAGGGCCGCGTTGCCCCTGCCCGCGCCAATACACGCGCCGCAGACGCAAACGTCCAGAAGGACGATGCGGAGACGGATGCACCACGGATTCTTGAATATGTGCCGGTCAGCAATTCCACGCTGCCGACATCGCTGCGCCTGACGCTGACGGAACTGACGGAACGCACCTGCAAGTGGCCAGTTGGCGACCCTCTGAAGGACGACTTCCACTTCTGCGGTTGTGATGCTTCTGAATCCTCGCCGTATTGCCGCTTCCACGCAAAGCTCGCTTACCAGCCAGTAAGCGAACGCCGCAGAGCCTAAGGCTTCGCATCCAGTTCGACGCAATAAAATGAGCGGGTCTTTGGCCCGCTTTTTTGTTGCGATTTTTTCGGCTTGGACAGCGCAAACATGCACAGGCGAAGGCGTCACCAAGGAGATGGCGATTGACTTGTCAGTTTGTCATCGGGGATTGAACCGGCGTACCGGTAAGGGGACTCTGGAGCCGCAAGAGCGACGGCAAGTCGCGCCATTCAGAGCCTCGGGATCATGCGGCGCTGCAGCGAAAAGCGGCGGCATGGCTGATCCCATACGCGGCAAGGGTGCGAAGCGCCTCTTGGGCTTTCGCACTCCGCGCAGCATTCGCAGCGGATGATCGCAGCCCTTCGATTGAACGGCTGCAGGATCATGGCTTCAAGCTTAGCCCTGGCGGGCCTTGCGGTTGGCATAGCGACGATCGCGTTCTGCCTTGCGGGCTGCTTCGTCTTCGACGACGCGAGCAATACGATTTTTTTCGGCCGCCTTGCGCTCATTTTCTTCAGCGTTTGCAGCAGCTTCGAGTTCAGCTGCGCGTTGCGCGGCCTCTTCTTCCAGGCGCAATTTTTCTTCGCGCTTCTGCTGGTCACGCTCGGCCTGGCGGGCTCTGCGGGCTTCGGCAACGGCAATCTGCTCGGCCTGCTTGGCTTCGAGCGTGGGAGCCGCGGCTTCCTTGGCTTCGCGATAGGCCTTCAAAAGAGCGGCCTTTGCCTCGGCAGCAGCGCCGCGACGTTCGGAAACTTCGTTATTCTTGATATTTCGAGTGTTTCTCAAATCTCTATTCCAGTTGATGCGTCATACCGATCAGGGATCAGGTTTTTTTGGCGCGTTTGGTTGGGATAACTGCGGGCTTCAAGCTGTCTTCCAGTTCTTTCGCAAGACGCGCTTCCCGCAGCCTGAGGGTCTTTTCATCACGGGCGCTCGCAATCGAGTTCAACTCATCGACCGCTTTGCCGCGGGCAAAGAACTGCGATTGCGTCGCTCCGAAAGCAATTTCGGCCTGCTTGCGGGATTTGCTGTGAGCGTCTGACATGGAATTTTCTCCTATCGCATCGCACTGAAAACCGGAATCGATTTATGGATAGAGCGATACGCATTCACGGCTCGAAGCGTATTCTTGCATATAAGAATGCAATACGTCCAAGCATGTGGCCGACTTGCGGCATAAAAAAAGGCCAGGCAACATGCCTGACCTCGGTGGTCTCAAACTTTCGACAATGCCAGTACATCCGTGGTCAAAGGAAAGTCGATACCCGTATTAAGCAGCCTGGAGATTGCAGGCAGACATCTTGCCGGACTTGTTGTCCCGCTCGAGATCGTAGGAAAGCTTCTGGCCTTCTACGATTTCGCGCATGCCTGCACGCTCAACAGCGGAAATGTGCACGAATGCATCGGCGCCGCCGTTGTCTGGCTGAATGAAGCCGAAGCCCTTGGTGGAGTTAAACCATTTTACTGTGCCTGTGGTCATAATGAACCCTTTCAAAGCATAAGTTATAAGTCACAGAACGTGAGTCCTGTGTGCGGTGTAGCGATTTTTTTGAAAGGAAGGGTTAGTTCAAAGCGCGGTGCTAATCGCGCGGTAACCAAAGCTCAGCAAGCAAAAGATCGATGACCAATACATAGAGCCTTCTGGCCACTGAGTCAAACTTTAAATTACAGAAACTTAAAATCAACACTCAGAAGCTGTGCAGGTCACGCCGGTTGCTGGCGGCTTCTAGCGGCGCTAACGCATTGATATCCATTATGCCAAATGCAAAACACCGCCCCTTTTGGGAGCGGTGCATGAGATTTTGAGACCATACGGGAGACGTTTCAGCCCCGGTGCGTTGGTCAGGCTTCCATGGAATATCCGGCGCCGCGCACGGTACGGATCACATCCTGCATGCTGGAGAAGTTGAGTGCCTTGCGCAGGCGCCCGACATGGACGTCCACCGTGCGCTCATCCACATAGATATCGTGACCCCAGACGCCATCGAGAAGCTGGGAGCGCGAGAAAACGCGGCCGGGTGACACCATGAGGAACTCGAGAAGACGAAACTCGGTTGGTCCAAGCCGCACTTCACGGGCCTTGCGGTGAACACGATGCGTTTCGCGATCCAGCTCGATATCACCGCATTTCAGCACGGAGGACAGAACCTCCGGCCGGGCGCGGCGCAACATTGCCTTAACCCGTGCCATCAGCTCAGGCGTGGAAAACGGCTTGACGACATAGTCATCCGCACCCGTGGCCAAACCACGCACGCGCTCGCTTTCTTCGCCACGTGCCGTCAACATGATGATCGGCAGTCGCTCGGTTTCCGGGCGCATTCTCAGACGACGGCAAAGCTCGATGCCGGAGACGCCTGGAAGCATCCAGTCGAGGATCAGCAGATCCGGCGTGCGTTCCTGCAAGCGGATTTCCGCTTCGTCACCCCGTGGAATGGTATCCACGTCGTAACCTTCGGATTCCAGATTGTAGCGAAGAAGAACGCTCAAGGCTTCTTCATCTTCGACAACTGCGATTTTGGGCACCATGGCTAGAGACTCCGCCAGTCGTTTAGAGAATTCACTCAGTTACGGCACCGAGCGTGTTGGAACTATCGTCCTTCGGGCGTTCGCCTTCAGGCTGGCTGCCAGTGGCCATGTAGTAGATGGTTTCAGCGATGTTGGTCGCGTGGTCACCAATGCGCTCGATGTTCTTGGCGCAGAACAGAAGATGCGTGCAGGTGGTGATGTTGCGCGGATCTTCCATCATGTAGGTCAGCAATTCGCGGAACAGCGATGTGTACATCGCGTCGATTTCCTCGTCACGTTCGCGGATGGCCTGCGCCTTTTCAACCGAACGGGTCGAATAGACATCCAGAACTTCCTTGAGCTGAACCAGAGCAAGCTCGGAGAGATGCTCGATGCCACGGGCCAGCTTGCGTGGAACGCCTGTGCCGGCAACAGCGAGAACGCGCTTGGCTGTGTTCTTGCCAAGGTCGCCAACGCGCTCTAGGTCAGCGGCGATGCGCAGCGTGCCGATAACTTCGCGAAGGTCGGCAGCCATGGGCTGGCGCTTGGCAATGGTCACGATCGCCTTGTCGCCGATTTCGCGCTCGGCGTGATCGAGAATGGTGTCGTCAGAGATGACCTTCTGCGCCAGGGCCGAGTCCGAATTGACCAGCGCACGCACAGCGTCGGCGCACATCTGTTCGGCAAGGCCACCCATTTCGGCGATCCGGCGGGTCAGGAACTTCAGCTCGTCATCATAGGCGGACATGATATGGTTTGGTGTCGGCATGTTCGAATTCTCCAGTTAGATGACGCCACCCGCCAAGCGCTCGAAGGCTCAGGCGGGGTGGCGTGGATGCTATGACACGACAGAGGGCAGGATCAGCCGAAGCGACCCATGATATAGTCCTGTGTGCGCTGGTCATCCGGGTTGGTGAACATCTTGTCGGTATCGTTTTCCTCAACCAGATGGCCGAGGTGGAACATGGCCGTGCGCTGAGACACACGCGCCGCCTGCTGCATGGAGTGCGTCACGATGACGATCGTGAAGTTGCTGCGCAGCTCGTGGATCAGCTCCTCGACCTTTGCCGTTGCGATGGGGTCAAGAGCCGAGCAGGGCTCGTCCATCAGAATGACTTCAGGCGAAACGGCGATGGCGCGGGCAATGCACAGACGCTGCTGCTGACCGCCGGACAGGCCGGTACCGGATTCGTGCAGGCGATCCTTGGCTTCGTTCCACAGGCCGGCCTTCTGCAGGCTGGCCTCGACGATCTGGTCCATATCAGCCTTGCTGCGGGCAAGGCCGTGAATGCGTGGACCATAGGCGATGTTTTCATAGATGGTCTTCGGGAACGGGTTCGGCTTCTGGAACACCATGCCGACGCGCGCGCGCAACTCGACCACGTCGATCGCTGGATCGTAGACATCGTCCTCATCGAGCGTGATCTTGCCGGTGACGCGGCAACCATCGATGGTGTCGTTCATGCGGTTGAGGGTCCGCAGGAAGGTGGACTTGCCGCAACCGGATGGGCCGATCAAAGCTGTAACCGTATTTTCGCGAACGTTGAGGTTCACATCGTACAAAGCGCGTTTCTCGCCGTAATAGACAGAAACGTCCTTGCCGATCATCTTGTACGAAACTTCATTCATTTTCTTGTCCAGCGCCTTTTCAACTGCTGCTTCCGACAACATGTTCATAACATTCAACTCCTCTACCAGCGCCGTTCAAAGCGCCGACGCAACAGGATTGCGCCAACATTCATGACGATGAGGAACATCAGCAGGATGATGATAGCGCCGGATGTTCTTTCAACAAAGGCACGTTCTGCTTCGTTCGCCCACATGTAAATCTGCACCGGCAGGGCCGTGGATGGGTCCATGGGTGTTGTCGGATAGTTCGTAACGAAGGCAACCATGCCGATCAGAAGCAATGGTGCGGTTTCACCAAGGGCATGCGCCAGGCCGATGATGGTGCCGGTCAAAATACCGGGCATGGCCAGCGGCAGAACATGGTGGAAAATCGTCTGCATCTTGGATGCGCCGAGGCCAAGAGCCGCGGCACGGATGGAGGGCGGTACAGCCTTCAGCGCCGCACGGGTGGCGATGATGATGGTTGGCAGCGTCATCAGGGTCAACACCAGACCGCCAACCAGAGAGGCCGAGCGCGGGAAGCCCATGAAGTTGATGAAGACCGACAGACCAAGCAGACCGTAAACAATCGACGGAACAGCCGCCAGGTTGTTGATGTTGACCTCGATGAGATCCGTCAGGCGGTTCTTTGGCGCAAACTCTTCCAGATAGATGGAGGCTGCGACACCGATGGGCAGAGACAGGACCAGCACGATCAGCATCATATAGAACGAGCCGATGAGAGCCACGCCAACGCCCGAGGCTTCCGGACGGCTGGATGCGCCGTTGAAGAAGATGCCGGTGTTGAACTGCTTGGCAATCTGGCCAGCATCGGACAATTGCTTGACCCATGCGAGTTGCTGATCGGATATGCGGCGGTTTTCTTCATTCACGCTCAGATCGACCTGACCCTTGAAGGCGCTGTCGAGATCGCCCGATGCCAGAAGGGAAACCGTGCGTGTGGTGCCGATGATAGCAGGATCGGCAACAACAACGTCACGAAGCTGAACGCGGATACCATCCGAAATCATCGCAGACACACCGCGCAGAGCCGTGCGGTCATCCAGCGAGACGCCGAGTGCCTTGGCCACCGCATTGCGGGCGATGAGCGGATAGTTGGCAGTAACGAGCTTGGCTGGGTTCTGGGCACGCACGTTATCCGGATCGATGATCTTTTCAGAGAACTCGACAGGGACGGTGATCATGGTCTGCTGGAACGCTGTGTAGCCTTTGCCCACGACGGACCAGAGGAGAAGAAACAGGAACAGCAGGCCGAAGGTGATGGCTGCGAGACCGTAGGTGCGGAAGCGGCGCTCGGAGGCGTAGCGGCGTTTGATGCCGATATCGCGCCGGACCTTCTTCGTTGCGGCTGGGGCAATGGTGCCCGGAGTAACGACGTCGGTCATTCGTACTGCTCCCGGTATTTGCGCACAATATAGAGCGCGTAGATATTGAGGCAAAGCGTGATGGCAAAGAGGGTGATGCCAAGCGCAAAGGCAACCAGTGTCTGTGGCGAGGTGAACTCAAGGTCACCCGTCAACTGGCTGACGATCTTGACGGTGACGGTGGTCATCGGCTCGAACGGGTTGAGTTGCAGGCGTGCTGCCACACCTGCGGCCAGCACCACGATCATGGTTTCACCGATGGCACGCGAGGCCGTCATCAGGATCGCGCCGACGATGCCTGGAAGGGCTGCCGGAAGGATGACCTTCTTGACGGTTTCGGAGCGGGTGGCACCCAGACCGAGTGAACCGTCACGCATGGTGCGTGGGACGGCGGTGATGATGTCATCCGACAGCGACGAAACGTAAGGGATCAACATGATGCCCATGACGAAGCCGGCGGTGATGACGCTCTGCGCCTGGATGAAGTTCGTGTAGTCGCCGGTCGCCAGTCCGTTGATCTGCGAGGAAATATCGCGCAGGAACGGGCCAACGGTTGTCAGCGCGAAGAAGCCGTAAACGATGGTCGGGATACCCGCCAGCACTTCCAGCAGCGGCTTTGCAACCGAGCGGAAACGAGGGCTGGCATATTCGGCCATGTAGATGGCGGAAAACAGACCGACCGGAACGGCAACCAGCATGGCGACGAAGCCGATATAGAGGGTGCCTGCCAGAAGCGGGATGAGGCCGAACTGACCTGCGCTATCGGTGGAACCGGCAGCGGCAAAACGTGGATCCCATACCGTTCCGAAGAAGAACTGGTGGGCGGGCACCATGTTGAAGAACTGAATGGCTTCCGTCAGCATCGACAGGACAATGCCGATGGTGGTGAGAATGGCGATGGACGATGCCAGCACCAGAGCCGCAAGAATGACCTTTTCGACATTGTTGCGCGCTCTGAAGCGTGGCGCAATACCGCGCATGGCATAGAGCGCACCACCGATGGCCGCGACGAGAACGACCAGAACCATTCCGACCTGGCTTGTGGCGGACATGGTGTTCAGCGTTTCAGCAGCTTCGACCATGTAAGGCTGCGGGTCTCCGGCAATGGCGACACCCTTGGAGCCCAGCAACGGCCGCAATGTGGCCGGATCAGCCTTGGCAGCAGCAAACTCTTCCGGTGTCAGACGCTCAAGGCCACGCGCAATCGAGCCGACCATGCCGTAATTGAGGCTCTGCTGAGCCTCAGACTGCGCCTGAATATCCTCTGGAAACGAGGCCCGCACCGCAGAGGTGATGACCAGAGGGCTGACAATCAGCCAAAGCGCCAGAATGAAGGCCGCAGGAAGAACGGCCCAGACGAGAACATAAGAGCCGTGATAACCCGGCCGGGAATGCATTTTTGTGGTGCTTGCGCCCACCATTGCGACTGCGCGACGTGTGCCAAGCAAATAGCTGGCTATGCCGATCAGCGCCAATATCAGTAAAAGAATGGATGTGTTCATGGAGACTTTCCTCGGCGCATCAGAAAAGGGGATGCGGTATCAGGCAGCTTTGTTATTTGCACATCGGATCGTCCGAAGACCGGGCTGACCTCTCAGTCATCGGGCTTCGCGACAGGCGGCGTAGTCCCCCTGCTCGGCTTCGGCTTCCAGATTGATAGATCCTATTCATCGGGTCGTATGAACATCCGGTAAATAGGACCTGTCAGCCCATGAGCGCCTTGGCAGACAGATAGATGGGAGGCGCGGCATCACTGCCGCGCCTCCCGTCCGGATTACATGACCTTACCGGTTTCGAACTGGGCACGGATTTCCTTGCGCTCTGCTTCAGGAGCAGCAACCAGGCCGTAGTTGGACAGCGGAGAGTCTGGGCCGATCATCTCGTCGGAAACGAAGAACTCAACATATTCCTTCAGGCCAGGAATAACGCCGAGATGCGCCTTCTTGACGTAGAAGAACAGCGGGCGAGACACAGGGTACTTGCCGCTTGCAACGGTTTCCGTGGAAGGAACAACGCCGCTGACGGTTGCGACCTTCAGCTTGTCCATGTTGTTTTCATAGAATGCGAGGCCGAATACGCCGAGGCCGGTCTTGTTGGCAGCGATGCGTGCCAGCGTTTCCGTGTAGTCGCCGTCGATATCGACAGCAGCGCCGTCTTTACGAACTGCAACGCACTTGGAAGCAGCCTGCTTGGCGTCTGCAACGAGACCCTTGATCGCGTCGGTCGCACCAGCTTCCTTGCAGCCATCAGCCATGATCTTCTCTTCGAAGACTTCGCGTGTGCCGTGCTTGGAACCAGGAATGTAAGCAGCAATCGCTACGTCTGGCAGTTCCTTGTTAACTTCCGACCACTTCTTGTAAGGGTTGGCAACGAGCTTGCCGTCTTTCACGATTTCAGCAGCCAGACCAAGGTAGAGGTCCTTTGGCTCAAGCTTGACGTCCTTGTTGGACTTGTCCATCGCAAATACGATGCCGTCATAACCGATCTTGACTTCCTGAACGTCGGTGACGCCAGCTGCCTTGCACGCTGCAAGTTCGTCAGCCTTGATCTTGCGCGAAGCGTTTGCAACGTCGATGGTGCCTTCACCAACGCCAGAGCAGAATGCCTTCAGACCACCGCCTGTGCCGCCGGACTCAACAACTGGAGCCTTAAAATCAGGGAATGTTTCAGCGAAAGATTCAGCAACGATCTTTGCGTAAGGCAGAACGGTGGACGAACCGGCTACCTGGATCTGGTCGCGAGCAGCGGCAGCGCCTGCAAAGGCAACCGAAGCTACCAGGGCTGCTGCGGACAATTTTACGATATTCATGTGACTCTCCCGTAGGGTGCCCGCGGTGGGCTTTTGTGAACGCTGCCGGCAGAGTTTTACCCTATCACCCAAACTGGGCTACCCCGGCGGCTTCTTCATAACTAGTCTTGCCTCACCCTTTTATGTCATTTCGGTGAAGTATTTGTGACAATCTAGTTCTTTGATTTTAAATGGATTTTTTGATTTCCTACGGGAGGAGGAAATCCTTTATGTCAAAATCTGACGGTGAAGTCCGTTCCCACTTCCATTTCCGAGCGGATAATGAGACGGGCGCGGTGTCTTGTTAGAATATGCTTGACGATGGCGAGCCCCAGACCGGTCCCTTTTTTGGAGCGGCTGTCGGCAACGCTGACCCTGTAGAACCGCTCGGTCAGGCGCGGAACATGCTCTGCGGGAATACCGGGGCCCTTGTCCAGAACGCTGACCTCGATAGGCTTGCCAGCCAAGGCCTTCAGGTGCACGTCGACCACCTTGCCTTCCTGACCGTATTTGCAGGCATTCTCGACCAGGTTCTGGAACACCTGCACCAGCTCATCCCGATCCCCCGTTACCTCGACCTTCTCATCCGTGACATGGAGATTGATCGTGACATCGAGGTCTTCGGCAAGCGGCAGAAGCGCATCCCGAACGTGGCCCAGAAGCGGCACCAGATCGACCTTTTGATCCGGCGCGATATTGGCGCGCAGTTCCAGCCGCGACAGCGACATGAGGTCATCAACCAACCGGCTCATGCGGGTTGCCTGATCCAGCATGATGCCGAGGAACCGCTCACGCGCCTTGGGATCATCGCGCGCCGGACCCTGCATGGTCTCAATAAAGCCGCGCAGGGACGCAAGCGGAGTGCGCAACTCATGGCTGGCATTGGCGACGAAATCGCTGCGCATGCGGTCAATGCGGCGCGTTTCAGAAACATCGCGAAAGGACAGGATGTAAAGGGAGGTTGCCGCCTCATCTTCAAGGATGGCAGGCGCGATGCGGACGATGAAGACGCGCTCGGACGGCAGGCGCTCGGAATGTTCGGTCTGGTTCGCCTCGCCCGTCGCAATGGCTTCTCTGATGACGTCCAGCAGCCCGGGAGAACGCATGCGGCCAGAAATATGCGATCCCGCCGGGAGCGTACCAAATGCGCGCTCGGCAGCCGCATTTTCGAAGAGAACGCTGGCATTTCGATCCAGAATGAAAACCGGCATATCAAGCGCGGCGAGCCCCGAACGCACACCTGCAATCCGGCTTTGCGCAACGTCCTCATCGTCATCCACCGTCTGGGAGGCCTGCGCCTTCACATCCAGCGAAGGGCGGGCGTTGACGGTGAGAATGGCGACAACGGCTGCGGCCCACAGGACGGCTGGAACAACGGGAGACAGCAACTCGAGTGACGCGACGACGGCCAGCATGGAGACGACCAGAATGGGCAACCAGCTGTGGCGAAGCTGGCTCAGATATTGTCTGGCGCTGCGTTCACTCCCTATCATCTCCATTCACCCTATGCCTTCCCTAGCCAAATCGCCGATCGAACTCTTCTATCCCTCTTTCATGACAGAGATTCATCACTATGTCTTTTCCCACAGTTTGATATCCATGTGTGGTGGAGGCTCAGCGCGATGAGCTCTTGTCATGCGATCTTTCATGCGACGTGAACGACAGGTCGGCAACGACTGCACCCAAAGGGAGCCAGAATGAGCGAAAACGCCAAGGACCGCTCCGTTGAACTTCAGATCAACGGAAAAACCCGCATCTTCAACATCGATGATCCGGTTCTGCCGGACTGGGTGGAAGAGGCCAAGCTAACAGCTGGCGGCTTTCCCTATGACAAGAAGATGAACCGCGAAGAATATGACAAGACGCTGGAAGCGCTGCAGATCGAGCTGGTCAAGGTGCAGCACTGGTTGCAGGCGACCGGCACCCGCGTCATGTCCGTTTTCGAAGGCCGTGATGCGGCGGGAAAAGGCGGCGTCATCTCGGTCATCATGGAGTATCTCAATCCCCGCGCCGCCCGCATTGTGGCCCTGACCAAGCCGACAGAAACCGAGCGTGGGCAATGGTATTTCCAGCGCTACATCTCGCATTTTCCAACGGCTGGCGAGTTCGTGATGTTCGACCGCTCCTGGTATAACCGGGCTGGTGTCGAGCCGATCATGGGGTTCTGTACGCCGGAAGAGCACAAGCGATTTCTGAAGGAAGCGCCGCGCCTTGAAAAGATGATCGTTCATGAAGGCACGCATCTGTTCAAGTTCTGGCTGGACACCGGCCGCGAAACCCAGCTCGACCGTTTTCATGATCGTCGTCACAGCCCGCTGAAAGCCTGGAAACTGTCCGATATGGACATTGCGGCGCTGACCAAGTGGGACGACTACACCGCCATGCGTGACCTGATGCTGGAAAAGACCCACAACGACGAAGCGCCATGGACCGTGATCCGCGCCAATGACAAGCGCCGCGCCCGCATCAATCTTATCAAGCACATTCTGAAATCACTGGATTATGAAGGCAAGGACAAGAAGGTGATCGGTGATATCGATCCGAAGATCCTTGGCTCAGGACCTGATTTTCTGAAGTGAGAAGCTGCAAGCGTGGTGTGAGATCCCCTCTTCCTTCACAGGCCGCAACCCGGCCTGTGACGCGGAAGTCCTGATCATTCGCCCGGCAGGATCCGCGCCGAATAGAGGTTGACCGGGCGTCCGTTGCCATCAACATCGCTGTTGATGATGATGCGGCCAGCGCTGCTGGGCGCCAATGTGCGGTCGAATGTGACATTGATCAGCATATCGGCCCGCTCCGGCGTTGCAGTGAAACGGTGGCGCGCGCAATTTCCAAGGCTTCCGAAATCGCAGCTGATGGAGAGCTGGGTCTGCCGGTCGCTGGAGGATTGCAAGGTCACGGCGATGGTCGAGGACTTGCCTGCCATTTCGCGCAACACCTCTGGCGGAACGGTGATCCCCACATTGCCATCGGCTTCCGATACACGTGAGGTCAGGCGTATCGCTTTTCCGGCAGCGGTGGAAATTGGCTCGACAACGGCGAGGGATCCCGCCTGAAGGCCCTGATTGCCTCGCTCGGCATTGAATACCTCTTCCCAGGCATCGGAAAAGCCACGACCCGCCTCCCGGTTCTGCGGCGGAGCCTCTGGCGCACCGGTGAAATCTTCCGATTGCACTTCCGGCGGCGGGTTGGGCACGCCGGTGTCACGCTCTGCCGGGCTCAGCAAGATGCCTGAACTGTAGATCCACCATGCGCCGAAGCCGAGAAACGCGAGCAGCGTGAAATAAATGAACAGCCGCGCAACCACGCCCTTCTTGCGGCGGGCCTTGGCCGCCCGCTCTGGCGTAAACGACAGGGAAGCGGCGTCTTCGGTGCGGGTGGAGCGCGCATCTGGTGCGGTCACACCGCGTTCGGCATGAAAATCATCGATGCTGGGGCTCGGGATGGCCCTTGTATCAGGCGTGTCATCCAGCCGCTCTGCGCGCAGTCGCGGCTCAACCGGCAACGCATCGTTTTCCTCAACCACGTCGTCAAGATTTGCCACCTGCGGCGCTGCTCTTGCCGCTGGCGGAACAGCGGGTGCCGGTGCGCGTGCCGTTTCCCTCCGCACATGATCTTCCACCACGCTCAGCAGCCGGTTTCGCTCTTCGTTTTCAATGGCGTGAACAAGCACCTCCAGCCGCTGGCGCTGCTGCGCCACGACTTCCGGGTCATCTATGCCTTGCTTGCGCAGCCCTGCTTCCAGCGCCTGGCGTGAGGATTGGTAAATCCGTGCCCGAACCTCGGCGCTCGATCGGTCCGATTTTTCAAGGGCATTTCTGATTGCCGTTTCCAGTCCGCTCACTATCGGTCCTTTTCTTGCCATCCGAAAGGCTTTTGCGGCATAGCGCCATTGTTTACGATTCGGTAACGTCTCGCTTGCCCATCCGCAAGAGAAGTATTTGGCAAATGTCAGAATGTCGTGGGAAAACATGGCTGAAAGCCACAGCAATTTGCCAGTTTGAGCAATCGGGCTTGCCTTAGGCTTTGCAACCAATTGCTCATCCAAGGAATGCTGGAGCCACTGAGCCGCCTTCAACACCCAGACAGACCAGCCGCTTTTTTCGCTTTTCAATGCTGCTTCGCTCCGCTACATCTTACGTGCGCGTAAACGTCACACATGGGGGAGGAAGCATGCTGCCGTCTATACTCAAGGACAATCTTCGACTGCCGGTCGTTGCGTCGCCGCTGTTCATCATTTCCCACCCGGAATTGACGCTGGCGCAGTGCAAGGCAGGCGTTGTTGGCTCATTTCCGGCGCTGAATGCGCGCCCTGAGAGCCAGCTGGACGAATGGCTTGCCATGATGACGGAAGATCTTGCCGCCTATAATGCAGCCAACCCGGAAAAACCGGCCGCACCTTTTGCGGTCAATCAGATCGTTCATATGTCGAACAAGCGGCTGGAGCATGATCTGGGCCTCTGCGTGAAATACAAAGTGCCGATCGTCATCTCCTCGCTCGGTGCCGTGCCGGAAGTCAATGCCGCGATCCATTCCTATGGCGGCATCGTGCTGCATGATGTCATCAACAACCGCCACGCCAATTCCGCCATCCGCAAGGGTGCCGACGGGCTGATCGCAGTCGCAACCGGCGCAGGCGGCCATGCGGGCACCCTCTCGCCCTTCGCGCTGGTTCAGGAAATCCGTGAATGGTTTGACGGCCCCCTGCTTCTGGCGGGCGCCATCGCCAATGGCGGCGCAATTCTGGCGGCACAGGCCATGGGCGCTGACATGGCCTATATTGGCTCCCCCTTCATCGCCACGACGGAAGCGCGGGCAAGCGAGGCGTATAAGCAAGCCATCGTAGATGCCTATGCCAATGACATCGTCTATTCCAACTATTTCACCGGCATTCATGGCAACTACATGAAAGCCTCCATCATTGCCGCAGGCATGGACCCGGACGATCTGCCCGTGGCCGACCCTTCAAAGATGGATTTTGGAGCCGCAACCAGCGGCGCGAAGGCATGGAAAGACATCTGGGGCGCAGGCCAGGGCGTCGGCGCCGTCAAGGCCGTCGAACCCGTCTCAGCCTTGGTCGATCGTCTGGCCGGAGAATACGCCGCAGCCAAGGCACGGATTTGCGGGTAGATCAAAAAGAAGGAATGGGGGCCGATGGATTTTTACCGCAAGCCCCATTCAAGACTTGAAATCCATCCGCAATGCCTGTATCAGCCCGCCATATCAACCGCACCGACAAATCTCGGCAGCCGGTAAGCCGCTTTAGCTCAGGTGGTAGAGCACATCATTCGTAATGATGGGGTCGCAGGTTCGAGTCCTGCAAGCGGCACCACTACTTCCAAAAGTCCCTTATTTCACGTTTCAATGGATTGTCATCTTGCGGTAAGTTCCCCGAAAATTGGCGGAATTGCAGCCTGCACGAGCACGTGGACTCCGGCAGCGTTGGCTAGGTGCGGGCATAACTTTTACAAAACAGCCGAAGAAGCGCTGAACGGGCCTCGAAGGTCGGTCAGATTCTTATCTGTAGTTGGTGGCCTAATCGGCGCAATTAAAGGCTATGATGCGAAACCTGGATCTCTTCGCCGTATTCGAGTGCACAAGATCATCTGATCTTAAGCGATTGCTATGCAAGAATGAGGTGTTGCTTTCCGTTGATTTTATCAAGGCAGTCAACGCGGCAACGTTACATCAGATGGGCGTGATCCGATGCCGCTCGTTGTGCAGACTTCTTAAAACCGATTGGGATATAGGTTTGGTAGTCAGCGACGTCGCACGAGGAGATGCAAAAGCTCGCAAAATCGCAAAACTTGCTTCTCAGCTTGAGCGAGCAAACCGCACCCACATTCATATGTTCTACCGAGACGAAGGTCCAGAATGGTGGGCTTTCCAATTTTCTTTGCACGACTTAGGCGCAACGGAACGAGCTCAGCACTGGGATCGACCACATATTCACCTAACCACATGGCTGTCGCATCCCCTAAGAACAAAAGAATGGTTGATAGGGATTATGCAAGATACCGAAAACCCAAATTTTCCTCATGATCACCATGTGCCTTTTGAGGGGGACATAGGGCAAGAAATGAGGTTTTTTTAGTTGTAAACACGACTACTGCGGCTGGACCGTTGTCCTCGGGATCAAAGTCCCGTCCTGGCTTTGTGGTGAGAGTTGCCTGTCGCCGTTGAGGAAAGCGATGCTGAGCACGATGCCAACCAGCACGCACAGCAGCGCTACGAAAATCAGGCCTGATCTGTCTATGGGCTTCTTCTTCATGGTTCGCTAACATAAGCGTGAATGTGAAGATGATGGGGCGGAAAACACGTTTCTTTAAAGTCTGACATATTTGGTTATGAAAGCGTAAAGGCACGCCATTGGCGTGCCTTTGTTTGTTAAGCTTTGCTGTGCGTCGCAAATGCGATCAGATAATGCCGCCGCTGCCGCCTTTGGTCTCTGGGCGCTCAGTTGCGACCTTGGCGCGGTAGCCGCTGGCGCGGTAGGTGGCGACGGGGTCGATTGCGCCGCCTGCACGTCTGCGCGCCTCGGCCAAAATAGCCTCGACATCGGTGCGATAGGCGCGTTTCAGCGTGTCGGATGCCATCAGTGCGTCATTGTCCTGCTGGTGGCCATCCAGAGCAACGCGGTCCACCAGAAGTGCCTGCGCATAGGCGCGGCGGATTTCGTTGACGCTGGAGATGAGGCTTTCAATCGGGTCCGTCACATTGTGCGACTGGTCGATCATGTGGGCCGGGTGGAAGCCTTTGACGCCGCGATGGTCTGCATCGACAAGCTCGTTGAAGACGAGGAACAGGCGGTAGGGATCAATCGAGCCCGCATCCAGATCATCATCGCCATATTTGCTATCATTGAAATGGAAGCCGCCGAGCTTGCCGAACTGAATGAGGCGGGCGACGATCATTTCGATGTTGGTGTTAGGCGCATGGTGGCCGAGATCCACGAGGCAGAAGGCCTTGTCGCCCAGCGTGTTGGCGATGAGGTAGTTCGTGCCCCAATCCTGCACCACAGTCGAATAGAAGGCTGGCTCATACATCTTGTGTTCGGAAAAGATGCGCCAGTCATCCGGCAGCGCCTTGTAGATATCGCCCATGGCGGAGAGATACCGCTCGAAGCTCTTGGTGAAATTGCTCTGCCCGGGGAAATTGGAGCCATCGCCCACCCACACCGTCAGCGCCTTGGAGCCAAGCGCTGCGCCAATTTCGATACACTCGATGTTGTGCTCCACGGCCTGCGCCCGCGTTGCGGCATCGGCATGGCTGAGGGAGCCGTATTTGTAGGAATGCGGCTGGTCCGGCGCATCTGAAAACGTATTGGAGTTCATCGCATCGAAGCCGAGACCCAAAGCATCGGCATGGGCTTTGAGTACCTTTGGGTCCTGTTTGTCCCAGGGAATGTGCAGGGACACATTGGGGGTTGCCGTCGTCAGCTGGTTGATGACGGCGCAATCGTCCAGCTTGTCGAAAATGCCGCGCGGCTCACCCTTGCCAGGAAAACGGGCAAAGCGCGTGCCGCCGGTGCCCACACCCCAGGAGGGGACGGCCACGAAGAATTTCGACACCTGCTCGGTGATGGCTTCAATATCGATATTGCGGCGCGCCAGATGCTCGCCCAGCGCATCGAAGTCTGAGCCGTGGGCGGCTTGGCGCTTTTCGTTCTCGCGCTCGACAATATCCGCGGCAATCTTCAGTTCAACCATGTCTTCCTCCCGGTCCACGTCCCCCATTTGAAACCAATCCGGCGTTTCCCACGTTATGTGGGCAGCAACAAACAGACGGGATATTCAATCGTGGACGTAATTCGTATTATTCTTGCCATCTTCCTGCCGCCGGTCGGCGTGTTTCTTCAGGTTGGCCTTGGCCTGCATTTCTGGCTCAATATCCTGCTGACACTCTGCGGTTATATCCCCGGCATCATTCACGCCATCTGGGTTATCCTGCGCAAGTAAGCCTATTTTCACCCGCACTTAGCGGGTGAAACTTTGCGCATTGCCAGCATCGACATTGATGATGTTGCCTGTCGACTTGGCCGAGGCATCCGATGTGAGGAAGTAGATCGCTTCTGCTATATCCTCCGGGAAAACGTTCAGCTTCAGCATGGAGCGATTGCGATAATGCTCCTCGAGATCGGTCACTTCGATCTTCGAGGATGCAGCCCGCTGCTCCCGCCACTGGCCATTCCAGATTTTCGAACCACGCAGAACCGCGTCGGGATTGACCGTGTTGACGCGGATGCCAGCGTCCGCTCCCTCCAGCGCAAGACAACGCGCCAGATGGATTTCGGCTGCCTTTGCCGTGCAATAGGCAGAGGCGTTGGGCGATGAGGCCAGGCCGTTCTTCGATGCTACAAAGACCACGTTGCCGCCGAGCTTTTGACGACGGAACAGCCGGAAGGCTTCCCGAGACACGAGGAAATAGCCGGTCGCCAGAATGTCGATATTCTTGTTCCACATGGCAAGCGTGGTGTCTTCCACAGGCGCAGACGAGGCAATGCCGGCATTGGAAACGAGAATATCGACGCCGCCGAATTCGACGCTGGCCTCGGCAAAGGCTGACAGCACCGCGTCTTCCTTGGTCACGTCAAGCTTGACTGTGCGAACGGCATCCGCGCTGAACCGTTTTTCGAAATCGCCTTTGGTGGCTTCCAAAGCGGCTTCGTCAATATCGGCCAGCACCACGCAGGCACCTTCATTCGCCAGACGTTCAGCCGTCGCACGACCAATGCCACCGGCACCGCCGGTGATGAAGGCGACCCGGCCAGCCAAGCTTTTCGGCTTTGGCATGCGCTGAAGCTTTGCCTCTTCCAAAAGCCAGTATTCGATATCGAAGGCTTCCTGCTCCCGCAGGCCCTGATACTCGGACGCTGCAGAAGCGCCGCGCATCACATTGATGGCGTTGACGTAGAATTCACCGGCAATGCGCGCTGTCGCCTTATCCTTGGCAAAGGACAGCAGGCCGACGCCGGGAATGAGGAAAATCACCGGGTTGGGGTCGCGTATTCTAGGCGAGTTATCGTGCTTGCAGGCCTCGTAATACCTGACGTAATCGGCGCGGTAGTCTGCAAGCGCCTGATCAAGACCGGCGAGCAGCGCATCCACATCGGGTTTTGCCGTATCGAGATCGAGGATCAGCGGGCGGATCTTGGTGCGCAGAAAATGGTCAGGGCAGGATGTGCCGAGCGCCCCGAGCGGCTTCAAGTCCTTGGAATTGACGAATTCCAGCACGGCATCCTGATCATCGAAATGGCCGAGCTTGCGCTCATCACGACCGATACGGCCACGAATTTCCGGCATCAGGCGGGCAGCGATGGCCCGGCGTTCGTCTGAAGGAAGGCTTTTGGCAACCGCGCCACCGAAAATTACCTTGCCCTGGGTTTCAGCTGTAAACCAGGTGATAGCCTTGTTGATGATCTCAAGTGTCAGCTCGTAGCAGGCCTTGGCATCATCATCCCAGGTAAACAGGCCATGGCTTTCCAGCACCACGCCCTTGGCGGTGGGGTTGGCCTTGACGAAGGCTTCGAGGTCCAGACCCAGCTGGAAGCCGGGGCGGCGCCATGGCAGCCAGCCAATATCGGACCCAAAAATCTGTTGCGTCAGCTCTTTCGAATTCTTTGAGGCGGCAATGGCGATGATCGCATCCGGGTGCATGTGATCGACATGGGCAAACGGCACGAAACCGTGCAGGGGCGTATCGATGGAAGCGGCGCGCGGGTTGAGATTGAAGGTGCAGTGGGGGAGGAAACCGACCATGCGGTCTTCGTCTTCGACACCCTTATAGATGGTTTTCAGCGCTTCCAGCTTGTCGAGGTAAAGCGTGGAAAAGCCATCCAGCTTGATGGTGCCGACATCTCCGCCAGAACCCTTGACCCACATGACGCGGACTTTTTCGCCCGTCAGCGGGTCAATTTCCAGCACCTTGGCCGAGGTGTTGCCGCCGCCGTAATTGGTGATGCGCTTGTCTCCACCCAAAAGATTGGAGCGATAGAGCAGCTTGCCCGGCTCATCGAGTGTTGCCGCATAGGCATCATCCCAGCGGTTTTCGAGAAGACCCGTCTGGCCCATCGCAATATCCTCCCATGTCGTTTATCGCAGACCTTGAACACCGGCCCGCCTCCCAATGCAGGCAGGTATCGCGCATTCAAAACGACAATGTCAATCATAAACGATCATATATTTTCATGCTGCATCGCACCATTGTTTATTTTGATCGAACTTGATTGACAACATCAGATCTTTACGAATAACTGACCATCAGGAGGACCCCATGCACGAAAGCGAACGCCATCGCATCATCTTGAGCGCCATACAGGAAAAGCCTGTTGTGACGGTGCAGGATATTGCCGAATTGACGGACGCTTCCGAAGCGACGATCCGGCGCGATATCGCCTCCCTGCATGTTCAGGGAAAGTTGCGGCGGGTGCGGGGCGGGGCGGAAGCGGTTCATCCGCCACAGCTTGGCAATCTGGCCGCACGGCCGTTTCGCGTGTCGGAATCGGTCAATATCGACAAGAAGCGATCAATCGCGCGCAAGGCGGTGGATCTCTGTGAAGAAGGCGACGCCATTATCATCAATGGTGGCACCACGACCTTCCAGATGGTGCATTACATGTCGGCGCGCCGTTTGCAGGTCATGACGAATTCCTTCGCCATTGCCGAGCATCTGGTCAAGCATTCCAAGTGCAATGTCAGCGTTCCCGGCGGCGCGATCTATCGCGACCAGAGCCTAATCCTGTCACCGTTCGAGAATGATGCGATCCGCAATTTTTATGCGCGTAGAATTTTCATCGGCGCGCAGGGTGTGGGCGCGCTCGGCATCATGGAGTCGGATGCGCTGGTTATTCAGAGCGAACAGAAATTGATGCGGCAGGCGGAAGAGCTGATCGTGATGATCGACTCCTCCAAATTCCGCAAACGCTCAAGCCTTATTCTCTGCCCCCTGGAAAACGTGTCAACCATCATTACGGATGAGGGCATTACCGACGAGGCAGCGCGGATGGTTGAGGCGGCGGGCGTGACGTTAATCGTGGTCGGACCGGCAGCGGCCGCGCAGACGCGACCGCCAGACGAGGAGGATTCCGCCTCGGTTGCTTGAGGAGCACCGCGGCGGAGAATGATGTTCAATCGGGAGGAGAACCAACATGAAACTGTCACGTAGAAAATTGAGCCAGGCACTGGCACTCAGTGTCGCCATCGGCGTCGCCGGTTTTGGCGGCATGGCGCAGGCGAAAGATATCAAGATCGCGCTTGTCGTGAAATCGCTCGGCAACGGCTTCTTTGAAGCCGCCAACAAGGGCGCGCAGGAAGCGGCCAAGGAACTGGGTGGCGTCGAAATCATCTATACCGGCCCGACCACGACCACAGCCGAAGGTCAGATCGAGGTCATCAATTCGCTGATCGCGCAGGGCGTGGATGCCATCGCCATTTCCGCCAACGATCCGGATGCGGTTGTGCCAGCGCTCAAAAAAGCAGCCCAGCGCGGCATCAAGGTTATCTCCTGGGATAGCGGTGTTGCACCGGCAGGCCGCATTCTCCAGCTCAACCCATCTTCCAACGCGCTGATCGGCAAGATGTGCCTGCAGCTTGCAGCAGCCCATCTGGATGGCGGCAAGGGCGACTTCGCCATTCTGTCTGCCACCACGACATCCACGAACCAGAACATCTGGATCGACGAGATGAAAAAGCAGCTGAAGGACTTCCCTGGCCTCAACCTCGTCACCACTGTTTATGGCGATGACCTTGCCGACAAGAGCTACCGCGAAGCTCAGGGTCTTCTGACCTCGCAGCCGAACGTGAAGGTCATCGTGGCACCGACGACTGTTGGCGTGCTGGCTGCATCGCAGGCCGTGAAGGATGCGGGCAAGATCGGCAAGGTCTTCGTGACAGGCCTTGGCCTTCCTTCTGAAATGGCTGGCGCCATCAAGTCGGGTGCGACCAAGGAATTCGCCATCTGGAACCCGATCGACCTCGGCTATTCCGCAACCCAGATCGCCTATCGCCTCGTCAAGGGTGAAGCAGACGGCAAGGCGGGTTCGGAAATCGCAGCCGGACGCATGGGCAAGATCAAGGTTGGCGAAAACAACGAAGCCGCCATGGCTGATCCGTTTGTCTACAACTCGTCCAATATCGATCAGTTCTCGAAGATTTTCTGATCTTTGAGGTTTTACCCGACGGCTATCGTCGTCGGGTTTTCAGACAGACATCACACCCTAGACGTCATCCTCGGGCTTGTCCCGAGGATCTAACGAACCCCGACATCGAACGTGGTTAGATCCTCGGGACAAGCCCGAGGATGACGTCGAGGGTATGGGCCGCCCCTGCTCCACAATGAGCGTTCGGAATTCTGACAATGACAATGGCTGTAGAGAAAATCACCGACGCGACCGCGCCACACGCACAGGCTATGGGAAGTTCAGCTCCTATCCTCGAAATGCGGGGCATCAGTCAGATTTTTCCGGGTGTCAAAGCACTGGATGGCGTCAATATCCGGCTCTACCCCGGCAAGGTCACAGCTCTGATCGGTGAAAACGGCGCGGGGAAATCGACGCTGGTTAAAATCCTCACCGGCATTTACCGTCCCAATGAGGGTGAAATCCTGCTGGATGGTCAGCCCGTGACGTTTCAAAGCGCGCAGGACGCCATTGATGCCGGTGTGACCGCCATCCATCAGGAAACCGTGCTGTTTGACGAGCTTTCCGTGGGTGAGAACATATTCCTCGGCCACGCGCCAAAGGGGCGCTTCGGGCTGATCGACTGGAAAACCATCAACGATAGATCCCGCGCGCTTCTGGAGCGGCTGGAAAGCAAAATCGATCCGACCATCCGGCTAAAAGACCTCTCCATCGCGCAGCGCCATCTGGTCGCGATTGCGCGGGCGCTGTCTGTTGAGGCCCGCATCGTCATCATGGACGAGCCGACGGCGGCCCTCTCGCGCAAAGAGATCGATGATCTGTTCCGCATTGTCGAGAACCTGAAGCGACAGGGCAAGGCGATCCTGTTCATCAGCCACAAATTCGATGAGGTCTACGAAATCGCCGAAAGCTATGCCGTGTTCCGAGATGGGAAAATGGTCGGTTCGGGTGATCTCAAGGAAACGCCGCAGGACGAAATCGTGCGGCTGATGGTGGGCCGCGATGTGAAGGATGCTTTTCCCAAGCAGGCGGTCAATATCGGGTCCACCACGCTTTCTGTGCAACGCTACTGCCATGACACCGAGTTCCGCGACATTTCTTTCGATCTGCGCAAGGGCGAAATTTTGGGGCTCTATGGCCTGATTGGCGCGGGGCGTTCGGAGCTTTGCCAGTCGCTGTTCGGCATCACCCGACCCGCATCCGGCACCTTGACCCTTGATGGCCAGCAAATTTCCATCCGCAGCGCGCAGGATGCGATTGCGGCCGGCATCGTCTATGTGCCGGAAGAGCGCGGACGGCACGGGCTGGCGCTTGATCTGCCGATCTATCAGAACATGTCGCTGCCATCGCTGGCGCGCACATCGCGCAAGGGGTTTCTGGCTGCTGCCAACGAGTTTGCGCTGGCCCGCAAATATGCCGCGCGTCTGGATCTGCGCGCTGCTGCCCTGTCGGTTCCGGTCGGCACACTCTCGGGCGGCAACCAGCAGAAAGTCGTCATCGGCAAATGGCTCGCCACCCAGCCCAAGGTCATCATTCTGGACGAGCCGACCAAGGGCATCGATATCGGCTCCAAGGCCGCTGTCCACGGTTTCATCAGCGAACTGGCCGCTGAGGGACTGTCGATCATCATGATTTCATCCGAGCTGCCGGAAATTCTGGGCATGTCGGACCGCGCCATCGTCATGCGCGAGGGCTTGATGGCGGGCATGTTCGAACGAGCGGATTTTTCAGCCGAAAAGCTGGTGCGCGCTGCCACGGGCAATGCGTGAGAGGACCAACGCCATGAAAAGACTATTGAAAAACCGTGAATGGCTGCTGGCAGGCATCATCATCGCCCTGATCGCAGGCTTCTCCATGCGCTCCCCCGGCTTCGAGGGGCCCGGAAATCTCGTCAATATCTTCAATGACACATCCATCCTCATCATTCTGGCACTGGGCCAGATGGCGGTGATCCTGACAAAATCCATCGATCTTTCAGTCGCCGCCAACCTTGCCTTTACCGGCATGGCCGTGGCCATGACCAATGCCGCCTTTCCCTCGATACCCCTGCCCTTCCTCATTGCCATGGCCGTGGTCATCGGCGCGTTTTTGGGATCAATCAACGGCATTCTCGTCTGGTGGCTGGGCCTGCCCTCCATCGTGGTCACCTTGGGAACGCTCACCATCTATCGCGGCATGGCCTTTGTTCTCTCAGGTGGCGCATGGATCAATGCGCATCAGATGTCACCCACATTTCTCAATGTTCCACGCACACCCGTTCTCGGCATGCCCATCCTCTCCTGGGTGGCGGTCCTCATCATCGCGGGCGCCTGGCTGGTTTTGACCCGCACATCCTTCGGGCGCTCAGCCTACGCATCCGGCGGCAATCCCGGTGCGGCTATTTATGCGGGCATCGATGTGGGCCGCACGCGGTTTCTGGCCTTTGTTCTCTCGGGCGCACTGGCTGGGCTTGCAAGCTATCTCTGGGTCTCGCGTTACGCCGTGGCCTATGTGGATATCGCATCCGGCTTTGAGCTGGATAGCGTCGCGGCGAACGTCATCGGCGGCATATCGATTGCCGGTGGCATCGGCTCGGTTGCAGGCGCTGTGCTGGGCGCATTGTTTCTGGGCGTCATCAAGAATGCATTGCCCGTCATCGGCATCTCGCCCTTTGCGCAAATGGCAATTTCTGGCGTCGTCATCGTGCTTGCCGTGGTCTTCAACGCCCGCGCCGAAGCCAAGAAAGGCCGCATCATTCTGCGCGACAGGGCGGCAAGCGATACCGCCAAGGAGGCCAAGGCATGAGCATGACCGCACCGGAGACACAAACGCCGCGCGTCATTCCAGATAAGCTCGGCACGCCGTTCAAGCGCATCATGGCCAGCTGGGAAGTGCTGCTCTTGGGTGTGGCGATCCTGATCTTCATCGTCAACTCCTTCGCATCGCCTTACTTTCTCGATGCCTATAACCTCTCGGACGCCACCTTCAACTTTACCGAAAAGGCGTTGATCGCATTCGCCATGGCGCTTTTGATCATCGCCGGTGAGATCGATCTTTCGGTCGCCGCCATCATCGCGCTTGCCTCCACCGTCATGGGTTATGCGGTGCAGATGGGCGTCGGCACACCGGGCCTTGTCGCGCTCGGCATCGGCACCGGCCTTGCCTGCGGTGCGTTCAACGGCTTTCTGGTAGCGGGTTTGCGGCTGCCGTCCATCGTCGTCACCATCGGCACGATGAGCCTGTTTCGCGGCATTTCCTATCTGGTGCTGGGCGATCAGGCCTTTGGCAAATATCCTGAGGATTTTGCCTTCTTCGGCCAGGGTTACGTCGTCTGGGTCATCTCCTTCGAATTCGTGCTGTTCGTCGTCATGGCTGTCATCTTCGCCATTCTGCTGCATGCCACGAATTTCGGCCGTCAGGTCTTCGTCATCGGCACTAACCCTTTTGCAGCGCGCTTTTCCGGCATTCCGGTGGAGCGGGTTAAGTTCATCCTCTTCCTGCTTACAGGGTTGATGAGCGGCATCGCCGCCGTTTGCCTCACCTCGCGCCTCGGCTCCACCCGCCCTTCCATCGCGCAAGGGTGGGAATTGGAAGTCGTGACGATGGTGGTTCTCGGCGGCGTGTCCATTCTCGGCGGCTCCGGCACTATTGGCGGCGTGGTCATTGCGGCCTTCGTCATGGGCCTCGTCACCTTCGGGCTTGGCCTTTTGAACGTGCCCGGCATCGTCATGTCCATCTTCGTCGGCCTGCTTCTCATCATCACCATCGCCATTCCCATCGTCGTGCGCCGCCTGCGGGCCATGAGGTAGACCCATGCCAGAGTTTGAAAAACACGCCTTCAAGATGAAGCTCTTTCCCGGCATGGAGGCCGAGTACCGCAAACGCCATGACGAAATCTGGCCGGAGCTGGTCACACTTCTGCAAGAGGCTGGTGTGAGCGATTATTCGATCCACCTCGATCCTGAAACCAACATTCTGTTCGGCGTTCTGACCCGCCCGAAGAACCACGGCATGGCAGCCTTGCCGGACCATCCTGTCATGAAGAAGTGGTGGGCGCATATGGCGGACATTATGGAAAGTAATCCGGACAATTCACCCGTCGCCCGCGACCTCGTCACGCTGTTTCACCTGCCATGAGCGAGGCAATCCGCAATGTCGCCGTCATCGACATCGGCAAGACCCACGCCAAGCTCATCGTGGTGGATGGCGAGACCGGCGAGGAAATCGCATCCCGCCGCATCGCCAACCGGGTCCTCTCCGCCCCGCCCTACCCGCATTACGATATTGAAGCCCTGTGGGCCTTCATCCTTGCGGGTCTCTCGGCATTTCGGGAGACACCCGGCTATCAGGCCATTTCCATCACCACCCACGGCGCATCTATGGCGCTTTTGAACGCGCACGGCGATCTTGCCTTGCCGGTTCTGGATTATGAACACGCCTATCCCGCCGATATACAAACGGCCTATGCGGCGCTTCGCCCACCCTTTGAAGAAACATTTTCGCCTGCCCTTCCCATCGGCCTGAATGCCGGGGCGCAACTGCATTATCAAAAGACGGCCTTTGCGGACGCTTTCGAAACCGTCACCGATATCCTCACCTACCCGCAATATTGGGCCTATCGCCTCACCGGCATCAAGGCCAATGAGGCGACATCGCTTGGCTGCCACACCGACCTCTGGCAACCTGGCAAAGCCGCGTTCTCCAGCCTGCCGGAAAAGCTTGGAATTGCCGGATTGCTGGCACCCGTCCGCTCCGCTTTCGATGCTCTCGGTCCGGTTCAGCCGCAGATTGCGGTTGAAATCGGCATCGATGCAGACATACAAGTCTATTGCGGCCTGCATGACAGCAACGCATCGCTGCTGCCGCATCTCATGGCGCGCAAGGGTCCATTTTCCGTCGTTTCTACGGGAACATGGGTGATCTGTTTCGGCGTTGGTGCGCCGCTGGAAACTTTGGACGCGGCACGCGATACGCTGGTCAATGTCGATGCGTTCGGAAAGCCCGTGCACTCGGCCCGCTTCATGGGCGGGCGCGAATTCGAGATGTTGACGGCGGGCATTGCAGCCCTTGAACCCTCAGAGCTTCAGACCGCGCTCGACACGGTCCTGAAGGATGACGTGTTTTATCTCCCCAATGCCGTCGAGGGTTCGGGCCCCTTCCCCGGCATGAAGGGGCGCTGGCACAAAGAGCCGCGCAGCGATGCCGAACGCTTCGTTGCGGCCTCGCTCTATGCTGCGATGATGACGGCGAGTTGCCTCTCGCTGATCGGGCCATCCGAGACGATCATCCTTGAAGGCCCATTTGCCGGGAATGTGCATTATACTGCGGCCTTGGCGGCGATCACCGGGGCCGAACTTCTGGTTAGTGATGGCAACAGCCCATCGGGCACGGCGCTGGGTGCGGCATTGCTGGCGACACGTCATGCGCCTCGCCAGTCCTATCACAGGGTCGAACCACTCCCGGGTTTGGAAACCTATCACCAGAAGTGGCGTGACCTGACCGTTGACGCTTATGCGACAGCCCGAACCAGCGCATAGCCGCCGACTGCTGCTGCACCGGTCAAAACCGTACCCCAGATGATATCGACAACGCACATTTTCCAGGACCAGCCCTTCAGCGTCGAAAGATTGGTCATGTCGTAGGTGCCGTAGCCGATGAAGCCCAGGATGGCACCTGCAACAAGTGCAGACTGCCAGTCTCCACCTGATACGGCTGGCATCACGGCGAAATAGACGATACCGGCGATATAGAAGAGATAGAAAATTCCGGCGGCGGCGAAGTTGGGTTTTGCCAGCATCAGCGAGCCGATTTCGCGTCTGTAAAAGCCGATTGCGAGCTTCGACAGCCACAGAAAATCAAAGCCGAAGAAGACGATGGCCGTGCCGATATAAGCGATGAGATAATCCATCATCCGCCCCCCTTAAATACCCAGAACCGGCTGCAACAGCCGAACCACCCAGCTTTTGAATTTCAGCGGCGCATCGGTTACGGCAAGACAGATGCAGTCTTCGCCCTCACCCGCCACAGGTTGATGCATCAGATCCTCATCTGCTTCTTCAAAATCACCGCGACGGAATACGTCGTTGCCATCCTTGAAGTAACCGGAGAGCACAACCGTCAGCTCCCGTCCGCCATGGGTATGTTCCGGCACCGGCTTTCCGGCTGGTATGCGCAAAAGCCGCACATTGGCTTCCCCATCCCGGGTGCGGATCGGGAAATGATAGGCGCCGGGGCCTAGCTGTTTCCATTTCAGCTTGTCCACATCACCGCCTGCGTATGACCGCAGGGGTTCGGGCAGGATGGCGTCGTCCGTCTTGGGTGCCACGGCTTTGGCGGGTGACGGCGTCACATTTGCGCTCAATAGCCCGCGTATCTTCTCCCAGTCAGCATCGACACTGCGGTCAGCCGGCTCAATCGCAGTCAGCAATGCGCCGCCGGTCATTTCCATGGCTTCGAGCCTCTGGCGGCTCTCGGGGCACAGCGCCAGATGGGTGGAAACCGCAAGGCTCCAGCTTTCGCCCAGACTTCCGGATGCGTAATCCATCAGCAGTTCATCGCTCACTTGATGCCGTACACTCATGTGCGTGACTCCAGAGCTGCGCGCAGTTTGGCAAAGGCAAGCCGGATGCGCGATTTAACCGTTCCGATCGGCAGGCCGAGCTGCTCGGCGATGGTGCTGTGGGATGCCTCGTCAAAAAAGGAGCGTTTGAGCAGATCCAGCTGCTCTTTCGGCAGTTGCGCCAGCGCCCGGTGCAGGCGCTGCGCATCCTGAACCTCTTCCAGCTGGGTGTCGGCGGCAGGCGCGTCCTCTTTGACGAAAGCCGGGTCGTTAATGTCGAATTCCGGGCGCTTGTCCTTGCGGTGCGCATCAATTCTCAGGTTTCGGGCTATTCTGAAAATCCAGGCGGAGACATTTCCCCGCGTCGGGTCGAAAAGGGCGGCCTTGTTCCAGACCGTCATCATGGTTTCCTGCATCAGTTCCTCAGCGGCCTGCGCGTCACGCACCTGCCGTAACATGTAAATCCGCACGCGAGGTCCGTAATAACGAAACAGCACTTCGAACGCTTCGACGCTGCGCTCGGTGGCGACAGCTTTGATAAGGCTCGGACACTGGCTTTCAATATTGTTGGTGGCGATATCATTCATGCGGATCGGCTTCACTCCGCTTCCATGCAGTTTACCCACGCCCGATTTGCTTGCGGGACGACTTATAGTTTGGCACGTGGGGCCTATCAAGGAAACGCTTAATGTCATGAAATCGATTACGCCAGGGGCTGACAACCGGATCACAAACGATAAAAAAATACGCAGGCACCAATCCAGCGGCGTTGAACTGTCGTAATCATCTCAGGATTAACGTGGAACCGGACGATATGGATTTTCAGACAGCAAACAGCAACCGGAAAAAAAGACCGCGCATTGCCGTCATCGGTTCGGGTATTTCAGGCCTTTCCGCCGCATGGCTGTTGGATAAATCCGCCGACGTGACGCTGTTTGAAGCAGCCGACCGTCTGGGAGGCCACTCCAACACGGTCAGCGTCGAGCTGCCCGGCAAGCCCGCTATCGCGGTGGACACCGGTTTCATCGTCTATAACGTGCTCAACTATCCCAACCTCGTCGCACTCTTCGATCACCTTGGCGTCAAGACCGATGTCTCGGACATGTCGTTTGCCGCTTCGCTGTCTGGCGGGGAACTGGAATATTCCGGCTCCGGCATCAATGGCCTGTTCGGTCAGCGATCCAACATCTTGCGCCCCCGCTTCTGGAGCATGGTGTGGGATGTGCTGCGCTTCTACAAGCAGGCCGGAAAGTTGCTGGACGATCCGTCTCTGCGCGGTGTGAGCCTCGGTGATTACCTCGATAGAGACGGCTATTCTCAAGCTTTCATCGATGACCATCTCCTGCCGATGGGTGCTGCGATCTGGTCGACCACGGCTGCTGATATGCGCGCCTATCCGCTGCATGCCTTCATCCGGTTTTTCGTCAACCACGGGCTTGTGCAACTTTCGGGCCGCCCGCAATGGCGCACGGTCAAGGGTGGCAGCCGCGAATATGTGGCGCGTATCAAGGCGGAATTTTCAGGCACCATCGTTCTCAACAGCCAGATCACATCCATGCTGCGTGAAACGGGTGGCGTGAAGCTCGTGGATCGATCCGGCAATGTGTCGATCTTCGATGATGTCGTCATCGCAACCCATGCCGATCAGGCGCTTGCGCTTCTAGGTGACGCGGACGCGGATGAGCGTTCAGTTCTGGGCGCCTTCGACTATACCAGCAACCTGGCCGTCCTGCATCAGGATGAAACCTTGATGCCGAAGCGCCGCCGGGTCTGGTCCAGCTGGAACTATATGAGCGAGCCGAACGCAAACGGCACCGAAGAACTTTGCCTCACCTACTGGATGAACAAGCTGCAGGGCATTGATGACGCAACGCCCCTGCTCGTGACACTCAACCCCTCCCGCCCCATCGATCCTGCAAAGGTGATCCGCAGCTTCGATTACGCCCACCCCTTGTTCGATGCGAAAGCCATGGAAGCGCAAAAGCTCCTGTGGGGTCTTCAGGGACGCCGCAATACTTGGTTCTGCGGTGCGCATTTCGGCAGCGGCTTCCACGAGGACGGGCTGCAATCCGGCCTTGCCGTTGCCGAGGCACTGGGTGGTATCAAACGTCCATGGAAGGTTGAAAACGAGTCCGGCCGCATTTTCCTGTCGCCCGCAAAGGCGCATGTGCAATGACGCTTCGTTCCGCCATCTATGCCGGACACGTCGTGCATACGCGCCATCGCCCGCATGCCCATTCCATGCGCTACCGCGTTTTCTCGCTGCTGCTCGATCTTGATGAACTTCCCCTGCTCGACAAGGGCTTTCGCTTCTTTGGCTATAATCGCCGTGCCGTCTTCAGTTTTCAGGATCGTGACCACGGTGTGGGGGAAACGGGTGGCCTGAAAGACTGGGTTGCCCGGCATCTTGCCGATGCAGAGATAACCTTGCCGATCGATGACCTGCGGGTGGACATGCTGTGCTATCCGCGCATTTTCGGCTATGTTTTCAATCCGTTGACGGTCTATTTCTGCCATGACCGCAACGATGAGCGCCTCGTCGCCATTCTCTATGAGGTGCGCAACACCTTTCACGAACGCCACACCTATGTCATTCCGACCGACGGCAGTGAAGCTGGCGCTATCCGCCATTCCTGCGCCAAGGAAATGTACGTATCGCCCTTCGTGCCGATGGAATGCACCTATGATTTCCGCATTCAGCCGCCGGATGAAAAGGTGCTGGTTGCCATCAACGAAAAGGATGCGCAAGGCGAGTTGCTGTTCGCCTCCTTTGCCGGAAAACGAAGCCCCTTGACTGACAAGGCGCTCCTGCGTGCGCTTTTGTCCTATCCGCTGATGACCCTGAAAATCATGGGTGCGATCCATTGGGAAGCACTCTTACTCTGGGTCAAAGGCAATCCAATTTATCGACACAAGGCTGCGCGCAGTCGCATCGCCAGCTCCGTCGTTCTGGATGGCGGCATTGCGGGCGCAAAAATGGGAGGAATAAAAGATGAGCCACGCTGAACAGGAGACAACTCCCTTTCTCATGCAACACGCACCCCTCTGGCAGCGCATGATCTGCCGCCGTCTAAACACCATAACCCATGGACGCCTGACCGTCATTTTTCCGGGCGGATCCGAATTTGTCTGCAATGGGCGCGAGTCGGGCCCGCACGCGGTCGTTTCCCTCAACCGGGGCCGCGTCGTTCGCCGCCTTTTGATGGGCGGCAGCCTCGGCTTCGCCCAGGCCTATATGGACGGTGACTGGGACACACCAGATATTGCGACCCTGATCGAAGTGGCCATCGCCAATGAGGCAAACTGGATGTCGGTCTCTGAACCTGCCCGTCTGGTCTCAGCCTTTGCCTATCTGCGCCACCGCCTGCGCCGCAATTCCAAGTCCGGCAGCCGTCGCAACATCTCGTTCCACTATGATCTCGGCAACAGCTTCTATTCTGCCTGGCTGGATGAGACGATGACCTATTCATCGGCGCTTTTCGAAACGCCCGGCCAGAGCCTGGCAGATGCGCAGAACGCCAAATATGACCGCATCGTCGAGCAGTTGAAGATCGGCCCTGATGACCACGTGCTGGAAGTCGGCTGCGGCTGGGGCGGATTTGCCGAATATGCCATGGCCAAGACCGGCTGCCGGGTCACGGGCCTTACCCTTTCCACCGAACAGGCCGATTTCGCCAGAAAGCGTCTTGCCAAGGCAGGGCTCGCTGACCGCGCCGACATCCGGCTTGAGGACTACCGCGACTGCCAGGGCACGTTCTCGAAAATCGTCTCCATCGAAATGTTCGAGGCGGTGGGCGAAGAAAACTGGCCGACCTATTTCCAGCGCCTGCAAGATTTGCTGGCAAAGGGCGGAGAAGCCATGGTGCAGGTTATCACCATCGCTGAGGACCGCTTCGATGAATATCGCAGCAACGCCGATTTCATCCAGACCTACATTTTCCCCGGTGGCATGTTGCCGACGGTGACAGCCTTCCGCAAGGCAGCCGAAAACAAGGGCTTTACCGTTCCTGATATGCTGCGCTTCGGCAAGGACTATGAACACACGCTCATGCTGTGGGACCGCAGCTTCTCTGCAAACTGGCATCGCGTCCAGCCGCTCGGCTTTGACGAACGCTTCCGCCGTATGTGGAGATATTACCTGCATTACTGCGCAGCAGGCTTTAGAACCGACCGCATCGATGTCGTCCAGTTCAAACTGGCAAAGCCCTGAGCAAGACGACAGGCGCTCTCGGCTGGATATGTCGAGAGCGCAATCACTTCGCGCACAATGAAATTCGCGCCAGCATGGAACCTCACGCAGGCACTCACGTTACGGTGAGTGTCATATGTTTTAGCATCGCAGCCTGTGGAAGCGGTTTTGCCGTCCCGGCTCGATATTACACTGCGGAGAAAGCCATGAACCAGATCATTTACATCGTCGGCCTCGTTGTCATCGTCCTCGCTATCCTGTCGTTTTTTGGCTTCCGTTGATAGCAACTTAACAGTTGTAAAGCGCTAATTTTGCAATTACTCTTTTTAACGGGAACCATGTCGGCGTAGAGGTCGTTGACATGGGCGTTAGGGAGGCGTCCAATGACCAAGATTGTATGGACTAAGCCAGTAGAAATCAGCGTTGATAAAGCGAACAAAGATGTTGTTGCGGGTCCGCGTGATGCGCTCACTCTTTTGACGGAAAACTGGCCACACACGCGCGGGTTGATGTTCGTGCGTGCACGCAGCGCCTGCCGGGCGGCGCTGGACGGTCGCAAGACCCTCGAAGAAGCCCGTCGCTGCTTTGAAGAAGCTGTATCCGAAGCGAGCCTGCGTCCGTCGCATTGACGGCTCGCTTTGATAAGATTTCACACACGGAACATCCATGGAAATCTCATCGCAAGAAAATGGCCCCAACCGGGGCCATTTCTTTGTCTTCGTCACATCCAGTATGGCGGGACGCCGTAATAGTCATAGACCTTGCGGTCGTCGCGACCGAGGAAGCTCTCATCATCGCGGTTGGCGAATTTAGGGCCATTTTCGATCTGCTCTTTCGTCAGGTCGATGCGGTATCCGTCAAGCTCTTCATCGTAATGCAGTTTTTCCCAAGGGAGTGGGTAATAGTCATCGCCAATTCCTAGAAAACCGCCGAAGCTGAGGACGGCATAGGCGACGCGACCGCCGCGCTTTTCAAGGATGATGCGCTGGATCGAGCCGATCTTCTTGCTGTCAGCACCGTAAACGCTGGTGCCTTCAACCTTGTCGCTGGCAATGAAGCTCGGCGTGTCCTTGACGTAAGGGTCCTGACCGGCGCGGGGCTCATGATGTACCATAATGTTTCCTCCTTTGGATTTGCATTCGTTACGAATGGTAAATCCAGCGGCAGAAAAATCGTTCCCGGTTTTTGTATATCAGGCTCTTTGCCGCCCGATGCGGGCCAATAAAATCACGGGAAGAATCCCGATCAGCACGATGGCGAGGGCTGCAATGGATGCCTCCTCATAGGTTCCGCGGGCGGCTTCCCCATAGAGATGCGTGGCGAAGGTCTCGAAATTCAGCGGGCGAAGCAGAAGCGTTGCGGGCAATTCCTTGACGCAATCCACGAATACCAAAAGGGCCGCAGCCGCCATGGCCGCCTTCGATAAAGGCAGGTGAACAGCGCAAAAGGTTTGCGTGGATGTGCGGCCAAGCGTGCGCGAGGCGTGATCGAAGGATGCTGGAATGCGGCTCAGCCCCGCATCGATACCGCCGCCGGAAATGGTGAGGAAGCGCACTGTGTAGGCAAATATCAGCGCCCATCCGCTGCCGATCAGCAAAAGGCCGGTGGATATTCCGAACCAGTGCTGCATTATTTGATCAACAAACCGGTCGAAACCGCCCAGCGCGATCAGCACACCGATGGCGATAACGGTTCCGGGCGCTGCATAGCCCACGGTTGCAAGGCGGAATGACCAGCGGGATGTCTTTCCCGGTGCCAGCCGCATGGCGTAAGCCACCACCAGCCCTACGCCGACCGTCACTAGAGTGGCGGACGCGGCAAACACGATGGTGTTGACGGCCTCTGATGCAAAGCGCGACGACAGGCCGCTGAACTGAAACCGCTTCCAGGCTTCAACGACAAGATAGATGGCCGGGGCAACGAAGCCGATCAGGATCGGCAGGCCGCCAAGACAGAAAGCGAGCCAACCGCGCAGGCCGTTCAGGCTGGTCGGCGCCAGCACCGTACTTTTCTGTGCTGAAGAGGCATAGCGTTGACGCCTGCGGGCCCAGCGTTCCATGGCAATCAGCCCGACGACCAGCAACAGCATGCAGAGCGCAATCTGCGCCGCACCGGGCAGGTCAGACCGCGTCACCCATGTGGTGTAGATGGAAACGGTCAGCGTCCTCACACCCAGAAACTCGGATGCGCCGATGTCGTTCAGTGCCTCCATCAAGGCAAGGCTGACGCCGACTGCGATGGCCGGACGCGCCAGCGGCACCGCAACCCGAAAGAACAGCGCACGTTGCGAGGTGCCCAGCATTCGCGCCGCATCCAGCAGATTTCCGGCCTGCGTCAGGAACATCGCCCGGACGGGAATATAGACGTAGGGGTAAAGCACAAAGCCGAGAAGCACGATGCAGCCGGTCATCGAGCGAATATCGGGAAGTCGAAATTCGCGCGGGCTGGAATATCCAAAGAGCCAGCGCACCACCCCCTGCACCGGCCCCAAAGGGTGGAGAAGATCGAGATAGGCATAGGCGACGATGTAGGTTGGCATGGCCAGGGGCAGCAACAGGGCCCATTCCAGCAGCCTTCGTCCGGGAAAATCATGGGCCGTGACCAGCCACGCGCTGGCCGTGCCCAGCACACCTGCCGTGATGCCAACGCCTAAAAGCAGGATCAGCGTTTCCGGCAGGGCCGTTGCCAAGACGGTATCGCGCAGATGCGGCCACAAACCGTCCGAACCCTGCAGCGCTTCGGAAAGCAGCGCCAGAACCGGCACAAGGGCAAGGGCAGCAATGGCGCAGGAAGCCGCAAGCCACCAGAATGCGGAACTGCGCAGTCCAGATCTTGATGCCGTGGCCGTGCTGCTGCTGAAAACCATGCTGACTTTAAGGGTTTAACCGCAAAAATACGGAGCTTCGTAAACAGGCAAGGCGCCCGCTTGCAACGGACGCCTCAAGTTTCAGAGACCAAAGCCTCTGCTTGTCGTTATTCTCGTCAGCCCTTAGTTGTCGAAGCCGACCTTGTCCACCAACTGGCTGGCTTCCTTGCGGTGGGAAACGATTTCAGTCAGCGGCTTGTTGTCGATTTTTAGATCACCGAAGGATGCAACGATCTTGTCGAGGGCAGCGCCTTGCTTGACTGGGTATTCGTAATTGGCTTCGGCATAGATCTTCTGGGCTTCATCGGAAACCAGATATTCGAGAAGCTTCACGGCTTCGGCCTTGTTCGGCGCGTTCTTGGCAATGGCTGCGCCTGAGACGTTAACCTGCGTGCCGCCATTCTTGAAGGTCGGCAGAACGACCTTGATGGCCTCGCCCCATTTGACCTGCTCTTCACCGCCCTTGCCCGAGCGCATCAGCCCGACATAATAGGAGTTGGCAATACCGATATCGCAAATGCCGCCGAGAATATCCTTGGCAACATCACGGTCGCCGCCGCCAGCCTTGCGGGCCAGATTGTCCTTCACACCGGAAAGCCACTTTTCGGTGGCATCTGCGCCGTAGTGAGCGATATAATCTGCAAACAGAGCGGTGTTGTAAGGGTGCTGGCCAGCGCGAATGCAAACCTTGCCCTTCCACTTGGCGTCGGCAAGATCTTCATAGTTGAAGGAAGCCAGATCAACATCCTTGGCGGCATAGAGAACACGGGCGCGCATGGACAGCGCAAACCAGTTGCCCTTGGCATCGCGAAGCTCGGCTGGAATGGCCTTGGTCAGCGCATCGGATTGCACCGGCTGCGTCACACCCTTTTCAGCCAGATCGACCAGATTGCCAGCATCAACCGTCATCAGAACGTCGGCAGGTGAGCTTGCGCCTTCGCTCAGGACGCGTTCTGCCAGACCGTCTTTCAAAAAGACTGTGTTGACGGCAACGCCGCTTTCCTTGGTGAAGGCGTCCAGAAGGGGCTGGATCAGCGCCGGTTCACGTGTGGTATAGATGTTGAGTTCTGCTGCCTGTGCGGCGGCAGTGCCAAATGCCATGGTGCTTGCCAAAAGCGCGATCTTGGTAACGTTGAACGATGTCATCGTCTATCCTCCCCTTTATCATATTCGAATAGTATCGGGAGTGCATGCACCATACCTGATATTATAAATCAAGTTATCTCAGCCGCATTTTTTCAGTGATTTGCTCACTTTGAGTTGAAGCGGGACCAGATTCTGGTGACAATCCCTGCCATCTTCAACTTCAGGTAAATGTCAGCACAGTCTCGTCAGCAACGGAGAGTTTGACCGTCTCAACATCGAGAGGTGTTCTTTGCATGCTGCGAACGCGCAACTCATGATCAAGTCCCTCCACGCTCACCGACACCTGCTCGATTTCGCCGAGGAAAACACGGGATGTGATGCGCCCTGTAATATCAGCCTCGGAAACCGCCGGGGACAGCGTAATGGCGCTGGGGCGGATATAGGCGAAAGCCTTGCCACCCTCACCGAGGTCTCCCTTGTGGGCAAAATTCCCCACCGGCGTCTCGACATGCCCGTTCCTCACCGTGCCTTCAACCTTGTTGAAGGCGCAGAAGAAATCTGCCGCATAACGGCTGACGGGATTGTCGTGCAGGGCATAGCCCGTGCCGACCTGCACGATCCGGCCTTTCTGCATCAACACCACGCGATCACCGGCCGAAAGCGCCTCTTCCGGATCGTGAGTCACCAGAATGGCCGTCGTTTTCAGCTCTTTCAGCAGGCTCAGTGTCTCGTCGCGCACGCTGTCACGAAGGCCGCGATCCAGATTGGAGAAGGGCTCGTCCATCAGCAGAATTTTGGGCCGGGGTGCCAGCGCACGCGCCAGCGCCACGCGCTGCTGCTCTCCGCCGGAAAGCGTGTGCGGGTAGCGCTTGGCAAGATCGGTCAGGCGCACATGCTCGATCAAATCCGCAGCTCTTGCCTTGGCTTGAGCCTTCGGCTGACCTTTCAAACCGAACAGCACATTCTGCTCGACGGTCAGATGCGGAAACAGCGCGTAATCCTGAAAGACGAAACCGATGCGCCGCTTTTCCGGCTCCATGAAGGTTGCAGGTCCTGCAATCTCGGTGCCGTTCATCACAATCGAACCGCTATCGGGTGTTTCCACGCCAGCGATGATGCGCAACAGGGTAGACTTGCCGCAGCCGGAGCGGCCGACCAGACAGATGATCTCGCCCCGCGTCACAGTCAGGCTGATATCATCGAGCACGTCCACATCACTGAAACGCTTTCCGATGGTGCTCAGTTGGAGCGCGGCAATCTCTGGCATGTCATCTCGCATGTCCGGTTACACAGGTCTTCATTGGGTTTTGTTGATTGCGCAAATCAGCATTAAAGTCAAAAGCCAATCACAAAGCGCGGGGCGGTGGAGATCGCAAGCGCCGATAGTTGACGTTTACGTTAGAGTTAATTACGCTGATGTGAGTGGATGGTATTGGAGGCTTCATCTACGATTGCAATCGCTGGTACCCGGTCAGGCTGAGGAGCAGACAGGAGAGACCGCATAGTATAGGTTGCAAGTGCCAGCATGGGGAGGACGGATATATGAGCGACATGAATTTGAGCCGCCTGGAAACGGGCAATTTGCCGCGACCCTGGCTTGCATCCTACCCGCAGGGTGTGCCTGCCGAGCTTCCAGCGCCCGATTACACGTCGCTTGCGGAACTCCTTGTCAAAAGCTGCGAACGCTTCGCTGATCGCAAGGCGTTTTCCAGCATGGGCAAATCGCTGACCTATCGTCAGCTTGAGGATCAGACCCGCCGCATCGGCGCGTGGCTTCAGCAACTGGGCCTGCAAAAGGGCGACCGCGTTGCGGTAATGATGCCGAATATTCTCCAGAACCCGGTTGCGACCTACGCCATTCTTCGCGCCGGTCTGATCGTCGTCAATGTCAATCCTCTCTACACGCCGCGTGAGCTTGAACACCAGTTGAAGGATTCGGGCGCCAAGGCACTTTTCGTGCTGGAAAACTTCGCCCATGTGGTGCAGCAAGCCCTGCCCAAGACCGACGTGAAGCACGTCATCGTCGCCACGATGGGCGATCTGCTTGGCCTGAAAGGCCACATCGTCAATCTGGTGGTGCGCAAGGTCAAGAAAATGGTGCCGGCCTATGCGTTGCCGCAGGCTGTCAGCTACAAGCAGGTTCTTGCGCAATCGCGCCAGATGGACTTGAAGCCCGTCAATCTCGGCCTCGAAGACATCGCCTTTCTGCAATATACCGGCGGCACGACAGGCGTATCCAAGGGCGCTGTCCTGACCAATCGCAATCTCTTGGCCAATAAGAGCCAGATTGCACTGTGGATGGAGCCAGCCTTCGTCAACCGGGCCCGGCCTGAGGTGCTGAACTTCGTCTGCGCCCTGCCGCTCTATCATATTTTTGCCCTGACCGTGAATTCCCTGATGGGCATTGCGCTGGGCGGCCACAATCTTCTGATAGCCAATCCGCGTGATATTCCAGGCTTCGTCAAGGAGCTTTCCGGCTACACGCCGCATGTCTTCCCCGGCATCAACACGCTGTTCAACGCGCTTTTGAACAATGAGGATTTCCGCAAGCTCGACCTGTCATCGCTGGTTCTGGTGATGGGCGGCGGCATGGCCGTACAGCGCCCGGTTGCCGAACGCTGGGCATCCGTCACCGGCACCCATATTTGCGAAGGCTACGGCCTGTCCGAAACCTCGCCCGTTGCCACGGTCAACCCGCTCGGCACATCAGATTTCAGTGGCACAATCGGCCTTCCCATGCCGTCCACCGATATCGATATTCGCGATGATGACGGTAAAAGCCTGCCACTTGGCGAAGTGGGTGAGATCTGCATTCGTGGTCCGCAGGTCATGGCCGGTTACTGGCAGCGTGCGGATGAGACCGCCAAGGTGATGACGGCAGACGGCTTCTTCCGCTCCGGCGATATGGGCTTTGTGGATAACCGTGGCTACACCAAGATCGTGGACCGCAAGAAGGATATGATCCTCGTCTCCGGCTTCAACGTCTATCCCAACGAGATCGAAGAGGTCGCAGCAGCCCATCCCGGTGTGCAGGAATGCGCGGCTGTTGGCGTGACGGACGAACATTCCGGCGAGGCGGTGAAGCTTTACGTGGTCAAGAAAGACCCTGCGCTGACCGTGGAAGAGCTGAAGGCATTTTGCGCCATTAGCCTCACCAACTACAAACGGCCCAAGCATATCGAGTTCATCGCAGAGCTGCCAAAGACCAATGTGGGCAAGATCCTTCGCCGTGAACTTCGAAAGCTGGCTAACTGATTGGTGCGCTTTATAATATTTCAATCGATTTAGTCGAACGCGCCTTGATTTAGCCTCGTGAAAAAGAATAGTTTCCTCATCCTTCCCCGGAGCATGAGGAGCATTCCATGCAGGACATCGTCAAAAGCCTGAAATCCACAGTCGAAAAGACCGGCGCGACCGATCTTCGCGCCGCCTTCGCCGCAGATGCACAACGCTTCGAGCGGTTCAGCGTGCGTTTCGACGACCTGCTGATGGACTATTCCAAATGCGCCGTGAACGACGAGGTCGTCGCCCTTCTTGAAAAGCTGGCCATTGAAGGCGGCGTTGAGACAAAGCGCGACGAGATGTTCTCCGGCAAGGAGATCAATTTCACCGAAGGCCGCGCCGTGCTGCACACCGCCCTGCGCAACCGTTCCAACACACCCGTTCTTGTCGATGGCAAGGATGTGATGCCCGATGTGAACGGCGTTCTGGCTGCCATGGGCAAATTCGCCCATTCCATTCGCACCGGCGTGCTCAAGGGCGCGACTGGCAAGAAGATCAACGATATCGTCAATATCGGCATTGGCGGTTCCGATCTCGGCCCGGTCATGGCGACGCTGGCACTGGCACCCTTCCATGATGGCCCGCGCGCGCATTTCGTGTCCAACATCGATGGCGCCCATATTGCCGATACGCTGAAGCTTGTTGACCCTGAGACGACGCTGTTCATCATCGCCTCCAAGACCTTCACCACCATCGAAACCATGACGAATGCGGCAACAGCCCGCGCCTTCATTGCCGACAAGCTGGGCGAAGATGCCGTCGCATTCCATTTCTGCGCCGTCTCCACAGCGCTCGACAAGGTGGCAAAGTTCGGCATCGACAGCGAACGCGTCTTCGGTTTCTGGGATTGGGTGGGTGGACGTTACTCCATCTGGTCGGCCATTGGCCTGCCGCTGATGATTGCCATCGGACCGGAGAATTTCGGCAAGTTCCTGGATGGTGCGCATGCCATGGATACCCATTTCCGCACAGCCCCCGTGCGGCAGAACCTGCCCATGCTGCTCGGCCTCATCGGTTTTTACCATCGCAACGTGCTGGATTATTCCACCCGCGCCATTCTGCCTTACGACCAGCGCCTGTCGCGCTTCCCGGCCTATCTGCAACAGCTGGACATGGAATCAAACGGCAAGGGCGTCACCATTGATGGCACGCCGGTGGAAGGCCAGTCCGGCCCTGTCGTGTGGGGCGAACCCGGCACCAACGGCCAGCATGCGTTCTACCAGCTCATTCACCAGGGCACGAGCGTCATTCCGGCGGAATTCATGATTGCCGCCAATGGCTTTGAGCCGAAGCTGCGCCATCAGCACCAGTTGCTCATCGCCAACTGCCTTGCCCAGTCGGAAGCCCTGATGAAGGGTCGCACGCTGGCGGAAGCGAAGGAACAGCTGACATCGAAGGGCATGGATGACAGCCACGCCGATTTCATCGCCCCTCACCGCGTCTTCACCGGCAACCGCCCATCCATCACCTTCGTCTACGATACGCTGACACCGTTTGCGCTGGGTCGCCTCATCGCGCTTTATGAGCACCGCGTCTTCGTGGAAGGCGTGCTGTTCCGCATCAACTCGTTTGACCAGTGGGGCGTGGAGCTTGGCAAGGAACTGGCAACCGGCCTCCTGCCCGTGGTCGAGGGCAAGGAAAGTGCCGCCGATCATGACAGCTCGACACAGGGACTGGTGAAAGCCCTGTCAGGTCTGGCAAAAACCGCCTGAGTTTCCACTTGCGAGATGCGCCGCGCCCTTACCGGGCGTGGTTGACAATTGAAACAGCCTGCCGAGATGATCGGCGGGCTGTTTTTCCAGAAGGGCTGTTTTAGCATCATTGCAACACCCACCTCTCTTAGCTGCCTTCCAAACGTGCCATCTGTTTGTAAATCGTGCGGAAAACCCTAATATCGCTTGGAATTGCGGCCGTGCGCCGATAAGTAACCATAGGCCCATACAACAACAGGAACAGGCCTGGTGTTTTCGAACCTCATAAACAGGACCGACCATCTGGACGCGCAGGCGCAAAGCGAAGTGCCCGCCTTGACGCAAGGCCTGTCCGGTCGCCTGCTGTTGCTAACTGTCATCTTCGTGATGATTGCCGAAGTTCTGATCTTCGTTCCCTCCGTTGCCAATATGCGCCTTTCCTGGCTGCGCGACCGCCTGAACACCGCTGCCGCCGCCGGTGTGGTGATCGATGGCTTGCAGACCGAGCTGCCCAGAAGCGTCCAGAACGACACGCTGCTGGCCACAGGCGCCAAGCTGATCGCTCTGCGCAAGGATGGCACCAACACGCTGCTGGCCGCGACAGAGGTGCCGCCCAGCGTCGATGACCAGTATGACCTTTCCGATGTGTCGCAGCTGACGGCGGTGCGGGATGCCTTTTCGGTGCTGCTGTCCAGCGGCAACCGCGTCATCCGGGTGTTCGACGTGATCGGCGACAGCAACATGATCATCGAGATCGTGATTGGCGAGCACAAGCTTCGCGCTGCGATGATCGCCTATGCTGGCAACGTGCTGATGCTGTCGGTGGCGCTCTCGCTGATTACCGCAAGCCTGATCTTTGTCTCCATCAACCGTATTCTCATCCGGCCCATCCGTCGCCTGACGCTGGGCATGCAGGGTTTTTCCGAACAGCCTGACGACCCCTCCCGTGTGTTCAAGCCGGATGAGGGAACAGACGAGCTGGCCGTGGCGGGGCGGCATCTGGCGGATATGCAGGCGCAGCTGCAAAAAACCCTGAAGCAGCAGAAGAACCTAGCCGATCTCGGCCTTGCCGTCTCCAAGATCAACCATGACATGCGCAACATCCTGTCATCGGCGCAGCTGATGTCGGACAGGCTTGTCGATGTCGATGACCCGATGGTGCGCAGCTTCGCGCCAAAGCTTCTGCGCACCATAGACCGCGCCGTGGGCTATACCAGCGAGGTTCTGGCCTATGGGCAGGCCACCGAAGGTGCACCGAAGCGGCGCCTGATCGATCTTGAGGAGTTGGTGCAGGACGTCAGGGATATTCTGGCGGTTGATCCGGCCAGCGGCATCGAATTGGTGGACAGCGTTCCGCCCGGTCTGCGCATCGATGCCGACAGTGAACAGCTGTTCCGCGTTCTCTACAATCTCTGTCGCAACGCCGTGCAGGCGCTCCAGCAAGCAAGGGGCGAGGAATACCCCGACAAACGCCTGACGATTGCCGCACAGCGCAATGGAGACGTCGTCAGCATCGTCATCGACGACAATGGTCCCGGCATGCCGCAGAAGGCACGGGAGAACCTGTTCTCGGCCTTCCGTGGCTCCGCCCGGTCCGGCGGCACCGGACTTGGCCTCGTTATTGCGCGTGAGCTGGTGCTCTCCCACAAGGGGACCATCGCACTGGTGGAAAAATCGCATCACGGCACCCAATTCCGCATCGAAATCCCCGATCGCGCAGCATCCGATCTGCGCGCCACCAACGGCGCCTGATCAGGAAATGCCGCAGCACCTTTTGCGGCTGTTTTTGCCCTTCGATTTATGCATATCATAAATCCAATGATTTCAATACCTTAGAAAATTCATTACATAAAAATGACAATTTCTCAGCAAAACCGCTTGCATTCAAACTGAGGACGTTTTAGAGGATCGCCACGCCAACGGAACATGTTTCTGCGGCACGCACCCGTAGCTCAGCTGGATAGAGCACCAGACTACGAATCTGGGGGTCAGGAGTTCGAATCTCTTCGGGTGCGCCATTTCTCTTCCTTAAATAATAAGCAGTTACATCGTTTTTCACGCTGCTTTTGCGGCTTTGCTGGAACGTTCCGGATTGCTGCTTTTCAGCTTCGATCCCGCTCAGCCCGCTGCCTGTATATGAGCGACTTCGGCGGCATCTCGATCCCGTTTCGCATCCTCACCTCCATCTGCATTCTCAAGGCGAGCCATTGCTTCATGCTGCAAGCAGTCAGCCACGAGCAAGCTATTCATGGCATACGCTGAAGCCGAGATTGATGGACGGCCTGAAGCTTTTTGTTTGTTATAAATCTCTTCAGCTACGCGCGATGTACTGAAGCTTTTGATGAACCGTATCGTGTTGGCCATGGGTGCTCACCCGGTGGCATCGACAACGACCGTGCAACGGGTTTGACGCGCAACCTCAAAGAGCTTGAGAGGAGGCCGTTGTGTAATGTCGCGCGCGTTCTTCTCATCCGGCTCCAATATATTTTGCAAATACTTTACTGCGTCGCCGCACCGAAGAAAGCTGTCGAGATGAATATTGAAGAAAGCGACCTCGTTTCAAATACATGGAGGTTCTCGAGAGAGAGCGGCAATTTGGTTGCTCCAGTCCTGCGCTTTTTGCCGAACGGATTGGTGGGCGGATATATTCACACGTTCGAGCGGTGCTGGAGCCTTGAAGAAAACAGGCTGAGTTTCCGAACTATCTATGGTCAGACGACAACCGTCTTCGAAGACTATATTCGTGACGAAGACGGCCTCCACATTATGAAAGGTCGTTCGCGGGTCGACCCCAACATTGTCCACGTTCTCGAGCGGGCAAAAATGCCATCTGCTGTGGATTTCGGTCAGGCGGCTTCACCGGACGTACCCCTTTTCAAGATTTCGGACTCTGTGGCGACCAAGCGCCGCCGCAATCTGGTCGTGTTGCGCGCGAATGAACAATCCCTGCACAATCAATGGCCTGTGAATATCAACCCGGATGATCGTAACTGGGACCTGTGCATCAGCTGGTATGGACGTAAGATTCCCGAGGATGTCGGCTTCCACGAATATTTCACGCATCAGGCCGATGACCGGAAATTCTCCGCGATCTACAAGCTGTTTCTCAGCGGCAGCCCGCTTCTCGACTATGACAATGTCTACCTGCCGGATGACGACCTGATGATGGCGTGGAGCGACATCAACAAGCTGTTCAATATTTTCCGCATCAACAAGCTCGATCTCGCCCAGCCTTCGCTTGTGCCGACGTCATACGTCACGCACCCCGTTACGGCGCAGAACGCGGATTATTTCCTGCGCTATACGAGTTTCGTGGAATTGATGTGCCCGATCTTCACCCAGGAATTCCTGCAGCTCTGCCTGCCCACATTCGAGGCGTCCTTCAGCGGCTTTGGTCTCGACCACATCTGGTCGATGATGGCAGGTCGGGCGGCTGGCAGTATCGCGGTTATCGATGATGTTGCAGTGGCCCACACCCGGCCCGCCAACAAAAACTACAATGTCATCAATGCGATCCTGGAAGAGCACGCTATTTCGGGTCTGTATAACTCGACAAAGTCTTACGACACATTTGGCGGCATACAGCGTCCATACACGCTCGGATAACGGAACCGGAGTAACCCAACCATGCATTTCAAGCCGAAAGCCGTTATTCTTGCCGGTGGCCTTGGTACCAGACTGGCCGAGGAAACCGCGACAAAGCCCAAGCCGATGGTCGAAATCGGTGGTCGCCCGATCCTGTGGCACATTATGAAAATCTACAGCGCCCACGGCATCAATGATTTCATCGTGTGCCTTGGCTATAAGGGATATGTGATCAAGGAGTATTTCTCGAATTACTTCCTTCACATGTCGGATGTCACCATCGATCTTGCCCGCAACAGCATCGAGACGCATTCAGCGAAGGCTGAGCCTTGGCGCATCACGCTGGTCGATACTGGTGAGTTGACGATGACCGGCGGGCGCATGAAGCGCATTCTGCCCTATGTCGAAAACGATCCCTATTTCTGCATGACCTATGGTGATGGCGTTGGTGACGTTGACGTTACAAAGCTCATCGCGTTCCACGAAGGCCACGGCTTGCAGGCCACCGTCACCGGCACACAGCCTCCAGGCCGCTTCGGTGCCATCAAGATCGAGGACGACAAGGTTGTTTCCTTCATGGAAAAGCCTGACGGTGATGGCAACTGGATCAATGGCGGTTACTTCGTTCTGGCTCCCGATGTTCTGTCGAGGATCAACGGCGACGAGACCACATGGGAGCAGGAGCCTCTCGAAACTCTTGCGCAGGATGGGCAGCTGGGGATTTACCGGCATGCAGGCTTCTGGCAGCCGATGGACAGTTTGCGCGACAAGACCCAGCTTGAAAAACACTGGGAAAGCGGCAAGGCACCCTGGAAGATCTGGTAGGGCGGACGCCGCTCAACCGGAAAACGATAGCAACGCAACAGCAGCAGGCAGAGATCACCTTGAGCTTCAATAATGTCTATTCCGGCGCACGTGTTCTCATTACCGGCCATACCGGCTTCAAGGGTTCATGGCTCAGCGCCTGGCTAATCAATCTCGGCGCCACCGTCTGCGGATATTCCAAGGATGTTCCAACGACGCCGTCCATGTTCGGTCTTGCAGGCCTTGCCAGTGAGGTAGAACACCATACTGGCGATATCCGCGATCTGACACAGTTGCGGGATGCCGTTCGCAGCTTTCGTCCCGATTTCATCTTTCATCTTGCCGCTCAGGCAATCGTCTCGACATCCTACAAGGATCCGCTCGATACGATTACCAGCAATGTCACCGGCACAGCCAATGTGCTGGAAGTGGCGCGCGAGATCGACTGGCCCTGTACGGCAATCATCATCACCTCGGACAAGTGCTACGATAATGTCGAGTGGGTCTGGGGATATCGTGAAACGGACGCTGTTGGCGGCAAGGACATCTATTCCGGCTCCAAGGGTGCCGCAGAACTCATCTTCCGGTCCTATTATCATTCCTTCTTTCACGGCAAGAACCATCCGGTACGCCTGGCGACCGCAAGAGCCGGCAACGTCATCGGTGGTGGCGACTGGGCAGCAGACCGCATCGTTGCCGATTGCATCAGGGCATGGGGCGAAAAGCGCACCGTCGAAATCCGCTCGCCCTCGGCAACACGCCCCTGGCAACATGTTATGGAACCCTTGAGCGGTTATCTGACACTGGCGGCAAAGCTTGCCGGTTCCGACGCATATGACGGTCAATCCTACAATTTCGGCCCACGTGCAGAGCAGAACCGCACAGTGGTCGATCTGATCGGTGACCTCGGCGATATCTGGGGGCTTCAGTCGCAGAGCGAAGCCTACACCGTGACAGGCAACATACCATTTCACGAAGCCAGCCTGCTCAAGCTCAACTGCGACAAGGCATTGCTGCATCTGAACTGGGAAGCAAACCTGCGATATGACGAGTGCGTCGATATGACGGGTTCATGGTACAGGCGGGTTCTCAAAGACGGCAGCAATGCGCTGGCGGTCACGCTGGAGCAGATTGCCGGTTTCGAGGCAATCGCCAGGGATCGCGGCAGGGGTTGGTCCGTTGCAGGCTGAGATGAGCGACATTATCATCACGCCCCTGAAGCGCATTTCGACGCCCAAGGGCGATGTTATGCACGCTATAAAGGCCAGCGACCCCGGCTATGCCGGTTTCGGCGAAGCCTATTTCTCGATGGTGAACCATGGCGAGATCAAGGGTTGGAAGCGCCATTTTCGCATGACGCTCAATCTCGTCTGCGCGTCGGGTCTGATACGCGTCGTTGTCCGCACTGAAACCGGAGAGCTTGTGGTCGACACGCAGCTTTCTCCGGATCAACCAGAACTTTACAATCGCCTGACCGTGCCTCCGGGATATTTCGTGGCATTTCAGGGGCTTGCTGCTGGTGCATCGACCCTCCTGAATATCGCCTCGATACCGCATGATCCCAATGAGGCCGAAACCCGGCCGGTTGATTTTTTCGAATGGGACGCATGATGGCTGGACCTGTGCTGTTGATCGGTCATTCCGGCATGCTAGGCAGCCGCTTCGCGGGCGATCTCAATGCCGATCAGGTCGTGATTTTGCCGCGTGAGGCGCTGGATGTCACCCGCCCTCGGCATCTCATCGATAGCGTTGTCGGCACATCGGCATCGGTCATCATCAACTGTGCGGCACACACGAATGTGGAAGAAGCGGAAAGCGATCGGCCCGCCGCCTTTTCCACCAATGCCATCCTGCCGGGATTGCTGGGGCAGGCAGCGCGGGAAAGCAATGCGCTTCTGGTCCATTTCTCGTCCACCGGCTGTTACGGGCGAAATGGCGCTGATGGTCTTGCGCCGCATTCTGATTTTGCGGGCCTGAACCCCACGACCGTTCACCACAAAAGCAAGGCGGCTGGCGAAGTCGCGGTGCGGGAGGCTGGATGCAGGTATCTGATCCTTCGCCTGGGCTGGCTTTACGGCGGCAGCGCCGCACACCGAAAGAACTTCGTCTGGGCACGCATTACCGAGGCGCGAAACAAGACAGAAATGGCGTCTGACCCTTATCAGTACGGGTCACCCACAAACGTTGATGATGTGGTGAAACAGACGATGGCGCTGATCGAGGCCGGCATGACCGGGACCTTCAATTGCGTCGCGTCCGGTGCGGTTTCGCGTTTCGATTACGTCCATCATATCCTGAAATCCGCTCAGCTTTTCCCTCGCCTCTTGCCTCAGCGCTTCCAGAGAAAGGCTCCGGTATCGCCCAATGAAGCGGCGATCAACGAGAAGCTTGACTTACTCGGCCTCAATAGGATGCCGTCCTGGGACGTGGCCCTTTCGGCCTATGTGGCGTCGCTGCTGGCCGAAGAGGGGCAAGGTCGATGACCCATGAAACTGTTCTGATTCTTGGCGGCGGCATTGCTGGCCTTTCCGCCGCATACCGTCTTCGCGACCACAACATCCATGTTCCGGTCTATGAGGCCAGCGAGCGGCCCGGTGGGCTTCTGGACAGCTTTACACTCGAGACGACCGAGGGCACCTGGACATTCGACAATGCCGTGCATTTGTCTTTCGCGACGGAGCCGGAAGTGCGCGCGGTTTTTGATCGCACACCCTACCTCAACCATGAGGCCCGGTCTCTGAACCGAGATGGTGAGTATTGGTTACCTCACCCCGTACAGAACAACATGTATCCGCTTCCAGCCGAGGAAAAGACCGATCTCATCATCGATCTTGCCAATCACCTGACTGAGGCATCCTCGGAACTGCTCCCGGCAAATTACCGCGACTGGCTCCTGCAACAATATGGCGAAAAGATCGCCGAGCGTTGGCCACTGCGCTACACGCTAAAATACTGGACCATCGACTCTGCCGAATTGGGCACGCAGTGGATCGGAAATCGCATGCGTCGCGCCGATTTGCGCGAGGTCGTTTTAGGCGCAGTCAGCGATAATCCGCCCAATACCTACTATATCTCAACGATGCGATATCCCGAACGGGGTGGATATCGCGCCTTTCTGCAACCTCTTCTTGATACGGCAGACGTTAAATGCGGTTTTCGGGCCAGCGCCATCGATAACCGCCGCAGACAGGTCTCCTTTGCCAATGGCGAGGTCAGGTCATACGAGCAAATGATCTCCAGCATTCCCCTGCCCGTTTTGATCGAGTTGATGACAGACGTGCCCGATGATATCCGGGGCCTGGCGGCCAGCCTTTTCGCCACCTCCATCGATATTGTTTCTCTGGGCTTCAGAAAAGAAAAGGTATCGCCGAGCCTTTGGTTCTATATCTACGATGAAGATATTCTGGCTGCGCGGGTCTACTCCCCCAGCATCAAGTCTCCCAACAATGCGCCAGAGGGACATTCTTCCCTTCAATTCGAGATCTATTCATCCCGCGCCAAGCCCCAGACACTCCAGCCCTCCGAACTGATCGAAAACTGTATCGGCTCTCTGGAGAAAATGGGTCTGGCATCCCGCGATGATATCGTTCTGACCCATCACAAGCATCTGCCTTTCGGAAACGTCGTGTTTGACCTCGACATGGAAAGCAGACGTAACCGCGTCCGTGATTGGGTCAGCGAGCAAGGAATTGCCCTCGCCGGACGTTTCGGAGAGTGGGATTACCTCTGGTCCAATCAGGCCTTCATGTCAGGAAGAAACGCGGCTGATCGCGTTCAGGCAAATAGAGAACACTAAAAACAATAATCGGGTCTTGGCCCGAGGTGCGATTTGAGGCGTTCGCGACACACCGTCCGCGAATAGCAATCGTCAAGTCCGGCTTGCGGCTGGCCTATGTCGGGCTGTTCTGCAATAAGGGAAACGATAAAGGCCAAGGCTCCAGATCGTCATTGTGGCGAGAGAGCCTTTGCCCTGTTCCTGGAGTATCGGAATGGTCGCAAGGCTTGTCACTTTCGTCACCCTGCTTGCCTTTCTTGCCGGTTGCGGCGGTCGGCCCATTGGCGTCATGACGCCGACGGGTGAGCGGGTGCAGGGCACCTCTGCGGTCAATCTGCTGGTGGCAACAACCCGGGCACCGTCTGATGATAAAGCTATTCTCTTTGGAGGCGAGCGCGGAACGGGGCTGAAGGTCGATGCCATCTCCGTTTCCATTCCGCCCGAAGCCAACCGCACGGTCGGTCAGGTGCAGTGGCCAAAGAAGCTTCCCGCTGATCCGTTGAAGAACTTCACCACTGTTTCGGTTGAACCGGTGAAGAATGATCGGGACACCCAGAGCTGGATCAAGCGCAACAGCCTGAAGAACAAGCGTGTTCTGGTCTTCGTCCATGGCTTCAACAATCGCTATGAGGAATCGGTCTACCGCTTTGCGCAGATCGTCCATGATTCCGGGTCCGACGTGATGCCTGTTGTCTTCACCTGGCCGTCCCGCGCCAGCGTATTCGATTATAATTACGACAAGGAAAGCACCAATTATTCCCGCGATGCGCTGGAAGAAATGCTGACACGGCTGGCGAAAGACAATGCCGTCAGCGACGTGACGATCATGGCCCATTCCATGGGAACGTGGCTTGCGGTGGAGTCCCTGCGGCAGATGGCTATCCGCCATGGCCGTGTCTATCCCAAGATCAACAATGTCATTCTGGCTGCACCGGATCTCGATGTCGATGTGTTTGCCCGCCAATATGCAAGCCTTGGCGCGGACAAGCCGAAGTTCACCCTGTTCGTCTCTCAGGATGACAGGGCGCTCAGCCTGTCGCGCCGCATCTCCGGCAATGTCGACCGCCTCGGCCAGATCGACCCTGCCGCTGAACCCTATCGCAGCCAGCTGGAAAGTGCTGGCATTACCGTTCTCGATCTCACCAAGCTGAAATCCGGCGATCGCCTCAACCATGGCAAATTTGCCGAAAGCCCAGAAGTGGTGCGCCTTATCGGCGGGCGGTTGATCGACGGGCAGACGGTGACGGATTCCGATGTCGGGCTGGGCGAGGCTATCGGCGCTGTCGGCATTGGCGCTGCCCAGACGGTCGGCACGGCGGCCAGCGTCGTCGTCAGCGCGCCCATTGCCGTCTTCGATCCGCGAACCCGCGAGAATTATGGCCGTCAGGTCGAGCGCCTCGGTCGCTCCGTCGGCAACACCGTAGGCTCCGTGGGAGACACCGCAACGAGCGTCATCGATCCGCGAGGGCTGAACACCGGCACGCGCCGGTCTGGTGATTGCAGCCTGCCCGTTAATCGCGGAAATTCGGAATGCCGGGATCGCTGAGCGCATAATATACAAACAGTATTTTATGCGCTATGAGCGTGCATCTCAATTCCTGCCGGAGTGATCGCCATGCGCTTCAAACGTACCCTTCAGCTTCTCGATGTTCATTGTGAAGGTGAAATCGGGCGCGTTGCGACAGGCGGCGTTCCGAAAATTCCCGGCAACACGGTGGCCGAGCAGCTTCATTGGCTCAACACCGATCCGAAGGGCGAAGAACTCCGGCGCTTCCTGACGCTGGAGCCGCGCGGTGCCCCCATCGGCTCCGTCAACCTTCTGCTGCCGCCAAAGCACCCGGATGCGGATGCCGCTTTCGTCATTCTCCAGCCGGATCAGGCGCATGCAAGCTCCGGCTCCAACTCCATCTGCGCCACCACGGCCCTGCTGGAAAGCGGCATGGTGGAGATGAAGGAGCCGGAAACCATCGTCATGCTGGAAACGGCGGCTGGTCTGGTCAAGGCAACCGCCACTTGCCGCGATGGGCGCTGCGAAAAGGTGACGCTGACCATGGTGCCATCCTTCGTGCATGAACTGGATGTTGAGATCGACACGCCGGACTGGGGCCGCATCCGCATGGATATCGCCTATGGCGGCATTTTTTACGCACTCGTTGACGTGGGCCAGATCGGGCTGACCATAGACAAGGCGAATGCGGCAAAGCTCGTGGCCGCAGGCATGGTGCTGAAAGACATCGTCAACCGCGACCTGCCCGTCGTGCACCCGGAAATTCCCGCCATTTCAGGCGTCGCCTATGTGATGTTCCGTGATACCGAGGCCGATGGCACCATCCGTACCTGCACCACCATGTGGCCGGGCCGTGCGGATCGCTCGCCCTGCGGCACCGGCAACTCGGCCAATCTCGCGACGCTGCATGCGCGCGGCATGGTCAAGGTTGGCGATACCTACACCTCGCGCTCCATCATCGGCACGCAGTTCGAGGTGGGCTTGTCAGCCGTTACCGAGGTGGCTGGCAAGCCAGCGGTCATTCCCACCATTGCCGGGCGCGGCTTTACCTTCGGCATGCACCAGGTCTGGCTTGATCCCAATGATCCGCTGGCGGATGGCTTTGCCATGACCGATGTCTGGGGTCCGCAGGCGGGCGCGATTTAAGCCGTTGCGGGTTGGAAAAACTCGTCCTGGACGTTGTTTTCTTCCATGGAATGGTGCTAAACGGGCGTAATTCCAGCATGATCCAGAGGTTTTACGATGAAGTCGATCACCCTTCGCCGCCCTGATGACTGGCACCTGCATTTGCGCGATGGTGCAATGCTGGAAGGCGTGATTGCCGATACCAGCCGCCATTTCGCCCGCGCCATCATCATGCCCAACCTCGTGCCGCCTGTCGTCACGACAGCAGATGCCATCGCCTATAAGGAGCGCATCACCAGGGCCATTCCATCAGGTGACCGCTTCCAGCCGCTGATGACGCTGTACCTGACGGAACACACCAACCCCAACGATGTGGAACAGGGCAAGACGAGCGGCCTCATCCATGCGGTCAAGCTTTACCCCGCCGGTGCCACCACCAATTCCCATGGCGGCGTCAGGGATATGGAAAAGGCCATGCCGGTGCTGGAGCGCATGGCGAAGATCGGCCTGCCCCTCTGCGTTCACGGCGAAGTCACCACTCCAGAAGTTGATATTTTCGACCGCGAGAAGGTCTTCATCGAAACGGTTCTGGAGCCGCTGCGAAAGCGCCTGCCCGAGTTGAAGGTGACGATGGAGCATGTGACGACACAGGACGGCGTTGACTATATCAAGTCATCCAAGGCCAATCTCGCAGGCACCATCACCACCCATCACCTCATCATCAACCGCAACGCCATTCTGGTCGGCGGTATCAAGCCGCATTATTACTGCCTGCCGGTTGCCAAGCGTGAAGAACATCGTCTCGCGCTGCGCGCTGCCGCCACCTCCGGCGACAACCGCTTCTTCCTCGGCACGGATTCCGCCCCCCATGTGGACCCGTTGAAGGAATGCGCCTGTGGCTGTGCGGGCATCTACACCTCCATCAACACAATGAGCTGCCTTGCGCACGTGTTTGAGCAGGACAATGCGCTGGACAAGCTGGAAGCCTTCACCTCGCTCAGCGGCCCCGCCTGGTACGGCCTTGCGCCGAACGAGGAGACCATCACCCTCACCAAGCGCGATGAGCCGGTCAGCTTCCCGGAAAAGATCGAGACGGGCGCTGGCCCGGTGACCGTATTTGACCCCATGTTCCCGTTGCATTGGGATGTCGCCTAAGTTTTTCAATTCACTGCCGGTTCGTCCGGCAGTTTTTCTATGTAGCACCTGATCAAAGAGGAAACGCCCGATGTCCACATTCACATTCACGGATCGCGCCCTGGTGGCAGAACTTGTCGCGAAGATGCTGTGGGAGATCAAGGCGGTTCATTTCAACTCCGAGAACCCGTACACATTCGCATCGGGCATGAAGAGCCCCGTCTATATCGACATGCGCAAGCTGATTTCCTATCCGCGCATTCGCTCCACCGTCATGGATTTTGCCGCCGCAGAAATCGTCGCTGATGCCGGTTTTGAAAAGTTCGATTGCGTGGCCGGTGGCGAAACCGCAGGCATCCCGTTCGCCGCCTTCCTGGCAGAACGCCTTGGCCTGCCAATGATCTATTGCCGCAAGAAGCCCAAGGGCCATGGCCGCAATGCGCAGATCGAAGGCCATATGCCCGAAGGCGCCCGCGTGCTGGTCATCGAGGATCTGACGACCGCTGGCGGCTCCATGTTCACCTTCATCGAAGCCATCCGCGCCGCCGGTGGCATTGTCGATCACGGCATCGCCCTGTTCTATTATGGCATCTTCCAGGAAGCCGAGGCGCGCTTTGCCAACGGAAATGTGAAGCTGCATTACCTCAGCACATGGCGCGATGTTCTGGCTGTCGCGCGCTCTGAGAAGCTCTTCGATGACAAGACCCTGTCGGAAGTCGAAGCCTTCCTCGATAACCCTCTGCCATGGTCAGCCGCCCGTGGTGGCGTCAGCGAATTGCCGCAATCCTGATCATGGTTGGCCTGATCTTGGTTGGGCATAGAAATTTCGATTGGTAGACATCTGGCCAATTCAGGCGAAGTTGTTTAAATCGATTTAGTTTTTGGTACGGAGGAAAACCGGATGATCCTGTGTTGTGGTGAAGCCCTGATCGACATGCTGCCGCGTGAAACCACGAAGGGCGAAGCCGGTTTTGCGCCCTATGCGGGCGGCGCGGTCTTCAACACGGCCATCGCGCTGGGTCGTCTCGGTGTTCCCTCTGCCTTCTTCTGCGGCATCGCCGATGACATGATGGGCGAGATCCTGAAAGACACGCTGAAGGCCAGCAATGTCGATTACAGCCTCTGCGCCTTCTCCAACCGCCCCTCCACCATCGCTTTCGTCAAGCTGGTGGATGGCCACGCGACATACGCCTTTTACGATGAAGGCACGGCGTTGCGGATGCTGTCTGAAAGCGATCTGCCCAATATCGGACCCGATTGCGAAGCCATGCATTTCGGCGCCATCAGCCTCATTCCAGAACCCTGCGGCGGCACCTATGAGGCGCTTCTGATGCGCGAACACGAAAAGCGCGTTATCTCGCTCGACCCCAACATCCGCCCCGGCTTCATCAAGGACAAGCAGAAACACTTAGACCGCATCAACCGGATGGCCGCCAAATCTGACATCGTCAAGTTCTCGGATGAGGATCTGGCATGGTTCGGTCTGGAAGGCGACGAAGACACGCTCGCCCGCCACTGGCTGCACCACGGCGCCAAGCTCGTGGTCGTGACGCGCGGCGCAGAAGGCGCGGTCGGCTATACATCCAACCTTCGCGTGGAAGTGCCAAGCGAGCGCGTCGATGTCGTCGACACCGTCGGCGCAGGTGACACCTTCGACGCCGGCATCCTCGCCTCGCTGAAACTCCAAGGCCTGCTCACCAAGCCACAAGTGGCCTCCTTGACGGAAGACCAGATCACCAAGGCACTCGCACTCGGCGCAAATGCTGCTGCTGTGACGGTATCACGCGCAGGCGCCAACCCACCTTGGGCTGAGGAAATTGGGTTGTGAGCGTTAGAAAGTCGTTCAGGCGATTTATAAGCCTCGGAACAACCTGTGAAGTTCAGTATCAAGTCAGAAGATTGACTGGAGATAAGTCGGAACGATTCAGGAAAATTCCGAGTGTGCGTGATGCCGCGCTGGGTTGCCCTAGTTCTGTTTTTTCATGGCAGATAACACCGGTGGAAGCCCTGCTGGCCTATTTGCAGAATGATTTTAAAGGAATGATGGAAAGAGAGCACCTCGCTCCGCATAAGCGAACCGTCATAAATACGGTTTATCTGACAGAACATCATCACGAATTCGATGTGGATACCACCGAAGAAACTCTGTCTACGCAGTTTCTGGACGCCCGTAAACGTCATGACGCAATGTGCTTTCGAACAAAACGCATGATGACTGATGATGAGCCGACGCTATTCGTCCTAGCCAAATCAAAGGCCTCTGCCGACCAGCAGGCGGAAATCGAATCAAGGTTGCGTCACTTCAACCCTGCCAAAGACTTTCGTGTCCTCACCCTTGAAACACCTGATGTTGAAGGCGATTGGCGTGGAAGTGACGAAAGTTGGAATGCAGCATTTTCTGATGTGACTTTTGACAGGAACTTGAAGCCCGCAGAAAAAGCATGGGCGGTTTATGTCAATGCGAAGTGCCAGGTGGTCCGTTTTGCTGAACACGTTAAGAAAGGCCGTTTCTGACAAAGTCTTTCTCACCCCGGCTGGTCATTTGAAACCAAGGTTGCGACTCCCACGCACCATAGACAAAACGTCGTGACGAAATCCTGGATCTGCCTTTCTTCGGCCAAAACACTCTCCCTATAAGCGACGATGGAAAATCTCGAGGCTTATATCCCTGAAGACGTCGGCTCCATGCTGGTCATGGCTGTTTTTGCGGTCATCGCCATCTGGCTGGTGATGTTTGTCGTGCGCAAGCTCATCGGAATTGCGCTGCTCGCCGCCGTCGTCATCGGCGGCGTGATGGTCTGGCAAAACCCGGCAGTGCTGGGAACCGCGCAAGATACCGCCATGCGCTATTATGACCAGTGGCATGATGGCGGAAGGTCGGATGACGGCCAGCGGCGGTGGTAACGCCCGGAGTGCAAGCGACGGGTCAAACCTAAAGGCGAACGGAGCTACGGCTTATCGATGAGCTTTTGCCCAGCGTAAGTTCCAACAAAAGCCCCAACAAAGGCTGCTATCCCTGTCAGCAAAAAAGAAGCACCTAGGCGCTGCGCGCCCCATACTGCTGCAGCAGCGAAAACACCTCCGAGGAGATTGGCTAGAAGCGCTTTCATCTGGACCTCCACTGTTTGTGCCATGATAATAGGCCGTCTTTCAGACATCGGCAATTGAAGCTCGGGTACCCGGCCTTGCAAAGTCATTTGGGGGGCAGCTCCACTAACCTTTTAACGGGTCTGTCCCGGTTTCCGCCATCGCTCCGAGCTTGGAAACGTCCCCGCTGGTCAAGGCTTCAAGATTGGCTTCGATCTTGTCGAGAGGCCAGTCCCACCAGGCAAGGTGTAGAAGCTCTTCGATCATCTCTTCTGAATACCGCATGCGGATGACCCTTGCCGGGTTTCCACCGACAACGGCATAGGGCGGCACGTTGCGCGTCACCACCGAGGCTGCTGCAACAATGGCGCCGCTGCCAATGTGGACGCCCGGCATGATGGCCGCGTTCTGGCCAATCCACACATCGTGGTCGACAATGGTGTCCTTGATGGGCAAATCCTTGTAGCCGAATGTCTCTGGCTTGAAGATGCGGAATGGGTAGGTCGTGAACCCCGTCATGGGGTGGTTGGCAGAGCTGGTGATGAAATAGCTGCCTCTGGCAATCTGCACGAATTTGCCGATGACAAGCCGTTCACGGACCCCATGACCGAGAAAAGGCGCAAGGATCGCAGCCGTGTCCTCCAGCTTTCCAGAATGCGTGTAGTAGCTGAAATCACCGATTTCCATGCGCGGATGATCGATGACGTTGTTGAGATAGATCGTCTCTGTGAACACGGTGCCATCCGGCAAGGTAATGGGATGAACAGCCTTGGCGTTGAGAAGAGCCATGTGAGCCTCCCTTCTGATTAATGGGGACAGCCTACTGGCCGTGGCCGCGCCTATCCATCCTCAGCGGCATATGGCTTCGATGAATAAATGTGATGGCAGAATTTGGGATGCGGCAGGCATGGAAAACTAAGAATTCCACCTCCCGCGCAATCTCATTCGTTGATATCGTGTCGAATACGCGGAAAATGGGATCATCCCTCCCCTTTATGCGTTAAGCCGCTGCTGCGGTCGTCGCGCTATTATGGAATGCAAACATGTCCTCTTCTTCCTCAACGGCTCAAAGGCCGTTTTATACGTCTTTCGGCTTTCAGGTTTTTGCCGCCATGGTCGTCGGTCTGGTGCTGGGTTATATTGCCCGCCAGATGGGCGCGACCGAGGCAGGGCCGAACTGGCTGGTGCAGACGCTGGCTACTATCGGAACGATTTTCGTGCAGCTTTTGCGGGCCTTGGTGCCGCTATTGATCTTCACTGCGATTGTCGCCTCCATTGCCAATTTGCGTGAGCTGAACAATGCAGCCCGCCTCGTCTGGCAGACGCTGTTGTGGTTTGCGATCACAGCGCTGATTGCGGTTCTGATCGGCATCACGCTGGGTCTCGTCATCCAGCCCGGCATCAATTCGGGCGTAGCGGTCACCGCCGCTGCGGTTCCGTCCAGCACGGGTTCGTGGCTTGATTTCCTCAAAGGGCTTATCCCTGCCAACCTGCTTGGCCTTCAGGCATCCACCAAGATTACACAGGGCGGCGCCACCACCGCACTCAACTTCAACGTCCTGCAAATTCTGGTGATTTCGATCGCGGTCGGTATCGCTGCCTTGCAGGTGGGTGAAAAGGCAGAGCCGTTTCTCGCCTTCAACCGCTCGCTGCTGGCCATCACCCGAAAGATCCTGTGGTGGGTCATCCGCCTCACACCCATCGGCACCATCGGCCTGCTGGGCAACGCGGTTGCGGTCTATGGTTGGGAGGCTCTCGCCTCGCTCGGCTGGTACTCGGCGGCCATCTATATCGGCCTCGCCCTCGTGCTGTTTGTGGTCTACCCGGTGATCCTCACCCTGAATGGCCTCAACCCGGTACGGTTCTTTGCAGGCGCATGGCCAGCCATTCAGCTCGCCTTCGTGTCCCGCTCCTCCATCGGCACGCTGCCTGTGACTGAGCAGGTCACCGAGCGCAATCTCGGTGTGCCGCGTGAATATGCAGCCTTCGCCGTGCCGCTCGGCGCAACCACCAAGATGGATGGATGTGCTGCGATCTATCCGGCGATCTCGGCAATCTTCGTCGCCCAGTTCTACGGCGTCCCACTTGGCATTCAGGAATATGTTCTGATCGCCTTTGTCTCCGTGCTGGGATCGGCAGCAACAGCGGGGCTGACTGGCGCCACCGTCATGTTGACGCTGACACTCTCCACGCTCGGTCTGCCATTGCAGGGTGTCGGCTTGTTGCTGGCAGTCGATCCGATCCTTGATATGGGACGCACCGCCGTCAATGTTGCGGGTCAGGCGTTGATCCCAACCATTGTGGCAAAGCGTCAGGGCATTCTGGATCAGGCAGCCTATGACCGTCAGGAAGGCATTGACGGTCTGGACCCTGCGCAAGCCGCAGCGTAAACCACCTTCAAACACAAAACCCGCCGGTTGCCCGGCGGGTTTTTGAATTTTACGGAGTTGGTAGCCGCTCTTAGAATTCCTGCCATTCGTCGCGGGATTGCGCCACCGCCGTATTGCCGCTGAAGGCGCGGGCAACATTGCCCATCATCTTGCGAACGGGCGATGCAACAGGTGCGGAACGTGGCGTAGCAGCCGCAGGGCGGGAAGGCTGAGCCGAGTAGGATGCCATCTGGCCGCCCTCGTCACCCAGGCGGAAACGTCCGACCAGCGACACAAGGCTTTCCGCCTCGCTGCTGAGCTTATGGGTCGCCGCAGAAGTTTCTTCCACCATCGCAGCATTGCGCTGCGTAACCTGATCCATCTGGTTTATGGCAAGGTTGACTTCGTTGAGGCCAGTCGACTGCTCTTTCGCGGAAGCGGCGATGGAGTGGATGTGGTCGTTGATGCTGAGAACGCGGGTCTCGATTTCGCTAAGCACTTCGCCCGTGCGCTGAACAAGCGTCACGCCCTTGCCCACTTCCTCGCCAGACTTCGTAATCAGAGCCTTGATGTCTTTGGCTGCGTTGGCAGAACGCTGAGCAAGCTCACGCACTTCCTGCGCCACAACCGCAAAGCCCTTGCCCGCTTCGCCTGCACGCGCGGCTTCAACACCGGCATTCAGGGCCAGAAGGTTGGTCTGGAAAGCAATCTCATCGATGACATTGATGATCTGGCTAATTTCTTTCGACGCCTGCTCGATGCGTCCCATCGCAGACACCGCCTCACCCACGACCTTGGCAGACTGCGCTGTCTTTTCCTTGGTCTCGGTCACCATGGAGCTGGCTTCCTGCGCGCGGTCGGTCGAGTTGCGAACAACGGCGGTAATCTGGTCCAGCGCGGCGGAGGTTTCCTCCAGAGCTGCAGCCTGCTGCTCGGTGCGCTTGGACAGATCATTGGCGGCAGAGCGCAATTCATTGGCATTGCCGTTGATGCTGCCCGTGCTGCCGCGAACTTCGGACATCGTGTCCTTCAGCTTGTCAAATGTCTCGTTGACATTGGCCTGGAGCTTCGCAAACACGCCATGGAAGTTGCCGTTCATGGTCTGGGTCAGGTCGCCATTGGCCAGGCTTTCGATCACGCGGCCGGTTTCCGTCACGCCGCGATCGACGCTCTCCATCAGCGCGTTGATGTTCTGCGCGAAGCGGTTGAGAGCCTCGTCGCCATAGTCCTTGTTGATGCGCGACGTGAAGTCTCCAGCCGCTGCGGCGCTGACGATATCAGCCATGCTGGCCTGCAACTCGTCGCTGTTGGCGCGCATGGACATTTCCTGCGAAGACTTGCGGCGCGCTTCTTGCCCGTTGCGCTTGAACACCTCAACCGCAGCCGCCATTTCGCCAATCTCATCCTTGCGGTCGAGATAAGGGACTGCCGTGTTCAGGTCGCCTTCGGCAACGGCGTTCATCACATTGGATACTTTGAGAATAGGGCCGCTGAGTTCCTTGGATGCAATATAGACACCGAAGGCAGCGCCAGCCGCTACTCCGGCCACCGTCACAAAGGCAACGACGAGGAAGATGAACTGGCTGAAGGCCTCGATCTCAGCCTTGACAGCATCCAGAGACTTGAGGTCATCCTTGACCACGGCGTCGATCTCGGCCTGGTAGGCCTTGCGGTTTTCGCGGTTCGCTTCATTGTTGCCCTGGGTATTGGCATCCTGCGGGCTGACTTCGCGGCCAAGTCGCGCCGTTTCCGTGCGGAAGGTGCGGAATTCGGCAAAGCGTTTTTCGAGGTTGGCGAATTGTGCGGCCTGCTCTGCGGGCACCTGTGGCTTCCAGGCGTCGAGCAATTTGCTCATATCATCAAGATTTTTCACGATGCCATCGGCAAACTTTGAAGCGGCGGCAATGTCCTTGGCGCCATAGACGCCGCGAGATTCCATAACAACCGCTGTGACCAGACGGTTCAATTTCTCACCATGAAGTGCGCGGTCAGCAACAGCATCCAATGCGATTGTCTGCGTGTGATATTCTCTAACTGCATAAATCGCCAGGCCGCCGATGGTGCAAGCAACAAGGCTTAACAGCCCGACCAGAAGATTGATCTTACCGCGTATTTTCACTTTCTACTCCCTTTTCAGACCCCACCCCCCAAAAAGCCAAGAAACGCCCCCGCGAAGATAGTTCAGCATGACAACGTTTAATCAGTTTCCATTAAAAAAGGATTTCCAATACTATACGCGAAATCACCCATAGGTTGCCGTTGGTAACGACCGCACCCAAACAAGCGACGCTGGCTCCTCTCCTGACGCCCTACACGCTCCGGGAAGGATGCCGTTCAGCAATTGACTTTATGGCGCTTAAGCCCTTATAAGCCCGCACGTCTGGGCGTTTGCCGCTTGTGCAATCATTCCTGGGCGAAAAACGAAACGCTCTTGTCCCATAAGGGGCAAAGTCAAGAAGGGCCGCACCCCGCGGTATTAAATAAATGTCTAAGCGTACTTTCCAGCCATCCAAGCTTGTTCGCAAGCGTCGTCATGGTTTCCGTTCCCGCATGGCAACTGCCGGCGGTCGCAAGGTTCTGGCCGCTCGCCGCACACGCGGCCGCGCCCGTCTCTCGGCCTAAACCGGCCACAGCCCGATGAAAGTCGTGGCACATGACGCATGAGAAAAAAATACCCGGTCGGTTGAAAAACCGACCGGAGTTTCTTGCTGTTCAGGCAGGGGAAAAGAGGCGAGGCAGCACATTTCTTCTGGAAGTGCTGGATCGCAAACAGCCGGAAACCGAGCCCAGGGTCGGTTTTACGGTCACAAAACGCCAAGGCAATGCGGTTGAACGCAATCGTATGCGCCGTCGCTTGAGAGAAGCCGTCAGGCACTCCGCAGGGTTTGCAATGAAACCCGGACATGACTATGTGATTGTCGCCCGAAGGGACGTACTGAAAACCGAATTCGCCGTACTGGAACACTTGCTCACAGAGCGGATCGAAGGACGAGCGAAATCCGGACGCCCCCGGGAGACCCGCTCCAGGAAAGAATGATGGAAAAAAACCGCAACTACTTTATCGCGATAGGCCTTTCGGTTGTCATCGTGCTTGCCTGGCAGTTCCTCTACATGAACCCGCGCATAGAGCAGCAGCGCCGCGCCGAAGAGGCTCGACAGGCGCAGCAGGCCACGCAGCAGACAACAACGACCAATGCAGCACCCGGCACGGACGCCGCTCCAGCAGGCACATTGCCCGGCGCAACCGGCCAGCAGGCAGCCACGGTTTCTCGCGAGGAATCGCTGACGAAATCGCAGCGCGTCGAAATCGACACCAACGCCGTTCAGGGCTCCATCAGCCTCACTGGCGCGCGTCTGGACGATATCCGCCTCAAGGAATACCATGAGACCGTGGATGACTCGAGCCCGCTGATCACGCTGTTTTCTCCGTCCGACACCCGTGACGGCTATTTCACAGAGCTTGGTTATATCGCGGGTGAAGCCACCGCAGGTTCCGCTCCCGGTCCTTCCACGGTCTGGACTGCACCTCAAGGCGCAAAGCTGACCGAGACGACGCCTGTTACGCTGACCTTCACCAATGATGTCGGCGTTGTCTTTACGCGCACGCTCGCGATTGACGATCACTACATGATCACCGTCACAGACAAGATCGAGAACCCTGGCCAGGCGCCAGTGTCATTCTCGACCTATGGCCGCATCACCCGTAACAACAAGCCGACAACGCCTGCCGTCTTCGTTATTCACGAAGGCTTCCTGGGCGTGGCTGGTACAGAAGCGGGCCTGACGGAAGACACCTACAAGAACATCGAGGAAAAGCCCGTTACGCTGCCTAAGGCTATGGGCGGCTGGCTTGGCATCACCGATAAGTACTGGGCCGCAGCCATCGTCCCCCCGCAGAATGTTGCGGTTGAAACGCGCTACTCGCACTTCACAGACGGTCAGCCGCGCTATCAGGCCGACTACCGCAGCGATGCCATGACTGTGGCACCGGGTCAGTCCATCGAGCTGAAGAACCTCGTCTTTGCAGGCGCCAAGGAAGTTCCGCTGGTTGACCGCTATGAGACGCAGTACAGCATTCCGAAGTTCGACCGCCTTATCGACTGGGGCTGGTTCTACTTCATCACCAAGCCGATGTTCAAACTGATGGATTTCTTCTTCCGTTACTTTGGCAACTTCGGCGTCGCCATTCTCATGACCACCATCGTCGTGAAGCTTCTGTTCTTCCCGCTGGCCAGCAAGCAATACGCTTCCATGGCCAACATGAAGCGCATGCAGCCGAAGATGGAAGAGCTCAAAGCCAAGCATGGCGATGACCGCATGGCCATGCAGCAGGCGATGATGGCGCTCTACAAGGAAGAGAAGATCAACCCGGTGGCCGGTTGCTGGCCGATGCTGTTGCAGATCCCGGTCTTCTTCGCGCTCTACAAGGTCATTTACGTCACCATCGAAATGCGGCATGCGCCGTTCTTCGGCTGGATCCATGACCTGTCTGCGCCGGACCCGACCTCGCTGTTCAACCTGTTCGGCCTCCTGCCTTACGATGTTCCGCACTTCCTCATGATCGGCGTCTGGCCAATCATTATGGGCATCACCATGTTCATGCAGATGCGTATGAACCCGACGCCTCCAGATCCGACACAGGCGATGATCTTCACCTGGATGCCGCTGATCTTCACCTTCATGCTGGCGTCGTTCCCTGCCGGTCTCGTCATCTACTGGGCCTGGAACAACACGCTCTCCATCTCCCAGCAGGCCCTCATCATGAAGCGCCACGGCGCCAAGATTGAGTTGTTTGACAACCTCAAGAGCCTGTTCAAACGAAAGCCGGTGGAAACCAAATGACCAGCGAAATCAAAGGCGGCCAACCGGCAACGGAAAAGCCGCTCTTCGGACGGCCCTGGATTTTCATTCGTGGCGTTCCCGCCATGAAGTTCCTGCCGCCTGAAGGTCCGCCTGAAATCGCCTTTGCCGGACGTTCCAACGTTGGCAAGTCTTCGCTCATCAACGCGCTCGTCGGCCATAAGGGGCTGGCGCGCACGTCCAACACGCCGGGCCGCACGCAGGAACTGAACTACTTCGTTCCTGAGGGCTTTTCCGGCGAGCCGGGCGATATGCCTCCCATGGCGCTTGTCGACATGCCGGGTTACGGTTATGCGCAGGCTCCCAAGGACCATGTGGATGCCTGGACCAAACTGGTGTTCGATTATCTGCGTGGTCGCGCCACATTGAAGCGCGTTTACCTGCTGATCGACTCGCGCCACGGCATCAAGGCCAATGACGAGGACGTTCTGAAGATCCTCGACAAGGCCGCGATCTCCTACCAGATCGTGTTGACCAAGACCGACAAGATCAAGGATGTAGGCGTTCCACGCGTCATCAATGAAACGTTGGAAAAAATCCGCAAGCGTCCAGCGGCTTATCCGGAAGTTCTGGCGACATCGTCGGAGAAAACCTCCGGGCTAGATGACGTCCGTGCAGAAATCTGCAAGACCGTCGGCATCAAGTAAGATCGCAAGCAATTAAGATCCAAAAGAGGTGCGCCAGTCGCACCTCTTTTTTTATGTTTGCTTAGGCTGCGTTCAAGCCAGTAAATATGACACCCACACGAGTGACGCCACCGCCAGCAGCCGCCAGAAGCTGACTGAGCCCCAAAGGCCTGCGAATAGCCTTAGGATGCCCGACAGGCCGTTATGCCGCCGCTGTGTTCGCCTTACCCCATCGCGCCCGGCAATGGCGCCATAGGCCGAATAAGCGCGCTGGTCATTATGCTGGGTCTGGGAAAGATTGTCCTGCCAGCGGCGCACGGTCGCGGCAAACTGGCGGTCTGTCTTTATGCGTTTGGCAAGTTCGGCATTCGCGGCCTCACTCAATGCGCCGAGCACATATTCGCCCGCCAGCACCTCGTCATTCAAACCGCTTTGTTTCTCCCGATCTGGCAAGGTCATTCGCCAAACAACTCCCGGCTGTCATGCAAAATCGATATCATGGCAATGCATCGGCTCTCTCCACCCGACGCATCCATGGCCTCCATCTGTTAAGCTGTGCCGATTGGTGGTTGTTGTCAATCGGATTGGCTTGCCTTGATGTGACAGGGTTTGAATTTTCTGCAAGCGATGGGCTCTGCGTTGTTTCATCTGTCAAAAACTTGGGCTAAAAGCGCGACAATCAACGACGAGGATCTTTCCCATGGCGTCTTCCGAAAGCGAAATGCAGGCCCGGCTTCTGGCGCAGGCCCTGCCCTTCATGCAGAAATACGAAAACAAGACCATCGTGGTGAAATATGGCGGGCATGCCATGGGCGATTCAAGCCTGGGCAAGGCCTTTGCCGAGGATATCGCCCTTCTCAAGCAGTCCGGCATCAACCCCATCGTCGTCCATGGCGGCGGACCGCAGATCGGCGCGATGCTGAGCAAGATGGGCATCGAATCAAAGTTCGAAGGCGGCTTGCGCGTCACCGATGCCAAGACCGTCGAAATCGTTGAAATGGTTCTGGCAGGCTCGATCAACAAGGAGATCGTCGCCCTCATCAACCAGACTGGCGAATGGGCCATCGGCCTGTGCGGCAAGGATGGCAACATGGTCTTTGCCGAAAAGGCGAAGAAGACCGTCATCGATCCCGACAGCAATATCGAGCGCGTTCTCGATCTTGGCTTCGTGGGTGAAGTGGTTGAAGTCGACCGCACGTTGCTCGACCTTCTGGCAAAGTCCGAAATGATCCCCGTGATTGCGCCGGTTGCTCCGGGCCGCGATGGCGCGACCTACAACATCAACGCCGATACGTTTGCTGGTGCCATTGCCGGTGCGCTGCATGCCACCCGCCTGCTGTTCCTGACGGATGTTGAGGGCGTTCTCGACAAGAACAAGGAACTCATCAAGGAACTTACGGTTTCGCAGGCGCGGGCGCTCATCAAGGACGGCACGATTTCCGGTGGCATGATCCCCAAGGTCGAGACCTGCATCGAGGCCATCAAGGCGGGTGTTCAGGGCGTTGTCATTCTCAATGGCAAGACCGCCCACTCGGTTCTGTTGGAAATCTTCACCGAAGGTGCCGGCACCCTCATCGTTCCCTGATTCAAGAGAACAGCAATCCCAGGATGCCGCTGACAATCAGCAGGCATCCTGCAAGCTCCATGGCGTTGACCCGTTCCCGAAACAGGAACCACGACGCCATGAAGGTAAAGATCAGTTCGATCTGGCCAAGCGCGCGGACATAGGCCACCTGTTGCAGCGTCATGGCGGTGAACCAGCAGGCAGAGCCGATCACCCCGGCAATACCAACCAGCGCCGAAGACCGCCACGTCACCAGCACCTGCACGATCTCAGACCTGTCCTTCCACGCCATCCACACCAGCATGTATACGGTCTGAAACATGGTGACGCATGCGAGCGTCACGGCCGCAGACATGATCGGCCCGGCCCCTTCAAGAGACAGCGATGCGCTGCGGTAAGCCACGGCTGAAACGCCGAACATGCCGCCTGATGCAATTCCGATCAACGCCGTGCGGCTGGTCATCGCCGTCAAAGTGTTTCGCCAGGATAATGGCATCCGCGCCACGGAAATCGTCATCACACCAAGGACGCCGACCAAAATGGCGCCGATGGCACCGGCATTGAGCTTTTCGCCCAAAATGACAAAGCCGAACAAGGCTGCCTGCACCGGCTCCGTTTTGGAATAGGCCGTGCCGACTGCGAAATTACGCAGCGAAAACAGGTGCACCAGCATCATCGTCGCATAGATTTGTGCCAAGCCACCGACGACAGCCCACAGGAAAAAGCCTGTCGTGAAGCTCGGCAAGACCTCGCCCATTCCCAGATGCAGAAAGAGCACATAGGCAACCGCAATCGGAAAGCCGTATCCGAACCGAACGAAGCTTGCGCCGCGGGTGCCGAGCGACCCCTGCAATTGCTTTTGCAATGCGGAGCGCAGGTTCTGCATGAAGGCGGCGGCGATGGTGATGGGTATCCAGAGTTCCATGCCTTTGGTTATCACGCCCGCACTGACGCTCCAAAGCCCGGAAAATGGCGTAAGTGTCGCCTTTTCGATTTTCTTTGGGCTGGCGACAGGGCATAACAGGCCCATGAGCACGAAACCGAAGAACGCACCGAACCCCGCCGAATTTTCCCATGTGACCGAGTGGGTCTTCGATCTCGACAACACGCTTTATCCGCATGAGATAAACCTGTTTTCGCAGATCGACAAAAACATGACGGCTTACGTGGCCGAGCTTTTGCAGCTGGAGCCCGACGAGGCGCGCAAGCTTCAAAAGCAGTATTATCATGAGCATGGCACTACGCTTCAGGGCCTGATGATCCATTATGGCATCGATCCGGATGCGTTTCTGGAGCGCGCCCACGCGATCGACTATTCCGCCCTGCTGCCAAACCCGGAACTGGGCGAAGCGATCAAAGCCTTGCCGGGGCGCAAGTTCATTCTGACCAATGGCAGCGTGCCGCATGCGCAGGCGGCTGCCGGGGCGCTGGGCATTCTCGACCATTTCGAGGACATCTTCGACATTGTTGCCGCCGATTACCTGCCAAAGCCAGCCAGCGCGACCTATGAGAAATTCGCCGCCCTTGCCAAGCTTGACACGACCAAGGCTGCCATGTTCGAGGACCTGCCGCGCAATCTGACGGCGCCCAAAGCTCTGGGCATGAAGACGGTGCTTCTGGTGCCGCGCAATCTCGAAGGCATTGTCATGGAGCGCTGGGAAATTCCTGCGACCAGCGACGACCACATTGATTTCGTGACCGATGATCTGACCGGCTTTCTGAAAGCGCTGCCCGGCACGTGACATCAGGAGGTTACCGATTTGTCATGCACATTACTGATGTTTAAGTAGCGAAAGTGGCATGAGATGACTACCTTTCAACCAGGGACAGCATTTGAAAGGTATAGACCATGACAATCAGAAAATTCGCTTTTACGGCGCTTGGCGCGGCTTTGGTCCTGAGCACCACAGCCCCGATGTCCATGGCAGCACCGCGTGGCCCTGGCAAGGATGGCCCGCCCATGCGCCCTGAACTGGCCTATGTCTATCTGCTGAAAACAGCCGATACGAACAAGGACGGCAAGATTTCCAAAGAGGAGTTTGCCGCACGTCAGGACGCGTTGTTCACACAGATCGACGCGGACAAGGACGGCACGGTGACGCCGAAGGAAATGCGGGACTTCCGCAAAGCCCGGATGGATGAGTTCCGTGCCGCCAACCCACGCCCGGAGCGTGCGAAGATGGAAGGCAGTGAAGGCAAGAAGGCTGGACCTGAGCATGCCGAGCGCGACGGCAAGGGCCATGAAGGCCGCAAGCACGAGGGCCGCGAAGGTGGCAAGCGTCCCGGTGGCCGGATGAATGCGATGTTCGCCATGGTCGATACTGATGGCAACGGCCAGATCAGCAAGGCTGAATATACAGCGGCCGGTGAAAAGATGTTTACCCGTCTGGACAAGAACACCGACGGCGTCATCAGCATCGACGACATGCCGGACCGTCCGTTCATGTAATTTTCTAAACATCTGAGAAGCAAAGCCCGCCTCGTGCGGGCTTTGTGCATTCTGGTATTTGCGCTTCTCACAAGCGGGCTTCGTGCTATATCAGGACATGATTATCTGAAGGATATGTTCGTGAGCGCCGCCACCCTCCTTGCCTATGCCACCGCCCTCTTCATCGCCGCCGCCATACCGGGGCCGGGCATGACGGCGATTGTGGCGCGGGCGCTGGGCTCCGGCTTTCGCGAAACCTTCTTCATGGGGCTTGGGCTGGTGCTGGGCGACATGGTCTATCTGACCGCCGTTATTCTCGGCCTCGCCTTCGTTGCGCAGACCTTTCAGGAAGCCTTCATGGTTCTGAAAATCGCAGGTGCTGCCTACCTTCTTTACATTGCTTGGAAGCTCTGGACGGCGGGCCTTCTGCCGCAGGATCTTCAGGCAAAGAAAAGCACCAGCATCGGCATGTCCTTCCTGTCAGGCCTGCTGATCACACTTGGCAACCCCAAGACCATGCTGTTTTACGTGGCGCTGGTGCCGACGCTGATCGACATCCGCATGATCGGCAGCACAGAGTATGTCACCCTGCTGGCGGTGACGTTTGTTGTGCTGATGGCGGTGCTCATTCCCTATATTCTGCTGGCTTCCAAAGCCCGGGCGCTGTTGAAGCGACCCAGTGCACTTCAAATCCTCAACCGCACGGCTGCCGGAATTCTGGCTGCGACAGCCGCCATGATCGCAACCCGGGCGACTTGAGGCAATCATTCTACAAGTACCAGAAATTGTAGAATGCCATGCTGGACACAAGCCAATATAAGCACTCCCATTCTCTAGCGTCGCCAGATCAATTTCCCTATTCTGTGCTAAATTCTTGACCATTTGCACTTTGGGAGCATGCCATGTCTGAAGCCAGAAAACCCGGACGCGGACGGATCTATTCCTCGATTACCGAAACCGTCGGCGATACGCCGCTGGTGCGGCTCGACAAGCTGGCGCGGGACAAGGGCGTCAAGGCGACCATTCTGGCCAAGCTTGAATTCTTCAACCCGATTGCCTCCGTCAAGGACCGTATCGGCGTTGCCATGATTGATGCGCTGGAAGGCGAGGGCAAGATCACGCCCGGCAAGACAACGCTGGTGGAACCCACATCCGGCAATACAGGCATTGCACTGGCCTTTGCCGCAGCCGCCAAGGGTTACAAGCTGATCCTGACCATGCCCGAAACCATGTCCATCGAGCGCCGCAAGATGCTGGCGCTCTTGGGTGCCGAACTGGTGCTGACCGAGGGACCCAAGGGCATGAAGGGTGCGATTGCCAGAGCGCATGAGCTGGCCGCGACCATTCCCGACGCGGTCATTCCGCAACAGTTCGAAAACCCCGCCAACCCCGATATTCACCGCAAGACGACGGCAGAAGAAATCTGGAACGACACCGATGGTGGCGTGGACATCTTCATTTCCGGCATCGGCACGGGCGGCACGATTACCGGCGTGGGACAGGTCTTGAAGCAGCGCAAGCCTGAGGTGAAGGTGGTGGCCGTCGAGCCTGCCGACAGCCCGGTTCTGTCGGGCGGCACGCCCGGTCCGCACAAGATTCAAGGCATCGGTGCCGGTTTTGCGCCAGCGGTTCTCGACACAAAGATCTATGATGAAATCGTGACGATCAGCAATGAAGAGGCCTTCGAGACGGCCCGCCTCGTCGCCCGCCTGGAAGGCGTGCCTGTCGGAATCTCCTCCGGCGCTTCTCTTGCTGCTGCCATCAAGGTTGGCGCCCGCGACGAAAATGCGGGCAAGACCATTGTTGTCATCATTCCATCCTTTGCCGAGCGGTATCTCTCGACAGCATTGTTCGAGGGCCTTGGCCTTTAAGATCGCTTAGGCTTCACGCCCCGCTGGCATTGCTTGTGGGGCGTGAAGCAGGACATACAGTGACGCCTCTCCGCAACCCTGTGCTATCAAAAATCGCGGCGAGCTTTTAGCCAAGCTTCGCCGTTCACGCGGCATGTTCTGCCCGTGGTTTGATCTTTTCTTTCTGACCATCGCCGTGTGAGGCCATGGGTATTTCGGACGGGGCGCTGGAAGTTGCCTCGTTGGGTAGTTTTAGTATTGGCACCTTTCAGCGCCCCGTTCAGCGGTTTGTGTCCGCCCACGATCTCTTGCCACGGCTGGCTATTCCCGGATGGCGAGGGCAGGCCTTGCCGGAAAACCGGTCGGACATGACCAAGGTCCAACCCTTCCCCATTCCGGGCGGCGGCACCCCTTTGGGATACCGCCTGCCAGTTCGGCTACACCTGCCTTCGCCTGACATCCGCGCCGATTGATCAAAGCGCGGACCCGGGCGATCCGTTTTTCGCAAGGTAGGCATCCGCCGATCAGCCGATGCCCGCCCTCACGATCCGTCCGCATCCTTTGCGATGCGGGGCAGATGCAGCGTGTTCCTGTGTACCGCCTGACTTTCGCCGTTCCGCCATCCGGTCGCGTTCGAGCATGGGCGAAGGGCTGTCGGTACGCCCGGTGGCTGACGAGCCGGACTGATGCAGACGCGAAACGAACCCGTAAGGCATTCGCAACGCACAAGCATCAGGCCGGATCGAACATGGAGGAGATTGCGCCAGCCGGTCCGAAACCGGCGCTATCCCCTCACCCGTTGCCCCCGGGGAGATCGCTGCCAGACCCCGGTGATGAAAGGTTGCGTAGCCTCATCACCACCAGCGCCGGTTCCGCCTCGCCGCAACGCCTTGCGGTGTATCCGAGGGCGGAACGGGGACATTTTGCTGGTGATTCGCCCGTCATTGAGAAACTGCAGATCGATTTTTTGAGGATTTTCGGAGATTTTTATTAAAGCATTGATTCAGATGAAGAATATCTTGCGATATAGTAGCGCTAGTGGCTGGGGCACAACCCCTCTACCCAAGAAAATCTACGACTTAGCTGCGCTAAGATCGTGATTTTCTGTCCTCTCCCATAAGGGGAGAGGTAGCCGCGCGCCTTGATCACGCCGCCGCCGTCAGCCGCTCCCCGGCGATGCGGTAGGAGATGGCTTCGGCCAGATGAATGCGGGTGACGGTTGGCCTGTCATCCAGATCAGCGAGCGTGCGGGCAACTTTCAGGATGCGGTGATAGCCACGGGCGGAGAATTTCAGTTTCTCGGCGGCATCACGCAGCAATTGCAGGCCGGGCGCGTCCGGTTCTGCGAATTTTTCGATCAGCGCTGTGGAGCAGCGGGCATTGGTGCGAATGCCGTTAAAGCCTGCAGCAGCGAAGCGATCCTGTTGCAGATCGCGGGCGCGGGCAACGCGGATGGCGACATCGGCGCTGGCTTCTGCGGCCATGGGGCGAATGAGGTCGGCAGCGGAAACGGCGGGAACCTCGATGCGGATATCGATGCGGTCCATCAAGGGGCCAGAAATGCGCTGCTGATAATCCGTAACGCAGCGCGGACCACGGGCGCAGGTGAAGCCCGGCTCGCCCGCCATGCCGCATTTGCACGGGTTCATGGCGGCAACCAGCTGGATTTCTGCGGGATAGCTGACGCGATGATTGGCGCGGGCAATGATGCACTCGCCCGTTTCCAGCGGCTGACGCAGGGCATCCAGCGCCTGCGGTGAAAACTCCGGGAACTCATCGAGAAACAGCACGCCGTGATGGGCAAGCGATGCCTCCCCCGGCTTTGCCCGCATGCCACCGCCCACAAGTGCTGCCATGGTGGCGGAATGGTGCGGGGTGCGGAAGGGACGCCGATCCGACAGCTTGCCGCCGGAGAGTTGCCCGGCAATGGAATGGACCATGGAAACTTCCAGAAGTTCCGACGCCAAGAGCGGTGGCAGGATGGAGGGAAGGCGCGAGGCCAGCATAGATTTGCCCGAGCCGGGTGGACCGACCATCAGCAAATTGTGGCCTCCGGCAGCAGCGACCTCCAGAGCGCGCTTGGCGCTTTCCTGGCCTTTGATATCGGCCAAGTCCGGCAGGTTGGCGGGGTTGGCGCGGATGGCAGCGACCGGGCGTGCCAGCTGTTGCGTCCCGCGAAAATGATTGACGAGGGCAATGAGGCTGCGCGGTGCGAGAATATCAAACTGAGCCCCTGCCCATGCGGCTTCTCCACCGCTATCTGCCGGGCAGATAAGGCCCTTGCCCTGCGCATTGGCGCCGATGGCAGCAGGCAGCGCACCGGATACGGCCCCAATGGTGCCATCCAGATTAAGCTCACCCAGAACGACATAAGCATTGAGCGCTTCCGCCGGGATGGCGCCCAGCGCGGCCATGAGGCCAAGCGCAATGGGCAAATCGAAATGCGAGCCTTCCTTGGGCAGATCAGCGGGTGCCAGATTGACGGTGACCTTCTTGGCGGGAAGTGCCAAGCCGGACGCATGGAGGGCGGCCTGCACCCGCTCCCGGCTCTCTGCGACGGCCTTATCCGGCAGGCCGACGATCTGCATGCCGACCTTGCCCGGCGCGACCATGACCTGAACCTCGACAGGCACACCCTCTATGCCCTGAAATGCCACCGTATTGACGCGCGCAACCATGAAAGCCCCCATATGCGGACTTTCGAAAACTCGCATAAAGCGAGTAGTTGTCCGTCTCTGCAACCTTGCACAGACGCCAACGCAAAACAAGAACAGGAAGTGAACAATTCCACTTATACCGGGCAGAAAAAATGTGGCCGGTTGCAGGCTATCAAACGCCGGTGGAGCCGAAGCCGCCCGCGCCGCGTGTTGTCTGCGAGGTTTCGCTGACCTCGACAACATCAACCTGCGTGACCGGCGCGATGACCATCTGGGCGATGCGCATGCCGCGCTCAACCACGAAATCCTCCTGCCCCAGATTGGCGAGGATGACCTTGACCTCACCGCGATAATCGCTGTCCACGGTGCCGGGCGTGTTGAGGCAGGTGATACCGCTCTTGATGGCAAGGCCGGAGCGCGGGCGGATCTGTGCCTCATAGTCTTCAGGCACTTCGAAGATGAAGCCAGTGGGCACCAGAGCGCGGGTGCCGGGTGCTAGCACCAGCGGTGCGCCTTCCTCCACCGCTGCGCGTAGATCCATGCCTGCGGCCCCTGATGTCTCATAGGAGGGCAGTTCAATGCCTCCCGCGTGGGGCAAGCGGACAAGATTAAGGGCGGGGCGTTTCTGCTTTTCTTGGGTCATGGCGCATTAGTTTTCCTTGTGCGGGCCAAGGTCAATTGCAAAAGCGGCCCCGAAACGCTAGATACCCCGCAATTCCACAGGATTTGTCAGATGACCGAAACACTCGCAGAGGCGGTTTCCCGCCGCCGCACCTTCGCTATTATCGCGCACCCGGACGCCGGTAAGACGACGCTGACCGAAAAGCTGCTGCTGTTCGGCGGTGCCATTCAGCTGGCCGGTGAAGTGAAGGCGAAGAAGGACCGCATCCAGACGCGGTCTGACTGGATGAAGATCGAGCGCGAACGCGGCATCTCCGTCGTGACCTCGGTCATGACCTTTGAATATGACGACAAGGTCTTCAATATTCTCGATACGCCGGGTCACGAAGACTTTGCCGATGACACCTATCGCACGCTGACGGCGGTGGATGCTGCGATCATGGTGATCGATGCCGCCAAGGGTATCGAGCCGCGCACGCTGAAGCTTTTCGAAGTGTGCCGCATGCGCGATATTCCCATCATCACCTTCGTCAACAAGATGGACCGTGAAAGTCGGGATATCTTCGAAATCCTTGATGAAATCGAAGAGAAGCTGGCGCTGGACACGGCGCCGATCACCTGGCCGATCGGTCGCTCCAAGAGCTTCTGCGGCTCTTATTATCTGGCCAGCAACAAGGTTCGCGGCTCTGATAAGGAAGTTGAGGCAACGCAGGTGAATGGCCCGCAGGATGTGGCCAGCCGCTTGCCGGAAAACGAGCGTAAAGCCTTTGTCGAGGAAACGGAACTGGCGCTGGAAGCCTGTCGCCCGTTTGATCGCGATGCGTTTCTGGAGGGACATCTGACGCCGGTGTTCTTTGGTTCGGCGCTGCGCAATTTCGGCGTGCGCGACCTGATCAACGCGCTGGGCGAGATTGCGCCACCACCCCGCAACCAAGTGGCCGATACGCGCACTGTGCATGCCGATGAAAACAAGATGACGGCTTTCGTCTTCAAGATTCAGGCGAATATGGACCCCAACCACCGCGACCGTATTGCGTTCGCGCGCATCTGCTCCGGCAAGCTGGAGCGCGGCATGAAGGCGCGGCTGGCGCGCACTGGCAAGCAGATGGGTCTGACGGCCCCGCAATTCTTCTTCGCCTCGCAGCGCCATATTGCCGACACGGCCTTTGCGGGCGATGTGGTGGGCATTCCCAACCACGGCACCTTGCGCATTGGCGACACACTGACCGAGGGTGAAAACCTCGTTTTCCAGGGCGTTCCCAACTTCTCGCCGGAAATTCTGCGCCGCGTGCGGCTGGAAGATGCGATGAAGGCGAAGAAGCTGAAGGAAGCCCTGCACCAGATGGCTGAAGAGGGCGTCGTGCAGCTGTTTTCACCCGAGGACGGTTCTCCTGCCATCGTGGGCGTTGTCGGCGCGTTGCAGCTGGACGTGCTGAAGGAACGGCTGATGGGCGAATATGGCCTGCCGGTTTCGTTTGAAATGTCGCGCTTTTCGATCTGCCGCTGGATTTCTGCCGAGCAGTCTGCCGATATGGAGAAATTCCTGACGGTGAAGCGCGGCGATATTGCCCGCGATCTTGACGGCGACCCGGTGTTTCTGGCGCAGGATGCCTTTTCGCTGCGCTACGAGGCCGAGCGTTATCCCGGCATCAAGATGGTGGCGATCAAGGAATACCACGTCGCCAAGGCGGCGTGATAACAGTCAAATGAAAACCCCGGCTGCAAGGCCGGGGTTACATTCAGAAATCATCAGCCCTGCGCTTCGCGCTTGCGCTCGATGGCATCCCACAACAGGCTTGCGACATCGGCACCGCCGAACTTCTTGACTTCGCGGATGCCCGTTGGTGACGTGACGTTGATTTCCGTCATGTAATCCCCGATCACATCGATGCCGACGAAGAGGAAGCCGCGCTCGCGCAGCGCAGGACCGATGCGTTCGCAGATTTCCTTTTCACGGGCCGTGAGCTCGGTCGGCTCAGGGCGGCCACCGGCGTGCATGTTGGAGCGGGCATCGTTTTCCGCAGGGACACGGTTGATGGCACCGACGGGCTCTCCATCCACCAGCAGGATGCGCTTGTCGCCCTTGCGGACATCAGGCAGATATTGCTGGGCGATATAGGGCTCGCGGAACATCTGGCCGAACATTTCCAGAAGCGAGGAGAAATTGCGGTCATCGCGGGTGGAGTGGAACACGCCAGCGCCGCCATTGCCGTAAAGCGGCTTCAGGATAATATCGCCCATCTCTTCGCGGAAGCGGGCAATCTCGGCCACATCCTTGGTGATGAGTGTTGTCGGCATCAGATCAGCAAATTCGGTAACGAAGATCTTTTCCGGCGAATTGCGCACCCATGCCGGATCATTTACGACCAGCGTCTTGGGGTGGATGCGTTCCAGGAGATGCGTTGAGGTGATGTAGGCCATATCGAATGGCGGGTCCTGGCGCAGATGGATGACATCCATGGTGGCGAGGTCGACGCGCTCGGGTTCGGACAGGGAGAAATGATCGCCCTTGATATCGCGCAGCTGCATCTGCTCCACGGTGGCGTAGATCTTGCCATCGCGCATCGACAGGCGATCCGGCGTATAGTGGAACAGGCGATAGCCACGGGCCTGCGCCTCAAGACTGATCGCGAAGGTGCTATCGCCCGCAATGTTGATGCCGGAGACATGATCCATCTGGATCGCGACGTTCTTGATTTTGGCCATGCGCAGTTTCCTTTTGAAAGCCCGAAAGGTTTAGGGCAGGCAAGCTTCAAAGGCAACTGTTACGCCGTGGGGTATCTATGAGTTTTATTGACCTGTACGAGGCCTATAGCGATGGCGCTTTCGCGGGCATCAGCTTGTTCTTGACGCGGTAGGCGAAGGCAATGGGTGCCGGGAACGGGCGGCGCAGAAAGGCGACCTTGCGGACGTATGCGTCCACCCGCCACGTGGCCCAGGTGCCCGCCTTGAAATAGGCGACATCGCCGGCGCGCAGCATATGGATAGTGCCATCTTCCGCCGTGACATGCACATCGCCTTCCAGAATATGGACGGTTTCATCCCAGCCGAAATACCAGCGGAAGGTACCGGCGGTGCAATCCCAAAGGGCGGTGTGGGCGGCGCGGTCATCGCTTCTGGAGTGGTCGGCCATGCGGGCGACGGGCTGGCCATCGATGATCCAGTCGGGATTGATCGGGGCGGGCTTCATCTCCATGGCGTGCGAGGACTGCGAGACAACGGGCTCTGCCCGGCGGCTTCGGCTTGTCAAAGGTATGGATGGCACGGAACGCGCCGCCATTGCCGCAACACTTGCTATCAGTACATGCAAAGCCATATTGCGCCCCCATTTTGCAATGGGAACGCCATAGCACAAACCGCGTAAGCATGAACTTCCATAAATAGATTCAAATTTAACGGAAGATCACTTTTGGGCGATCAATGGGCGCTAGCAAACTCCGGTGCCTGATGGTGTGCGCTATGTGCGGCACCTTCGATACGCTTGCCAGTTTCCCTATCGAAGAAATGCAGCTTTTCCAATGCAACGGAAAGCGACAATTCCTGAGGGATTTCGGTTTCCGATGCGCAGGCAACGGTCAGCGCCTGATCGCCCAGCATTCCGTGGATGAGGCGCTGCGAGCCGAGCTCTTCGATATATTCGACACGGAACGGCATGCCCTGCTCCGGGCCATGCACGAAACGCAGGTCTTCGGCGCGGATGCCGACCGTGACAGGGCCTGAGGCCGGGGCATAGCCGTTGAGCGACAGGACCGTTGGGCCGATGGCCAGGCGATCTCCATGCAGTTCGGCGGACAGAAGGTTCATGGCGGGAGAGCCGATGAAGCTCGCGACGAAGGTGGAGGCCGGCTTGTGGTAGACCTCCAGCGGCGCGCCGATCTGCTCGATACGACCGGCATTCAGCACCACGAGGCGGTCTGCCAGCGTCATGGCTTCCAGCTGGTCATGGGTGACATAGATGGAAGTGGTGCCAAGGCGGCGTTGCAGGCGTTTGATCTCACCGCGCATGGACACGCGCAGCTTCGCATCGAGGTTGGACAGCGGCTCATCGAACAGGAAGGCGGCGGGCTTGCGCACAATGGCGCGGCCCATGGCCACGCGCTGGCGCTGACCACCCGACAGTGCCCGTGGCTTGCGATCCAGATAGGGCTGAAGCTCCAGCATGCGGGCGGCTTCTGCCACGCGCGCATCGATTTCTGCCTTCGGCGTCTTGCGGTTCTTCAGGCCATATTCCAGGTTCTGGCGCACCGACATATGCGGATAAAGCGCATAGTTCTGGAACACCATGGCGATGTCGCGATCGGCGGGCTCCACATCATTGACGACGCGGTTTCCGATGCTGACGGTGCCATCGGAAATTTCTTCCAGACCCGCGACCATGCGCAACAGGGTGGACTTGCCACAGCCCGACGGGCCAACGAGCACGATGAACTCGCCATCCCTGATGGAGATATCCACATCATGCACGGCGCGCATGCCGTTGGCGTAATCCTTGCAGACCTGAGTGATTTCGATCTCGGCCATATCAGTATCCTTTATTTGTCGCTTTCGGTGAGGCCCTTGATGAACCAGCTCTGGAAGATGACGACGATCAGCACGGGCGGCAGCAGGGCCAGAATGGCAAGCGCGAAAGCTTCGTTGTAATCGGGGATTTGCGAACCGACCCAGACCTGGAGGATCGATTTGATGCCGCGCATGATGGTGAAGAAGCTTTCATCATTGGTCATGAGCATGGGCCAGAGGTACTGGTTCCATCCATAGACGAACATGATGATGAAGATGGCGGCCATCATGGTGCGCGACAGGGGCAGGAGAATATCGATGAAGAACTTGACGGGGCCCGCGCCATCAATGCGCGCCGCCTCCAGAATTTCATCCGGCACCGCCTTGAAGAACTGGCGGAAGTAGAACGTGCCTGTGGCCGATGCCAGAAGGGGCACGATGAGGCCGGTATAGGAGTTCAAAAGGCCCAGTTTGCTCATGACCTCATAGGACGGCATGATGCGCACTTCGAGCGGCAGGAGCAGCGTGGTGAAGATGATCCAGAAGGCGAAGGTCGCGAAACGCAGCCGGAAATAGACGATGGCATAGGCGGCGAACATCGACAGCGCGATCTTGCCGACGGCAAAGCCGACGCCGAGGATCAGCGAGTTGATGACCATGTTGAGGCCGGTAACCTGACCGGTGAAGCCGCCCTTCTGGGTCAGAACCTTCTCATAGGTGCCGACGAAATTATCGCCCGGCAGAAGGGTCAGACCATTCATGTGGATCTCTGCCGCCGTGTGGGTCGACGTCATGAAGGCGACGACGACCGGCAACATCAAGAGCAGCGAACCGATGATGAGGATCAGATGGTCGAGGGGTTTGGTCTTGTACATAGTGTGTAATCCTCAACCGTAATGGATGCGTTTTTCGAGGAAGCGGAATTGCAGCACCGTCAGCACAAAAACCACGATCATGAGAATGACCGATTGCGCCGATGAGCCGCCAATATCGTTGCCGCGGAAGCCATCCAGAAACACCTTGTAGACAAGGGTAATGGGGTTGTTTGCCGCCTTGTCCTTCACCATCACGTCGATGACGGCGAAGGTATCAAACAGCGCGTAGGTGATGTTGATGATGAGCAGGAAGAAGGCCGTGGGGGCCAGCAACGGCATGATGACGGTCCAGAACCGGCGAAAACCGGAGCGGCAATCGATGAAGGCGGCTTCGCGCACCGAAACGGGAACGCTTTGCAGGCCAGACAGGAAGAAGATGAAATTATAGGGGATCTGCTTCCAGACCGACACGAAGACCATGGCAAAAGCGGTATCGAAATAATTGACGCCCACCTGCATGTGCCAGCCAAGCGTGGCGGCAATCTTGACGAAGGGGCCGATATGCTGATCGAAAAACATCATGCCGATGAGGCCCGCAACCGGCGGGGCGATGGCATAGACCGAAATCAGCATGGTCTTGTAGGCCGAAGCACCCCGGATGACCGCATCTGCCTTGACCGCCAGCAACAGGCCGAGCGCGAGAGAAAAGACCGTGACAAGCACTGTGAACACGACGGTGAACTTGGCGATGTTGAAGTATTCGGTGCTCAGCAAAGCATCGGAATAATTTGAAAAGCCGACAAAGGTCGAGCCGAAGCCGAAAGGGTCTTCAATATAAAACGAGGACTGAACGGCTTGCACCGATGGCCAGTAGAAGAACACGAAAATGACGATCAGCTGCGGCGCGATCAACAGATAGGGCAAATAGGATGACGAGAACTGCACCCGCTTTTCTGTCGATTGAGCGGCTTTCGCAGGTTTTTTTGCCTTGGCAAGGATGCCCGGCAGGGTCCGCACGGGACGCGGTTGTGAAGTCGTATAGGCCACGCGCGTAAACCTTTATGTGTGTTTTGGATCGACGCTTCTGGAATGAAGGAAGAACCAGGGATTAAGGACAGGCTTTGCACTCTCCTCCACGTCATCCTCGGGCTTGTCCCGAGGATCTGACCACGTTCGATGTTGTGGTTCGTTAGATCCTCGGGACAAGCCCGAGGATGACGTGGAGGGTTGAGCGAAGTTTGGAGACAGCCAACAGACCTCCCCTTTTGAAAAAGGGAGGCCCATTTGGTTTAAGGCTAAAGCTGATCAGCCAGCGGTCTTGGCGAAACGGGCCAGAAGCTCGTTGCCTTCCTTTTCGATGATCTGCATGGCTTCCTTTGGCTGAACTTCGCCAGAGAAGATGCGGCCATATTCGCGCTCCATGATCGAGCGGATCTGTGGGTAGAAGCCGAGGCGGTAGCCCTTGGACCATTCGCCGCCTGGGAGAGAAAGCTGCTTGATGCCAACTTCGGCAACAGGCTGCTTCTCGTAGTAGCCTTCCTTCTTGGTCAGCTCGTAAGCTGCCTTGGTGATGGCGACATAACCGGTTGCCTGGTGGTAGAACTTCTGGAGTTCTGGCGATGTCAGGAATTGGAAGAAGTCAGCAACGCACTTGTTTTCTGCTTCCGACTTGCCGGACATGGCAAACAGGGCAGCGCCGCCGATGAAGGAGTTGGTGCCAGCACCCTTGATGGAGCCCCAGTATGGCAGGAAGGTTGCAGAGAAGGGCATCTGTGCTGTCTTCTGCAGGCCGCCGAAGGAGCCTGAAGAACCGATCCACAGAGCAACCTTGTTTTCTTCGAATGGCTTCTGGTTATCGTTCCAGCCAGCGCCGTAATAGGCGAAGTAACCCTGATCCTTCCAGGACTTCAGCTTATCGAACATCATGACGAGGTTCGGGTCTGTGACCTTCAGCTTGGTATCGACAACGCTGTCATAACCATTGTTGTTGGTGGCGAACTGAAGATTGTTGCGCGAGAAGAAGTTCTCGGTGAATTCCCATGTGAGCTGAGTCTGAACGAGCGGAATGAAGCCGGCTTCCTTCAGCTTTGGTGCTGCTGCTTCAAATTCTTCCCAGGTCTTTGGTGCTTCAACGCCAGCCTTTTTCAGGGCTTCGGTGTTGAAATACATGATAGGAGCGGACGAGTTGAACGGCATGCCGACGAACTTGCCATCGGCAGCGGCGAAGAAGCTGCGAACGCCGGGGATGAAGGCTTCACGGTCAAACTTGTAACCGGCCTTGGTGATGATGTCTTCGGCAGGGATAACAGCGCCCTTGGCATTGATGATGGTGGCGGCACCGGCATCAAAAACCTGAAGGATGTTTGGCTGTTCGCCGGAGCGGAAAGCCGCGATGCCGCTGGCCAGGGCTTCTTCATAGGTGCCCTTGGACACTGGCGTCAGCGCGCAGGCGCTCTGGGCAGCGTTGAACTTCTGGGAAACTTCGTTGATGACTTCGCCATTGCGGCCACCCATGCCATGCCACCAGGTGATGTTGGTTGCCGCCATGGAAGACGTTGCCGAAAACGTGATGGCCATTGCGGCCATGGAAAATTTCTTGATCATAGTTTCGTCCTCTACCGCCCTTGTTGGGTTGAGGATGCGAATAGGCCCGTTCCGTGACGGGGTTTTTACAGTTTCATGGCAGATTTATTACAGCGCAACCTAATCAAGCGGACGACTTTTCGCGCTTCACCCGCTGCGTGTGCCTATCAAAAGGCATGGATGAAATGTTTTGGTATGCGGCGCGGCATGACCGCCACGATATCAAACCGCATGGACAGGTGCGCGGCATCCTTTCGGCGCGAAAGCCAGATATCGGCAGCGGCACGGATGCGCTGTTGTGCCGTGTAGCTCACGGCATCGACAGCGCCGGATTCGGTCGCGCGGGCCTTGACCTCGATGAAGGCGATGACATCCTTCCTGCGGACAATGAGATCGATTTCGCCAGATGCCGTGCGATAGCGCAGCGCCAGAATGCGATAGCCTTTCAGCATGAGATAGAGTGCCGCCCAATATTCGGCGATATGGCCGCGCCTGTAGGCGCGACGCTTGGCAATTGCCTCACGCGCCATTGCTGTCCTTCAGATCCAGAATGCGCTGGTAAAGCTCCTTGCGTGGCAGGCCGGTGAGTTTCGAGGCTTCGGCGGCGGCCTTTGCGGCGGGCATGGTGGAGACGAGGTCTTTCAGCAGCTTTTCCACATCTTCCATATCGGGAATTTCATTGTAGGACGGCGGCTCGATGAGCAGCACGATCTCGCCCTTGACGATGCGGTCATCATTGTAGAATTCCGCTAATTCACCCAGCGTGCCGCGACGGAATTCCTCGAACGTCTTTGTCAGCTCCCGACACACGACAGCGCGGCGGTTCGGACCCAGCACTTCGGAGGCAACCTTGATGGTGGCGCAGATGCGATGCGGGGATTCGAAGAACATCATGGTCGCTGGTATCTTCGACAGTTCCGAGAAGCGGTCGCGCTTGCCCTTGTCCTTGACCGGCAGGAAGCCCGCAAACATGAAGGCATCGCTGGGCAGACCGGAGCCGACGAGCGCGGCGAGAGGCGCAGACGCACCGGGAATGGGCACGACGCGGTGACCCGCCTCGATGGCCATCTGGCCCAGCCGATAGCCGGGATCCGACACCAGCGGCGTTCCGGCATCCGAGACAAGGGCAACCGATTTTCCGGCATCCAGCGCTGCAATCAGCTTCGGGCCAGCCTCTTCGGCATTGTGCTCATGATAGGAATAGGGACGGTTGCGAATGCCGTAGCGATCCAGGAGCACGCGGGTGACGCGGGTATCTTCGCAGGCCAGAACATCCGCAGAGGCCAGTGTTTCCAGCGCCCGCACCGTGATATCGCCCAGATTGCCGATGGGGGTTGCGACGAGGTAAAGGGCTGCCTCGATGGGACGCGCGGGCACGGTGAAGCCGCCGAGTTTAAAACCGCGTCCATTACCGTCTGGGCCGTCTGCTTCATCGGTGGTCTGGTCGCTCAATGGTTCATCTGTCACTACGTCATTCCCGTCATGTCTCAATTCCCTGCCTTTATGGGCAAGACGAGGCCCATGAACAAGGCCGTTCTGGAGGCTCAAGCCACCCAAGGGAATGTATAGCGTGGAAAAGGCAGCAATGACTGAGCTTGGCCCCTTGCATTTTCCTCGATAACTCTGCCATTTTGCCCGTCCACATTATCCGGCCACAATGCCGGAGACACTATCTTGGCGATCCCTCCCCTTCAGGATCGCATCGGTTGAAAGCGGAAGTCTTCATGCGTATTACCCTCGAGCGGTCGAACCTTCTGAAATCGCTGAACCACGTGCACCGCGTGGTGGAACGGCGTAACACGATCCCGATCCTGTCCAACGTGCTGCTACGCGCCTCCGACGCCAAGCTGGACATGAAGGCGACCGACCTTGATCTGGAAATCACCGAGGCGACACCTGCCATGGTGGAACAGGCCGGCTCGACCACGGTGCCTGCTCATCTTCTCTATGAAATCGTGCGCAAGTTGCCGGACGGTTCCGAGGTGCTTCTGGCGACCAACCCTGATGGCTCGACCATGACGGTGGCATCAGGCCGCTCGAAGTTCTCTCTGCAGTGCCTGCCGGAGACCGATTTCCCGGATCTGACCGCCGGAACCTTCAGCCATGTCTTCAAGCTTAAGGCATCGGACCTGAAAATGCTGATCGACCGCACGCAATTTGCGATCTCGACCGAAGAGACACGCTATTATCTGAACGGCATTTTCTTCCACACGATTGAAAGCGGCAATGACCTGAAGCTGCGCGCCGTGGCAACCGATGGCCACCGTCTGGCGCGGGCCGATGTGAACGCGCCTTCCGGTTCCGAAGGCATGCCGGGCATCATCATTCCGCGCAAGACGGTTGGCGAGTTGCAGAAGCTGGTGGACAACCCCGAGCTGGAAGTGACGGTTGAGGTTTCCGACGCCAAGATCCGCATTGCGATTGGCGATATCGTTCTGACATCCAAACTGATCGACGGCACCTTCCCCGATTATCAGCGCGTGATCCCGACCGGCAACGACAAGGAAATGCGCGTCGATTGCCAGTCCTTCGCCAAGGCCGTGGACCGCGTGTCGACGATTTCATCCGAGCGTGGCCGCGCCGTGAAGCTGGCGATTACCGAGGGACAGCTAACGCTGACCGTCAACAACCCGGATTCTGGCAGTGCTACGGAAGAAGTGGCTGTTGGCTACGAGCATGAAGGCATGGAAATTGGCTTCAACGCCAAATATCTGCTGGATATTACCGCCCAGCTTTCCGGCGAAGACGCGATCTTCCTTCTGGCCGATGCCGGATCGCCAACGCTGGTGCGCGATACCGCAGGTGATGACGCGCTTTACGTGCTGATGCCGATGCGCGTCTAGCATCTTCACCGATTAACAGGACTTTGGAAACGCCGGCGAATCCCATTCGCCGGCGTTTTTGTTTGCAGAATTTTCATCTTTCGTTAAGATTTTCCTATTGCGACATTTTTCATTGTCTTTACGACAGGGAGACAACATATCGCCACAGTTTCCACAAATGTTGGCACACAATAATCCTAAGGGGGACCGGATGGGACTGAGCCTTAAGCAGCGCTTCGGCAGAAAATTCGAAGAGGAAATTCGTTTCTTCAAGGGTATGGTCAATCAGCCAAAGAAGGTTGGCGCCATCGTGCCGACCTCTGGCGTGACGGCACGGCGCATGGCCAGCGTCATCACCCCGCAATCCGGCCTGCCCGTGCTGGAGCTTGGTCCGGGAACCGGCTGCATCACCAAGGCCATTCTGGGCCGGGGCGTGAAGCCGGAAAACGTGACGGCCATCGAATATTCCACGGATTTCTACCAGCAACTGCTGCGCAGCTATCCGGGCGTGAACTTCATCAATGGCGACGCCTTCGATCTGGATACGACCTTGGCAGCGCAAAAAGACCAGATGTTTGACTGCGTGATTTCAGCCGTGCCGATGCTGAACTTCCCCATGGCCGAGCGCATCCGCCTTCTGGATGACCTGCTGAACCGTGTGCCGCATGGCCGCCCGGTGATCCAGATTTCCTACGGTCCGGTATCGCCCATCGTCGCCCAGCCGCACCTCTACCACATCCGCCATTTCGACTTCGTGGTGCGCAACATTCCACCTGCCCAGCTGTGGACCTATACCCGCGCCTGAGTTAGCGTCTGGGCATGTACGCGCTTTATATTACCCACCCGCAGGTCAGGATCGATGCGAACGTGCCAGTGCCTGATTGGGGACTGTCCGACATCGGTGCGCAGCGCGTTCGCAGGGCTGCCGCCTCTCCCTGGGCAAAGGCGTTGCGGCGCATCGTTTCGAGCAGCGAGAAAAAGGCCATTGAAACGGCACGGATTTTTGCACGCGCCGCCGGAGTCGAGGTCGAGACAGCAGCCAACATGCATGAGAACGACCGAAGCGCCACCGGATTTCTTCCGCCCGATGCGTTCGAACTCGCAGCAGACTGGTTCTTTGCCCACCCGCAGGCAAGCTACAAGGGCTGGGAGACGGCAGCCGACGCACAGGTGCGGATCGTCGGCACCATTGAGGCCGTTCTCGCCAGCCACGATCCCGCAGCTCCCATTGCCTTCATCGGCCACGGCGCGGTCGGGACGCTGCTGAAATCGCACCTTGCGCATGACAGCATCAGCCGTCGCGGCGACCAGCCACCCGGTGGTGGCAATATCTTCTGTTTTAGTCTTGCAGACCGCAGTCTCACATGCGACTGGACGCCGATGGAACAGTGGAAGGAGATGACATTATGACCGCACGCGAGCGCCTGATTGTCGGGCTTGATCTTCCAACCGTGGCCGAAGCCGAAAAAATCGTCAACGCATTGGGCGACGACGTAGTGTTCTACAAGATCGGTCATCAACTGGCCTTTGCGGGCGGGCTTGAGTTCGCCAAGGAACTGGCCGCAAGCGGCAAGAAAATCTTCCTCGACATGAAGCTTCTCGACATCGACAACACGGTGGCATCGGGCGTGGAAAACATTGCCAAGATGGGCATGTCGATGCTGACGCTGCATGCCTATCCCAAGGCGATGCGGGCTGCGGTGAGGGCGGCGCAGGGCTCTGACCTGACGCTGCTGGGCGTGACCGTTCTCACCTCCATGGACGATGCCGATCTGATCGAAGCGGGATATCAGGGCGATGCGCGGTCGCTGGTGATGAAACGGGCAGCGCAGGCGCGGGATGCGGGCATGGGCGGCATTGTCTGCTCAGCCGAGGAATCTGCTGCCGTGCGCGAGATCGTGGGCGCCGATATGGCTGTTGTGACACCCGGCATTCGCCCTGCGGGTTCTGACGCTGGCGACCAGAAGCGGGTTGTGACACCGTTTGATGCGATCGAGGCAGGGTCCAGCCATCTCGTGGTTGCCCGCCCTATCGTCAAGGCCGCCGATCCGAAAGCTGCGGCACGCGCTATTTTGGATGAAATGTCCAAGGCAATCTGAAAGGAAGACATCATGGCCAAGGGTTACTGGATTGCACAGGTGGATGTGCGCGATGCTGAACGCTACAAGGACTACATCTCGAAAGCCAAGCCCGCCTTCGAGCGTTTCGGCGCGAATTTTCTGGCGCGTGGCGGCGTGGTCAACCAGCTTGAGGGCAAGGGCCGGGCGCGCAATGTCGTCATCGAATTTCCATCGATGCAGCACGCGCTGGATTGCTACAATAGCGACGAATACCAGCAGGCGCTCAAGATCCGCCAGGAAGTCGCCGATGCAGAGTTGATGATCCTCGACGGCGCCTGATCATTATCAAGCATCCGTTCACTCTCATCATCTGTGTTGCTGTTCTCTCTTCCCGTTGCATCGGCTTTAAGCTAAGAGACGGAAACGCCTAGATTCAACGCTTCGCAGGAGCTTCCCATGCCTTTGGCCAACCTTCCCCCTCTCGTCACCGTTTTCGGCGGTTCGGGCTTTGTCGGACGGCATGTGGTGCGCACTCTGGCGAAGCGCGGATACCGCATTCGCGTCGCCGTGCGCCGCCCCGACCTGGCGGGCTTTTTGCAGCCGCAGGGCAATGTCGGACAGATCTCCTTTGCGCAGGCAAACCTGCGCTACAAGGAGTCCATCAACAAGGCCGTCGAGGGTGCAGACCATGTGGTCAACTGCGTCGGCATTCTGTTTGAGAGCGGACGCAACACATTCGATGCAGTACAGGAATTCGGTGCACGCGCTGTGGCGGAAGCTGCCAGAAATGCCGGTGCGACGCTGACCCATATTTCTGCGATTGGCGCAGATGCCAATTCGTCCGTCGGTTACGCCCGCACCAAGGGCCGCGCAGAAGCCGCGATCCGTGCCGCTATGCCAGACGCCATCATTCTTCGCCCATCCATCGTGTTTGGCCCCGAAGACGATTTCTTCAACAAGTTTGCGGGCATGGCCCAGAGCATGCCGTTCCTGCCGCTGATCGGCGGTGGCCACACCAAGTTCCAGCCCGTCTATGTGGAAGATGTTGCCGAAGTCGTCGCCCGCAGCGTTGACGGCGCGCTGAAGCCAGGTGCGACCTACGAGCTTGGCGGACAGGATGTGATGACATTCCGTGCCTGTCTTGAGGCGGTTCTGGCCGCGACCTACCGCCAGCGCCCGCTTGTGAACCTGCCATTCGGCATCGCGACGCTGATCGGCAAGATCGCTTCCATGGTGCCGCTGATCACGCCGCCATTGACGGCAGATCAGGTCACGATGCTGAGAGATGACAACGTCGTTTCTGCAGAGGCCGAAAAGGCCGGTCTGACGCTGGAAGGTATCGGCATGACGCCCGTGCGCGTGTCTTCGATCCTGCCCACCTATATGGTGAGCTACCGCACCAACGGACAGTTCAGCAATGCAGGAAAAGCTGCCTGAAGCAGTGCAACCAAACGCACATCCGTGCGTTCTCACGATAACGGGCAGCGGCTAGTTCGCTGTCCTTTTGTATGTGGGGGCACATCATGATCAGAGTTTCAGCGGCACAAGCGTGGCACAAGGGCAACTGTGGACAAGAGTTCGCATTAACCCCGTATTCAGTAAGCTCCTTTATTGCTACACGCCACATCCTACACACATCCAGAACATAACAATCACCGTGCAACGCTTCGCGTCCTCACGTTCATCGTCTGAAAGGCTAAATAAAAATGGGCAAGTCTATCGCACTCTTTTTTGCGTGTGCGGCTTTGGTTGTTCTGGCAGGTTCGTTTATGGCTCCAGGTACTGTCGCAGCCAACAAGTCAGGCTGTTCACCAGCTTACGGCGTCGACCCATGCACGACGAGCTCCATCTCGGCGAACTGATCAATCGCAAGCAGAGCGCCTTGCTCTGATTTTTCAAAAAGCGCCATCGGCTCAATCGACGGCGCTTTTTTCATGAAAAACGCCCTTTTAAGCCGTTATGCGCCAGGACAATCGTCATCTCGTTAAACTTGTCTTAAAAAAGCTGAACTTATAGTTTCTGCACAGGCGATCACGTCCGCTGTCTGGCGATAAAAGACACACCCCTCCTTTCACCAAATGTTTGAGTACCGATGCCAACCCTTTTTCATTCTCCCATGTCGACTGCGTCCCGTTTCGTCCGGCTGATCCTGACCGAATACGGATTTCAGGTCGATCTGGTCGAAGAACAGCCCTGGGAAAAGCGGCGGGAGTTTCTGGCGCTCAACCCGGCGGGCACATTGCCCGTCTATCTGGATGACAATATGCGCTCGCTTTGCGGGCCCTATGTGCTGGCGGAGTTTCTGGACGAAACCCATGGTGTCTTGAAACGGGACAAGCGACTGCTGGCCGAAGACCCGTTTCAGCGCGCAGAAATTCGACGGTTGACCGAGTGGTTTCTGCAGAAGATGGAAACGGATGTCACCCGCCCGCTGGTGCGCGAGCGTGCCTACAAGCTGCAAATGTCGACAGCACAAGGCGGCGGCCCACCAGACAGCAAGCTGTTGCGCACCGCACGTGCCAACGTGCATCAGCACATGAAGTATCTGGAATGGCTGGCGGGTTCGCGCACATGGCTTGCGGGCGACCGGTTGAGCTACGCGGATCTTGCCGCGGGCGCCTCGATCTCGATTCTCGACTACCTCGGCGAGATCAACTGGCTGGAGGCGCCGATTGCCAAGGAATGGTATCAGCGCGTCAAATCCCGCCCGTCCTTCCGCCCGCTTCTGGGTGAGCGCGTGCCGCGTCTTGCGCCATCATCCCATTATGCGGATCTGGATTTTTAAGCGCGCCGACAGCTTATGATAGTATGCTGTGACAGGCGGGATGTCTGCCACCAGCATCGGGAGAACAGCCATCGACACGGCATTGCAGAAGCATCAAGCGCGGATGGCGAAGCTGACGGATTTCATCCGCGCTGAAGCGGCCTCGCTTGGCTTCGATCTCTGTCGCGTCACCTCTGCCGACAGCATTCCGCTAGCACCTGAGCGGCTACGCGAATTCATCGACAATGGCTTCCACGGCACGATGGGCTGGATGGAGGAAACTGAGGCGAGGCGCGCCCGCCCGAAAACGCTGTGGAGCGAGGTGCGGTCCGTTGTCATGTTCGGCATGAATTACGGCCCGGATGAAGACCCACGTGGCATTCTGTCAAAACCGGACAAGGCGGCCATATCGGTCTATGCCCGCAACCGCGATTATCATGACCTAATCAAAGGACGGCTGAAAGAGATTGCCACACGCTTTGCCGCAAGGGCGGGAGAGGACGTGAAGGTCTTTGTCGATACCGCGCCCGTGATGGAAAAACCGCTGGCTGCGGCAGCGGGGCTCGGCTGGCAGGGTAAGCACACCAACCTCGTTAGCCGCAGCCATGGTTCCTGGCTGTTTCTGGGCAGCATGTTCACAACGGCCGAACTCTGTCTGGATGAGGCGGAGCGCGACCATTGCGGATCGTGCCGGGCCTGTCTGGACGCCTGCCCGACGGATGCCTTTCCAGCGCCCTACAAGCTGGATGCACGGCGCTGCATTTCCTACCTGACCATTGAGCACAAGGGGACTATTCCCCATGCGTTGAGACCCTTGATCGGTAACCGTATCTATGGTTGCGATGATTGCCTTGCGGCCTGCCCGTGGAACAAATTTGCCGCCAGCGCATCCGAGATGAAATTGCAGGCCCGTGACGATCTGAAAGAGCCGGAAATTGCCTTTTTGCTGACGCTGGATGATGCGCAGTTTCGCGCCTTTTTCAGCGGATCTCCGGTCAAGCGCATCGGCCGCAATCGCTTCATTCGCAACGTTCTGATTGCCGCAGGTAATTCTGGAGACGCTTCATTTATTGAACAGTGCCAGATACTTAGTCTGGACGAGTCGCCCGATGTGCGCGGCATGGCGGTGTGGGCGCTTTCAAGATTGATGGACAGGGCGAGCTTCAATGCCTACGCTTGCGCCCGTGCACGCGAGGACGATTCGGACGTGCTGGATGAGTGGATGACAGCAGGAGTGTAAATGTCGCATCTGATGATTTTCGGGGCCGGATATTCCGGCAAGGCTATCGCCAGAGCACTTCAAAATGACATGGACCGCATTTCCGGCACCACGCGCAGTGAGGATAAAATCTCCACGCTTCAATGCCAGGCCATCGCTCCCTTCATCTTTAGCGGAGACGCGATCAGTGACGACGTGCGCGCCGAGCTTCAATCGGTAACGCATCTGGTTCAGTCCATTGCGCCCAGCGCATCCGGCGACCCCTTGCTGCGGCTTTGCGAAGGTGACCTGAAAAGCCTGATGCCAAAGCTTGAATGGTGTGCATACCTCTCGACAGTCGGCGTTTATGGCAACCATGATGGTGCCTGGGTGGATGAGGACACGCTGTGTCAGCCCGTTTCAGCGCGCTCCAAAGAGCGGGTGGATGCCGAGAATGCCTGGGGCGAGGCCTGCAAGCAGGCTGACGTCAAGCTCTGCGTGCTGCGTCTCTCCGGCATTTACGGGCCGGGACGCAACGGGCTTATCAATCTCGAAAAAGGCACAGCGCGACGGCTGGTGAAGAAGGATCAGGTCTTCAACCGTATTCGCGTTGAAGATATCAGCGCGGCCACGGCGTTTCTGATCGAGCAGAAGGCCAACGGCATTTTCAACGTGACAGACGACGAACCTGCGCCGCCGCAGGATGTTGTCACGTTCGCCGCCGGACTGATGGGCGTGGAGCCGCCGGAAGAACAGTCGTTCGAGACCGCGCAGCTGACCGAGATGGCCCGCTCCTTTTACGGCGAGAACAAACGGGTCTCCAACCGCAAGCTCAAGGCGCTCGGTTTTGATTTTTCCCATCCTGACTATCGTCAATCCCTGCGTGAGATGTGGAATGCGGGCATCTGGCGAGATGAATAAATGTTCATACTGGATGCGGTGAAAAATCCATCCAAAGGCCCTTTTGGGGAATGTTTTAATCGCAATTGCGCCTAATTAACCATTTGTTAAAGTGCAATTTGGCTTAATTTTTCATGCATTGGAAAATTATTTCACAGGGATTTCGTGATCCGACTCCTGTTCGGCGTGTCACGCAATGGATTTTCGTTGCTCTTTGATTCCAAATGAATTTTTTGCGGAATCATCGAAAGCTATCCAAATTGCAGGTGAGTTGTATGATCACGAATGTTACAGACTGTAATACTTCGTGATTAGACCTCGGCCATTTTTCGCCATTTTTCCCACGCTCTACACTCCATCAATTGAATGAGCCTTAAGTTCATCGGCGCGGGGCCGAGTGTCAGGGAAGCACAGTTTGACGAATATTCGACGCATGACTATCGCGGCTGCAACTATAGCCGTCTGTTCCATCATGACTCCACTACAAGCCAATGCCGGTACCGGTTGCGGGGGCGCATCCTGGTATGCCTTGACCTCGAAGACTGCTTCGGGCGAACGGATGAACCCTTCCAACCTGACGGCTGCCCATCGCTCGCTGCGCTTCGGCACCAAGGTCAAGGTCACCAATGCCCGCAACGGCAAGGCTGTTGTGGTGCGCATCAATGATCGCGGCCCATTCATCAAGGGACGTGTGCTTGATCTTTCCAAGGCAGCGGCCAAGGACATCGGCATGGTCAGCTCCGGCACGGCCAAGGTTTGCTACGAGATCATCGCGGCCAAGTAAGGTTCTTTAGTGAAATCTGCGCGAAGGCTTGCCCTCGCCACTATTCACGTCTACCTACCCGGACGAATTTGTGTGTGAGGTAGATTATGCGTTTGGGCGGGCGTTTGGCCGGGGCGATCGAAGTGTTGGCGGATATCGAAGCGCGCAGGCGCCCGGTGGCCGATGCACTGAAGGACTGGGGACTGGCGCACCGTTTCGCTGGTTCCGGCGACAGGGCAGCGATTGGCAACATCGTCTATGATGCCTTGCGCATGAAACTTTCCCACGCATGGGTGATGGACGACGATAGCGCAAATGCGCTGGGTTACGCCGTGATGCTGCGCCAATGGGGACAATCCGTCGAGCAACTGGCCGCCGAATTCGACGGCGACAAGTTTGCACCGGAGCCCCTGTCGGATGCCGCGGCATCTGCTTTTGCATCCCGCTCTCTGACCGATGCACCTGCCCACGTGCAGGGCGATATTCCCGACTGGGTGCAGGCTTCCTTCGAGGCGACCTTTGGCGAGAACTGGCTGCGCGAGGCGCAGGCACTGAACCTGCGTCCGACACTTGACCTTCGCGCCAATACGCTCAAGGCATCCCGCACCAAGGTTATCAAGGCGCTGGAAGATGCCAAGGCACAGGCCACGCGCATTGCCCGCCACGGCGTGCGTATTGCCGCCGGTGAAGGCCCATCGCGGCTACCCAACGTGACCGCCGAGCTATCCTTCCAGAAGGGCTGGTTCGAGGTTCAGGATGAGGGTTCGCAGATCGTTGCCGATCTTGCCGGTGCTCAGGAAGGCGAACAGATCCTCGATTATTGCGCAGGCGGTGGTGGCAAGACGCTGGCCATGGCTGCAACCATGAACAATAAGGGCCAGGTTCACGCTTTCGATGCGGACCGCAAACGGCTGGCACCCATCATCGAGCGCCTGAAACGCGCTGGCACCCGCAATGTGCAGGTGCATGACCGGGCCGAAAATCTTGAACGTTACCAGGGCAAATTCGACCGTGTGCTGGTTGATGCTCCCTGCACCGGCACCGGCACATGGCGCCGCCGCCCCGACACCAAATGGCGGCTGACGCAGCGCAATCTGGAAGAGCGCGTTGAACAGCAGGTTCAGGCGCTGGATCAGGCCAAGATGTTCGTGCGTCCCGGTGGCGAGCTGGTTTATGTGACGTGTTCTGTTCTACCGGAAGAAAATGAGCGCCAGGTGCGCCGTTTCTGCGCGGAAAACCCCGAATTCTCTATCCGGTCCGGGCTTGACCGCTGGACCAGCATTTTCGGTGCAGATACCATCAAGCCGCATTCTTCCGACGGAGAGACTGTGACGCTGACCCCGGCCACCACTGATACGGACGGCTTTTTCTTCTGCGCGATGAAGCGCACGGCCTGATATTCATCCGAATTGGCCTGACATGCTGGCGGAAGCTGGCATGTCGGCTTGGAATATTTCTAAACTAGAATATTTGACACAAGTTTGTGATTCGTTCAGAACTCGCCCTCACAGCCTCGTTACGAGTGGGCTGGATGAGGAGAGATGATGTTCCGCAAATCCATTTTGGGTGCCAGCCTGGCACTTCTGGCCGCTTCCGCGACATTCAGTGCAATTCCAGCCCGGGCCGCGACCGACACGGCCGCCGTGGTCAAGCATTATGCGGAACTGGGCTACGCCAAATATCAGGACTCGCTGCTGACAGCGCAGACGCTGGACAAAGCCATCGACGCGCTGATCGCAAGCCCCAGCGAAGCCAATCTGAAGGCTGCCCGCGAGGCATGGATCAAGTCCCGCGTGCCTTACCAGCAGACGGAAGTCTACCGCTTCGGCAACCCGATCGTTGACGAGTGGGAAGGCAAGGTCAACGCCTGGCCGCTGGACGAAGGCCTGATCGACTATGTCGACGGCTCCTACGGCACTGAAAGCGACGAGAACGAGCTCTACACCGCCAACATCATTGCCAATACCAAGCTCAAGGTTGGTGGCGAAGAGGTGGATGCCTCCAAGATCACGCCTGAGCTGATCCGCAGCCTTGCGGAGGCGGGTGAAGTGGAAGCCAATGTGACCACCGGTTACCACGCCATCGAGTTTCTGCTCTGGGGTCAGGATCTGAACGGCACCGGCGCAGGTGCTGGCAACCGCCCCTATACCGATTATGACGTGAAGAACTGCACCGGCGGCCATTGCGACCGCCGCGCCGAATACCTCAAGGCAGCATCCACGTTGCTGGTTGCCGACCTCAAGGAAATGGCTGACAACTGGGCACCGGGCGGCGAGGCGGCGAAAGCCGTCGAGGCCGACCCGAAACAGGGCCTCACAGCCATCCTCACCGGCATGGGCTCGCTCTCTTACGGCGAACTGGCGGGTGAGCGCATGAAGCTTGGTCTTCTGCTGCACGATCCTGAAGAAGAGCATGATTGCTTTTCCGACAACACCTACAACTCGCATCTGAACGACGCGATCGGCATCGCCTCGGCCTATACGGGTGAGTATACCCGCGTTGATGGCACAAAGCTCACCGGCCCTTCGCTCTCGCAGCTGGTTGCCGCAAGCGACAAGACGCTGGACGCCGAAATGCAGGCGAAGCTCAACAAGACGCTGGATGCCATGCACGCCATGGAAAAGCGCGGCCAGACCGTTGAAGCCTACGACCAGATGATCGGCGAAGGCAACAAGGATGGCAACGCCGTGGTGCAGGCTGCCATTGACGGGCTTCTGGACCAGACCAAGACCATCGAGCGCGTCATTGCTGCGCTTGATCTCGGCAAGATCCAGCTGGAAGGCTCCGACAGCCTTGACAGCCCGAACGCCGTCTTCAAATAGACCCGATCATGAGGCCGCGTGGATGACACGCGGCCTCCTATTCAAAAGCGTTGCAGGCGGACCATTTTGCGAAGAGTGCAATCTCTCACATGTCGGTATCACAGAGCTGATACGGCTCAGGCGCGGCCTGCCGGTTGCCTGTCATGAGATCGGCGCGTTGGCTTTGCCGCTCCGGCGTGCTGCTTGCTTTGACCGCGGGCGGCATCGCCTTTGCCGAAGACGTGCCACGCGCCGACATTTCCTCTGAAGACTTGCAGCGCGTGCGACAGGTCACGCAGCCTACTAGCGATTTTTCCAAAGCAGAACCCTTCGAGGCTATGTCTGCCGGGGCTGCGACGACGACGGCAACGACAGACCCGTTCTCGCAACCTTCAGCCAATATGGGCTTTGAGCGTGGGCAGGATTTCAAGCTGGGCAATGCGCTGTTTCAGAAGCTTTGGGTCTCCTCGCCATCCTCCACACAGGCCTCTGACGGGCTGGGGCCGCTTTACAATGCGCGCTCCTGCCAGACCTGCCACATCAAGGATGGTCGCGGGCGTCCGCCTGTGGGCGGCGAAGATGCCGTTTCGATGTTTCTGCGGCTTGCACGCCCGGCCCGCACAGCTCAAGAGATGGCCGCAATTCGCAGCCATGAGGTTTTGAACTTTCCTGATGCGACCTATGGCGGTCAGCTTCAGAACCAGGCTGTTCCTGGCTTGAAGGCTGAAGGAAAACTGTCCGTGACTTACGCCGAGCAAAGCGTGACCTTACCGGGTGGCGAGGTCGTTTCGCTGCGCAAACCCTCCTACGGCATATCAGGGTTGAATTACGGGCCGCTTGGCGATGACACGACGCTTTCGCCCCGCATTGCCCAACCGACCCTTGGTCTGGGGTTGATCGAAGCCATTGCGGATGAGGATATTCTGGCGGGCGCCAGACCTAATGGCGATGTGTCCGGCAGACCGGCATGGGTGCGCGACCACCGCAGCGGGGCGGTGAAGCTCGGGCGTTTCGGCTGGAAAGCGCAGAATGCCAGCGTGCGCGATCAGGCCGCCAATGCGCTATCGCATGATATCGGCATATCCTCTCCGGATGTGCCCAATGCCTTTGGTGATTGCACGCAAAGGCAGACGGACTGTCTGGCCCTGCCGACGGGTGTGCAGAAACGGCTGGGCGATGTGGAAGCGCCCTCACCCGTGCTCGACCTGATGACGTTCTATACGGAAAATCTGGCCGTGCCTGCGCGCCGCGACGTGGATGATCCCACTGTACTGCACGGCAAGCAGCAGTTTTACCAGGCCGGATGCGCCGCCTGTCACACGCCGAAATTCGTGACGAAGCGCGATGCCGCTGACCCGCTGCATTCTTTCCAGCTGATCTGGCCCTATTCGGATTTTCTGTTGCACGATATGGGCGAAGGGCTCTCTGACGGGCAGCAGGTGGGTGAGGCAAGCGGAAGCGAATGGCGCACCCAGCCGCTCTGGGGCATCGGCTTGACGCAAGCCGTGAATGGTAATGGCTTTTATCTGCATGACGGGCGGGCGCGCAGCCTGACCGAAGCGATTTTATGGCATGGTGGCGAGGCGCAAAAGGCGCGTGACGCCTTTGCTGCCTTGCAAAAGCCTGACCGGCAGGCTTTGCTGAGTTTTCTGGAGTCCCTTTGATGACAATAGCGATGCGACCATCCCACATGCTTCTGCCGCTTGCCTTTCTGCTGAGCTTCGGCACGGCATTGGCGCAGGATGTGGAGCTGATGCCACCGCCGCCGCTTGACCCGGTCAAGATACGCTCCGTGATGGCTAGGGCGGTCGATGGCTTCATCCGCCCCGGCTATGACGATTTCCGCGATCGTGCCAAGGCGCTGGAAGGCAAGATGCAGGCGCTGTGCGCGACACCTTCGGCAGACACGGTGACCGCTGCGAAAGCGGGCTTTGCAGAGGCGGCGGGCGCATGGTCTGCCATCGAGATCGTGCGGGTTGGTCCCGTGATCGAACAGAACCGCTTTGAGCGTGTGCTGTATTATCCCGACAAGAAGGGCCTTGGCCTCAAGCAAGTCCAGAAATATCTGTCGGGTAAGGACGAGAGCGTGACCACGCCGCAAGGCTTGCGGGGCAAGAGCGTTGCCGCCCAAGGCTTCGGTGCGCTGGAATATGTTCTCTACGGCACCGGAGCAGATGACGCGCTAAAGCAGAAGAACAGCTTTCGCTGCCGTTATGGCGCAGCCATTGCTGGTAACATTGCCAATATTGGCGTTGAGCTTTCCGACCTGTGGAATGCACCTGACGGTACGGCGAAACACTGGAAGGAACCGGGGCCGGACAATCCGGTATTTCGCGATGAGCGCGAAGCGCTGGTGGCTCTGCTCGGCATTCTGGTGCACGCCTCCGAAGACATTCGCGACAAGCGCATCGAGACCTTTTACAAGGGGCCTGACAATGCGAAATTTCCGCGCACCGCGATCTATTTGCGCTCTGGCCTGACATGGATGAGCATCGGCACCAATATTTCTGCCGTGCAGCGCCTGATGCACACGGCGCAGATGAGCGATCTGCTGCCGGCGGATCAGCGTTCCATCATCGGCTCCATCGATTTCATCGCCAAGTCCATGGTCCGCGTTGCGGGCACAATTGAGCCCGATGTGGAAAAGGCGCTTGAGGACGACAAGGAGCGCGCAAAGGTCGATTATCTGCTGCTGAATGGCAAGGATATGATCTACCGCATCAACGACCAGTATGGTGGCGCCATCGGGCTCAGCTCCGGCTTTTCCTTTTCGGACGGAGACTGAACAGTGGCTCGCGACAAACGGCTGCTGATTGACCGGCGCAGCTTCATCAAGGCGGCAGGCGTGCCCTTTCTGGCTGGCCTTGCGCCGCGGTCCCTCTATGCGCTTGAGCGAGCGGATGCGGTTTTTGCCTCGGCTTTCCGTGCCCGCGATGGCTCCTACGGGGTTGCGACGGTAACCGAAGCGGGAGAGATCGTCGAGCGTATGCCATTGCCAGCCCGCGCGCACGGCATGGCAACCAGCCACGTAACCGGGATGACGGTTGCCTTTGCGCGCAGACCCGGTACGTTCTTCATGGCGTTTGATCCGGCCCGAAAGCGCGAGCCCATCGTCATGCACACGCCTGAGAACCGGCATTTCTATGGCCACGGACAGTTCTCGCCTGACGGCTCCATTCTTTACGCCAGCGAGAATGATTTCGATCAGAACCGTGGCGTGATCGGTCTTTACGATGCGCGGGACGGCTTTCGACGCATCGGCGAATACAGTGCGCGGGGCATCGGCACCCATGACATGACCGTCAGCGACGATGGCAAGATGATCATCATCGCCAATGGTGGCATCGAGACCCATCCGGATTTCGGTCGCACCAAACTCAATATCGACACGATGGAGCCCTCGCTAGTGCTGCTGGATGCGGCAACGGGGCGACTGATACAGAAACATGGCCTTGCCAAGAACCTGAGCCAGCTTTCGACCCGCCATGTGGATCTTGGCCGTGACGGGCGCATCTGGTTTGCCTGCCAGTACGAAGGCCCGCGCAACACGCTGCCACCATTGATCGGGCATTTCTCCAAGGGCGACGACCTCAATTTCATCGACCTGCCGGATGAGACGACGGCCCGGCTGGCGAATTATGTCGGCGCCATCGCAGTCAACAGACGAGATGGCGTCATCGGCGTGACATCGCCCAACGGCAATGTGGCGGTGACGTTGGATGAGAAGACCGGCAAGGTTTTGCGCGAAACCACGTTGAGTGAAGCGGCGGGCGTGGCGGCGGCGCCACATGGCGTTGTAACATCGTCCTATAACGGACATTTCGGCACCGAGACAAGCGCTGTGGCCTGGGACCAGCATATCGTGAGGCTTGCCGGGTAAATTGCCTGATGGCACTGGAACCAAAGCATTTTCTGTGCATTTCATGGTCCATGAAGAAGCCCCTCGTCTACATCGCTTTCATCGTTGCCGTCGTTGCCATTGGTGCGCTCATTGGCATGAACAATGTTCCGGGCGCGTGGTATCAAACCCTGAACAAGCCCTTCTTCAACCCGCCGAACTGGATTTTCGGACCGGTGTGGACCGCTCTCTACGTGATGATCGGCATTGCCGGTGCACGCACATGGCTGAAAAGCCGCATGGGCGGGCGGATGCAGCTGTGGGGCAGCCAGATGCTGCTCAACTTCATGTGGTCGCCAATCTTCTTCACCATGGAAAGCCCCGTTGGCGCGCTCATCCTCATCGTACCCATGCTGATCTGCGTCATCGCCTTCATCATCATGACGGCGACGCGGGACCGGCTTTCCATGTGGCTTTTCGTGCCCTATGCCGCGTGGGTGGCCTTTGCCACGCTGTTGAACGCCAGCATCGTTTATCTGAATTAACCGTCTCACGCCCTTGCCTTGCGGTCTGTCACACGCCATGTTTTGACAAAGACAAGGAGAGGCAGGGGAATGGATTTCATCGATCCCGGCGATTATCGCCAGCGGATAGAAAAGAGCTTTGCGCGCCAGGGCGTCGTTCAGGCCATCAAAGCCGAGATTTCGCGCATTGAGCATCGTCTCGTGGAAATCGAGCTACCATTTCACCCAAAGCTGACGCAGCAGCACGGCATTCTGCATGCAGGTGTGATTGCCGCAGCCCTCGATACGGCCTGCACCTATGCGGCCTACACTATCATCGCGCCCGCCGCCTCCCTGCTGACAATCGAATTCAAGGTCAACCTCATGTCGCCGGGCCGGGGCGAGCGGTTTCTGTTTCGTGGTGAAATCACCAAGCCCGGCAGCAACATCATCGTGGCCGATGGCCGCGCCTATGCGCTCTCAGATGGCCCCGCCAAGCTGATCGCCTCCATGACCGGCACGATGATGGTGATGAAGGGACGGGAAGGTTTTGAAGAATGAGTTTTGAGATGATCGAAGTGGCGGGCAAGTGGCTGCTTTTCGTCATGGCAGCGGATGCCGAATATGGACCTCACCTGCAGGCCCGCTTCAAGCCGTTGATGACGGGTGTTGGCCCGGTGGAAGCGGCTGTAACGCTGGCTTCGACCCTCGCAAGGCTGGATGCAGAAAACGCGCTGCCTCACCTTGTCGTGTCCCTTGGTTCGGCGGGATCTCGCACACTGGAGCAGGCCGAGGTCTATCAGGCCACTTCCGTGTCCTACCGGGATATGGATGCGTCTGCCTTCGGCTTTGAGAAAGGCCGCACGCCTTTTCTTGATCTGCCTGCTGAAATCTCACTGCCCTTGCAAATCCCAGGCATCGCTGGTGCCCGGCTCTCCACCGGCGCGAAAGTCGTCTCGGGTGCCGCCTATGACACTGTCGATGCCGACATGGTGGAGATGGAGACATTTGCGCTGCTGAGGGCCTGCCAGCGTTTCGATGTTGAGCTGATCGGTCTGCGCGGCATATCGGATGGCAAGGCGGATGTGCACCATATTTCCGACTGGACCGCCTATCTGCATGTGATCGATGAGAAGCTGGCGCAAGCGGTGGACAGGCTCTGCCGTGCCGTGGAAGATGGCACCATTTCGCTCTGAACCACTTGCCTGATGGCGCAATTTCTGGCTTTTCAGGCCACATCACGGGTTGCCTAAAGCACCGTATTTCTTTAAAGGCTCGCCATGACCCAGATAGCCCATCCCGACAGCATCCTCATCATCGATTTCGGCAGCCAGGTGACGCAGCTTATTGCGCGCCGTGTTCGCGAGGCCGGAGTTTATTGTGAAATCCATCCGTTCCAGAACGCAAGCGATGCGTTTGAGACGCTGAAGCCGAAGGGCGTGATTTTCTCCGGCGGCCCGGCATCTGTCACGGCAGAGGGAAGCCCGCGCGCACCGCAGGCGGTGTTCGATTCCGGCATTCCGATCCTCGGCATCTGCTATGGCCAGCAAACGCTTTGCACGCAGCTGGGCGGCACGGTTGAAGGCGGACATGCGGCAGAATTTGGCCGCGCCGATATCGAGATCAAGAAGGCAAGCCCGCTGTTTGATGGCTTCTGGGATGTGGGCAATCGTTACCCCGTGTGGATGAGCCATGGCGACCGCGTGACGCAGCTGCCGCACGGTTTCGAAGTGGCCGCGACATCCGAAAACGCGCCATTTGCCATCGCCGTCAATGAAGAGCGCCGCTACTACACCACCATGTTCCACCCGGAGGTGATGCACACGCCTGATGGCGCAAAGCTTCTGTCCAACTTCGTACACAAGATCGTCGGCCTGAAATCCGACTGGACCATGGCCGCCTACCGCGCCGAGATGATCCGCAAGATCCGTGAACAGGTTGGCAGCGAGCGGGTGATCTGCGGCCTTTCCGGCGGCGTGGATTCCTCTGTCGCAGCCGTTCTCATTCATGAGGCTATTGGCGACCAACTGACCTGCATCTATGTCGACCACGGCATGATGCGCATGGGCGAGAGCGATCAGGTTGTGGGCATGTTCCGCGACCATTACAACATTCCGCTGGTGCATGTGGACGCCTCCGACCTGTTCCTGACGGAACTGGCTGGCGTTTCCGACCCGGAAGTGAAGCGCAAGACCATCGGCCGCCTTTTCATCGAGACATTCGAAGCCGAAGCCGCCAAGATCGCCTCCGACGGCAAGGGCGCACCGGCGTTTCTGGCGCAGGGCACGCTCTATCCAGACGTGATCGAAAGCGTGTCCTTCTCCGGCGGCCCATCGGTCACCATCAAGAGCCACCACAATGTCGGCGGTCTTCCAGAGCGCATGAACATGAAGCTGGTGGAGCCGCTTCGTGAACTGTTCAAGGATGAAGTGCGTGCGCTTGGCCGTGAACTGGGCTTGCCCGAAAGCTTCATCGGTCGCCACCCCTTCCCCGGCCCGGGTCTTGCCATCCGCTGCCCCGGCGTCGTGACCCGCGAAAAGCTCGACATTCTGCGCAAGGCAGACGCCGTCTATCTCGACGAAATCCGCAAGGCTGGTCTCTACGACACCATCTGGCAGGCTTTTGCCGTGCTGTTGCCGGTCCAGACCGTTGGCGTCATGGGCGACTACCGCACCTATGATTTCGTCTGCGCGCTGCGCGCCGTAACCTCGGTGGACGGTATGACGGCCGATTTCTACCCCTATGACATGAACTTCCTGGGACGTGCGGCAACCCGCATCATCAATGAAGTCAAGGGTATCAACCGCGTGGTCTATGACGTAACGAGCAAGCCACCGGGCACGATCGAGTGGGAATAATCCACTCCTGATGCCAGATATTACCGGGTTTCGTCTGAAGACGGAGCCCGGTTTTTTTTGACGTGATAACAGACGTGTCAGTCGCGCCGGACGAGCATCGATATTTGCTGTGGCGGTCGAAAGCGGAAAATTGTGGGAATTGGTTGATGCTGGGCATCTGAAAGGAACTGCGATGCGACGGAGTGGTCGCGTGTGTCGCATGTTCATCGTCGGGCGATTGCGCATCATGCGCGATGCAGCCTCAACGAATGCGGTGAAATACACCTCGCGTGGATGACGGCATAAGAGCCTCATACCAAGGCGAGGCAATGGCGCCTCGCCAGCAGTCTTCAAAGATTAGAGCTGTACCTTGTCGAAAGCCTTGCGGTCGATGCCGAGTGCGTCGAGATCAGCGCCAGCAGGCTTGCGGTGGGAGCGAACAGCTGCAGAAACGGCCAAAGCTGCGCCGAAAACTGCAAATGTTTCGCCAAAAAACTTACGGGATGTCTTAGCAACGTTACGCATGTGCGTCTCTCCTTGTGATGCCGATAATATGAGCATTTAAGCGATTTCGCACAACTCATGATTTAGCAGCCGAGCCATGCAGCTTAGCTCGAACTCGTTTGAATGACTGACCCACTAAATATGCATAGCTAGGAGCCATTTGATCGCGGCGGATTTCTTGATATGTCCATTTCAGCAATGCGGAGGACGGCGTGATGGTCACGATTTACGGCATCAAGAACTGCGACACGATGAAGAAGGCGCGCACCTGGCTTGAGGCTCAAGGTATCGCCTACACATTCCATGATTACAAAACTGCAGGCATTGATGCTGTTCACCTGAACGCCTGGTGCGATGCTGCCGGTTGGGAAACAGTGCTGAACCGCGCTGGCACGACGTTCAAGAAGCTGGATGAGGCTGATAAGGCCGATCTGACCCGCGAAAAGGCGATTGCGCTGATGCAGGCCCAGCCTTCCATGATCAAGCGTCCGGTGCTGGAAGCAAAAGGCAAGGTTACCGTTGGCTTCAAGCCTGAGGTCTACTCGGCGCTGTTCGGTTAGGCTGCCCCATGTCAAAAACCACCCGCGCAACCCAGCTCCTGACCAAGGCCGGTATTTCCTTCACCACCGTTGCCTATGACTATGATCCGAATGCCGAGCGGATCGGGCTGCAAGCGGCGGAAGCCATTGGGGCCGAGCCGCATCTGGTGCTGAAAACGCTGATGGCGGAGGTGGATGGCAGGGCTGTCTGCGTGGTCGTGCCCTCCGACCGGGAGGTCAGCATGAAAAGGCTGGCGGCGGCGTTTGGCGGCAAATCCGCCCATATGATGAAGCCCGCGGATGCCGAGCGGGCAACGGGATATCATGTCGGCGGGATCAGCCCCTTCGGCCAGAAAAAGCAGGTACCGACAGCCATCGAGATACAGTCCATGGACCATGATCTGGTTTACATGAATGGCGGCCAACGCGGGTTGCAGGTGCGTCTTTCACCCGTCGATGCGCAGTCAGTTTTGAAGGCGCTTGCCGTGCCGCTTGTGACGGATTAGCACAAAGACGGTTGGCTTTCGCGGCGAATGGGCTATGTTTTGCGCCTCGCAATAAAGACATTGAAGGCGTACCATGACAGTCTCCCCCATCGATCCCGTCAAACTGGAAAAGCTGGCCGAAGTGGCTATCAAGGTCGGGCTGCAATTGCAGAAGGATCAGGATCTGGTCATCACCGCACCGCTGGCCGCGCTGCCGCTGGTGCGATTTTTGACCAAGCATGCCTATATGGCTGGCGGTGGTCTGGTGACGGCTTTTTACTCCGATGAGGAAACGACGCTCGCCCGTTACAACCATGCCAGCGACGCCAATTTCGACCGGGCGTCCGGCTGGCTCTATGAAGGCATGGCGAAAGCCTATACCAATGGCGCTGCCCGCCTTGCGATTTCAGGCGACAACCCGATGCTGCTGGCGGATGCGGACCCGGCCAAGGTGGCGCGGGCCAACAAGGCCAACTCCACCGCCTACAAGCCAGCTCTTGAGAAGATTTCCAACTTCGACATCAACTGGAACATCATTTCCTATCCGAACCCTTCTTGGGCAAAACAGGTGTTCCCCGGCATTCCCGAAGACGAAGCTGTGAAAAAGCTGGCGGATGCGATTTTCGCGGCATCGCGTGTGGATCTTGCCGATCCGGTTGCGGCCTGGGCTGAGCACAACGCCAATCTCGCCAAGCGCTCCTCGTGGTTGAACGGCGAGCGCTTTGCCTCGCTGCATTTTACCGGCCCCGGCACGGATGTGACGATTGGTCTTGCGGACAATCACGAATGGCATGGCGGCGCGTCCATGGCAAAGAATGGCGTGACCTGCAACCCCAACATTCCAACCGAAGAAGTCTTCACCACGCCGCATGCGCTGCGGGTGAACGGATATGTGTCCAGCACCAAGCCGCTGTCGCATCAGGGCACGTTGATTGACGATATCAGGGTGACATTTGAGGAAGGTCGCATTGTGGAAGCCAAGGCTTCCAAGGGTGAGGCCGTGCTGAATAAGGTTCTGGACACGGATGAAGGTGCGCGACGCCTGGGCGAAGTGGCGCTGGTGCCGCATTCCTCGCCGATCTCGGCCAGCGGCATTCTGTTCTACAACACGCTGTTTGACGAAAATGCGTCCTGCCATATCGCGCTTGGCCAATGCTATTCCAAATGCTTTATCGATGGCGCGACGCTGACGCAGGATCAGATCAAGGCACAGGGCGGCAATTCCAGCCTGATCCACATCGACTGGATGATCGGCTCCGACAAGGTCGATATTGACGGTGTCAGAGCCGATGGCTTGAAGGTGCCAGTCATGCGCAAGGGCGAATGGGCCTGAGCATTCAGCGCGGTGCCTGACTTTTCTGGCTGAGCCAGACGCTCGATAGCACCATGATGAAGCCAGCGATCTGCGCTGGCGCGAGGTTTTGACCCAGCGCCAGCCAGCCCAGAAGCGTTGCCGTGACCGGGCTGAGGAAGCCCAACGATGCCGCCGCCGATGGCTCGATGCGCGGCAGACCTCTGAACCACAGAAGGTATGTGAAGGCAGCTCCGATCAAACCGAGATAGGCCAGACCCAGCACGTTCTCCGCGCTCAGTTCGGGCAAGGCCGGCTCGAAAAACAACGCCACCGGCACGAGCAAAAGACCACCTGCTGCCAGTTGCCAGGCGGTGAAGGTGAGGTTTGAGACCGGCGGCTGCCATTTGCGCGTCAAAACCGTGCCGAAGGCCATCGACACGGCACCTGCAAAAGCTGCCGCGACGCCTAAGGGATCCAGCGCCGCCTGAGGCGTCAAAACCAGACATGCGACACCAGCGATGCCGATGATACCGGCCAATACGGTCAGCGTGCGAATGGGGCGCGCCAGATAGATCCGTGAAAGCGCGATGACGATCAATGGCTGCACGGCACCAACGGTGGCCGCCACACCGCCCGGCAGGCGGTAAGCTGCCATGAAGAGCATGACCCAGAAAAACGCGAAGTTCAGCGCGCCGAGAACAAACACCCGGCCCCACCAGATGCCATCCGGCAGCCTGCGCACAAGAAGCAGCATGAGCAACCCGGCGGGCAGCGCACGCAGCATGGCCACGTGCATGGGATATCCCTGCGGAAGAAATTGCGTCGTGACGTAATAGGTACTGCCCCAGATGGCTGGAGCAATTGCGGTCATGGCGATATCAATGGTGTGGCTAAATTTTTTCTTCATTTCAAGATTCTCGACTTCAAGATAAATCGACACTATGCCATTTTATCTTGACGTCAAGATATCCAATGATATTTCTAATCCATGAGTGAAGCGCCCCCACCTGACCATGTCGACAAGATTCTCGCCCAATGGAAAAGGGAGCGACCTGACCTTGATGTTGCACCGATGGGTCTTATCGGCCGACTGCACAGGCTGACGACCCATTTTGGCCGCGAGATCGAGGTCGTGCTGATGCAACATGGATTATCGATATCCGCGTTCGATGTGATGGCCACCTTGCGGCGGGCGGGCGCGCCCTACCAGCTCTCGCCCGGCGAGTTGCTGGCCATGACCATGGTCAGTTCCGGCACCATGACAAACCGTATCGACCAGTTGGAAAAGGCAGGGCTTGTGCAGCGGATCAACAATCCGCAGGACCGCCGTAGCGTGCTGATTGCCTTGACCGACAAGGGATTTGCCATTGTCGATGAGGCCGTGACGGCACATGTTGCAAACCAGCATGCACTGCTTGCGGAAGTGAGCGAGAACGACCGGGTCGAATTTGACCGGCTGCTCAGGTTGTTTTTAGCAAGGATCGAGTGAGAGGCGATGGGTTTCAACCCAAAGAGCTGAACCAACCTTCGCTCTCACACTTAAAACAGAGTCCCCTGATCGACAGGACCTGATGAACCTGGTTTGGCAGGCTTCTTCTTCGGCGCTGGAGGAGTGCCTTCTGCGGGTGGGGTATCGGAACCACCGGCTACGGCAGATACGCGACCATCGGCAAACTCCATCGATACCACAGCGCCTGAAACAACGGAGGCGGCGCGGGTGAGCGGGCGGTTGTCCTCATCGAGGATGACGGCATAGCCGCGTTTCAGCACATTCTTGTATGACAGGGATTGCAGAATGCGATCATGGGCGGCGATGCCGGCGCGGTTTTGCGACATGCGATTGAGCACGGCGGTATCGGCCCGGCGGGTGGCACCGGCCACCTTTTCTTTCTGGCGATCCAGTTGGCCCAGAAGGCGCGCGGGAAGAGCGCGCAAGGAGGAGTCCGACGACGACACGCGTGATTGCGCCTGCAGCAGGCGGCGTTCGACCAAAGCTTCGGCGCGCTGCATCCGCTCCTGAATGCGCTGACGCTGCTGCTGGATGCCATGCCCCAGCACGTCTGGTCGCAGACCGGAGGCGGTCCGCTCAAAACTGCGGCGCTTGTTGAGCGTGTTCAGTTCCAGCCCGCGACCAAGACCGGAGGCTGCCTCATCAAACCGGCGACGGGGCAAAGCGAGCAATTGATCCAGCGAGGGAATGGCGCGCACCAGCGCTCTTACGCCCTGACGACGATTGTCCATCTGGCGCGACATGGAGCCGGAAAGACGGGCAGACAGACCCGCCAGTTGCGCCTCCAGATCTGCCCGCACCGGCACGGCCATTTCGGCAGCGCCGGTTGGCGTGGGCGCGCGCACATCGGCAGCGTGGTCGATCAGCGTCGTGTCGGTCTCATGCCCGACAGCCGAGATGAGCGGTATCTCGCTTTCGGCGGCTGCACGCACGACGATCTCATCGTTGAAACTCCAGAGATCTTCCAGACTGCCGCCGCCACGGGCCACGATCAACACATCAGGGCGGGGAATAGAGCCGCCGACCTCTAGCGCGTTAAAACCTCTGATGGCGTTGGCCACCTCTTCGCCCGACCCCTCGCCCTGCACCTTGACCGGCCAGACCAGCACATGCACGGGGAAACGGTCGGAGATACGGTGGAGAATATCGCGGATGACGGCACCTGTCGGCGAGGTGACGACGCCGATAACCCTTGGCATGTAAGGCAGGCGGCGTTTGCGGGCCTGATCGAACAGGCCCTCCGCTGCCAGCTTGCGGCGGCGCTCTTCCAGCAGCGCCATGAGTGCACCAGCACCCGCAGGCTCCAGGCTTTCAATGACGATCTGGTATTTGGAGGAGCCGGGGAAGGTGGTGATCTTGCCGGTGGCGATGACCTCCATGCCCTCTTCCGGGCGGAATTTGAGCTTGGAGAAGCTGCCTTTCCAGATGACGGCATCAATGCGCGCCCGGTCATCCTTCAGGGAGAAATAGGCATGGCCGGACGTGTGCTGGCCGCGATAACCGGAGATTTCACCGCGCACCCGCACCTGATCAAAGGCGGTTTCCACCGTTCGCTTGATGGAGCCGGAAAGCTCCGAAACAGAAAATTCTGCGAGATTGGTGAGAGGCTGGCTGAAAATATCGCTCATGCCCGTTTCTAACCCATGAGCCGCGATTCGCAAATCGACTTGATGACGCCGATTTGACAATTTCACGACGAATAAATTTCACAAATTTGTAACAATCTGGTATTTTAGCAATTGGACGTGCATGAATGGAGGAGAATAAGGGTTTTTGAGGATGACGGTGCCTTTCCTCAAGCCCTCTGGAGGAGGAGCGGCATCATGGTATTTATTCTTGGAATCTGTCTCGGCGTAGCTGCGCTTGCTCTGCGCTCGATGACTGTAATTGCAGCGACTGGCACGTTGATTGCCATCGCATTTGGTGTCGCCGCACTTGTTTCTGCGTCAGGCGTGCACATCATAACGCTGCTCATTGCGCTTGCTGGTTACAACGTTGGCATTGGAGGTGCCATCGGCGTATTCATGGCTTTGCGTGGATTGCGTACAGCTTAAAAGGCTTCTGCGCGTCGCCCTGCTCCTATAGTGTCTGTTTCAACGATTTGAGACGGGGCCATGACGCATGAGCATGCTGACATTCATTCTGATGAACGCTGCGTTCATGGCGATTGACGGCGCCATGACGTTTGTGATCTCGAATGCCACGGAGCTTTCTATCGCAAAGGCTCGTCTCATGAGCGGTACGATCACGCTTGTTGTGATTGGCTTATCGGTGGCCAAGCTTGTGCGAGTGAGCGCCTCAAGCGATAGCCCGAGCCGCACGCTGGCTGCCATCATCAGCGGGCTGGCCAGCGGTCTGAGTTGCGGGCTTTTCATCCTCATCCTCAGCCGAAACCCAATGTTGCAATGGCCGGCTGCCTTCGCCGCCAGCGCATTTGCGAGCCTGATCTTCGCTTCCCTTGCCTACAGGCGAGCGCAGAGGCGTTAGACCGTTTCCCATCCATCCTTTTCAGCGGCGCGGTAGATGGCATCGATGAAGAGCTGGCTGTTTTTGGAGCTTTCGAGCGACACGACCTCAGCATCTGCGCCACTTGCGGCGGCGGCGAAGGCTTCAATTTCGCGGCGATACTGGCGGCTGTCCTGAAAACGGAAAATCTGGGACTGGCCATGGCTCTGGTTGGTAAGTTCAACCTCCTCGGCACCCCAACGATCTGCGTTGAAGGGCGATTTTACCTCGATATAGCCTTCCGTGCCGTGCAGAACCATGAGCTGACGGGCGGCGAGCTGGGTCGAGATATAGAAGCTGAGTTCGAAATCACCAAAATCCGCCTTCACGCTGGAATAGATATCCGTGCCGAAGACCGGGTCGCGCTCGACCACCGCCTGTACACGCTTCGGCTCCTTGCCGGTGACAAAGCGTGTGGTAATGGTTGGGTAAACGCCGATATCCGGCAATGCGCCGCCGCCGAGTTCCGGAATGTTGCGCATATTGGCCGGATCACGGTTGAAATAGGTGAAGGACCCCTGGACGTGCTTGAGCGTGCCGATGGCACCGGAAGCGAGCAGTTCCCGCACCTTCAGCCACACGGGCGTGTAGGTCACCATGTAGGCTTCCGAGATCAGCACCTTGTTGCGGTCCCGGGCGGCAATCAGGCTGTCGATTTCGTCTGCCTTCAGCGCTATCGGCTTTTCGCACAGCACATGCTTGCCTGCATCTGCCGCCTTGATGGACCACTCCACATGCTGCGCGGTTGGCAGCGGAATATAGACGGCATCGATAAGGTCGGATGCCAGCATGTCCTCATAGGAACCGAAGGCGTGAGGCACGGAGAAACGGTCTGCCAATGCCCGCGCCTTAGTGATATCGCGGCTGGCGATGGCGGTAACAACGGCATTTTCCGCATCCTGAATAGCGGGAATGACCAACTCCCGACCAATCTTCGCCGTCGACAAAATTCCAAAACGCAGCATACAAACCTCCACAATGTTGGGCGGCACCTTATCACGCTCTGATCCGCGTGCAACATGTCCACGCGCCATGAACCATCATGGCTGAATATGTCCGTTCTTCGGCGCTGTCGTTTCTTTCGGCTTTCTATTGGAGGCTCAATACTGTAATTCCAAAAAATCGGAGATACATGAAATGTCCCATGCAAAGACAGCGCTTCTGGTGATCGATGTGCAGCAGTCCTTTCGGCACGCCCCTTATTTCGATGAAAGCGGCCTGCCCGCCTTTCTCGCTGCCCAGCAAAAGCTGATCGATGGCGCGCAGGCCGCAGGCATTCCCATCATCCAGATTTTCCACGTCGATGGTGACCGCGCCTTTGCTGAGGAGAGCGGCTTCATCCGCGCGCTTGATGGCATCACGATCAACCCGACAGCGACGTTTCGCAAGAACCGGCATTCGGCCTTTGTTGGCACGGAGCTTGATGCATGGCTGACGAGCCACGGCATCAAGCGGTTGATCGTGTCAGGCATTCGCACCGAGCAATGTTGCGAAACCACCACGCGCCACGGCTCCGATATGGGCTATGCGGTTGATTTCGTGACCGAGGCGACGCTGACATTTCCGATGACGCATGCGTCTGGCACGGTGTTTTCGGCAGCGGATATCGCCAAGCGCACGGAACTGGTTCTCGCTGGCCGTTTCGCCCGCATCACCACTGTCGACGGTGCCTTGCTGGCGCAACAAGACGCCGCATGATGACCGGCAACACCACGCAGACAAAGGTCATACCGGTTTTCGTGGTGCTGCCCGCACAGACGCTGTTGCTGGATGTCGCGGGACCGCTGGAGGTTCTGCGATATGCCAATGACCAACAGAGTGCTGTCCGGTTCGATTTCACCTATGTGGCAGCAAACCCGACCCAGACAACGACCATCGGGCTGCTGCTGTCAGGGCTCCAACCCTTGCCGGAAAGCCTGCCTGAAGAGGCCATGGTCATCATCGCAGGCGGATCGCTACTGGAAACCGTGCAGGGCAGTCCACGGCCGGAGCGGCGTTCTCTGGCGGACTGGCTGCGGCGATGCGTGCGAAGCGATACCACAGTCGTTTCCATCTGCTCGGGCGCGCTGATTGCCGCCGAAGCAGGGCTTTTCGATCATCGCCACTGCACCACCCATGCCGACTGCATGGATGAATTGCGGCGGATTGCGCCGCTGGCCTATGCGGTGAGCAACCGATTGTTCGTGGAGGACGGGCGCTGCTTTTCCAGTGCTGGCATAACCACCGGCATCGACCTTCTGCTGCACATCGTCTCGGGGCTAACCAGCCCGGCCATCGCCTCCCGCGTTGCCCAGATCATGGTTATCTATATCAGACGGACCGCCAATGATCCGCAAATCTCTCCTTGGCTGTCAGGCCGAAACCACATCCACCCTTCCGTTCACCGGGCGCAGGATGCCATCGTTGCCAACCCCGCCGCCGAGTGGTCGCTGGGGAAACTTGCCGATGTGGCCCATTTGAGCGAGCGCCATCTCTCCCGGCTTTTTCGCGAGCATACAGGGCTGAGTGTGGTGGACTATATCAACCTGATGCGCGTCAATCTCGCGGCTGATATCCTGACGCATTCCCGGCTGGACATGGAGGCTGTGGCGGAACGATCCGGCTTTGCATCTGCCCGCCATCTTCGTCGTGTCTGGCAGCAGCACCATGCGCAACCGCCCAGTTCTTTCCGAACGCTTTCGTCCTGATCGTCCTTTTCATCACAGGCGCGAGGGACAGGCATCAACGAAATTCAATGGTTATGCCGTGGGCCGCTTGATAGTGTCGAGCCGATTATAAAAGCAAAGGGAGTATTGTCCGTGGAGAAACGTGCGCTTGGCCGAACCGGCCTTTCCATCGCCCCCATCGTGTTTGGCGGAAACGTGTTTGGCTGGACTGCGGATGAAAAGACCTCGTTTCAGTTGCTGGACGCCTTCTTCGACGCAGGCTTCAACACCGTCGACACAGCGGATGTCTACTCCGCATGGGTGCCGGGGCATGAGGGTGGCGAATCCGAGACCATTATCGGCAAATGGCTGAAAACAGGCAGCGTTGCTCGCGACAAGGCGATCATTGTTTCCAAGGTCGGCTATGACAAGGGCCTCAAGCCGCAATGGATTGAGCAAGCCGTCGAGGCATCGCTGCGCCGTCTGCAGACTGACTACATCGACCTTTATCTGGCGCATAAGCCGGATGCCGAGACACCGATTGAAGACACGCTGGCCGCTTTCACAAAGCTGAAAGAGCAAGGCAAGGTGCGCGCCATCGGCTGCTCCAATTATGATGCACCGGAGTTGCAGCAAGCACTGGATGTTTCGGCCAAAACGGGGCTTGCCTGCTTTGATGTCGTGCAGCCGGAATACAATCTCTACACCCGCGAGAGATTCGAGGGACCGCTGGCGGACCTTTCGCTGAAGGAAGATATCGGCGTCATCAATTATTACAGCCTTGCGGCTGGCTTTCTGACCGGCAAATACCGCAGCAAAGCCGACACGGAAGGTGTCGCGCGATCCTATCGCGTGGGTGATTACGTCAATGCGCGTGGCCTTGAGATTTTGGGTGCCATGGACACCATCGCGGCGCAAACAGGGGCAAAGCTTGCCGATATTGCGCTGGCCTGGCTGTTGCGCAAACAGGCCGTCACTGCGCCCATCGCAAGCGCCACCAGCCTTTCGCAACTGGAGAGCTTCAAGCGCGCCACGGAATTGAAACTGACCGACGACATGGTCGCCCTTCTCGACAAGGCAGGTGCATGATGAAGCCAGAGATTCGTAACGCACGCCCAGAAGACAAGGCGGATTGGCTGAAACTGTGGAAGGACTATCTTGCCTTCTATAGTGTCGATCTTGCCGATGACGTGACAGACCACACATGGGCGCGCATTGTTGACCCCGCTTCGCGCGTGTCTGCGCGCCTTGCCATTGTGGATGGGCAAGTGGCCGGTTTTGCCATCCATCACTTCCATGATTCCACCTGGGTCAAGACACCGGACTGCTATCTGGAAGACCTGTTCATCGACAGCAGCATACGCGGCAAAGGCATAGGCCGGGCGCTGCTCGACGATCTCATTGCCATCTGCCGGGACAAGGGCTGGTCACGCCTCTATTGGCACACCAATGAAGACAATGAGCGCGCGCGCAAGCTCTATGACAGCTATGTCGAAAGCGATGGCCACATTCGCTACCGCATCAAGTTCTGACGCGGAAGAAATCCACGAAAGCCCTCAACGCCGGTCGCATTTGCTGGCGTGAGGGATAATAGATGTAAAAGCCGTCAAAGGGCGCGCACCAGTCTTCCAGCACCGGGATCAGACGGCGCTCTCTGATATCGTCTTCGATGCGCTGCTCGAACACGAAGGCCAGCCCCGCACCATCAATGGCTGCCGAGCGGATGAGGCTTTGATCGGAGAGGATCAACGGACCCTGAACATCCACCACCAGCGGCTTGCGATCCTTCTCCGGCTCCCAGCGATAGATGAGCCCGCTTGAAAAGCGGCGGCGAATGCAGCGATGCTGCATGAGATCGCGCGGATGCTGCGGTATCGGGTGATGTTCAAAATAGGATGGTGAGCCGACAATGGCACCGCATAACGGGCCGCTGGCGCGGACCGCAATCATATCCGCTTCCAGATTCTCACCCAGCCGCAAACCGGCATCGAAGCCTTTTGCCACAATATCCTCGAAGCGATCATCGGTGGAGATTTCCAGCGCAATATCCGGATAGCGGCTGAGAAATTCCCCAAGCCTTGGCACAATGATATCTTCCGCCGCCAGCCGTGGCATGGTGATGCGCAACGGCCCGGCGGCGCGTCCGCCCTGTTCAGCCAGTGCGCCAATGACGGCATCGATATTGGCAAGCGCAGGCGCCAGCGTTTCAAGCAGCCTGCGGCCCTCTTCGGTGGGCGAAACGCTGCGTGTGGTGCGGTGAAGCAGGCGCAAGCCGAGGCTGAGCTCCAGCGATGACACGGCATGGCTGACAGCGGACGGCGCAATGCCCAGCTCTGCCGCAGCCTTGCGGAAGCTCAGACCTTCGGCCACGGCGGCAAGAACTGCCAGTTGTGAGAGTTGAACGCGGTTCATTGGTCGAAATGATAGAACAAGCTGGGGTGAATTACAGCAGTTATTTTGGCCTTCATGAGACGCTATCTTACAGCATGCCCTTGATGACAAGGTGGCTCCCTAGGGAAGGACATTCCAATGCAAAACAGAATTCTCGGCAAAGATCTCACCGTTTCCGCCCTCGGGCTTGGCTGCATGGGCATGAGCCATGCCTATAGCCCATCTGCGGATGAGAGCGCATCGATTGCGACGCTTCACCGGGCGGTGGAACTGGGCGTCACATTCTTCGATACGGCGGAGGTTTATGGCCCCCACACCAATGAGGTGCTGGTTGGCAAGGGCCTGAAGCCGCTGCGTGACAAGGTGACCATAGCCACCAAATTCGGTTTCAAGATCGATACCAGCAAGTCTGGCAGGCAGATGATGGAGGGAACCGACAGCACGCCGAAAAATGTGCACGCGGTTGCCGACGCCTCGCTCAAGCGACTGGGCGTCGATGTGATCGATCTGTTCTACCAGCACCGGGTTGACCCCAATGTGCCCATCGAAGACACGGTCGGCGCAATGGCGGAACTCGTTCAGGCTGGCAAGGTGCGATATCTGGGGCTTTCTGAAGCCAATGCCGGAACGATCCGCAAGGCGCATGCCACCCACCCCATCACCGCACTTCAGAGCGAATATTCACTGTGGACGCGCGACGTCGAGACCAATGGCGTGCTGGATACCTGCCGCGAACTGGGGATTGGCTTTGTGCCGTTCAGCCCGCTCGGTCGCGGGGCGCTCACCGGCGCGTTGAAGAAGCTCGATGGCCTTTCCGACACCGACTTCCGCCGCTCCCTGCCCCGCTTTCAGGCGGAAAATTTCGATGCCAATCTGGCGCTCGTCACACTGCTGGAAGACATGGCGGCAGAGAAGAGCGTGACGGCAGCCCAACTGGCGCTCGCCTGGGTGTTGGCGCAGGGTGATTTCATCGTGCCTATTCCCGGCACCACAAAAATTGCCAATCTGGAAACGAATGTCGCGGCTGCGAATATTGTTCTGAGTGCCGATGACGCCGCGAAGCTGGGCGACCTGCTGTCTCCCACCAAGGTGGCGGGCAGGCGCTACCCCGAGCAGATGGCGGCGATGGCGAACCGTTAAAACACAAAGGCCGGGGAAGCATTTTCCCCGGCCTTTTGAGTTCAAGCACTATCCGTCAATCAGGCGCGCAAAACACCGCCTGTCGATTTTTCGACATTGCCGACGATCTTGGCCGTCAGCGCTTCAAAATCCTCATCGGTCAGGGTCTTATCGACCGGCTGGATCTGCACTTCGATGGCGATGGACTTCTTGTTTTCGCCAACGGACGCGCCTTCGAACACGTCGAACACATTGACGCCGGTGACGAGTTTGCGGTCAGCACTGGTCGCGGCCTTGATGATGGCACCGGCTTCGACCGAGCGATCCACCACGAATGCGAAATCGCGCTTTACGGTCTGGAAGGGTGAGAGGTCCAGAGCAGGCTTGGTGCGGGTGGCCTTCTTCTTCGGTTCCGGCATGGCGTCGAGATAGATCTCGAAACCGCAGTAAACGCCTGACACATCCAGCTCCGAGAGCGTCTTCGGATGGAATTCGCCGAATGTGCCGAGGATGACCTTTGGTCCCATCTTGATCGTACCGGAGCGACCGGGGTGATACCAGCCGGGTGCGCCCGCTTCGATCTGCACATTGCTCATGGGCAGGCCACAGGCTTCGATGACCGCCAGCGCATCGGCCTTGGCATCGTAGACATCGACAGGCTTGCCACCGCCCTTGGCGGCGTTGGACCACATGCGACCGGAACCGGCAAGCGTTGCGGTGCCCCGGCGAATGCCGCCAGCCACGCGACGCTGGCCTTCCGGCGTGTCGCTTTCATAGGTGCCGGAAACCTCAAAGATTGCCACATCCGCATGGCCCTTGTCGGCATTGCGCTGTGCGGCGGTCAACAGTCCGGGCAGAAGTGATGGCCGCATATCCGACATGTCGGCAGCAATGGGGTTGGCCAGCTTGAGTGCTGCCGAACCACCACCGAAGAGCTTGGCCTGGGCTTCCGGAATGAACGACCATGTGACGGCTTCCAGCATGCCACGGCTGGCCAGCGCCCGGCGTGCCGTGCGCGTGCGGATCTGCAGCGTCGTCAGAATACGACCATTGACCGCGCCGAAGCTTTCCAGCGGTTCAGGCTTGATCTTATCGACGCCATGAATGCGCATGACCTCTTCCACCAGATCGGCCTTGCCATCCACATCGGGACGCCAAGAAGGAACAGACACGCTGACGCGCTCGCCCGATCCTTCGATGCCAAAACCCAGACCCTTGAGAATATGGAGGCTTTCTTCGCTCGAGATTTCAAGACCCGTCAGGCGCTTGACGTCCGACAATGGGAAATCCACGAACTTTGGTTCAAAGCCCTTATAGCCGACGATCTTGGCTTCTGCTGCGGTACCGCCGCACAGCTCCAGAACCAGTTCCGTCGTGCGCTCAAGGCCCGGCACCATATATTCAGGGTCAATGCCGCGCTCAAAGCGGTAACGCGCATCAGTAATGATACCCAGCGCACGGCCTGATTTGGCGATGTTGATCGGGTCCCAGAGAGCGGACTCGATCAGGACATCCGTGGTGTTTTCATCGCAGCCGGAATGCTCGCCGCCCATGATGCCGCCGATGGATTCGATACCGTTATCATCGGCAATGACGACGTTGTTGGGCCCAAGCTTATATTCGCGCTGGTCCAGCGCAAGGATGGTTTCACCGTCCTTGGCGCGACGTACGACGAGGTTGCCCTTGACCTTGGCCGCATCGAAGACGTGCATCGGACGACCCTGATCGAAGGTCATGTAATTGGTGATATCGACCAGTGAGTTGATCGGGCGAAGGCCAATCGCGAGAAGACGCTGCTGCATCCATTTCGGGCTTGGGCCGTTCTTCACGCCGCGCACGAGGCGCAGGCTGAAGCCGGGGCAAAGTGCGGCGTCATCTAGATCGAGCATCACATCAACGGAGGTCTGACCTTCGACCTTGAAGCCAGGTGCAGGCTTTGTCTTCAGCGTGCCGAGACCGGAAGCCGCGAGATCGCGCGCAATGCCGTAGATCGACGTGCAATCCGGCCGGTTTGGCGTGAGGTTGATCTCGATCATGGGATCATCAAGACCGGCATAGGTCGCGAAAGACGTGCCAACAGGCGCATCATCCGGCAGATCGATAATGCCATCGTGGCTATCGGACATATTGAGCTCTTTTTCCGAGCACATCATGCCATGGCTTTCAACACCGCGGATCTTGCCGATTGCGAGCGTCACATCGATGCCCGGAACATAGTCACCCGGGCGCGCAAGCGCACCGACAAGACCAGCACGCGCATTCGGCGCACCGCAGACGATCTGCACCGGCTTGCCGTCGCCCGCATCTACGCTCAGCACCTTGAGGCGATCAGCTTCCGGGTGCTTTTCAGCGCTCAAGATTTTGGCAATGACGAAGGGCTTGTAAGCTGCCTTGTCATCGACATCCTCGACCTCAAGACCGATGGCCGTCAGGCGTTCGCAGATCTGTTCAAGAGACGCATCGGTTTCGAGATGCTCTTTCAGCCAGGAGAGTGTGAATTTCATCGTCTTTTCTCCTTAACTGCTCAAACCGCCGAACAATGTGGGCATGTCGAGCGGGCGGAAGCCATAGTGGTTCATCCAGCGAACGTCGGCGTTGAAGAAATCGCGCAGGTCCGGCATGCCGTATTTCAGCATGGCGATGCGGTCCAGCCCCATGCCCCAGGCAAAGCCCTGATACTCATCCGGGTCCAGGCCAACGGCGCGCAGAACATTCGGGTGGACCATGCCGCAGCCGAGGATTTCCATCCAGTCCTTGCCTTCGCCGAATTTGACGATGGGCCCGGAGCGGTCGCACTGAATATCCACTTCGAAGCTTGGCTCCGTGAAGGGGAAGAAGGACGGGCGGAAGCGCATGACGACGCTGTCGACTTCGAAAAAGGTCTTGCAGAATTCTTCGAGAACCCAGCGCAGATTGCCGACATGCGCCTTCTTGTCGATGACCAGACCCTCGACCTGATGGAACATGGGCGAATGGGTGGCGTCACTGTCCTGGCGATAGGTCTTGCCGGGAATGACGATGCGGATCGGCGGTTTCTGGGTTTCCATTGTGCGGATCTGCACTGGCGATGTGTGCGTGCGCAGCACCTTGCGCTCACCCTTCTCATCCGGCGGGAAGAAGAAGGTGTCGTGCATCTCGCGCGCCGGATGTCCCTCAGGGAAATTCAGAGCCGTGAAGTTATAATAGTCGGTTTCGATATCCGGGCCTTCGGCAATGGAGAAGCCCATATCGGCGAAGATGGCGGTGATCTCATCAACGATCTGGCTGATCGGATGAATGCGGCCACGCTCGGCGGGCGACTGGCGAACCGGCAGGCTGATATCCAGCGTTTCCGCCTGAAGGCGTGCCGTGATGGCGGCGTCTTTCAGCTCCGTTTTACGAGCTGAAATCAGATCCGTCACTTCGGTCTTGAGCTGGTTGATGGCCGCGCCACGGGTCTGGCGCTCTTCGGGCGTCATGGCGCCCAGCGTCTTCAAAAGCTCCGAGACCGAGCCCTTCTTGCCCAGAGCGGAAACCCGCACGGCTTCGATGGAAGCCTCATCTGCGGCGCCCGCGATTTCCGACATCAATTGCGATTTCAACGTATCAAGTTCGGTCATATTTTCCTGCCTCGCCGGGCTTATGCCTGCGGCTTCGGGTTCACAGCATTCTTCAGATAATCGGTCGCCACGATAAAGCGTCGGAGATCACTACCCATCTGCACGCTCCCAATCAACCGTGCCAGCGGCAAAAAACGGCTGAGAACGCCCACCAGTCGCTGCAATTCGGCGATTGCGGCCTTTGGTGCACGCGATGCCCATGCCTGATAGGCAGCATCGAGCGTGATTTCGCCGTTCTGGGCAAGGTCTGTCAGCGGCAGAAACAGCAGCCAGAGATCGCGGGCCTGCGCGGTTTCAAGCGGCATGACCGCTTGCGGCTCTTCCTCGAAATCCATGAAGCCGATACGGCCATGGCTCAGAAAGAAATCGCGCACGTGCGGGCGACCATGACACAATCCGGCGGCATGGAGTTCGCCGATTGCGGCAGCGCATTGGATAACCAGTTCATCATGACCGGGTTCGCCATTCCGGCGCTTCGCACTGAGGGTTCGCTGAACAGTTGGCCCGACGTCCGAGAGGACTATAGCTGTGTCGGACTGATAGATGATTTCGGGCACAGGAAAACCCCTACTGCCAAATTCGCCCATCCGGCGCTTTTCACGCGCCATCATTAAATCCGGCGTCAGCGTGGGGGACGGCCTGAGGAACTTGTATGGCAAGGCGGATGCAAGAACAGCTTGAAGCTGGAGCAACCATCTGGGCAGTTCTGCACCTTGGCGCTTGATCCATACAGACCCGATAGAGAGTTCCAGCTTTTGAACCCGCCCTTCGCTGGCCACAAGAGCCTGCATCAGGGCAGCAATATCCGCATCCTCAAGATGGATGTGAAATCCTTTTGCTCTCTCATCAGGGTCAGCGGTTTGGTGCATTCAAAACTCGTGCACGGGAACATTGCCCGTTTTACGGCTTGGAGCATTTCCGGTGAAACACCGGCTCCCAATTTTTGCTGGAGTTGCTCTCAAAAATCGCCAGAAACAGAAAAACCCGCACCGGTTCCCGGCGCGGGTTTCAAATAAACAACAATTTGTCCGCGCCGTAATTACTTTACAGCGGTTTCAAACTCGTTGGCGGTACCTGCGTCCTTGAGGTACTCAAGAGCCTTCTTTGCGCTTTCGACGAGAACGCCGAATGCTGCTGGCTCATGAATTGCCATGTCGGACAGAACCTTACGGTCAACTTCAATGCCAGCCTTGTTGAGGCCGTCGATGAAGCGGCCGTATGTCAGGCCGAATTCGCGAACTGCCGCGTTGATACGCTGGATCCACAGAGCGCGGAAGTTGCGCTTGTTGACCTTACGGTCGCGGTAAGCGTACTGCTTGGAACGATCCACAGCAGCCTTGGCTGCGCGGATGGTGTTCTTGCGGCGGCCGTAGAAGCCCTTGGCTGCCTTGAGTGTCTTAGTGTGCTTGGCGCGGGAAGTTACGCCACGTTTTACGCGTGCCATGTCATGATCTCCTTAAAATGTCCAAAAGTGCGGAAAAGTCTTAGAGACCGTTCGGCAGATAGTTCTTGACGACCTTCTTGGCGTCTGGCTCGGCCAGAACCATCGTTCCGCGTGCGTCGCGAATGAACTTGTTGGACCGCTTGATCATGCCGTGGCGCTTACCGGCGGCGGCTGCGAGAACCTTGCCGGTGCCTGTGATCTTGAACCGCTTTTTCGCGGCGGACTTCGTCTTCATCTTGGGCATTTTGCTACTCCATTCTTGTATCGAAAACAGGCAGACGAAGCCTGCTTTCAAGCTATTCTGGAACGGACACGGCATGCCCTGCCGGACCGTTCGGACGCGCTCCTATAACCGCAGTTATAGAAAAGAGCAACGGGGAATCATAAATTCCCTGCAGTTTGAGCGCCAGGCGCCCGGATGGACGCCAATAGCACGCTCTGGATCGAATGTTTGCGCATCTGAAACGATACGCTTTGCCAAACGCCTGAAACCAGACGTCAGCGAGTTACTTCGGCGCCAGCACCATCATCATCTGACGGCCTTCCAGCTTTGGTTCGGCTTCAACCTTGGCAATGAGCACAGTGTCTTCCTTGACCTGCAGCAGAAGCTTCATGCCGAGTTCCTGGTGGGCCATTTCGCGGCCACGGAACTTCAGCGTCACTTTTACCTTGTCGCCTTCTTCAAAGAAACGGTTCATAGCCTTCATCTTCACCTCATAGTCATGGGTGTCGATGTTGGGCCGCATCTTGATTTCTTTGACCTCAACGATCTTCTGCTTCTTGCGCGCTTCGGCCGCTTTTTTCTGGGTCGAGTACTTCAGCTTGCCAAGATCAAGAATCTTACATACGGGCGGTTCGGCGTTCGGCGAAATCTCAACGAGATCGAGACCGGCGTCTTCCGCCATCTTCAGAGCCTGGTCCGTCGGCATGACGCCAAGGTTCTGGCCTTCTTCATCAATCAGCTGAATCTTGGGAATTCGAATTTCCCTGTTGGAGCGCGGGCCCTCTTTGACGGGGGCATCGGCTTTGAACGGTCTGCGAATGGTCGTATTCTCCTGATCTGTTTCGGGATCGCGTCGGCAAAAACCAGCTTGTCGGTGCAAATGGCGGAAATGTCGTGAATGCCGCCGCGAAGTCAATAGCATGTCTGCGCAAAAAAATCACCTCCTGTCGTGCTTTTTACGAATCTGCACTACATAACCATCAAATTGCAGGAGAATAACGCCAAGATGACTGAGCAACCCATCGAATACATCACCGTCGGCGCGGGCGGCGACACACGCGAGATCGCTATACTCTCACGCCCTGCGGCAACACAGGATGACACTCCGGCACTTGTTTGGCTGGGCGGCTACCGGTCCGACATGACCGGCACCAAGGCAGTGGAACTGGACCGTTTCGCGCAGGAGAACGGGCTTGCCTGTATACGCTTGGATTACTCGGGCCACGGCGCCTCCAAGGGTGACTTCAACAAGGGCACGATTTCGCGCTGGCTTGAAGAAACGATGGCCGTGCTGCGCCACACGGCGCCCAAGCGCATTGTGGCAGTCGGCTCTTCCATGGGCGGCTGGATTGCCCTGCGATTGGTCGAGGAACTGCGCAAGCAGACAGGCGGTCCCGCGGTCGACGGCCTGCTCCTGATTGCGCCAGCACCTGATTTCACAGCCGAGCTGATAGAACCCAACCTGTCGGATGCGGAAAAAGCGTCTCTGGTTGAACGCGGTTATTTCGAGGAACCGTCCGAATACAGCAGCGAACCCAACATCTTTACCCGCGACCTGATCGAGGATGGGCGCAACAATCTGGTGCTGAAAGGCATCATAGAAACGGGATGCCCTGTTCACATTCTACAAGGGATGAAAGATGAGGACGTGCCCTATTCTCACGCGCTCAAACTGCTCGAGCACCTACCTGCCGATGATGTCGTGCTCAGCCTTATCCGCGATGGCGACCACCGCCTGTCGCGTCCACAGGATATAGAACGGATGCTAGCGGCGGCTAAAAGCCTCGCTCTGCATGGGCAGCAGCCCCGATCTTAACCATATTATTCATCTAGCGTTCACGAATGGTGAGTTCCGATTGACACATGCCCCTGTAGCCTCTTAACTTTTCATTAAGATTTTAAGGGACGGGTTTCATGAAGAACGCACCTCGGGCGCTTGCTCTGCTGTTCGCAGTCGCGGCAGGACTAATGTCTGCGGCCTCTGCGCAGGCTGAAAACAAGGGCAGCCCCGCCATGGTCACCGGAGGCATCACGTCCCAGCCCATCGGTCATTACGAGTTCTGCCAGAAGTACCAGTCCGAGTGCGACATTCGCAGCAAGCTGACCCCGCCACCACGGGTAACGGAATATGGCTGGAACGTCATTCGCGAGGTCAACAAGGACATCAATTCCCGCATCATCGCCATGACGGACCAGGAAGTCTACGGCAAGGATGAAGTCTGGGAATATCCAAAGACCGCCGGTGACTGCGAAGATTTCGTACTGTTGAAGCGCAAGACTCTGATTGAACGGGGGTTTGCCGTGTCCGATCTCTTGATCACCGTCGTTCGCAAGCCTGATGGAGAGGGTCACGCCGTGCTGACCCTTCGCACCAACAATGGCGACTTCATTCTCGACAACCTGTCGGATGACGTCAAACTGTGGACCGATACCAACTACACCTATCTGAAGCGTCAGGCCTCGTTCAACACAGGCCGCTGGGTTTCCATCGAGGATGGCCGCGACGTGCTGGTGGGCGCCCTTCGGTAATCTGCCAGAACTGCCTTTAGCTTTCGGCCAAAAGCCCCGAAGCCAGATGGCGAAAGGCGTCCACCGCCTTGGGAAAGGCTTCGCGGGGTTCATCCGAAGCGGCAATCCACAGGGCCGCATTCAGCACCGCGCCATTCAGCAGCCAAGTCGCCGCCCTGGCATCCACGGATTTTAACGTTCCATCACCAATCAGGGCCTGAACTGTATTTTCGATACGCTTCAGGCAAGCCGTCTGGTTTGGCCATTTGGCGGGATCGCCGAGAACCGCAGGTCCATCCAGCAACATCACCCGCTGAATCTCGGGCTCAAGCGCCATTTCGATATAGGCCGTGCTCTCAGACAGCAAGCCCAGCCACGGCGTCTCCGCACCCTCTTGCACAACGCGCAATCGCGCCAGCATTTCCGCGTCGATCTGGTCGATCACGGCGTGCAGCAGGCCCTTCTTGTCACCGAAATTGTGATAGAGCGCGCCGCGCGTAAGCCCGGCCTCTGCCGTGATGTCGTCCATGGATGAGGCGGCATAGCCCTTGGTCGCAAAGGCTTTCCGGGCCGCACTGATGAGCCTTTCGCGGGTTTCCTCAACCATCTGCGCTCTCGTTCTCGGTGCCATGTCCGTGCCTCTCATTAACATACACGACGTATGTCTATTGACATACATCGCGTATGTGAATTATTTAAACATACGGAGCGTATATCAAGTTTCGTTCCGCCGAGTAAAGCCAATCAATCGCCAGCCCGCACACTCCGCGCCTGTCGCATCCAGCGATGCGCGGGCATGGATGCGGCTGCCTTGCGCAAGGGAACACGACAATGGGTAAACGAGACGCTATTTTTCCACCGCGCCGGCATGCGCTTTATGAAAAGCATGGCTATTCCGCCGCCGTGCGCTCCGGCGAGCTGCTGTTTGTTTCAGGCCAGGTTGGCAGCCGTAAAGATGGGTCAACAGAGCCTGATTTCGCAAAGCAGGTGCAACTGGCCTTTGACAATCTGAAAGCGGTGCTCGCTGCTGCCGGTGCAACATTTGATGACATCATCGATGTCACCACCTTCCACACCGACCCTGAAAGCCAAATGGCGACGATCATGGCGGTGAAGGAGGCCGTCTTTAGTGAAGAGCCCTACCCTACTTGGACGGCGGTCGGCGTGAACTGGCTGGCCGGGTTCGATTTCGAAATCAAGGTTATTGCGCGCGTTCCCTTGGCGGCTTGACCATGACGACCGGGGTTGAGGGGTTTCACAACCCCTCTCCCTTGGTCAACCGTTGCCAATCAGGATGCCAGCGGCAAGCACGAGGGAGCCGCCGAGCACCACCTGAAACACCGCCCGCATGAACGGGGTTTCCATATAGCGGTTCTGGATGAAGGCGATGGCCCACAGCTCCACGAAGACGATGATGGCGGCCACAGCGGTGGCAGTCCAGAAATGCGAGATCAGATAGGGCAGCGTGTGGCCAAGGCCACCAATGGTGGTCATGATGCCCGAGGCAAGGCCACGCTTGAACGGGGATCCACGACCGGACAGCTTGCCATCATCATGGGCCGCTTCCGTAAAGCCCATGGAAATACCAGCGCCCACGGATGCCGAAAGGCCGATGAGGAAGGTCTGCCAGGTATCCTGCGTGGCAAAGGCGGCGGCGAAAATCGGGGCGAGCGTGGAGACGGAACCATCCATCAGGCCCGCCAGACCTGGCTGGATATAGGTCAGCAGAAACTGCCGCTTGGCGGTCTGTTCTTCCTCAGATTTCGCATCGTCAGGCAAATGCTTGCCATCCAGCATGGTGGCGATGTCTTCATGCGCACGCTCGGCCTCCGCCAGATCGCCCAGCAGCTTGCGAGTGGAGGCGTCTGTAACGTGCTTGATGGCTTCCTCGTAAAACCGGATGGCCTGCTGTTCCATCTCTTCCGCCTGCGCACGGATTTTTTCCAAGGGCAGGTTTTTCACAAGCCAATCGGGTTTGCGCTCATAAAAGCCGCTGACATGTTCCCGGCGAATGAGGGGAATGAACTCGCCGAAGCGATCCTGATGCATGCCGATCAGCATGTTGCGGTGCGCCTGCTCCACCTCTGCCATATCCGCAAAGACCTTGGCTGATTGAGGAAACTGCGCCCGCAGGTGATCGGCATAGGACCGATAAATCCGCGCATCGTCTTCCTCAGACGATATCGCTAGGGCAAGAATTTCCTGCTCGGTTAGGGATGCAAATGGACGCTTTGAGCGGGGAAACAGGCTGCGCAACATGATAAGGCTCTCCTTAGAATGATTCTAAATATACCCGTAGCGAGGGACGCGCAAGCGAAATTAGAATTATTCTAATTTGATCGTCGCAGCGTGATCGCCCACTTAGAACCTTCGCTGACCACCCAGACGGTTTGACCGGCAATTGCGCGCAACGTTGTTTCGACATCCGGAGAGACTGACTTCGGAGGCAAGCAAGCTCGGCTGACGTGCATTAGAAAAGCCGACAGGATGCCGCATTTGCTACAACAATGTCTTGAAGGCTGCTTGCGGACATGGTTATTAGTTGACGGGAGGCGTACCATGCGGTTCGCCTATAGTGCTACATTCAAGGCTTGAATCACAATGGATCGCAGATCATTTATCCGCCGGGCTGGTGCCGTTGGCGCTGGCGTTACCGCAACCGCTCTCGCAGCCCCTGCTATCGCGCAGGAAAATCCCAAGATCAACTGGCGCATGACCTCGTCCTTCACCAAGGGACTGGACATTCTGTTCGGCGCTGGCCAGATCGTTGCGGATCATGTGAAGGAAGCATCCGGCGGCAACTTCGTCATTCAGCATTTTGCTGGCGGCGAAATCGTGCCTGCACTTCAGGCAGCAGATGCGGTCACATCAGGCACGGTCGAAATGGCCCACACCTGCTCCTATTATTATGTCGGCAAGGACCCGACCTTTGCACTCGGCACATCCATTCCTTTCGGCCTCAATGCCCGCCAGACCAATGCCTGGTTCAACCAGGCCGGTGGCAACGAGCTGATGAACGAGTTCCTGGCCAAGCATAACATCTATTCCATTCTGCTCGGCAACACCGGCGCGCAGATGGGCGGTTGGTTCCGCAAGGAAATCAACACGATCGATGATCTGAAGGGCCTGAAGATGCGCATTGCTGGCCTGACGGGCCAGGTCATGAAGAAGGTCGGCGTTACCCCGCAGCAGATTGCTGCCGGCGATGTCTATGCGGCGCTGGAAAAAGGCACGATCGACGCGACGGAATTTGTCGGTCCTTACGACGACCAGAAGCTCGGCTTCTACAAGGTTGCGAAATACTACTACTATCCAGCATGGTGGGAAGGTGGCCCCGCCTGCCACGCCTTCGTGAACCTCGAGAAATTCAACAGCCTGCCTGAAAACTACAAGCGCATTCTCAAAGATGCCTGCGCGGCTGGCAGCGCCTCGATGCTGGAGCGTTATGACGCCCGCAACCCAAAGGCTCTGAAGGAACTGGTCGCGCAAGGCGCTATCCTGCGTCCATTCAGCCAGGAAATTCTGGATGTCTGCCACAAGGCGGCGCTGGAAACCTACGCCGAGCTTTCTTCGGTCAATGAGAACTTCAAGAAGATCTACGAGAGCCAGCAGGCGTTCAAGAAGGACGCTTACCTCTGGGCTCAGATCTCCGAATACACCTATGACACCTATATGATGATCCAGCAGCGTAACGGCACGCTTTAATCATCCGTCAGCCAAGATCTAAGAGGCCACGCGCTCCGGCGCGTGGCCTTTTTTATTGGACGCAACAAGCTTCCAAACCTGACGCTCCCGCCAAGCCAGCGGGCTCATGCCGGTGATGCGGCGAAATTCCCGGTTGAAATTGGATTTGGTCTGGAAACCGCAGTCCAGCATGATAGCGGTCACGGATTGCTCTGTCTCCTCCAGCAGGCGGCAGGCATCGCTGATCCGTAGCTGGTTGATATATTGCGAGACATTGCCACCCGTGGCGCGGTTGATGGCCTGGGAAATCTGGCGGCTGGGCAAGGCCAGCTTGCGGGCCAGACGCGACAGATTGAGGTTCTCGTCGCGGTAAACTTTCTGCCGCACCATCAAGGCCTCCAGCCGTGCCATGATCTCGTGATCTTCGGTCGTCGCACTGACGGACGCGGCATCCGCCTGTACGCCGCCTTCCGGCGCACCACCTGCCAGCTTCTCGGGTTTGCTGTTGCCCGCAACCCATGCGGTGAGGCCGATCATGAGGAGGACCAGTAGGTTGCCATTGCCGACGATGACGCCAATATTTTGGCCGCGTGCCCACTGGAAATCGAGCAGGACGAGAACATCGAAGGTCGCTGACATGCAAAGAGCGGCAGCGGCGAGAAGGAGCGCGCGGTGCACCGATGCAACGCTTGCAAACTGCGCCTCCTCCAGCCCGTCGGGGCCACGTCTGCCAAGCAGCACGATGGCAACAGCGTAGCCGACAAAAAGGGCAATGAGAACGTAATCGATAGCAACCGGGTAAAGCAACATCACCAGAAAAATGACGAGAGATGGCGTGACGAGACTGGCGATATTTGCCGCGCTTTTCAGCCGCCATTCATTCATCAGGCTTCGAAAACTGGCATAGGCCAAGGGTGGCAAGAGCGATGCCATGACCGGCAAGACAAATCTCAGCCACTCCACTTGATAACCCCAACGCAGCCCAAGCAGACCCGATTGCACCGCACTGAGCGCGATGAGCGCCAGAAACGGGCGGTTGGCCTTGCCCCCTCCACTGCCGCGAACAATTGAGAACAACATCAGGAACAACAAAAGCGAAACGACAAAAGGCAAGGGAATGAAAAGCACGATGGGTGATCCGGATTATGAACCTATAATGCGTCCTACATGAACTGAATCGTGTTTACGGACGACCTCAAACGTGTTTCAGGGCGTGAAAAAAGTGGGATGGGTCGAGACCAGCCTCGTCGATCCAACCCATGAGGCTTTTTATGCGCTCCCTGCTCTCTTCACTCTTGCTATCCACTCTTTTCCTATCCTCCGCTTACGCAAGCGAAGATGTCGGCGTCCGCGACATCGCCATCCCCTCACCGCTTCGCGGCAAGGATATTGCGGTGACGGTCTGGTACCCATCTGACGGAAAGGGCGAGGCCGTCCGTGTTGGCGAAAACAGGCTTTTCGATGGGGCGATGGCTCTGAAAGATGCTGCCATTCAGCCGGGACACCTTCCATTGGTGCTTCTTTCGCATGGCTCCGGTGCACGCGGCACCACCATGGCCTGGATTGCCACCGCGCTTGCGAAAGCGGGCTTTATCGTCGCAGCGCCTGACCATCCCGGCACCACAAGCGGCGATTCCACACCTGAACATACGCCGAAGATCTGGGAGCGCACGGATGATCTCTCCACCATCATCACATCACTGACCACCAATCCCGAATGGTCACCTTCCACCGATGCCAATCGCATCGGGGTCATGGGCTTTTCACTGGGTGGCAGTGCCGCGCTGGAACTGGCCGGAGCTCGCGCCAATCTCGACGCCTATGTGCAATATTGTGTCGATTATGCCCAGTCCATGGATTGCACATGGTTTTCAGGTGGCCGTGGCTATAAAAACGGCGAGGCTATCACTGTGCCGCCATTGGATTTGCGCAGCGTCGATAAAGTCCGGTTCGAGCAATCGAACCACGATCGACGCATCCGCACCGCCGTTCTGGTCGATCCTGGCCTTGAGGTCGCCTTCACGAAAGAGAGCCTTCACGACATCAAGATACCGCTGACCTTCATCAATCTGGGCAGCGTCGGCACTGTCCCCGTGTCGGTCCTATCAGATCAACTGGCCAAGGATGTGCCAGATGGCACCTATGCGCAGGTGAACGGTTCCGACCACTTCAGCTTCTTGCCGATCTGCAAGCCGGGCGCTCAAGAGTTTCTCAAATCGGTTGGCGAGATTGATCCGATCTGCACGCCATCCGGTCCGCGAGAGCGTGGCGATATTCACGGCGAACTGGTCAAGATGATCGTCGGAGCCTTCAAGACATCTCTGAGCAGCCAGCCTTAAGAGCAGCAAAAATATTGCCCGTCATTAAGACCGGTACATTCCACCGGCCTTAATGACGCAAAGCTAAACCCATAGATATTAATGGTTTTTTCAAACCTCGCCTGCAAAAGTTGTGGCACGGCGATCTCACCGAAAGAAAGAGACGCTGGTTCAAAAACGGGCCTTGGGGAAAGTTAATGATCATCGATAATATGTTGGCGCGGTTTAAGATACAAACCAAAGTCATCGTCTTCATCGCACCATTTGTGGCAAGTATTCTTGCAGTTGGCCTTTCGGGTTTATACGCATCAAACCTGCTTCAAAGCCGCATGGATGTTTCGAACACGATTCTGCAATCCTTGACAGGATTCAAGGAAGTCTATGGCGGCATGACTTCGTTTCTCAGCAATACCAATGAGGAAACACGGTCTGCCCTGCACCGCCAGCTGGCTGAACAGGCCAATTTTCTGCGCGCGGCCGAAGATGGCAGCTCCGCAGAGATAAAAGATGCCGTCGAGCGCACAAGAATTATCGACAAGCAGGTCGATGAATTATGGACCAGCCACGGCCAGGAACAGGCCCTGCGGGCAAGCATGAACGCTGACCTCGCGACTATGACGCGGGAGTTGAACGGTGTTCTGGCCAATGCCACAAACATCAGAAGCACGTTGCAGTCGGATGAGGCGAAAGCCAAGCAGATGTTGCGCGAAGCCGACAAGCTGAACCGCGGCGCCAATGTCATCGCGACTGTCGTTACCGATTTCAACAAGACGACCGTGCCAGAGGAAAAGACCGCCGCCATCAAGGCCGCGATCGGAACGCTGGAAGGCACCGTCAAGGAACTCGTCGGCATGGCGACCGCCGATCAGAAAATGATCATGGAGCAGTTGGCCGACGGCGTGAAGCAAATCCGCGCGCAGCTGGATATTGGTGTCGTCAATGAGACCACCGTTGGTGCCATCGAGCGCGTGGTCAACCTCATGCGGCCAGCCACCATTCGTCTTCAGGGCTTTGCGAGCCTCCGATCACGTCAAGCGACAGAGGTGTTTGGCAAGCTGGACCAGCCGCTCGAGCAGGCATCAGGCTTCCTGGCCAATGCTCGCCAGATCGCCGAGGACGCAAAGAACCTCGAATTGGAGATGGCCGGCTATGTGGCGGCACCCAGCAAGAAAAAGCTCGAGACATTCCGTGATGCAGCTTTCCGTCTGAATGTGTCCACCGGCTCCATGTCCGGCGACGACAAGATGTCAGACGCCACGCGCAAGAGCGCCAAAACCATCGACGGCCTGGCAACGAAGCTGGACGGCTCCGCGACCCAGCTTCTTGCGATCTCGCAGCAGCGCAAGGTCGCTTTCAGCATGGCGGAAGAAGAAATTGGCCGCGTCTGGACCAGCCTGACGACATTTGCTGAAAAGCAGCGCAGTGCCGCCGATACAGAGCGTAGCAAGGCGGATGGCATTTCGCTTTCTGCCATGGTCATCGGCGTTCTCGTCGCGATTTTTGCGGGCATCGGCCTAGTCATGACCTTCAAGGGCCCAATCCTTGGCATTGTTGGCGCCATGAAGCGTCTGGCCAAGGGTGACATGGACATTCCGCTGGAGGCCAAGAACCGCTACGACGAAATCGGCGACATGGCACGGGCACTGGAAGTGTTCAAGGAAAATGCTGAGGAGCGTATCCGGCTTGAGGCTTCCACGCAGGAGCAGCGTGCCTCTGCCGAAGCTCAGCGCCATGCCAACGAAACCGAGCGCAGGGAACTCGACCGCCAGATTCAGTTTGCCGTCAGCGCGCTGGCCGGCGGCCTCGAGCGGCTGTCTGCAGGAGATATCTCCACCACGATCGATACGCCTTTCAACGATCGTCTGGAGCAATTGCGTGTTGACTTCAACCGCTCCATGCTGCGCCTGCGCGACACGATTGGCGGTATTGCTGAAAACGTTGCTGCCATTCGCGGCAACGCCCAGCAGATGTCGGAATCCGCAGTTGACCTTGCGCGCCGCACGGAACGTCAGGCCGCATCGCTTGAAGAGACGGCAGCGTCTGTAGACGAGGTCAACTCCAACATGCGCAATGCGGTTGAACGCGCCCGCGAAGCCAATGGCATTGTCGACAAGACCCGTCGCAACACCGAGGAATCGCTTGTTATCGTGCGCAATGCGGTTGACGCCATGCAGCGGATCGAAAATGCATCGCAGACCATCGGCAATATCACCGAAGTCATCGATTCCATCTCGTTCCAGACCAACCTGCTGGCGCTCAACGCCGGTGTGGAAGCCGCGCGCGCCGGGGAAGCCGGAAAGGGCTTTGCCGTGGTTGCCCATGAGGTGCGGGAACTGGCGCAACGGTCCGCCGCTGCGGCCAAGGAAATCCGTGAACTGATTGCCGTTTCATCCAGCGAAGTCGCCGCAGGCTCCAGCCTCGTCGCCAAGACAGGTGAAGCACTGGCCCATATCGGCACGCAGATTGCCAATGTCAGCGATCAGGTCGGACAGATCACGCAGGCGACGCAGGATCAGTCTGTGGCCATGCAGCAGATCAACAGCTCCGTCGGCGAAGTGGATCTCTTGACCCAGCAGAACGCGGCGATGGTGGAAGAAACCAGCGCAGCGAGCGAGCAGTTGAACGAAGAAACCGATCAGTTGCTCACGCTGCTGGCGCAGTTCCGCCTGGAGTCCAACCAGAGCGGCAGCCAGGGCAAACGCTTCGCAGCTTAAGCCAATATTGTTTGACACCAGAACGCGCGGGCGAAATCGTCCGCGCGTTTTGCGTTCTGGCAGACCCGGTCAAAGTGGCAAAAACGGATAGCGCCTCAAGACATTTCCCGATCGTAAAGATTGGATTCAGCCTTTTTTGATAATTTGTCGTTAGTGATAATTTTTTGATGGTCCCGGGCATGCGCGCTTTGCGTTTTGCCCCTTGTTTTGCGTACGGGTTCTCATGCATCGATCGACAGTGCCAGCTTTTGTTCTAGCCTGCCTATCCCTCACAGCCTGTACATCCAGTACCGGGCCAGAAGGCCTAATGGCGGGTATTCCTTCCCGGGAAACTACAAGTTCCGTGACGCCTTCGGCGCCCGTGCCTCAGGCAAGCGTTGGCCAGACGCAGGCTCCCCTTCGTGCGGAACCATCCCAGAAGGTTCTGGCCTGGGGTGGGCCCGTGCCGTCTGGCTCGCCGGCCTTTGCGGCTGTCGATCACCAGACTCCTATGCCGGAAATGAACCGACCCATGGCGCCGCAAGCCGGGGTCGCCCTACCCAATGAGCGCCCGGTGCAGATGGCCATGGCGGCAGCGCCCGCCATCAGTTCGGGACCTGCGGTGCGTTCGCGCCTCTTCCGTTCCAATTTCAGTGATGCGAAGCCGATCAATTTCGGCAGCGTCACCCCACGGCACTATCCTGTGCACGGCGTGGATGTGTCCCGTTGGCAGGCCAATATTGACTGGGAACGGTTGAGATCCCGCGGTGGCAACTTCGCCTTCATCAAGGCGACCGATGGCGGCGACCATCTGGACCCAATGTTCAAGACCAACTGGAACCGTGCCAAGGCGGCAGGGGTCAAACGGGGTGCTTACCACTTCTTCTACTGGTGCCGCGCCGCAAGCCACCAGGCGGAATGGTTCATTCGCAACGTACCACGCGACCCGGATGCGCTGCCTCCGGTCATCGATGTGGAATATAACGGCGAATCCAGCTGCAAGATGCGGCTGCCCCGCGCCAAGGTGCTGGAAAAGATGCAGGTCTTCATGGACATGCTGGAGCGCCACTATGGCAAGCGCCCGATCATTTACACCGCACCTGATTTCTACAAGGACCACCTGTCCGGCGAGTTCCTGGATTACCCCTTCTGGCTGCGGGCGGTGGCCCAGCATCCTTCTAAGGTCTATCCGGGTCGCAAGTGGCTGTTCTGGCAATATTCCGGCTCGGGCCTGTCCCAGGGCGTTGATGGCAAGATCGACCTGAACGTCTTCAGCGGCAACGAGAAGTCTTGGGAACGCTGGTCATCGCAAGGCGGCAACGGCTAGGGTCAGGACCTATCTCGAAAATCGCTTCGCGCCCGCCACACAGGCAACGACACCGAGTGTGACGGCCAGCATCGCCACACTCACAGGCTCGCCCAGAAGTGTCGCGGCCAGCGTGAGGCCGAAGAACGGTTGCAGCAACTGCAATTGCCCCACGGCGGCGATGCCACCTAGCGCCAGACCGCGATACCAGAAGATGAAACCAATCAGCATGCTGAACAGCGACACATAAAACAGGCCGCCCCACGCATCAGCTGCGATATCACCCCAGTGCGTTGGCATGGTGAGCACTGCCAAGGGCAGCATGAGGGGCAGCGACAGAACGAGCGCCCAGGAAATGACCTGCCAACCGCCCAGCCTTCGCGACAGCGCGGCCCCTTCCGCATAACCCAGCCCGCAAACGACGATGGCGCTCAACATCAAGAGATCGCCTCTCCACGACATGGCCGCATCCTGACCAAGCGCAAACCCGGCGACCAGACTGCTGCCGAGGCCGGAAAACAGCCAGAAGGCCAGACGGGGCCGCTCCCCGCCACGCAGCACGGCAAAGATGGCTGTGGCAAGCGGCAGAAGGCCGACGAAGATGATGGAGTGGGCAGAGGTGATGTGCTTCAGCGCAAGCGCCGTCAACAGCGGAAACCCGACGATGACGCCCAGCGCAACAATTGCCAGAGGCATGATATCGCGGCGTGCCGGGCGCTTCTCTTGAAAGACCGTCAGTAAGGCCAAAGCCAGAAGCCCCGCGATGCTGGCCCGGGCGAGCGTGAGAAAGGCTGGATCGAAACCCGTCACCGCCATGCGCGTGGCCGGCAGAGAACCGCTAAAAATGACCACGCCGATAAACCCGCTCCACCAGCCGCTTGATGTCTTGTTCATTGCATCACTCCGTTTCAGGTCAACGCTATGCGTGAACATGGCTAGCGACACCAGCAACAGTGCGGTACAGTTGAAACAAACCGTTATGGTAGGTGGAGCAATACGGATGGACGGATCAGCCTTGAAAGCCGATGGCTCCGCGCCGCGCATCGAAGCGGTGATGCGTGAGATCAGACGCCGCATTGCGGCACGCAGCCTGCCGACCGGTGCAAAGTTGCCATCGGTGCGCAGCTTTGCAAAGCTCATGCAGGTTTCCACCTCAACCGTGGTCGAGGCGTATGAACGCCTGGTGGCGGAAGGTGCGATCCGTTCCCGCCCCGGCTCGGGCTTTTATGTCGCAAGCGCCCTTGCGCCTCTGTCTCTTGCTGAAATCGGTCCCAAACTCGACCGGGCGGTTGATCCTTTCTGGGTGTCTCGATTGGCGCTGGATGGCGGGGCTGATGTGGCGAAACCCGGTTGCGGCTGGATGCCCGCCGACTGGATGCCGCAGGATGTGCTGCGTCGCGCCATGCGCACTCTTTCGCGCGGTGAGCTGCAGCATCTTACGGATTACGCCACCCCGCTCGGGCTTTTGCCCATGCGCCAGTTTCTTTCGCGGCGTTTTGCCGAGCAGGGCCTGCATGCAAGCACGGGGCAGATCATTCTCGTCGATTCCGGCACGCAAGCGATTGATCTCCTGTGCCGCTTTCTGCTTGAGCCCGGACAGACCGTGCTGGTCGATGACCCCTGTTATTTCAATTTCCATGCGTTGCTGCGCGCCCACCGGGTCAAGGTCATCGGCGTTCCCTACACGCCCACCGGGCCGGACGTGGCGCTGTTCGAGCAGGCTTTGAGTGAACACAAACCCCGGCTTTACATCACAACGTCTGGCATTCACAATCCAACCGGCGCATGCCTATCGCCCGTAACGGCCCATCGCGTGTTGATGCTGGCCGAACGGGCCAACCTCACCATCATCGAAGATGACATTTTTGCCGATTTCGAGGAGCAGAGAGCGCCGCGCCTTGCCACCTTCGACGGCTTGAACCGCGTGGTCCAAATCGGCAGCTTTTCCAAGACCCTGTCTGCATCCGTGCGCTGCGGCTATATCGCAGCGCCCAAGGACTGGATTGAGCCGCTGACGGATCTGAAAATTGCAGCCAACTTTTCCGGCAGCCAGCTTTCGGAAGCCCTTGTCTACGCTGCCTTGAAGGATGTGCAATACCGCCGCCACATGGATGGGCTGAAACTACAGCTTTCGCGCGCGAGGATCGCGACGATCCACACCCTTGGCGAACTTGGCATCACCCCCTGGATGCTGCCGCAGGCCGGTATCTTTGTGTGGTGCACGTTACCAACAGGTGTCGATGCGGCGCAGGTTGCCCGCCATGCGCTGACCCACAATATGGTTCTGGCACCGGGGCAAATCTTTACCCAATCACCCGGCGCAGCAGGCTTTATGCGCTTCAATGTCTCGCAATGCGCCAGCCCTGATCTCGCCAATATTCTGCGTCGATCCCTGACCGCAGGGAAATCGTCCGCGTCAGAATATTAAGCTTTTCTCATGTTTCGGGAACAAAATACGAGACTGCTTGTTTTCTCGGCATAGTAGAGGAGAAACGAGCATGTCAATCGATCCAAACCTGCCACGCGATCCGAACCTTCGTCCAGATCGCCCTGAACTGCGCACCACGCCAGAAGCCGCACGCAAATCGCCCGGCTTTATGCCGTGGATTGCCATTATCGCCGTGCTGCTGATCGGTGGCTTCATATGGATGCAGATGAGCGCGCCGGCGACGACAGACGCAACGACGACCTCATCGACAACAGCGCCAGCGGCCAACGAGCCAGCACCGGCACCGATGACACCGGCTGCGCCAAACACCACAGCGCCAGCATCGCCAAACACTGGCGGCACGCAGACGCAGCCATAAGCTGACACCATATTGGTGAAAAAGAAAAACCGCTTGGCCTTGGCTCAAGCGGTTTTTTCGTGATCAATCGTCGCTCATCTTCAGCGCGGCAATGAAGGCTTCCTGTGGAATGTCCACCTTGCCGAACTGGCGCATGCGCTTCTTGCCTTCCTTCTGCTTGTCCAGAAGTTTGCGCTTACGGGTGGCATCGCCGCCGTAGCACTTGGCCGTCACGTCCTTGCGCATGGCCGAGATCGTTTCACGCGCAATGACGTTACCGCCGATGGCTGCCTGAATGGGGATCTTGAACATGTGGCGTGGGATCAGGTCTTTCAGCTTCTCGCACATGTCACGGCCGCGCTTGTCAGCTGCGGTGCGGTGCACGAGCATAGAGAGAGCGTCCACCGGCTCGCCATTGACCATGATCGACATCTTGACGAGGTTGCCTTCGCGATAACCATCCAGATGGTAATCGAACGAGGCATAACCCTTGGAAATGGACTTCAGGCGGTCGTAGAAATCGAACACGACTTCGTTGAGCGGCAGCTCATAGGTGAGCATGGCGCGCTTGCCGACATAGGTCAGTTCCGTCTGAATGCCGCGACGATCCTGACAGAGTTTCAGGATACCACCGAGATAATCGTCCGGCGTCAGAATGGTCGCCTTGATCCAGGGTTCGCGGATTTCCGAAATCTTGACGACATCAGGCATGTCAGCCGGATTGTGCAACTCGCGCTCAGAGCCATCGGTCATGGTCAGCTGGTAGACCACAGACGGCGCTGTTGCGATGAGGTCGAGATCGAACTCGCGCTCCAGACGTTCCTGAATGATTTCCAGATGCAGAAGGCCCAAGAAGCCGCAGCGGAAACCAAAGCCGAGCGCCGCAGAGGATTCCATCTCAAACGAGAAAGAAGCGTCGTTGAGGCGAAGCTTGCCCATGGCAGCGCGCAGATCTTCGAAGTCCGCAGCATCAACCGGGAAGAGGCCACAGAACACCACAGGCTGGGCAGGCTTGAAGCCCGGCAGTGCCTGCGCCGTCGGGCGCTTGTCTTCGGTAATGGTATCGCCAACGCGGGTATCGGCCACTTCCTTGATGGAACCGGTGATGAAACCGATTTCACCCGGGCCGAGGCTATCGACCGCCACCATTTTTGGGGTGAGAACGCCAACGCGCTCCACCTGATACTTGGCATCGGTGCCCATCATGCGGATGGTCTGGCCCTTGGTCAGCACGCCATCGAGAACGCGAACCAGAACCATGACGCCGAGATAGGTGTCGTACCAGCTATCTACCAGCAGAGCCTTCAACGGGCCCTTTTCGCCAAGCTCGCTCTTCGGCGGCGGCAACTGGTGAACGATGGCTTCCAGAACATCGGGAATGCCGAGGCCGGTCTTGGCCGAAATCAAAACGGCCTGGGATGCGTCGATGCCGATGACTTCTTCGATCTGTTCACGAATGCGGTCTGGCTCTGCCGCAGGCAAATCGATCTTGTTCAGAACGGTGACGATCTCGTGATCATTATCGATGGCCTGATAGACGTTGGCCAATGTCTGCGCTTCAACGCCCTGGGACGCATCCACCACCAGAAGCGAACCTTCACAGGCAGAGAGCGAGCGCGAGACTTCATAGGCAAAGTCAACGTGGCCGGGGGTGTCGATGAGGTTCAGGACATAGGTTTCGCCGTTATTCGCCTTGTAATGCAGGCGCACGGTCTGTGCCTTGATGGTGATGCCGCGCTCGCGCTCGATATCCATGTTGTCGAGCACCTGCTCGGACATATCGCGTTCGGCAAGGCCGCCCGTGGACTGGATCAACCGGTCTGCAAGCGTGGATTTGCCATGATCGATATGGGCAACGATGGAAAAGTTGCGGATATGGTCAAGCGGGGTGCGGGTCGAATTTGTGCTCATGCCCCGCGCTATAGCAGGGGCTCTTGCGCTGGAAAAGCGGGAATTTGGCGAAACGCCTTTAAAGTTCGGCTTTTTAACGATCGCAACGCCAGAAGACTTTTGAGTGTCCATTCTCCGGGGGCGCCTTGACTCCACCTTGAGAGAATTATATTCTTATATAATGGAAAATCACAATGACATAGAGCGGTCCATTGCGGAGCGCATCAAGCATTTGCGCCAACAGCGCAATCTGACGCTTGACCAGCTCGCCTCCACATCTGGCGTCAGCCGGGCGATGATTTCTCGGATAGAGAGGGCGGAAGCCAGCCCGACGGCTGCGCTTCTTGCGCGCATCTGCGCGGCCTTCGGGCTTTCGCTATCCGGCTTCTTTGCGCAGGATGAAGGCGCCGCGTCACCACTCGTCAAACGGCAGGACCAGCCGACATGGCAAGATCCTGATACCGGCTATATCAGACGCGCCATCTCCCCTCCCCTTAATGGTTCCGATGTCGATATCGTTGAAGTGGAGTTTCCGCCGCATGCCAAAGTAACCTTCCCGCCGCACACGGCAAGCCGGGGCATGGTGCAATATGTCTGGCTGCTGGAAGGCGCCCTGGAGATGACGACCGGCGGCGAGGTGCACCAGATGGGGCCGGGCGATTGCCTGTTCATGCCCGTCGGCGAAGGACACATGTTCCACAATCCATCCGATACAGTTGCGCGCTATGCCGTGGTGCTGGACCAGCGCAAGCGCTGACATCTTCAGGAGTTACGAATGACCCTCATCCGCACATTGACCAAGCAGGAAACACTGGCCGTGTTGCCAGAGCTCTGCGAAATTCTCTCCGATTGCGTCAATGGCGGCGCGTCCGTTGGCTTCATGCTGCCCTTCTCGCCCCATGATGCGGAGGCCTATTGGCGCGGCGTGGCTGACGCCGTGGACCGAGGTGAGATCATCCACGTTACCGCGCAGGTGGATGGCAAAATCGTCGGCACCGTTCAGGTCGGGCTCGCATCAAAGCCCAACCAACCGCACCGGGGCGATCTGATGAAGCTTCTCGTGCATCGTTCAGCAAGAGGCCTCGGTCTTTCCCGCAAGCTGATGGACCATGTGGAAGCCGAAGCGGCCAGGCGTGGCCGAACCCTTCTGGTTCTGGACACCGCCACCGGCAGCGATGCGGAAGCCATCTATCCAAGGTTCGGCTGGCAGCGCGTTGGCGTCATTCCCGATTATGCGCTGTTTCCCGATGGTCGCTACTGCGGCACAACCCTGTTTTTCAAGCGGATCGGCTAGCCCACACACTTGCAAATCTGCACCGGCTGGCGAAACATGCTTTTCACGCCTTTCCGCAGATATGAGGATACGATGCAAGACGCCGCCCCAAAACCACGCATTGCCATCATCTACTGCACCCAGTGCAACTGGCTCCTGCGCTCCGCGTGGATGGCGCAGGAACTGCTGCACACATTCGCAGACAGCCTTTCAGAGGTAGCGCTGGTTCCGGCAACCGGTGGCCGCTTCGAAATTCTGGTTGGCGAAGATGTTATATGGGAGCGCAAGCGCGATGGCGGTTTTCCCGGCCCTAAGGATCTCAAACAGCGCGTTCGCGATATGATCGACCCGAACCGGGACCTCGGTCATTTCGACAGAGCCCCGAATGAAGGGATTGATAGCTGATTCTCAAGCCGGCTTCAGAGATGAAGGCGGCTTGGCGTTGAACTCCCACACGCTGATGTCGTTTTTTTCGCTTAAAAATCAATGATCGTCACAAAACTTGAAAATGTCTGTTGACACCAGACGGCTGCCCCCGTACATGGCTCCTCGTCGCCCAGATGGCGGAATTGGTAGACGCGCCAGCTTCAGGTGCTGGTACTCGAAAGGGTGTGGAGGTTCGAGTCCTCTTCTGGGCACCATTCCATTTTTGATCTTAGCCAGATCAACAACTTAGCAAAAATTCGCAGTGAAAATCACGCCTTCGGGCGCAGGCGGATTTGCGCGTTTTCGGGTTTCGAAAGCACGGACATGCGCTGGCGAGGCTGACGTTTTCAGCTATGCCCGTAGCGCATTGATATCTTCAGAAGTGTTATTGGCCGCTGGCCGTGCCGCCTTCAGTGGGCGAATGCTCTTCGCAGTTCGGTGTGCAGGACAAGACCGTGCGTGCCGTCTGGCGGAAGACGCGGACAGTGTTTCCTTCATCGATGGAAACGAGCACGCGCTCATCGACAATAGCATTTCCGTCACTATCCAGCAGGACCAGGTTGGTGGTGCCGAAGCTGCGGCCGGTCAGCACGATGGTCGTTGCGTCCGCAACCGTGGCATCCGCGACTTTGGAGTTGCCGATAATGACTTTGCTCACGGGCCTATCCAGCTTCAGCACGCGGGCGTGATTCATGGAAACACGCAGCATATCGCCATCGGCTGAGAGGACTGCCGTCGAGGATGTGATGACCATAGCCAAGGTTACAGCGATTCGTGCCGTGGAAATGGACAGCATGGGTCGGGACAGCCTTGATTGGAGCGGGCGCGCTATAGTCATGAAATCACCATGCGCGGGATTGGTGAATGAAGCGTTAAATCGCAATCCCATTATGGCATAGGCGCAAAGCTTCGCGCGTCCAGTTTCTTGCACCACTATGGGGCATGCCCCATTTTGAAACCCGGTATGCGTCACATTGAAACGCTATTTGAGAGGCAATTGAAGCGTGTTTTCCGCAAGAATAAAGGCTTTCAGCGATGTATAAATATTGAGATTCTACTTTGATCTATTGTTTACTATGCTCCACGTGACCCTCGCTTAATCTTTTCTTAAGCAGTTTTTTTAAGTGGTTAGAAATGTACCCTCGCTAGTTTGGCTGGAACCGAACAACGGAAAACAGTTGTCGGCGTGCTGAACAATAATTGAAGAGTTTAGGAGAACCCGCATGACAAAGATTTTCGCTCGCTTCATGAAAGACGAGTCCGGCGCGACCGCCATCGAATACGGCCTGATCGCAGCGTTGATTTCCGTCGCTATTATCGCTGGCGCAGGTGCAGTCGGAACACAGCTTGGCGCCATGTTCGAGAGCATAAGTGATCGCCTCGAAGAAAATATCCCGACCTGATCATTCACCTAGGATGTAATTTGCGCTGCGCCGATTGGGCGTAGCGTATATCTTTGAGAACATTGCCGCGCTATCCATTCGGAGCGAAGTTTCATGGTTGTCGCGTCAATATTTCTGATACTTCCGCTGTGCCTTGCGTTCGCGGCGCTTAATGACCTGATTACAATGACGATACCGAATCGCGTTTCGGCGATTCTCATCGGGTCCTTTTGCATCGCTGCGCCGCTATCGGGCATGGACTTACAAACCTTCGGAATGAGCTTGCTGGCGGGCCTCGTCGTCTTCCTCGTGTGTTTTGCGCTTTTCGCCTTGAACACCATGGGTGGTGGAGATGCCAAATTGCTCACGGCGTCTTCAATCTGGTTCGGCTTCAATACCTCCCTCGCAGCCTACTTGCTGTCTGTTGCAGTCATCGGGGGCCTGCTGACAATCGGCATCTTGCTGTTACGTTCACGTTCTCAGGAAATCATGGTGATCGGTCTGCGAGTTCCAGACTCTCTTCTTGTCGCCAAAAAAGTCCCATACGGCATCGCGATTGCAGCGGCTGGTCTTTTGACCTACCCAGAAGCGCCAATCGTGCAACTTGCCATGCAGGCGATGATGTAGTCTTACGACTTCCAGCAGTGCTAGCGTTTAAATCTCATTAACCACAGCACGACACATTTTATTAACTATAATTACACCAATGGCGGGCCATGGTGGGGAGAGATTCTGACTCCTTCAAGGCCCAAGCATGAAACCCTCTCGCATCGTCATTCTTTCAGTCGCCGTGGTCGCCGCCGGTCTGGCCGGTTTGCTGGCCATGCAGCTTGGCGGCCCGCAGCAGGTTGTCGAGCACGCGGAAGCCATCATTCAGAAAGAACCGACGGTCAATATTCTGGTGTCTTCCGTCAATCTGCCTGTCGGAAGCCGTCTGAGCTCGGATTCCGTGCGGTGGGCGGCATGGCCGCAGGGCAGCATCAATGAGAATTTCGTGACCGAGGCCAAACGGCCAGACGCCATAACCGAGCTGACCGGCTCTGTGGTGCGCCTGCCCTTGTTTGAAGGTGAGCCGCTGCGCCCCGAAAAGGTGGTGGATTCCAGCACGCGCATCATGTCTGCCCTGTTGCCAGCCGGCAAAAGAGCTGTCGCTACAGAAATCTCTGTTGCCACTGGCGCGGGCGGTTTCGTGCTTCCCAACGACCGTGTCGACGTGATCATGGTTCGAAAGGGTGATGCGGGGGCTTTTCTGACTGAAAACGTTCTCAACAATGTCCGCGTTTTGGCAATCGACCAGCAGATCAAGGAAGGCGAAGACGGCACCACCGCAGTCGTCGGTGCAACCGCCACGCTTGAACTAACGCCGGAACAGGCAAAGATCATGACGGTGGCGCAGCAGATGGCCGATCGCCTCACACTTTCTCTGCGCTCGGTTGCTGACGCGCAAGACAGCGACACAACATCTGCCGATTATCTCCTGAGTGGGGGCTCCGGAAAACCGGCTATCCAGATCATCAAATCCGGCTCAATCGTCCGGGACGGACAGGGAGGGTCGGCACAATGACCAGACACCGCGCAATTTCCTGCCTGATAAAAGCCATGCGCTCGTCCGTTACGGGCGGACTGGCGTTTTGCATCGCATTCTCGGGCTTTCCCGGTTTGAACGCGCCTTCAGGCCTAGCGACAAGCGAAGCACTGGCACAGAGCGCCAGCATCGTACGGATCAATGAAAGCGGCCAGGGTGTTCGCAAGCGGTTGAAACTTGGGCTTAACAAGGCGCTGGTCATCGACCTGCCGCAGGACGCCCATGATATTCTGGTGGCAGACCCCAGCATGGCAGATGCCGTGACACGCAGCTCGCGCCGGATCTACCTGTTCGGCAAGGCGGTCGGCCAGACCAATATTTTCATATTTGGAGATCAGGGGCAGGAAATTGTCAGCCTCGATCTGGAGGTCGAGCGGGATATTACCGGCCTGCAAGCCAATCTTCGCCGCTTCATTCCTGAATCCGACATTCGTGTTGAAATCGTATCGGACAATATCGTCTTGTCTGGAAGCGTGCGCACGCCACAGGATTCCGCCCGCGCCGTTCAGCTTGCATCTGCCTTCCTAAAGGGTGGTGAAGCAACCACGCGCAACATTACCGAGACCAGCCAGAGCAATGGCGATGGTGCGGTGGCCATCTTTGCGGAAGACCGCCAGGCATCATCCATCGTCAATATGCTGACCATCGAGGGTGAAGATCAGGTCACATTGAAGGTGACGGTTGCGGAAGTCAGCCGGCAGGTTCTGAAGCAACTGGGCTTCAACGGCTCCATCAGCGGTTCCGGCAGTGACGCCAGCGGCCGCATCTCCTTTTCCAACCCAGCGAACCTTGGCAACGCAATCGGCGTTGCTGGGACAGGTAATATTGCCGGAACCATCGGCAAGGTCACTCTGGGCAGCTATTTCAACGCCATGGAACAGGCCGGTGTGATGCGCACGCTGGCAGAACCAAGCCTGACGGCCATCTCTGGCGAACAAGCGAAATTCTATGTTGGCGGCGAGTTCCGCCTGCCTGCGGAACAGGAAGTGGCTGTCGATGGCACGACGGGTCGGCCCACTGTGACGCGCACCACAGATAAGGTCGACTACGGCATCGAACTGAATTTCCGTCCCGTCGTGCTGTCGCCCGGCCGTATCAGCCTCAAAATCGAGACCAATGTCTCAGAGCCCACCTATGAGGGCAGTGCCGTCACCGGCAACGGAAGCAGCGTCAGCATTCCCGGCAGCACCTATCTGTCCATCCGCAAGCGTGAGGCTTCCACAAGCGTGGAGCTGCCATCCGGCGGTTCCATCGTGATTGCCGGTCTTGTGCAGGACAATGTTCGCCAGGCCATGTCCGGCCTGCCCGGAGCTTCCAAGGTGCCCATCCTCGGTACATTGTTCCGCAGCAAGGACTTTATCCGCAACGAGACGGAGCTTGTCATCATCGCGACGCCCTATCTGGTGCGACCGGTGGCGCGAAACGAAATCGCCCGCCCGGATGACAACTTCAACCCGGACAATGATGCCGGCATGTATTTCATGAACCGCGTCAACAAAGTCTATGGCAACCGGCAGCAGGCTCACACACAGCCCTATCAGGGCTCGGTAGGGTTTATTTACAAATGATGAAAATGCACCCAATGACCCCGTCCAGAAATGCTTCCCGCCTTCACAGAGCCGGGATTACCCTCTCATTGCTGACCGCAACCCTGCTGCTTCAGGGATGCGCGCGCGACCCGATGTCGACTGGCGCCATTCCCGATGACTACAGAACGCGTCATCCGATCACCCTTTCGGAAGCGCAGCACTCGCTGGATATTCCGGTTTCTGCTGGCGACAACCGTCTGACCATCGGCATGGCTGATACCATCAAGGGGTTTGCGCAGAGCTATACTGCGGTCTCATCCGGGCTGGTGCAGATCCAGGTGCCGACGGGATCGGCCAATTCTGCCGCGGCGTCCATTCTCAAGCGCCAAATCCGATCCGTGCTGAGCAATTCTGGCATAGCGTCGAGCAAGATCGTGGAAACCCATTACCGCGCAGCGCCAACGGGCGATGCCGCACCCATTCGCCTGAGCTACATTGCCATGACGGCCATGACTGGGCAGTGTGGACAATGGCCAGAAGATCTTTCCGACAACACCTATTCCAACAAGAACTGGTACAATTTCGGCTGCGCATCGCAAAACAATCTCGCCGCGCAGGTGGCAAACCCGATGGACCTCGTCGGTCCGCGTGGCATGAGCGCAATCGATGCGGAGCGCCGCTCGGTGGTGATCGGTAACTATCGCGCAGGCAAGAACACCTCCACCGCGGACTGACATCGACGAGAACGCATGCGGCAACAGGAAAAACAATGAGCCCGGTCAATTACGATATTCAACAGGCCAATCCGCAAGAGTCCTATTCCGATGAACCCTTGCGCATGGGCGATCTGGACGGCTTGAGACCCCTGCCCCGCATCTCCATCCATGCCTTTTGCGAAAGCGAAGGCATCCAGCGGCTGATGGAGCGCCTTTCGGGCGACCGCCGCATGAACAAGGTTAGCCTGCGCGTCACCAATGGTGAAATCGAAGCGGCAGCGACGATGTTTTCATCCAGCCCGACGCCGAACCTGATCGTGCTGGAAACAGCGCGTGAACCGTCTAACCTGCTGAGTGACCTTGCCCCTCTGGCTGAGGTCTGCGACCCCACGACACGCGTTATCATCATTGGTCGCCACAACGATATTGCGCTCTACCGGGACCTCATCCGCAACGGCATTTCGGAGTATCTCGTCGCGCCGGTGACGATGCCGGACCTGCTGGCGTCGATTTCTGCCATTTTCGTTGACCCGGAAGCAGAGCCGCTTGGCCGCAACATCGCCTTCATCGGGGCTAAAGGCGGCGTCGGATCCTCCACCATCGCCCATAATTGTGCGTTTGGCATTTCCAACCTGTTTTCGACCGAAACCATTCTTGCCGATCTGGATCTGCCTTTCGGCACAGCCAATATCGACTTTGATCAGGACCCGGCTCAAGGCATTGCCGAGGCGGTCTATGCCCCGGAACGTCTGGACGAAGTGTTTCTCGACCGGTTGCTGACCAAGTGCTCCGAGCATCTTTCGCTGCTGGCCGCGCCATCGCTTCTGGACCGGCCTTATGATTTCGAACGCCTGGCCTTCCAGCCGCTGCTGGAGCTTTTGCAGCGCAGCGCGCCTGTTGCCGTTCTGGACGTTCCCCACATCTGGTCCGACTGGACGCAGACGGTGCTGGCAGACGCTGACGAGGTGGTGATTACGGCTGTGCCTGACCTCGCCAACCTCCGAAACACCAAGAACCTGCTGGATGCCCTGAAAAAACTGCGACCGAACGACAAGGTGCCGCATCTTGTGCTCAATCAGGTCGGCATGCTCAAGCGCCCGGAAATCGCCCCTGCCGATTTCTTCGAACCGTTGGAAATCGAGCCGATCGCCATCATTCCGTTTGATGTGCAGCTTTTTGGAAATGCCGCCAATAGCGGACGGATGATCAGCGAAATCGACGCGAAATCATCGATTGCCGAAACATTCTCGCAGATTTCACACATCGTTACGGGCCGTTCTGCCGCGCGCAAAGCGAAGCGAGCCGGACTTGGCAAGTTCATGGATCTTATAAAACGCAAGTGATGCACGGCTTGGCCGTGAAACATACCGGAAGACACAAATGTTCGGAAAACGTGGCAACGAAGGTCCCGCAAGGGGCGCATATAGCGGGCAGGCAGCACCATCTGCACCTGTGCCGCCTCCTGTTGCAACGGCACCACGCGCCGAGCAGGCGGACATGCTTGTCATGGCCCCACCCGCGCCACCAACCCATGCAACTCCACCCCAGGTGCGCAAGCGTGTTCGCACGGATGAATATTACCAGACAAAAGCGCAGGTGTTCTCGGCCCTGATCGACACGATCGATCTGTCGCAACTGGCAAAGCTGGACACGGAAAGCGCCCGTGAAGAAATTCGTGATATCGTCAACGACATCATCACCATCAAGAATTTTGCGATGTCGATTTCCGAGCAGGAAGAGCTGCTGGAAGACATTTGCAACGATGTACTGGGTTATGGCCCGCTGGAGCCGCTGCTGGCACGCGACGATATTGCCGACATCATGGTCAACGGGTCGGGCCAGACCTTCATCGAAGTCAACGGTAAGACCATCGAATCCGACATCCGGTTTCGCGACAATGCGCAGCTCCTGTCGATCTGCCAGCGCATCGTCAGCCAGGTTGGCCGCCGTGTGGACGAATCAAGCCCGATCTGCGACGCCCGCTTGCCCGACGGATCGCGCGTCAACGTCATTGCGCCGCCGCTCGCCATTGATGGTCCGGCACTGACGATCCGCAAATTCAAGAAGGACAAGCTGACTCTCGACCAGCTGGTACGCTTTGGTGCGATCACGCCAGAGGGTGCGGTTCTCCTGCAGATCATCGGGCGCGTGCGGTGCAACGTCGTCATTTCCGGCGGAACGGGTTCGGGGAAGACCACGCTTTTGAACTGCCTGACGAGTTATATCGACAAGACTGAGCGCGTCATTACCTGCGAAGACACAGCCGAGCTTCAGCTTCAGCAGCCGCATGTCGTGCGGCTTGAAACCCGCCCGCCCAACATTGAAGGCGAAGGCGAGATCACCATGCGTGATCTCGTCAAGAACTGCCTGCGTATGCGGCCCGAACGCATCATCGTCGGCGAAGTCCGTGGCCCTGAAGTGTTTGACCTTCTGCAGGCGATGAACACCGGCCATGATGGGTCCATGGGCACAATCCACGCCAACACGCCGCGTGAGTGCCTGAGCCGCATGGAATCCATGATTGCCATGGGTGGCTTCAGCCTTCCGGCCAAGACCGTCCGGGAAATCATCTCCTCATCCGTCGATGTCATCATTCAGGCTGCCCGTCTTCGCGATGGTTCGCGCCGCATAACGCAGGTCACCGAGGTGCTCGGCATGGAGGGTGACGTCATCATCACCCAGGATCTGATGCGCTATGAAATGGACGGCGAGGACGCCAACGGCCGTCTGATCGGTCGCCATGTTTCGACGGGAATCAGCAAGCCATATTTCTGGGATCGTGCACGCTATTTCAACGAGGAAAAGCGCCTTGCCGCCGCTCTCGACGAGATGGAAAAACAGTCTCAATAGCCAAGACCTAGAGCATTTCCGGCGAAAACGGGATCACCTGAAATGCTCTATCTATTTGTTTTCACGCAGTCCGGACGCAAAACCGCTCACGCACTTTTGCTGGACGCGCTCTAGGCGGAATGCACAATGAACATGACGGTGCTGTTGCTCGTGATCCTCGTCGCCGTTTCGGCAGGAGCGATGGCCTATGTCTTCCTGTTCCCGCAGATCGAGGTCGAAAAGAAGACGGCAAGCCGTGTGAGCCGGGTGAAGGCGGCTGAAACCGACCGCATCAAGATCAAGGCTGCGCGAGACCGCGTGCAGGAGATGAGCAAGCGCCGAAAATCGGTGCAGGACACGCTCAAGGATCTCGAAAAAAAGCAGAACGAGAAATCCAAGCACCGGCGGGATAACAGCGTCCGCGGCAAGCTCGTTCAGGCCGGTCTGTCCATATCCATCCAGAAATTCTACCTCATGGGCGGCGGGCTTGGGCTTGCCGTCTTTTTGGTATCACTTCTCTATGGCGCACCGCTGCTTCTTGCCGTTGGTGGAGGTATGGTGGGCGCGCTTGGTCTGCCGCGCTGGATCCTCGGCTTTCTGGTCAAACGCCGGCAGAACAAGTTTCTGGAAGAATTTCCCAACGCGCTTGATGTCATGTACCGCTCAATCAAGTCGGGCCTGCCGCTTAATGATTCCGTCCGGCTGATCGCGTCAGACGGGCAAGAGCCTGTGAAGACCGAGTTTCAGCGGGTTGTCGAGGCCCAGCAGGTGGGCATGACCATTCCTGAAGGCATCAACCGCATGATGTTGACCATGCCTCTGTCTGAGGTGAACTTCTTCGGTACCGTCATCACCATTCAGGCACAGGCCGGTGGCAATCTCTCGGAGGCGCTTGCCAACCTGTCCAAGGTGCTGCGTGAACGCCGTAAAATGCGGGCCAAGGTCAGCGCACTTTCCATGGAGGCCAAGGCATCGGCCGTCATCATCGGCGCGCTTCCCTTCATTGTGGGGCTCCTCGTCTACCTGACATCGCCGGACTATATCGCGGTGCTTTTCAGCGATCCGCGCGGGCACCTTATTCTCGGCGTATCCGGGTTCTGGATGCTCATCGGCGTGGTCGTCATGCGCCAAATGATCAACTTCGATATTTGAGGCGCAAGAGCAATGTCACAGGAACTGATCGCCAGCCTCGTCAACCCGCACCTCATCATCGCCCTCCTCGTCGGCGTGGCCGTCTTTGCAACATTTTATACGCTGGCACTCCCCTATTTTGAAAAAGGCGACCTGAGCAAGCGCATGAAGGCGGTTTCCACCGAGCGGGACCAGATCCGAATTCGTGAACGGGACCGCATGGCCGAGGCGGCAAAGGGTGGAAAAACGACGCTGCGCGCCAGCAACAACAAATCAGCAACGCGGATCGTCGAGCGTTTCAATCTGCGCGAAGCCTTGGTGGATGCCAATACCGTCAACAAGCTACGGGCCGCGGGCTACCGTTCCCAGAACGCATTGAACACGTTTCTAGCTGCGCGTTTCATTCTTCCCTTCATCTTTCTGCTGCTGGCTTTTCTCTGGGTCTTCGTCATGGGCAATCTGGCGACACGGCCCTTCGGCCTGCGGCTGATGGCCGTTCTTGGCTTTGGTTATCTCGGCTTCTACGCGCCCAACATTTTCGTTTCCAACCAGATGTCCAAGCGGCAGAAATCCATCAAGCGGGCCTGGCCGGATGCGCTGGATCTGATGCTGATCTGCGTGGAATCCGGTGTCTCGATGGAAGCGGCGATGCGGCGGGTTGCCGAGGAAATGGCCGACCAGTCTCCCGAACTTGCCGAAGAAATGGTGCTGACAACCGCGGAGCTTTCGTTCTTGCAGGACAGGCGCACCGCCCTTGAAAATCTCGGCATTCGCACGCAGCTGGATGGCGTGAAAAGCGTGGTGCAGGCGCTGATCCAGGCAGAGCGTTACGGCACACCGCTCGCACAGGCGTTGCGTGTGCTGGCGCAGGAAGGCCGTGACGAGCGCATGAATGAAGCGGAGAAGAAGGCGGCCGCACTGCCCCCGAAGCTAACCGTCCCGATGATTATTTTCTTTCTGCCGGTACTGATCGCCGTCATTCTCGGGCCAGCTGGCATTCGTGTCTCTGACACGTTCTAAAGAGCTATCGATAACAAAAAAGGCGGCCCACAGGCCGCCGTTTGCAATCATTAAGATGAGCTCGGCAATCAGTTCGTCGCCGTCTTCTTGTTCTTGTCGGAAAGTTGCGACCATGCGTTCTGCTGGGACAGCATGCCCCGCAGATAGGTCAGGTTTGCCTGCGCCTGCTGTGCAGAAAGCTCCTGCATGGCAATGCGTTCGGCCTCTTCGAAGCGTCCCTGAAGTCCGACGACAAGCGCAAGATTCTGCCGGATGCGGCTATCGGCACCGGGCTGGGAGGCCGCAGAGCGCATATAGGTTTCCGCCGTGCGCGGATCATTCTGAAGAACGTATGACATTCCAAGATTGGACAGAATGCTCGGATCATTGGGTTTGAGATCAAGCGCCTGACGGTATTTCGCACGCGCTTCTCCCGAACGGCCCAGTTGATCGAGAACCGCACCTTCAGCGGAGTAGAGACGCCAGTCGGGCCTGTCAGGCGTTTGCGCGCGGGTGATCGTCGAGAGTGCCTGTTCCAGCTGTCCGGCAGCCGCCTGCGCCTTACCATAGGATGCCAGAACCTCACGGTCGGATGGGTAGGCAATGGCCACCTGCTGCATGACGGCGAGAGCCTGCGTGTTCTTGCCGGTCATCATCAGCACATTGGCGTAGTTCAAGCCCGTATTGCGGTCCTTGGGGTTACGCTCATAGGACTTGCCGACGGAAGCCTCCGCCTGCCGCAGCTGGTCCATGTTCATCTGGTCATAGGAATGGGACACCGCCGGAATGGAGCCGGTGGACATGCGGTCGGGCTTGTTGGTAGCGCATCCGGCCAGCGCCAAGGCAAGGACTGCGGCGCAAACGCCGCGTACCAACAATGAATGGCGCGCTGAAAGGGAAGAAACAGCAATCACAACATTGCCCCCGGCTCTGGTTTTGATCGAAACGGGCAACGCAGCGCGATTTCTCTCGACGCAACCCTCGCTCCAGCAATAATCTGTTAACCCTAACAGAGTGTTAATTCGACGATTCCACCCCCCTTTCGAAAGCATCCTATGCCCCATTATCAATATATCGAACGCGCCACGCCTTTCACGTCCAAGGGGGGAAAAACACTGCCGGTCTTCGCGGTCACACCTGCCCATATCGAACAGGCTGCGATTGACCCGATTGCGCTGGATTGGGCACGCAAAGCAGGCTTCAAGGGCGATGCAGGCGCTATCCTTCTGGTACCATCGGCAGAGGGTGCGCTGGGTGGCGCATTGCTGGGGTTAGGAACCAACCCCTCGGAATTTCCCTTCATTACCGGCAAACTGGCGCGTGAGCTGCCGGAAGGCGAGTGGCATATTGAAACGGCACCGCTCACCGTCAACCGCCTGATGCTGGGCTTTGGTCTGGGCGCTTATCGTTTTGACAAGTACCGCACCTTGAAAAGCAGTGGCGCAAAGCTGCTCATGCCCCGCGACGCGGCAGACGCAGAGATCAAGCGCATTCTGGCGGGCGTCTATCTGGCCCGCGACCTCATCAACGTTCCGGCCAATGATATGGGGCCTGACCAGCTTGAGATCGCATTCCGCAGCCTTGCCGCGCACTACAAGGCGCAGGTCAAGGTCGTGGCCGGTGAGGACCTGCTGAAGGAAAACTTCCCTCTCATTCACGCCGTTGGCCGCGCCAGCGAAAGCGCGCCTCGCCTTCTGGACATGCGCTGGGGCAAGAAGGGCAATCCGCGCATCACGCTTGTGGGCAAGGGTGTCTGCTTCGATACTGGTGGCCTCGACATCAAACCGTCTTCTTCCATGGCGCTGATGAAAAAGGATATGGGCGGAGCTGCCAATGTGCTTGGTCTCGCCTTGATGATCATGGATGCCCGGCTGCCAATCGAGTTGCGCGTCCTCGTACCTGCGGTGGAAAACTCCATTTCCTCCAATTCCTTCCGCCCCGGCGATATCTATCAGAGCCGCAAGGGCCTAACCGTGCAGATCGACAATACCGATGCGGAAGGGCGTCTGGTGCTGGCGGATGCTCTGGCCTATGCGGATGAAGATGCGCCTGATCTGATGATCGACATGGCGACCCTAACGGGTGCTGCCCGTGTGGCGCTTGGTCCCGACGTTCCGCCCTTCTTCACCGATGACGAGGATCTGGCGCACGGCATAGCGGATGCGAGCATGGATGTTGATGACCCGTTGTGGCGCCTGCCGCTCTATATGGGCTACGACAAGGATATCCGCTCCCGCGCCGCAGACATTACCAACGCGCCCGCCGGTGGAATGGCTGGCTCCATCACCGCCGCTCTCTTCCTCAAGCGCTTCGTCACGCAGACGAAGAGCTGGGCGCATCTGGATATTTACGGCTGGTCGCTCAGCGAGCGCCCGCATTCATCCATCGGTGGCGAAGCGCAGGGCATTCGGGCGCTGTTCCATTACATCTCGCGTAACTTCGCAAAGAAGTGACGTGAACAGAAGGGGCGGGAAACCGCCCTTTTTTTAGACGCGAACGTCCTGATCCTTTCGGTCTTCCTGACCAAAGAATTTCAGGTAGCGCTGCACCTCTCCCGGTTCTCCGGTTGCCTTTTGCGGGTTATCGGAGAGCTTGACGGCCGGGCGGCCATTGGCGTCGATAACCTTGCAAACGATGGAGATCGGCTTCAGGCTTTCGATGGTGTTGGGCGCGCAGCCTGCGAAGTCATTCGTCAGATTGGTGCCCCAGCCGAAGCTCATTCTGACGCGGCCTTCGAAGTGCTTGTAAGTGTCGATGATGGCATCGACATCCAGACCGTCGGAGAAGATCAGAAGCTTCTTCTTCGGATCACGGTCCATCTTCTGCCACCAGTCGATGATCTTCTCGCCGCCTTCGATCGGGGGCGCGCTATCGGGTCGAAAACCGGTCCAGTCCGCCACCCATTCCGGGGCATTGCGCAGGAAGGACGCCGTGCCGAACGCATCTGGCAGCACGATCAGCAGATTGCCGCCATAGAGCCGGTTCCAGTCCTTCATCACCTGATAGGGTGCGGCGGCAAGGCTCTCGTCATTCTGGGCCAGAGCAGCCACCACCATCGGCAATTCATGCGCATTGGTGCCAACGGCTTCAAGGTCTGAATCCATGGCCAGCAACACATTGCTGGTGCCGGTAAAGGCCGGGCCTATGCCTTCCTTCAAAGCTTCGACGCACCAGCGTTGCCACAGGAAGCTGTGGCGGCGGCGGGTGCCGAAATCTGAAATGCGCAGACCGGGCAGTTCACGCAGACGCTCCACCTTTGCCCACATCTTTGCTTTTGCACGGGCATAGAGAACATCGAGCGTGAAATAACCGAGCGAGCGCATGGCGCTGCGCGAACGCAATTCATTGATGATGGCAAGGGCTGGAATTTCCCACAGCGTGGTGTCCATCCAGCGACCATGAAAATTCAGCTCATACTGACCATCACGCTTGAACAGTTCATATTCCGGCAACTGATAGCTATCCAGCCAGGACAGGAATTCAGGCTCGAAAATCTGGGCCCGACCATAGAATGTATTACCGGCAAGCCAGATGCTTTCCTTCTTGGAAAGTCGCAGGCTGCGGGCGTGGTCAAGCTGCTCGCGCAGTTCCATCTCATCGATTTCATCGGCCAGCTTGACGGTTTTAGTCCGGTTGATGAGCGAGAAAGTCGCATTGACCTCTGGATAGATTTTCCAGATCATCTGCAACATCAACAGCTTGTAGAAGTCCGTATCGATCAGACTACGTACAATCGGGTCCAGCTTCCAGGCATGATTGTGAACACGGGTTGCGATATCTATCTTCGTCATTGCTGCTGAAATCCCCCGTGCCGACCAAGCCGACACCCCTTGCGCGTTACCAACGGCCTGACATCGTGATGAGCCTTATTCGCTCTCCAATCAGAGACTTATCTGAAAACAGGATCAAGTCCAGACCGGTTCAGGCAAAGACAGTTCCGTGAATGAGGGATAGCGAATGTTTCAAAAATCCACAGCTGGCGGGTTGATCCCTGGATACCAGTCTCTGGAGGTGGGAGCACGCGTGCCGGTGGCGGAACCTCCGGCTGAGCCGGTGCAGCGGTAGCCCTGAACAGGTAATCCCTGACTACCGAAAACATCCCGGTAAGCGCCATCAGGGTAACCGGACTGAACGGATGTGGAATAGCAATTATACCGCTCTTTCGGGCGGAGCGTCTTGGGGTCCTTGACGCCGGGCAGATTGGCATAGGCATCCGGCGCGGGCATGAAGCCGTTCTCGTAAACCGTCTGCGCCTGCGCAATCGTTGAAAACGAAATGACAGCTATACTCAGAACTGCGGCGCATGATGCCAATCTTGCCATATCGATGACCCGTATTAAACTGCCTGCCTTCATATAGAAGCCACCCCGGCACCGGAACAGTGCAGAAGCCAAACGTTTTCGTGAAAGTCTAGAGACGGCGGAAGGCCGTGGGCATCTGATAGAGCCAGCCGATCCGCTTGATGGCCTCATCAAGGTTCTCCCGTGATACATTCATGGTGTGGCCGTTGGCGTGGAGAAGCGTCTGTTCGTCCTCCATGATGCCGACATGGCCCTTCCAGAAGACGAGATCGCCACGGCGCAATTCATCCCGGCTGATATCAGTACCGAGCGTGCTGACCTGCATATCCGTATCGCGCAGGACCGATCTGCCAACCATCGCGGCGGATAATTGCACCAGACCGGAGCAATCGATACCTAAACCGGAGCGTCCGCCCCAGAGATAGGGTGTTTCCAGAAAGCGTAGGGCGACAGACACGTAATCATCCGCTACGCATTCGTTCACAGCCATGCAGTGGGCGGCGATGATGCCTTCGCCTTTTTCGGTCATGAGATAGCGTGTTCCGCGCGTCTCTTCCTCTCCAACAACAGTGACAAGGCTACCCATGGAGAGCGCAGCGACGGGGGGCTTTCTCAGCTCTGCCTGCGGGTAGAGAAAGGTGCGGGGCGCGATGATGCGGTGGGTCGGGGCAACCGTTTCGCCGATGGCCGCTTCCGGCACATAGCCAGCATAGCCATCCGCATCGGCCTGCACCCAGGCCCAGCCATTTGCCCTGTCAAAGACACGCACCGTCTCTCCCAGCAGCAACTCGGTATCGACACCGCATTCCAGTTCAGGTTTGGGGCGAAGACCGATGACGGGAAGGTTGACGCTGGCGGGCGTGCCCGTCACGTAACGCTCCGCCTCAACCTTGCCCCGCAGTCGCTCATCGGCAAGATCGGCCCGGAAGATGTTGAGACGCCGGTCAAGGGGCATGTCCTGGGATGTCATATTGCTTTGTCCTCGGTTTACGCACGATCCAATGATCGCCACCCTATATCGCGCGTGCCTGCGCGATAACTAGGTCTCCGAATTTTTCCAGATAGAGCGCACCAGTGACAGTGCGCTTGATGATGACGTTGCGGCGGTCGCGCGGGTCGCGCTCACGCTCAACCAGACCTAGCGCGCCCATACTGTCCAAAGCACGGGTGATGACCGGCTTTGTTACACCCAGCACGGCGGCCAGACCGCGAACCGTATGGGGAGGAGGCACAAGATAGATATGTAGCAGGATTGCCATCTGCCGGGATGTCAGGTCCGGCCCGTCATCCTCGACCTGGGCCAGCACCACCCGGTGCCATAGGCTCAGCGCTTGCGATGGCGACAGTTCGAAAGACACACTCGGCTCCATTCATTGGTTCCGCAGGGGATAATAACCGGAGCATAGTCTCGCAAAACGGTGAACAAAATGAAACCGCCGACACGCATTCTGTACCCGTTTGGTACAGCGCAGTGTCGGCGGTGTCTTTGCCCGTTATCGAGCTTTTATGTCCCCTCTGGACTTGGCGATAACCATGCATGAAACGTGCCAGATGAAAAACTGCCAGTTACACGCCGAAAATCGCCTTCGAAGGGTAATCTGCTTCGGCAATTCAGCCACCGAAGCTCATTTTTTAAGCGATGCGCCATCTGAGAAGCATCGCGCACAGGTCGCTTAATGCTTGGTGCTATGTCCAGCAGCCAGCTCATGGGCTCTTTCGCGCTTGTTGTAGCGGATAGAGGACCACAGCGAGATACCAATCAGTGTCGCGCCGCCAAGACCCGTAATGACTTCGGGAATATGGACAAGGCTCTGCACATACATGATGACCGACAGGATGAGGATGGCATAAAACGCGCCATGCTCCAGATAGCGGTATTCCGCCAAGGTGCCCTTCTCAACCAGCATGATCGTCATCGAGCGGACATACATGGCGCCGATGCCAAGGCCGATGGCGATGATGAACAGGTTGGAGGTGAGCGCGAAGGCACCGATCACGCCATCGAAGGAGAAGCTTGCATCGAGCACTTCAAGATAAAGGAATGCGCCGAAACCACCCTTGGCAGCACCTTCCAGCACCTGCTGGCTGCGGTCCAGAATACCACCCAGAACTTCCACCAGAAGGAAGGTCAGGAGACCCCATATGGCTGAGCTGAAGAAGACATTTGCTGCTTCCGGCCCGAGCTTCGGGTCAGCGCTGCCCGCGATGATGCGCGAGAAGACGAGCATGACGATCAGCACGAAAGCGATCTCGATGCCCTTGATCGACGAATAGGTTGCAATCTTCTCTTCGAACCAGCGCACCCAGTGCACGTCTTTTTCGTGATCGAAGAAGAAGCTGAGGCCCACCATCATCAGGAACGTGCCACCGAAGGCAGCGATCGGCAGATGCGCGTCCTTCATGATCTGCGCGTAACGATCCGGCTCTGTTGCCGCCATGACCATGGCCGTCCAAGGACCGACATTAGCAGCAATGACGACGATGAGCAGCGGGAAGACGATACGCATGCCGAAGACGGCAATGAGAATGCCCCATGTCAGAAAGCGATGCTGCCATTCCGGCGTCATGTCTTTCAGCTTGTTGGCATTGACGATGGCGTTATCGAAGGACAGAGAGATTTCGAGAACAGCCAGAACCGCACAAATGAAGAAGATCGTGGCGGTACCGCTGACGGTACCTGTCATCTGCCAGCCGAGGTAGCCACCCAGAATGAGGCCGACAACGGTGACAATAAAGGCCCACTTGAAGTAGGTCAGTGTGGATTTTGTGCTTGTGGTCATTACAGCGCTCCCAGCAACGATGTGCGAACAGGAAAACGCGGCGCAGACGTGACAGAAAGCGCACGCACAGAATGCATGGTCAGATTTTTCATGGGTTACAATCCGCCGGCGTAATAAGCAGGCGGTACCGACATCACGAGAGCGCCGTAAAACTCTCGCCAGAGGGGCCCGGCACCTAAGTTCATCTCCCAAAGCCCGATGTCAGGGCGCTGGTAATATATTTGTAGTCTCGCAACTCGCCTGCTTCGTCAAGCTCAAAGTTGTGTTCGCAACGGTTTCGACTGATTTTGACCTGAGGCGACCTCCATTTGCAAACCATGGTTGCGCGATGCCATGTCATCATACGATTCTATAAAGTGGTACTATTTGTTTCTTGAACCGACAGTCCGGTTGCGGTAGATAGCGCAGAGCCGATACCAATGGATGGGAGATCCCGGATGACCGTTTCCTTCGACCTGACCGACAAGACAGCTATCGTCACCGGGGCCAATACGGGACTGGGACAGGGCATCGCCCTTGCTCTGGCCGGCGCAGGGGCAACAACTGTCCTTGTCGGGCGCTCTTCGATGGCGGAAACGGAAGATGCGATCGCCGCCATCGGCGGGAAAAGCCACAGCATCAAGGCCGACCTTTCCAGCATTGCCCCTGTCGACGCGATCATGGAAGAAACGGTGCGCCATTGCGGCGGTGCCGATATCCTCGTCAACAATGCGGGCATCATCAAACGCGCTGACTCCCTCGACTTTACCGAGGCTGACTGGGACGCGGTGATGGATGTCAATCTGAAGACGGTGTTCTTCCTCAGCCAGGCATTTGCCCGCCACCTCGTGGGGCAGGGCAAGTCGGGCAAGATCATCAATATCGCGTCGCTTCTGTCGTTCCAGGGCGGAATTCGCATCCCATCCTACACCGCTTCTAAGAGCGGACTTGCGGGCCTGACGCGTCTTCTGGCCTGCGAATGGGCGGGCAAAGGCATCAACGTCAACGCCATCGCGCCCGGCTATTTCGACACCAACAACACCGAAGCCTTGCGCAACGATCCAGACCGCAATGCAGCGATTCTCGCGCGCATTCCCGCTGGGCATTGGGGCAAGCCGGAAGAGATCGGCGGCGCGGCCGTGTTTCTCGCTTCAGCCGCATCAAACTATGTCCACGGCACGGTTCTGCCCGTGGATGGTGGCTGGATGGCGCGCTAAGCGCCGAAACCTTCAAACGATGTCGTCGAGGGGCGGGTTTGCCGCTCTCGCCTGTCGGCGCTTGAGCGCGTTCTCGCGGAAAAAAATGTAGAGGCCTGACAAGACGATCAGGCCCGCACCGATGACGATACTGGTCTGGGGCACATCGCCAAAAATCATCCAACCAAACACCACTGCCCAGAGCAGCAATGTATATTGCAGCGGCGCGACCGTTGCGGCATCGGCGAGCTTTAGGGCGCGATTGACCAGAACATGCGCCGTCATGGCGACGATACCCAAAAGCCCGAGAAGCGAGAGATCAAAGCCTGATTTTAGTGGCACCCAGCCCGATGGCGCAATGGCCAGTGCCACCGCGCCCGCAAGCCCTGCACCCACGACCTGCCAGAAGGCCAGAACCGTATCCGGCGTGTTTCGCAGCTGTCGTCCCGATAGCATCATGAAGGCGAAGGCCGCACTTCCGAGGATCGAGAACAAGGCGGCAGAGGTCAGGGATGCCGAACTTGGCTGGAGCGCGATTAGGACGCCGACAAAACCGACGCCAATCGCGGTCCATCTGCGCCAGCCGACTTTCTCTCCCAGCAGAAATGGCGACAGCGCCGCAACATAGATGGGAGCGGCCAGCCAATAGGTCATGACATCGGCCAGGGGCAGTGCTGTCACGGCGAAGTAGAAGCAGAAGAGCTCGGCGGTGGAGAAAAACACTCTGGCCGCCTGAAGCGCGGGTCGCTCGACACGCCACAGCTTTGTCATCCCCGACCGCAAAAGAATAAACAGCAAGACAATGATGGCAGCACCGCTGCGCACCAGCACGACTTGCCCCAGACTGTAGGTCGAGACCAGCCACTTGCCCATGGCGTCGTTCAGCGCAAACAAAAGCATGCCGAGCAGCATGACGGCCACGCCCATGCCGGTGGGCGAAAGCTGGCGGAAGAATTTTGGCATCGTGATCTCGAACTCCCTGGATGCCCATGACTCAGCGAGCCACGGCATCAAGTCAAGCCCGGCAGAACCGTGTATGAGCGTATCGGCTGTTTCTACACGGACAAAAGCTGCGCCATCGTCAGCCGGAACCGTTGCGAGATGGTTTCGCGCAGAACATGGCGGCCATTGCGCACGACCGAGCGGCCATTGATCCAGACCTGATCCGGCTTCACAAGATTGCCGAAGATCCAGCCGTCCAGCAGATGGTCGCCCTCCAGATAGGGAGCGTTATCGAGATTCAGCGACACGAAATCTGCCGTATGGCCCTGCCGGATGCCGGATCCTGCACCGAGTGCCTGTGCGCCACCGTTCAAAGCCGCATCAAACAGGGTGCGCCCCGTGGAGCCGTTTGCGGGCGCAATCACATTGCGGGCACGCTGCGCCAGCCTTTGAGAATATTCCAGTTGGCGCAATTCATCGGCAACACCGATGAGCACATTGCTATCGGATCCAACTCCGAACGCACCGCCAGCGGCGAGAAACTCCGGCGCTGGAAATGTGCCATCACCCAGATTGGCTTCAGTAATGGGACAAAGACCCGCGACAACACCTGCTCTTGCAACTGCAGCCGTTTCCTCTGACGTCATATGGGTGGCGTGGATGAGGCACCAGCGCTCCGTCACATCAGCATGGTCCAGCAGCCACTGCACCGGGCGCTCACCAGACCACGCGATGCAGTCTTCCACTTCCTTGACCTGCTCGGCAATATGAATGTGCAGGGGCGCGTCAGGCGCAAGCTGCGCTGCGATTGCCAGTTGCTCTGGCGTCACCGCCCGCAAACTGTGGGGCGCAAGCCCGACGACGCTATTTGGCAGGGCGGATGCCGCCTTCTGGCAGCCCTCGAACAGACGCGCAAAGTCATCGGTGGAATTGATGAAGCGGCGCTGAACCTCCAGAGGCTCCTGCCCGCCAAAGCCGGCATGGGCGTAGAGCACGGGAAGCAGCGTCAGTGCCATGCCGGTCTGAGCAGCAGCGCTCGCTATACGCTCAGCAAGCTCGGCGATATTGGCATAGTGCCCGCCATCCGTATCGTGGTGGAGGTAATGAAATTCGCCGACGCGACCGAAGCCCGCCTCGAGCATTTCCATGTAAAGCTGTGCGGCGACCGCTTCCATCTGGTCCGGCGTCATCGTCAGGGCGAAGCGGTACATCAGCGTGCGCCAGCTCCAGAAACTATCCTGCGTGGGACCGCGCGTTTCCACCATGCCCGCCATGGACCGTTGAAAAGCATGGCTGTGCAGGTTCGGCATGGCAGGGACGATGACCTTCACCCGCTCATCACCGGCAGCCGCCTCCACGCCACTTTCAACAGAGGCAATCCGCCCTTCCTCGATTTTCAGGCGGATACTCCTGGCCCAACCGTCTGACAGGAAAGCGGTTTCAGCATGAAGGTACATGTCGGCTCCTCATTTTCAACTGACGGCTCTTGCCTCGCAACCTATTATGTATATACATATTAAACATATGGGAAGGGAAAATTGAGCATGACTGGCACCTTCATTCCAGACCAGACCACCGATCAGACCGCAATTTCTCTCTGGCGCAACGCCCGGATTGCAACGCTTGCACCAATGTCTCAAGGCCTTGGAATTGTCGAAAAAGGAGCCATCGCCGTGCGCAACGGGCGTATCCTGTTTGCGGGTCCCGAGGCGGAGCTGCCGCAAGACTATGCAAGCGCCGCCCGTGTGTTTGATTGCGATGAACGCTGGATCACCCCTGCCCTGATCGATTGCCACACCCATCTCGTTTTTGGCGGCAACCGCGCCATGGAGTTCGAGATGCGGTTGAATGGCGCAAGCTATGAAGAAATCTCAAGAGCAGGCGGCGGCATCGTTTCTTCAGTGCGCGATACGCGGGCCTTATCGCAGGATGAGCTGGTTGCGCAGGCGCTGCCGCGACTGGATGCGCTTCTGGCCGAAGGCGTTTCAACCATAGAGATTAAATCCGGTTACGGGCTGGATATCGAAACCGAACTGAAGATGCTGCGCGTGGCGCGCGAACTCGGTGCGTTGCGGCCGGTGCGTATTCTCACCACCTACCTTGCAGCCCACGCAACCCCGGCTGACTATAAAGGCCGCAACGCAGATTACATCGCCGATGTCGTTCTACCCGGAATGGAGCGCGGACATACCGAAGGGCTGATCGATGCTGTCGATGGTTTTTGCGAAGGCATCGCATTTTCCGTCGAGGATATGCGCATTGTCTTCGCAAAAGCCGTCTCGCTCGGTCTGCCGCTCAAGCTGCATGCCGAACAGCTTTCCAATCTCGGTGGGTCGCAACTGGCTGCATCCTATGGCGCGCTTTCCGCCGATCATCTGGAATATCTGGATCAAGCGGGAGCCGTGGCCCTTGCCAAAGCCGGGACGGTTGCCGTGCTTTTGCCCGGCGCATTCTACACATTGCGCGAAACGAAGCTGCCGCCGGTTCAGGCCCTGCGGGATGCAGGTGCAGATATGGCGCTTGCCACCGATTGCAACCCCGGCACCTCTCCGCTGACCTCGCTGCTGTTGACCATGAATATGGGCGCGACATTGTTCCGGCTGACGGTTGAGGAATGCCTCACAGCCACCACGCGCAATGCGGCCAAGGCGCTCGGTCTTTCCGGCGAAACCGGAACGCTGCAAACCGGAAAATCAGCCGATTTTGCCATCTGGAACATCGAGCGGCCTGCCGAGCTTGTCTACCGCACCGGGTTCAACCCGCTTCATGCCCGTATTTTCAAGGGACGGATCACATCATGACCATCACTCTCCACCCCGGCTCCGTGCAGCTTGCGGATCTCGCCAATATCTACTGGAACAACGGTTCGGCAAAGCTTGATCCGTCTTTCGATGCCGGCATCGAAAAAGCTGCAAGACGCATAGCGGAAATCGCCGCGGGCAACGCCCCGGTCTATGGCATCAATACAGGCTTCGGCAAACTGGCCTCGATCAAGATCGATGCGGCGGATGTCGCCACGCTCCAGCGCAATCTCATCCTCTCCCATTGCTGCGGCGTGGGTGCGGCCCTGCCGGAAAATATCGTGCGCCTCATCATGGCGCTGAAGCTGATTTCGCTCGGTCGCGGTGCATCCGGCGTGCGGCTGGAACTGGTGCGTTTGATTGAAGCGATGTTGGAAAAAGGCGTCATCCCCGCCATACCGGAAAAAGGCTCGGTCGGCGCATCGGGAGACCTTGCACCGCTCGCGCATATGGCAGCTGTCATGATGGGTGAAGGCGAAGCATTTTATGAGGGTGCGTTAATGCCAGCAGAGGACGCGCTCGCAAAAGCTGGTCTGACGCCTGTCGTGCTGGCCGCGAAAGAGGGTCTGGCGCTCATCAATGGCACGCAGACCTCCACGGCGCTTGCACTGGCAGGCCTGTTCCGCACCCACCGGGCAGCGCAGGCAGCGCTGATAACAGGCGCGCTCTCCACCGATGCGGCCATGGGCTCATCTGCGCCATTCCATCCTGATATTCACACATTGCGTGGCCACAAGGGACAGATCGATGCGGGGGCCGCCCTTCGCAATCTGCTTGACGGTTCCGAGATCCGCGTCAGCCATATCGAGGGCGATGAGCGTGTGCAGGATCCCTATTGCATCCGGTGCCAGCCGCAGGTGGATGGTGCCTGCCTCGACCTTCTGCGTCACGTCGCCCAAACCTTGCAGATCGAGGCCAATGCAGTCACCGACAACCCGCTGGTGCTTTCGGATAACTCCGTTGTGTCCGGCGGCAATTTCCACGCAGAGCCCGTCGCCTTCGCGGCAGACCAGACAGCGCTTGCCATCTGCGAGATCGGCGCGATTGCCCAACGCCGTATCGCATTGCTTGTGGACCCGGCGCTGTCTTACGGTCTGCCTGCTTTCCTTTCGAAAAAGCCGGGTCTTAATTCCGGCCTGATGATTGCCGAAGTGACATCGGCAGCCCTGATGAGCGAAAACAAGCAGATGTCGCACCCGGCATCGGTCGATTCCACGCCCACCTCTGCCAATCAGGAAGACCATGTTTCGATGGCTTGCCACGGCGCGCGACGCCTGCTGGCGATGACGGAAAACCTGTTTGCCATTCTGGGCATCGAAGCCCTGTCCGCCGTTCAGGGCGTGGAACTGCGCGGACCGCTGAAGACCAGCCCGGAGCTGCAAAAAGCGATGGCTGTGCTGCGCGGCGTCATCCCCTCACTAGATAATGACCGTTACATGGCTCCCGATCTGAAGGCCGCATCGGAATTGATCGCGTCAGGCGCACTGATTTCGGTCATTTCAGACGGAATCCTGCCGAATCTGGAGGTGTGAGGATGCCGGTTTTCGAACTGCATCAAGGCTCTTCCCCATCATTTTAGGGTTGCCGCACACCGGCACCGAGCTGCCAGCGGATATATGGGAACGCCTGAACAGCAATGGCAAAACCCTTGCCGATACCGATTGGCACATTCACGATCTCTACGCCGGACTGCTGGATGACGCGACGACCGTGCGCGCCACGTTCCACCGCTATGTCATCGATGCAAACCGCGATCCTGCGGGAGTGAGCCTCTACCCCGGCCAGAATACGACGGGACTGGTGCCGATAACGGATTTCGATGGCCATTCCATCTGGAACGATGGCGAAGAGCCGACCGAAGCGGATATCGCCCAGCGGCTGCGTGAATTCCATGCGCCCTATCACGCGGCGCTTTCGGCAGAAATTGAACGGGTGAAGGCCATTCACGGCATTGCCATTCTCTATGATTGCCACTCGATCCGCTCTCACATTCCGTTCCTGTTTGACGGTGCGCTGCCGGATTTCAACATCGGCACGGATATGGGCCGGACATGCGATCCTGCCATCGAAAGCATCGTCTGCGATGGCGCTGCGGCGGCGCAAGGCTATACGTCCGTTTTGAATGGCCGTTTCAAGGGCGGCTGGACAACACGCCATTATGGAAAGCCGGAAACCGGCGTTCACGCCATTCAGATGGAACTGGCGCAATCCAACCATCTCACCACGCAAACGCCGCCATTTGCCTATGACCGCGAAAAGGCGACCCGCCTTCGCGCCCATCTCAAGACCATTCTGACGCGTCTGGAAGACTTCGCGCTTCAGGCCAACGATAAGGGGAGATCATCATGAACAATCCACGCCATAATGAACGCGAAGTCCGCAGCCCCAGAGGCACGGAACTCAATGCCAAAAGCTGGATGACCGAAGCGCCGCTGCGCATGTTGATGAACAATCTCGACCCTGATGTCGCCGAGCGCCCGTATGATCTGGTTGTCTATGGTGGCATTGGCCGCGCCGCCCGCACCTGGGAGGATTTCGACCGCATCGTCGCCACGCTGAAGGATCTCAACGAGGATGAGACGCTGCTGGTGCAATCCGGCAAGCCGGTTGGGGTGTTTCGCACCCACAAGGATGCGCCACGTGTGCTGATCGCCAATTCCAACCTCGTGCCCCATTGGGCAACGTGGGAGCATTTCAACGAGCTGGATAAGAAGGGGCTGGCCATGTATGGCCAGATGACCGCCGGTTCGTGGATCTACATCGGCACGCAGGGCATCGTGCAGGGAACCTACGAGACTTTCGTGGAAGCCGGCCGCCAGCATTATGAAGGAAACCTCAAGGGCAAGTGGATCCTGACCGGCGGCTTGGGTGGCATGGGCGGGGCACAGCCGCTGGCAGCTGTGATGGCTGGCGCCTGCTGCCTTGCGGTGGAGTGCGATGAAACCCGCGTCGATTTTCGTCTGCGCACCCGTTATGTCGATGCCAAAGCCCACACGCTGGATCAGGCCCTTGATCTGATCGACCAATGGACAAAGGCGGGCGAAGCGAAATCCGTCGGCCTGATTGGCAATGCCGCCGAGATATTCCCAGAGCTGGTCAAGCGCATGCAGGCTGGCGGTCCACGCCCCGATATCGTGACCGACCAGACCTCAGCCCATGACCCGATCCACGGATATCTGCCGCTGGGTTGGACGGTTGGTGAATGGCGCGCGAAACAGGAGAGCGACCCTAAGGCGGTGGAAGTTGCCGCCCGCGCTTCGATGAAGCAGCACGTTCAGGCCATGGTCGATTTCTGGAATGCAGGTGTGCCGACGCTGGATTATGGCAACAACATCCGCCAGGTCGCCAAGGAAGAGGGGCTGGAAAACGCCTTCGCCTTCCCCGGCTTCGTGCCAGCCTATATCCGTCCGCTGTTTTGCCGTGGCATTGGCCCCTTCCGCTGGGCAGCGCTTTCGGGTGATCCTGAGGATATCTACAAGACAGACGCCAAGGTCAAGGAACTCACCCCCGGCAACACCCATCTTCACAATTGGCTGGATATGGCGCGTGATCGCATCGCCTTTCAAGGATTGCCCGCCCGCATCTGCTGGGTGGGTCTCGGCGACCGGCACCGCCTGGCGCTCGCCTTCAACGAGATGGTCAAGAGCGGGGAGCTGAAAGCGCCCGTCGTGATCGGTCGCGATCACCTCGATTCAGGCTCCGTTGCCTCTCCCAACCGGGAGACGGAAGCGATGAAGGACGGATCGGATGCGGTCTCCGACTGGCCGCTTCTGAATGCGCTGCTGAACACTGCATCGGGTGCGACCTGGGTTTCGCTGCATCATGGCGGAGGCGTGGGCATGGGCTTTTCCCAGCATTCGGGCGTCGTCATCTGCGCCGATGGTTCGGATGATGCGGCACGGCGTCTGAATCGCGTATTGTGGAACGACCCGGCAACCGGCGTGATGCGCCACGCCGATGCGGGCTATGATATCGCTCTGGATTGCGCCCGCGAAAAGGGCCTTCGCCTGCCCGGCATTCTGGGTAACTGAGCGTCATGAAGCTCTACCGCGCCACTGAACACAAGCGCATGCCATGGAAGAACGGCGGCGGGGAGACGGTGGAAATCGCCGTCTTTCCGCCCGCGGCTAGCGTCGATGACTTTGATTGGCGCATCAGCATGGCGACAGTCGCCAGCGACGGGCCATTCTCCATCTTCCCCGGCATTGATCGCACCTTGTCTATTCTGGATGGTGCCGGAATTTCGCTGGAGATGGAGGGCGGGGAAGACGTGGCGCTCCAAGACGCAAGCCTGCCATTGTCCTTCGCGGCAGATATTGCAGCAGCAGCCACGCTGGTCGATGGGCCCGTGACCGACCTCAATGTCATGACCCGGCGCGGGCGCTATCGTCACAGCGTCGAGCGGATAACGGGGCGCTTTTCAGTCAATAAAGAGGCTTTGAGCGAGACGGTTCTCGTGCTTGTTACGGGAGACGCCTTGGCGACATCGAAGAACCAGACGGTAGAGCTGGCCGCACTGGATGCCGTTGAGGTCGCCGAAACGATAGAGATAGAAGCCAATCACACCGTTTGCTACGTCATCCGCATCATGCCGCAGGGCTGAAGATGTGGCGCTCGCTTGCGACAATGTCCTGAAGAAACTGCACGACAGTTCGCACACGGGCCAACTGGCGCGCGTTCTCATGAAACGCCGTCCAGTAGGAGCGGCGGATGGTGACGTCAGGCATGATGCGCGTGAGCTCGGGGTGATTGCGGGCAATGTAATCATGCAGGATGCCGATGCCAGCGCCGGATCGCACCGCCTCTGTCTGGCCGATGGCGCTCGAGATTTCAAAGCTCGCATTCCAGTCCCGCATCACTTCGCCCGTGTAATTCAGCGATGGAGAAAAGATGAGGTCCTCGACATAGCCGATGCGGCGGTGAAGCTTCAACGCCTCGATAGTATCCGGCACGCTATTCATCCGCAGATAGGCGTCCGACGCATAAAGACCCAGCGAATAATCGGTGAGTTTGGACAAAACGAGCCTTCCCTGCTCCGGCCTTTCGATGGTTATGGCAATGTCTGCCTCACGCTGTGACAGCGAGAAAGATCGCGGCACAGGGACGAGCTCTATTTTCAGATCCGGGTGCATCGCCGTCAGCGCGCCAAGACGCGGCGCGAGAAATGACACGCCGAAACCATCGGGCGCACCGATGCGCACCGTGCCGCTAATCGCCGAGTCCCCTCGCCCCAGATCAGCCCGCACGCCGAGCATTTCCGTTTCCATCCGCTCCGCCGAGGCCAGAAAGCGGGTGCCGTCCTCGGTCAGCTCGCATCCGGTCGTGCTGCGCAGGAACAGCTGACAGCCGAGTGCTTCCTCTAGCGCGGACACACGGCGGCTAAGCGTCGCATGGTTAACGCCGAGCTTTCTAGCAGCGGCGAGAAACTGCCCGCTTCGCGCAACGCTGAGGAATACGCGCACATCATCCCAGTTCATATCTCATCCCTAATGTCGATTTATGCACAACGGATGATTATTCCAGGTGATTGATTTGTGCAATTCAAAGCGCGAAGGTGCGGCATCAAATCTGGAGGACTACCCATGAAAGAAATCGGCCATTTCATCGACGGCAAGCATGTGAGCGGCACCAGTGGCCGCACATCCAATGTCTACAATCCGGCAACAGGCGAAGTGCAGGCAACGGTTTCGCTGGCCAGCGATGCGGAGATCCTGGCGGCTGTTGAGAGCGCCAAGAAAGCCCAGCCCAAATGGGCCGCAACCAACCCGCAGCGCCGCGCCCGCGTGTTCTTCAAGTTCGTGGACTTGCTGAACCAGAACATGGACGAACTGGCTGTGCTGCTTTCCAGCGAACACGGCAAGACGGTGGAAGATTCCAAGGGCGATATTATTCGCGGCCTGGAAGTCTGCGAATTCGTCTGCGGAATCCCGCATCTTTCCAAGGGTGAGTTCACCGAGGGTGCTGGTCCTGCCATCGACATGTATTCCATCCGCCAGCCGGTTGGCATCGGCGCTGGCATCACGCCTTTCAACTTCCCCGGCATGATCCCGATGTGGATGTTTGCACCGGCAATCGCGTGCGGCAACGCCTTCATTTTGAAGCCTTCCGAGCGCGACCCATCCCTGCCGATCCGTCTTGCTGAACTGATGATCGAAGCCGGTCTGCCTGCGGGCATTCTCAACGTCGTCAATGGCGACAAGAGCGCTGTTGACGGCCTTCTGACGAACCCGGATATCGGCGCGGTGTCCTTCGTCGGCTCCACGCCAATCGCACGCTATGTCTACGGCACGGCTGCCATGAACGGCAAGCGCGCCCAGTGCTTTGGCGGTGCCAAGAACCACATGATCATCATGCCGGATGCCGATCTCGACCAGGCTGTGAGCGCGCTGATGGGTGCCGGTTACGGTTCTGCCGGTGAGCGCTGCATGGCGGTCTCCGTTGCTGTACCGGTTGGTGAAGACACGGCAAATCGTCTGATCGAAAAGCTGATCCCGCAGATCGAAGCACTCAAGATCGGCCCCTACACAGACGACAAGGCCGATATGGGCCCGCTGATCACCAAGGAAGCACAGACCCGCGTTCAGGGCCTGATCAACAGCGGCGTCGAGCAGGGTGCCGAACTCCTCGTCGATGGCCGGGATTTCAAGCTGCAGGGTTATGAAAACGGCTATTTCGTCGGCGGATGCCTGTTCGACCACGTGACTACGGATATGGACATCTACAAACAGGAGATCTTCGGGCCGGTTCTGTCGGTCGTTCGCGCCAAGAACTATGAAGAAGCGCTGGAACTGCCGATGAAGCACGAATATGGCAATGGCGTCGCAATCTTCACCCGCGATGGTGATGCAGCCCGTGATTTTGCCAGCCGCATCAATATCGGCATGATCGGCATCAACGTGCCAATCCCTGTTCCGCTGGCCTACCACTCCTTCGGCGGCTGGAAGGCATCGAGCTTTGGTGACCTCAACCAGCACGGTACGGATTCGATCAAGTTCTGGACCAAGACCAAGACGATCACAACGCGCTGGCCATCAGGTATCAAGACTGGTGCAGAATTCGTCATGCCGACGATGAAGTAATTGAGATATGCGCCCCCGGTTGAACCGGGGGCGCATGGACTGCTTATTTCGTGCCGTACATGCGGTCGCCCGCGTCACCCAGACCGGGCATGATGTAGCCCTGTTCATTCAGGTGGCTGTCGATGGAAGCCGTGAAGATCGGAACATCCGGGTGCGCTTCGCGGAAGTTCTTGATGCCTTCAGGGGCGGCGAGAAGGCACACGAAGCGCATATTCTTGGCGCCACGTTCCTTCAGCTTATCGACGGCGGCGATGGACGAATTGCCGGTGGCCAGCATTGGGTCCACAACGATAATCAGGCGTGCATCGAGATTGTCGGGTGCCTTGAAGAAATACTCCACGGCCTCAAGCGTATCGTGATCGCGGTACACACCGATATGCGAGACGCGGGCGGATGGAACGAGCTCCAGCATGCCTTCCAGCAGACCGTTACCGGCGCGGAGGATGGAGGCGAAAACGAGCTTCTTGCCTTCCAGAACCGGCGCCTGAATGGTCTGCATCGGTGTTTCGATGGTTTCCTGCGTCATTTCCAGATCGCGCGTCACTTCATAGCACAACAGCGTCGATATTTCGCGCAGCAGACGGCGGAAACCAGCAGTCGAGGTTTCCTTCTTGCGCATGATGGTAAGTTTGTGCTGCACGAGCGGGTGAGCGATAACGGTGACGCCGTCCATGAACCTGGCCTTTTCTTTGATCTCTGATGTCTCTGTATTTCACCGAATGAACCGGTTTCGCAAGACCGGAAGCACATTTTGCGCCTCCGTCCTTGCCTGTTTCTATGAAGCAGATGGTGTATCCAACAGGCCGAGCAGCCGCGCGCGGGTTTCATCATCCACAAAGGCCGCTTCGATGGCAGTGCGGGTCATCGCATTGATCTCGGCGTCACTGAAACCGAAGGCGTGGCGGGCGATCTCATATTCCTGCGCCAGCGACGTGGAGAAGAAGGGAGGATCGTCAGAACTGACGCATACGCGAACGCCCGCATCCCGCAGGCGCTTCAAAGGATGGCTTTCAAAATCCGGGTAGACATTGAGCGCGATGTTGGAGCCGGGGCAGACCTCCAGCACCGTGCCAAGCTCCGCCAGCCGCGCAACCAGCGCATCATCCTCGATGGCACGCACGCCGTGACCAATGCGCTGCGGCTTGATGAGATCAAGCGCGTCAGACACGCTGAATGCACCGCAAACCTCGCCCGCATGGATGGTGAGGCCAAGCCCGGCATCGCGGGCGATATCAAAGGCGCGGGCATAGTCTGCCACCCGGCCCATGCGCTCTTCACCAGCCAAGTTGAAACCGGTGATGAGCGGATGCTTGACCCGTGCCGCATATTCCGCAGCGGCAATGACGCTTTCGGGACCGAAATGGCGCTCGCCAGTGACGATGATGCGCGCTTCGATGCCGGTCCTTTGCTTGGCTGCTGCTATACCCTCGGCAATGCCGGCCAGATACGCATCTGCGCCGAGGCCAATGCGGTCGCCGTGATCGGGTGAAATGATCAACTCGCTATATATGGTATTTTCACCCGCCAGCTCCGTCAGATAGGCCTCGGTCAGACGCGCATAATCCTCATCCGTCTTGAAGACCTGAGCCACGGCATCATAGCACTTTATGAACTCGGCGAAATCTGACCAGATGTAAGCGCCGTCGCGCAGAAAAGCGCTGGTATCGATGCGGTATTTCCGTGCCTGTTCTTCCACCAGTGCAGGCGGCGCAGCCCCTTCCAGATGGCAATGGATCTCGGCTTTCAGAAGATGGGATGTCACATGAAGCTCCTGCCGTGGCGACCGGTCGGTATATTAAGATGGGCGGCGATGCTTTCGCCAATATCGGCAAAGGTCGGGCGGATGCCGATGCTGCGTTCGCGGATGCCGGGGCCGAAGGCCATGATCGGCACGCGCTCGCGTGTATGGTCCGTGCCGCGCCATGTCGGGTCGCACCCATGGTCAGCGGTGATGATCGCGAGATCGCCGGGCTGCATCTTGCGATGAATTTCCGGCAGGCGCGCATCGAAGGCTTCGAGCGCCGCCGCATAGCCTGCGACATCGCGGCGGTGGCCATAATTCATGTCGAAATCGACGAAATTGGTGAAAACGAGATCGCCGTTCTCGGCCTCGTCCATGGCCTGAAGCGTCGCGTCCATCAGCGCCTCGTTGCCATTGGCCTTGATGACGCGGGACACGCCCTGATGGGCGTAAATATCGCCAATCTTGCCGATGGCCAGCACCTTGTGGTCCTTTTCGACAAGCCGGTCCAGCAGCGTTGGCTCTGGCGGCAGGACCGAAAAGTCCCGGCGATTGCCGGTTCGCTCGAATGTCGCCGGTGTTTCGCCCGTAAAGGGCCTTGCGATGACCCGGCCGATATTGAGCGGATCAACGAGTTTTCGCACTGTCTGGCAGAAGGCAATCAGCCGCTCTAGACCAAAATGCTCTTCATGGGCTGCAATCTGGAACACGGAGTCCGATGAGGTGTAGCAGATGGGTTTGCCAGTTTTGATATGCTCTGCGCCGAAACGCGCGATAATATCCGTGCCGGATGCGTGGCAATTGCCGAGTATGCCGGGCACTTCGCTCTCAGCGCAAATGGCGGCGACAAGCTCCGGCGAAAAAGCATCGCCCTCAGTTGGGAAATAACCCCAATCGAACCGAACAGGTGTACCGGCAATTTCCCAGTGGCCCGATGGCGTGTCCTTGCCTTTGGAAACCTCGCTAGCGCAGCCATGAAGGCCATAGATGCGCTCTGGTGGCTCCATTCCCGCCGGGCGTTCACCGCTAGCAAGGTGCGCAATATTCAGAAGTCCGAGCGCCGACATGTTCGGCAGCTTCAGCGGACCGGCGCGCAGGCCTGCTCGATCCGCCGCACCGGCGGCGCAGAACTCGGCAATATGGCCAAGCGTGTTCGATCCCAGATCGCCATAGGCTTCAGCATCCGGTGCGCCACCCACACCAAAGGAATCGAGAAGCAGAAGAAAAGCGCGTGCCATGTATCACCACAAAAACTGCGGCTCTTACGGCCGCTCTCACAACATGGTGATATAATCATCCAGCGCATAAAGGGGAAATGCTTTATTTAAGCACGGCGCTGACTCGGGCTTAGTCACCTCGTCACTCACCGCTCGTCTTTTGGTGCATTCAAATTCCGCATCACATACCATCCCGCAGCGACCACCATTCCAGCCAGAATATACCATGTGATGGCATAGGAGAGATGATTGTTGGGGAAGGTCAGCATGGTCTTGCCGCCCACCGGCAAGCTGCCGGGATTGGCCGTCGCATCCGCATCGATATAGAAGGGTGCGGCATTCTCGATCTTCTTTGCGTCAGTGATCTGGGCGATGTTGCGTGAATACCAGCGGTCGTTTTGCGGATCGTTGGTGCGCAGGAAGAGCCCTCCGGTCTCCGGCGCGCGCATCAGGCCGACAATCTCGACCGCGCCCTCGACCTCACCTTGTGGGCGGGTGGCTGGATCACGCTTATCGGTCGGCACAAAGCCTCTGTTGATGATGACGCGGGTGCGGTCCTGCCGCTCCAACGGGGTCAGCACCCAATAGCCGGGACCGAGGTCCGTCACGGTATAGACCTGAACCTCATCCTGATGGCGGAAAGTGCCGGTGATTTTCACGCGGCGATATTCATATTGCGCGGGGTCCGTCAGCGCGGGCCAATCGGAAGCGGCGGGCACCTCCACCGGGCTCGCGTGCGCACGTTCTTCGACGCGCGCTACGAGATCCCGCTTCCACGACAGACGGTTGACCTGCCATGTGCCCAGCGCCAGCAAACACCCGGTCAGGATGATGGTCATGACCATGACGGCGACTGCCGCAGGGCGGATGCCCTTTCGAGCCGATGCTTCTTTATTCTGAATGGTCATTTGGCTTCTCGCTCAACGCAAAACCCCATGAATCCGCTCTCCGATTCATGGGGTTTTCGTGTCTCTCGGAGAGGAACGACCCGCTGTTGCGGGTCGCTAGATCGTGGCCGATGCCGCCGGTTACGGCATGTTGCGCATCTGCTCCATCGTCATGGTCGGCATCATGTTCTTGTTCATGTTGTACATGACCCAGAGCGAGCCAACGAGTGTGATCATGACCACCACAAGCGTGAACAGCAGCGACATGAAGGTCCAGCCGCCCTGCGACTTGGTGTTCATGTGCAGGAAGTAGATCATGTGTACGAAGACCTGGATCACGCCGAAGATCATGATGACGATGACGGTTGTCGTGCGGTTTTCGAGAACATCGCCCATGACCAGCCAGAACGGGATCGCCGTCAGGATGACCGAAAGGATGAAGCCGATCATGTAGCTCTTGAACGAGCCATGATCTTCGCCGCTGTCATGATGGTCGTGATCATGTGCATGGTCATGACCGTGCGCGTGGTTATGGTCGTGTGTGTTTGAACCCATCACAGAACTCCAACCAGGTAAACAAAGGAAAAGACGCCGATCCAGATCACGTCCAGGAAGTGCCAGAACATGGAAAGGCAAGTCAGGCGGCGCATGTTTGCAGCATGCAGACCGAACCTCTTGATCTGCACCATGAGCGTGACGAGCCAGATGACACCGAAGGTGACGTGCAGACCGTGCGTGCCGACCAGCGCGAAGAAGGCAGACAGGAAGGCAGAACGCTGTGGCGTCGCGCCCTCATGAATGAGGTGGTAGAACTCGTAAAGTTCCAGGCTGAGGAACGCCAGGCCGAAGAGACCGGTGATGCCGAGCCAGATCAGCGTCGTGTTGATCTTCTTCTTCTGCGCTTCCAGCATGGCAAAGCCATAGGTGATGGACGACAGCAGCAGGAATGCCGTGTTGATCGCCACCAGCTTGAGGTCGAACAGATCGGCGCCGGATGGGCCGGCCGCATAGCTGCGACCGACAACGGCATAAGTTGCAAAGAGCGTTGCGAAGATCAGGCAGTCGCTCATCAGATACAGCCAGAAACCGATGGATGTACCGTTTTCTGTGTGGTGGTCTTCCTTCAGATAGAAGACCGGCTTTTCCGCGCCGTTGGCGCTCTGGGCAGGTGCTTGAGACATTCTTTTACGCCTGAGTTGCCAGCAGCTTCGTACGTTCTGCTTCGACTTCCGTCACATCCGAAACGGGGATGTAATAGTCGCGATTGTAGTTGAAGGTGTGGGCAATGGAGACCCCGATGATGGCCACCAGAGAGACAATTGCCAGCCACCAGATGTGCCACACCAGTGCAAACCCAAGCACGACGGAGATGGCGCTGATGATGACACCCGTGCCGGTATTCTTCGGCATATGGATCGGGATGAAGCCATCGACGGGGCGCTCTGCACCGTGCTTTTTCATATGTGCCCAGGCGTCGATTTCATGCACGACAGGCGTGAAAGCGAAGTTGTAGGCAGGTGGCGGAGAAGACGTAGACCATTCCAGCGTACGACCGCCATAGGGATCGCCCGAGACATCACGCAGTTCTTCGCGACGCAGGAAGCTGACGACGAGCTGGATGATGAAGGATGCGATGCCCAATGCGATGAGGAACGCACCAAAGGCTGCCACGAGGAACCACGGCTGAAGCGATGTGTCCTCGAACTGGCTGAGGCGGCGGGTGATGCCCATCAGACCAAGCACGTAGAGCGGCATGAAGGCGAAGTAGAAGCCGACGAACCAGAACCAGAAGGACATCTTGCCCCAGAATGGGTCGAGGCGATAGCCGAAGGCCTTTGGATACCAGTAGGCGATACCGGCGAGCACACCAAACACCACGCCGCCAATGATCGTGTTGTGGAAGTGGGCGATCAGGAACAGCGAGTTGTGCAGCACGAAGTCGGCTGGAGGAACGGCCAGCAGAACGCCGGTCATGCCACCGATGACGAAGGTGATCATGAAGCCGATGGCCCACAGCATGGGCACATCGAAGGTGATGCGGCCCTTATACATGGTGAACAGCCAGTTGAAGATCTTCGCACCCGTCGGGATCGAGATGATCATCGTCGTGATGCCGAAGAAGGCATTGACGCTGGCACCGGAACCCATGGTGAAGAAGTGGTGCAGCCAAACGACATAGGCCAGGATGGTGATGACCACGGTCGCATAGACCATCGACGCGTAACCGAAGAGACGCTTGTTGGAGAAAGTCGACACAATCTCTGAGAAAATACCAAAGGCTGGCAGCACGAGAATGTAGACTTCCGGGTGACCCCAGATCCAGATGAGGTTGACGTACATCATCGGATTGCCGCCAAGATCGTTGGTGAAGAAGTTCGTACCAACGTAACGGTCAAGGGTCAGAAGTGCGAGCGTACCGGTCAGGATCGGGAAGGAGGCCACGATCAGGATGTTGGAACACAGCGATGTCCACACGAAGATGGGCAGGCGCATCATCGTCATGCCGGGTGCGCGCATCTTGATGATGGTGACGATCAGGTTGATACCCGACAACGTCGTTCCCACACCGGCAATCTGCAGGCCCCAGATGTAATAGTCCACACCGACGCTCGGGCTTCCCTGAATGCCTGATAGTGGCGGATAGGCCAGCCAGCCGGTCTGGGCGTATTCACCGATGAACAGCGAGATCATGGTGATGACGGCACCGGCGGTTGTCATCCAGAAGGAGAAGTTGTTGAGGAACGGGAACGAGACGTCACGGGCGCCGATCTGCAACGGAATGATGTAGTTCATCAAGCCCGTGATCATCGGCATCGCCATGAAGAAGATCATGATGACCCCGTGCGCGGTGAAAATCTGGTCATAGTGGTGGGCGTTCAGATACCCTTCCGAACCGCCAGAGGCTATGGCCTGCTGGATACGCATCATGATGGCGTCGGCAAAGCCGCGCATCAGCATGACGAGTGCCAGGATGATGTACATGATACCGATCTTCTTGTGATCGATACTCGTGAACCATTCCTTCCAGAGATAACCCCAGAGCCGGAAATAGGTGAGCGCGCCCAGAACGGCTGCGCCACCCAGCGCCACGACGGCGAAGGTCACGATGAGAATGGGCTCATGGATGGGGATGGAGTCCCACGTCAGCTTCCCGAAGAGAAATGACGTTTGATCGGTATTGACGACCATTTTAGCCTCTTGCGATTTTTAGAATGCCGCTCGTCCCATTGGACGAGACGGACATTCCCAAGTCATTGAATTTACGCCTCGAACAGACCGAAGCGTTCAGAGCAGCGCGGAAATCGCGCCGCAGGCAACTCTCGTATCAACCAGCACTCTTGCTGGCATTGGGTGCAGTGGCCTTCGTAGCAGGCAAAGCTGCTGGCTCGAATGTCTGGCCCTGGATAGCCGCAGGCGTCGACTGTGGACCCATCGCCACGCCATAGGGCGAAAGCGGTGTGCAGACCACGGAGTTCAGCGCCTTGGCAATATCAATGCCTTCCTTGCCGCCACCACCATTGGCATCGATATGCATCATGTCACGCATGCAAAGCTTGTTAGGCTCAACGCAGCGGTTGAGGATCGCGTCGTAAAGCTGCGGGTCAACGCTGGCGAAATACTGCACGGGCTCGCGCTCACTTGGCTTTGCGAATTCGAGGTATTCCATGCGGCCAAAGCCCTTGCCGCCATCCTTCGCCTTGGCAACCCACTGGTCAAAGCCTTCCTGGCTCATGCCATGGAACTTGAAGCGCATGTGCGAGAAGCCGGGACCGGAGAAGTTAGCCGAGAAGCCATCATAGACGCCGGGCTTGTTGATAACAGCGTGAAGCTTCGTCTGCATGCCGCCCATGGCGTAAATCTGACCGGCAAGTGCGGGTACGAAGAACGAGTTCATGGCCGTGGTGCCGGTGATTTTGAAGTTGATTGGAACATCAACGGGTGCTGCGAATTCGTTGACGCTACCAATGCCAAGCTCGGGATAGAAGAACAGCCACTTCCAGTCCATAGCCACGACTTCAACCGTCAAAGGCTTCATATCCGCGGTCACTTCGCGGTTCTCGTCCAGACGCTCGATCGGACGATAGGGATCAAGACGGTGGGTCGCGATCCATGTCACGGTGCCAAGCATCAGAATGATGGCGACAGGAGCCGACCAGATCACCATTTCAAGGCGCGTGGAGTGGTGCCATTCCGGATCGTAATCTTCCGCCTTGGCAGATGCACGGTACTTCCACGCGAAGAACAGCGTGAGTGCGAGAACCGGAACGATGATGAGCAGCATCAACACCGTCGAGGTGATGATGAGGTCACGCTGTTGAACAGCGATATCACCCGCAGGGTTCATCACAACGAGGTTGCAACCGCTGAGCAGAAGCAAAGACGAAATGGCCACGAGGGCAGATGGAATTTTCATGAGCGTGCGCACGTTCTGATACTCGTACTGTTTCTTGTATTGTCGGGTATAATTGGCAAACGTCATAAATGACATGAGGTAGTTTGTCGCGGTGCAGCATGGATTATTTTCTGCAGCAATCGCGGCACAGGCAATTCAAGTCGAAATGCTGGTATTGCCGTATTATCGCACATGTTTTGGTCCCGGCAAGCCCTCCCCCGCATTCTCCAATTGACGGCCTTACACCCCTGTGTGACAATCCGCCGCATAGGACGCAACGCAAGAGGAGGCGCTGCGTTTGAACTAAGGCTTACGCCTACGCAGGAGGGAATTTTCATGAGTTATACTGATACGGCTTTTCACGAACACAGAGGACCGAATGGCAAGGCTTCAGCGCCAATCGCTGTCGATCCTGACCGCATTACCATCGCGGTCATCCTGGCCAGAATGACAGAGTTTTTTGACTTCTTCGTCTACGCCATTGCCTCCGCGCTGGTGTTTCCTCATGTCTTCTTCTCCTTCGTCGATCCCCTCACAGCCACGCTCTATTCCTTCGCCGTGTTCTCGCTGGCCTTCATCGCGCGGCCGATCGGTTCGCTCATCTTCCTGCAGGTCGACCGCAAGTTCGGGCGCGCCGTCAAACTGGCAGCTGCGCTGTTTACTCTCTGTGGTTCGACAATGGCGATCAGCTTCCTGCCATCCTATGCAGAAGCCGGCATAATTGCCCCTATTCTTCTGGCCGTCTTCCGCATCGGTCAGGGCATTGGCCTGGGTGGTGCATGGGATGGACTGGTTTCCCTGCTGGCCATGAATGCGCCGGAAAAACAGCGCGGCTGGTATGCCATGATGCCGCAGCTTGGCGCGGCCATGGGCTTTGGTCTTGCAAGTGCATTCTTCATTATCTTCACCACGCAGCTATCCAACCCGGAATTTCTGGCCTGGGGCTGGCGCTTCCCATTCTTCGTGGCACTGGCGCTCAATGTTCTGGCACTCTTTGCCCGCCTGCGCATGATCGTAACGCCCGAATTCCAGACCATGCTGCAACAGCATGAGCTGGAGCCCAAGCCCATGTTCCAGATGCTGCGCAAACAATCGCGCGTGGTGTTCACCGGTGCATTTGTTCCGCTTGCCAGCTTTGCGCTGTTTCACCTCGTCACCGTTTTCCCGCTCAGCTGGGTGTCGCTCAACACGGATCAGAAGGTCTCCGACTTCCTGTTCGTGCAGTTCGTCAGCGCCATTATTGCTGGCGGGATGATCGTCGTCTCCGGCGTTCTTTCCGACAAGATCGGCCGCCGCAAGCTGCTGGGCATTGCCGCCGCCATGATTGCTGTCTTCAGCTTCGTTGCACCGGTGCTTCTGTCATCGGGCGATATTGGTCGCTATCTCTTCGTGCTCATCGGCTTCTCGCTGCTTGGCCTGTCTTTCGGCCAGTCCGGCGGAGCGCTGGCATCGCGCTTTAGCCGTGAATATCGTTATACAGGGGCCTCCCTGACGTCGGATATCTCATGGCTAATCGGCGCTGGCTTTGCGCCTCTGGTGGCACTCGGCTTCTCCTCGAAGTTCGGCCTGTTCGCCGTCGGCATCTACCTGCTGTCCGGCGCACTCTGCACACTGATTGCACTCTACTTCAGCCGAACGCTGGATATGCCGGCCGAGTAAATCACCGCAATGCAACTCAACGAAAAAGCCGCTGGTCGTAAGACACCAGCGGCTTTTTTATGCATTACGCTTTGTTTCGAGCCTTAGCAGTCCGAGCAGGTGATGGCATCTGCCTCACGTTTTGCGAAGTAATACTCGCGACCGATGGTGATCGATGTCAGGTTCGATGACAAGGATGACATGAACATCAAAAGCGTATGGGGCTTCGTCAACTCGGAATGAACCAGAAACGCGCCGGGCTGCTTCAGATTATCGGGAATGCTGACAATCGAGTTTAAAACGTAAGGTCGCTTATCACCCTCATCCCATGACCACTTAATCCGCGCCACCTTGTTGGCATCCACCTCGATGCCGCTGATTTTCAGTTTCAGCCCTGTTGTCGAATAGGGCGCGAAAATCGCAGCAGTCACGTCCCGCATGGAGCCGAGATAAGCCTTGTTCACGGTCTGGGGCTGGGAGGCCAAGTCTGCGACAGCGCCAGCCGCACGGGTTGCGCGCTTATAGACACTGAAGCCGATCGTCAGCTCGAAAGCGGTGATGTAGAGCGCCAGCAGGAGCGGAAATATGATGGCAAATTCAACAGCCCCGACGCCCTGCTTGTCGCGTTTCAGACGCTTCAACGTCTCCACAAGCGCTCGCCAGATCGTGTGTGATCGTCTTTTCATGTTGTCGCGCTCACTGGTACGGCTCATTCTGGTAGGCATCCGTCGCGACGATCAGGAAATGAGATGGCATCGAACCATCCTTCGGACGGATTCTGGTGAGGAAGGGTCGCACCAGATCCGCGGTCACCTGCCAGCGGTAATAGACGCGCAGCATGTTGATGGACTTGGGTCCGCCGGGTGAAAAGCCGAAAGCCGAAACATCAAGATCGAAATACTCGCCATTCGGCGTCAGCGGTATCGTCTTTGGAATATCGGCGAAGGCGTTGAAGCGGCGCAGGTCGACATAGAGTTTCTGCGGCGTCCTGATCTCATCTGCAGAGCAGGTGATCAGGATCGAGACTTCCGCACAGAACTGCGTTCTGAACTCTTCCCTGGTAATCGTGCTGGTAATTTGCCCCGTGCGCAACTTGCGCGCCATCGTATCCGTCGCGTTTATCACAAGCTGTTCGCCAACCAGCGCGAGAAAGGTCTCGATGATGGCAAAAACGACCATGAAATAGGGAATTGCGAGAATGGCAAACTCAATGGCAGCGGAGCCATCCCGGGAGCGCAAAAACTTTTTACCAAGTTTTGCCTTTGATACCAATGATCGCATTTAGCTTTTTCTATCTTCATGACGGGAAAGCATGTCTGCCGCAAAGCTTTATGCGATAGAACTGTAGCGTGGCTTCGTTTAAATTGTCTTTCCCGAAAGCTTCGCATTTCCCCTATCGGGATGATTTCAGGGCTTGGCACCCACCTCAGGAGATCATATCAATGAATGCAGAAATAATATAAATATTGCCAATTCCCCGCATTTGCGGAATATTTGCACATAGAGATCCTTAGCCGAGATGGCGCCTTTGCGCGATATCTCTGATGACCCGGAGTAAATTTTGGCCAGCGTCAACGAAAACGCCGATAGCAGCGTGAAAGAACAGGCACCAGCAGGCCGCTCCGGCGGCTCGCTTGTGAGCCAGACGGCAGATGCTTTGCGTCACGCCATTCTTTCGGGCGAGTACAAGCCTGGCGACAAATTGCCGAGCGAAGCGGGACTGACCGAGCTTTACAAGGTCAGCAGAACCGTTGTGCGCGAGGCTGTGGCGGCATTGCGTGCCGATAAGCTGGTGGAAGCACGTCACGGCGCGGGTATCTTCGTGCTGACACTGCCTACACAGCAGCCGCAACCGTTTCAGGATGTTGACCACGACCGCATCTCGTCGATCATCGAGCTTCTGGAATTGCGGGCAGCCGTGGAGACCGAAGCAGCAGAGCTTGCCGCTGTTCGCCGCTCACCTGCGCAGGAAGAAGCCATCATGCGCTGTCTCTCAGCCGTTCAGGCCTGTATAGACAAGGGCGACCCGACCGCCGAAGCGGATTTCAAACTGCATCTGGCCATTGCTGACGCCACCAACAATCCGCGCTTTCGCGAATTTCTTGAAGTGATGGGGCAGAATATCATTCCCCGTGCGGCTCTGCGGTCCTCGCAATCGGAAAAATCTGCCGCCTCCTACCTTCAGCAACTCCAGAAAGAACACGACGTCATCGTGCAAGCCATTTCTGACGGAAACGCATCGGCTGCACGCGAAGCGATGCGCCTGCATCTGAAGGGCAGCCAGCAACGCTACCGCGCCATGCTGCGGCAGGTTGATCGCTAGAAATTCCAACCGCCGGTCTAAGGCCGTGCGTGAGCACACCCGGCACCGTTGCGGGGTCAAGGTGCGCGATGCCGAGGAGGATTTCATGACCATCATAAGAACATTCGAGGGCCAGAAGCCCCGCACCGCCATGCCGAAGGGGGCAATCGATACGCAGATGCATATGTATCTGCCCGGTTTCCCACAACAAGCCGGTGGCCCCGCCATTCCAGAAGGCACGCCGGGACCGGATGAATACCGCCGCATGATGAAATGGATCGGCATCGAGCGGGTGGTGATTACCCAAGGCAATGCGCATCAACGCGATAACGGCAATCTGATTGCATGCCTGCGGGACATGGGCGGCGTGGCGCGTGGTGTGGCTGTCGTTACCCGTGAGACACCGATCAAAGAGCTGGAGGAACTGGTCAGCGTCGGTGTCGTTGGTGCGCGCATCATGGATTTGCCCGGTGGTGCGGTTGATCTCACCCATCTGGAAGAGGTTGACAGTATTGCTCAGGAGCTCGGCTGGTGCGTGGCCATACAGTTCGATGGCTCCAACATTCTGGAGCATGAACCGCGTCTGGCCGCCGTCAAGAGCCGCTGGATATTCGATCACCACGGCAAGTTTTTTGCGGGCGTGACGCCTGAAAGCGAGCAGGTTGCGGCTCTGAAGCGGTTGATCGACAAGGGCAATTGCTGGTTCAAATTCGCGGGCTGCTACGAATCCAGCCGTGTCGGCGGACCTGACTTCGAGGATATTGCCACTGTCGCCCGCCATATCGCAGACTATGCGCCGGATCGCATCATCTGGGGCACCAACTGGCCGCACAACAATGCCAAGACAACGGAAGAATATCCCGATGACGCAGACCTTCTGGACACGGTCCTATCATGGCTGCCGTCCGATGAAGCGCGCCGGAAGGCGCTGGTGACCAACCCTGAACATCTGTTCGGCTTCGATCCACTCTAAGGCAAAAAACCAAAAAGCCCGGCATGACCGGGCTTTTTCAGTTCTCAAGCGATTTTCAGTCTATTCGCTATCGGCGTTATAGAGCACGTCGAGTGTCGGGATCGAGGTGATGTTGAAGCCACCATCGACATAATGACATTCGCCGGTCACGCCGCGCGACAGGCTGGACAGAAGATAGAGCGCTGAGCCGCCGATATCATCGATATCGGGCGTGCGACGCAGGGGCGCGTTCTTCTGATTCCAGGAGAAGATGGCGCGTGCGTCGGAAATGCCGGCACCGGCCAATGTGCGCACGGGCCCAGCCGAGATGGCGTTAACGCGAATGCCCTTTGGACCATAATCCGCAGCCAGGTAGCGCACAGACGCTTCCAGAGCCGCTTTGGCCACGCCCATGACATTGTAGTTCGGGATGACGCGCTGCGAACCATTATAGGTCAGCGTCAGCATGGAACCACCATCGCTCATCAAGGCTGCTGCGCGCTTTGCGATTTCCGTGAAGGAGAAGCAGGAAATCACCATTGTGCGGCTGAAGTTTTCCCGCGTGGTGTCTGCATAAAGACCCTTCAGTTCATTCTTGTCGGAAAAGCCGATGGCATGAACCACGAAATCGAGAGAGCCCCAACGCTCACGCACCGCTTCAAACAGGGCATCAACCGAGGCGATATCCTCAACGTCGCAGGGAACGATGAAGTCTGAGCCGACTTCAGCCGCCAGCGGCTTGACGCGCTTGCCCAGGGCTTCACCCTGATAGGTGAAGGCCAGTTCTGCGCCCTGAGCCGCCAAGGCCTTGGAGATGCCCCAGGCGATGGAATGGTTGTTTGCAACGCCCATGATGAGGCCGCGCTTACCCTGCATGATGCCGTTCATGGGCAATTATCCGTTATAACGCTGGAAGACGAGCGTGGCATTGGTGCCGCCGAATCCAAAGGAGTTGGAAAGTACCGTGTCGATCTTGGCGTTATCGATACGCTTGCGAACGACTGGAACGCCTTCAAATTCAGGATCAAGCGTTTCGATATGGGCGCTTTCGCCGATGAACCGCTCCTGCATCATCAACAGGCCATAGATGGATTCCTGAACGCCAGCGGCACCCAGCGAGTGGCCAGTCAGCGACTTGGTGGACTGGACATGCGGGATTTTCGAGCCGAAGACTTCACGGATCGCGCCGACTTCCTTGCTGTCGCCCACAGGCGTGGATGTGCCGTGGGTATTGATGTAATCGACTTCGCCCTGCACATTGGCAAGCGCCTGACGCATGCAGCGGATCGCGCCTTCGCCCGATGGTGCGACCATGTCGTAACCGTCAGACGTTGCGCCGTAACCGACGATTTCCGCATAGATCTTGGCACCACGCGCCTTGGCATGTTCAAGCTCTTCCAGAACCAGAACGCCAGCGCCGCCAGCAATGACGAAGCCGTCACGATTGGCGTCATAGGCACGCGAGGCAATGGATGGCGTGTCGTTATATTTGGATGACATGGCGCCCATGGCATCGAAGAGGTTCGACATCGACCAGTCGAGGTCTTCATGGCCACCGGCAAACATCACATCCTGCTTGCCCCACTGGATCATTTCAGCAGCGTTGCCAATGCAATGCGCTGATGTCGAGCAGGCTGACGAGATGGAATAGTTGACGCCGTGGATCTTGAACCAGGTAGCAAGCGTGGCGGATGCAGTCGAGGACATTGCCTTTGGAACCGCAAAGGGTCCAATGCGCTTGGGGCTGTTGTTCTTCAACGTAATATCGGCAGCTTCAACGATGGTGCGGGTGGATGGACCGCCCGAACCCATGATGATGCCGGTGCGTTCATTGCCGCTGATGACGCTTTCTTCCAGACCGGAATCGGCAATCGCCTGCTTCATGGCCACATGGTTCCACGCTCCGCCCTGAGACAGGAAGCGCATGGCGCGACGGTCAACCAGTTCGGTCGGGTCCAGCGACGGCTTGCCCCAGACCTGGCACTTGAAGCCATGCTCGGCAAAATCCGGCGAGAACGAAATGCCCGACTTCGCATCCCTCAGGGACGCCGTAACTTCTGCAGCGTCGTTGCCGATGGATGAAACGATACCGAGGCCGGTGACTACAACTCTTCTCATGAAGTTGACCTTTTCTGTGTTTGCCGCGCGATGTGTGCCGCATCAGGCCGACTTGGCCGACCTGACGCTGAACGATCAAAGATCAGGCGGTCTTTTCTTTGGACAGGCCGACACGCAGGTCCGACGCTTGGTAGATGGTTTCGCCATCGGCCTTCAACCAGCCATCGGCCGTGCCGAGGACGAGGCGACCGCGCATGACGCGCTTGAAATCGATGCCATATTGCAGGAGCTTGGTTTCCGGGCGAACCATGCCCTTGAACTTCACTTCGCCAGTGGAAAGCGCCATGCCGCGGCCTTCTTCACCCAGCCAACCCAGGAAAAAGCCGGTCAGCTGCCACATGCCATCAAGGCCAAGGCAGCCGGGCATGATGGGGTTGCCCTGGAAGTGGCATGGGAAATACCAGTCATCTGCCGAAACATCATATTCCGCGCGAATGAAGCCCTTGTCGTGGGCACCGCCGGTTTCAGAAATTTCCGTGATGCGGTGAACCATGAGCATGGGAGGCAGAGGAAGCTGCGCATTGCCGGGGCCGAACAGTTCGCCACGTCCGCAAGACAGAAGTTCCTCGTAATTGTAGCTCGATTGCCTCGTTGCCATGTTGTATCCGTTTCCCCGTTTTCACGTGTTGAAAGACTTCTGTAGAACAAGTTAGGCGCAAAATGAAGCGCTGCAAGGGCAACTTGCACCCGTCACAGCTCATGTTTTGTGCCGAAGTCTGCCTTAACATGGCGCCCGCATACAGGAAGCGTAAGGCCCGAACCAGAGGAAATTTGCAAAATACCCTTGTTTGCCGCCAATTGCTGCGCCTGTAATGGCGGAAACTATTGAAAGCATTGCGCGTAAAAGTTATATGCTACTTGGATTGGAATAATTTATCGCATTTGAGGCCGGATTGCATGGCATTTGACGCAACATTAGATATCGGAACCAGGTTGCGCCGTTTTGGCCTTCGCCCCACGCGTCAGCGTGTTGCGTTGGGCGATCTTCTGTTCGCAAAAGGCGACCGGCATCTGACTGTCGAGGAATTGCACGACGAAGCCGTCAATGCCGGCGTGCCGATCTCTCTTGCCACCGTTTACAACACGCTGCACCAGTTCACCGAAGCGGGCCTGATCCGCGTGCTGGCCATGGAAGGCGCAAAAACCTATTTCGACACGAATGTCTCCGATCACCATCACTTCTTTGTTGAAGGTGAAAACGAGGTTCTCGATATTCCGGTCAACAATCTGGAAATCGGCAACCTGCCGGAGCCACCCGAGGGCATGGAAATCGCCCATGTGGACGTGGTCATTCGCCTTCGCCGCAAGCGCGGATGACGTCTCCGCCATGCCACCTGAGTGGCATGGATGATCCTAACATCGTATTTCAGTTCGACGGGCCGTCGTTGAAACCAACCTCATCGACAAGCTCTGATGCTTTTTTGCGCTGAGCCGCAATGTCGGTCAGCGAAAGCGTGTCCGGCCTGATCGGCCCGAAATTCTTCACGACTTCAGATGGCTGGGCGCCGGGAAGCACAGGATATTCGAAAACCTGCCGTGCATAGATTTCCTGCGCCTCGCCGGATGCCAGGAATTCCATGAGCTTCAACGCATTGTCCCGGTTGGGGGCATATTTCGTAATGGCGACGCCTGAAATATTGACATGTGTGCCTCTATCCTGCGCATTCGGGAAGATCACCCTCACCGCATTGCCCCAGACTTTCTCCTCGGGTTCCTGCTCATTGGTCAGCATCAGACCCACATAATAGGTGTTGCCCAGCGCAATATCGCACTCGCCAGAATAGATGGATTTTGCCTGGCTGCGGTCCGTGCCATCAGGCTTGCGGGCCAGATTGTTTTTGAGGCCCGTCAACCATGTGCGGGTGTAGTCCACGCCGTGATGGGCAATCATCGATGCAAACAGCGCGATATTATAGGAGTGCTGGCCATCGCGTATGCAGATCTTGCCCTTCCATTTGGGATCGGCAAGCTCCTCATAGGTGATGTCTTTCTGGCTCACACGCTCCTTGGAGGCGTAGACGACCCGGCCACGGGTGGTCAGCCCGAACCACTCCCCTTCAGGATCACGCAGATTGGCCGGAATATCTTTCTCGATGATGGGATCGTTGAGAACCGCTTGCGTAACCCCGCCCTCTTTCGCTTCGACAAGACGGGCAATATCCACCGTCAACAGGATATCGGCGGGTGAGTTGACGCCCTCGGCCTGAATGCGCTCCACCAGACCCTTGTCCAGAAACAGCACATTGGCTTCGATTCCGGTTTCCTTGGTGAAGGCATCGAGCAGTGGCTGGATCAGTTCGGGCTGGCGATAGGAGTAGACATTAACCTCCCCACCCGCAAAAGCTGTGGACATTCCGCCACCAACAACCGAAATCATCGATGTCATTGCACAAATCAGGAATTTCGATCTTGCCACGACCAGCGCCTCCGATAAATTAGATAGTTGAGTTGTTTGTTCATGAATCGGACGAACGGTCAACGGGACAATTCTCAGTTCGAAATGGCTGATGTAGAATTTTTTAATTCTGGAATTGTTCTAAAGTGAAAAAGCAACTATATGACTCCACATTCGAAGGTGTCAGGAGATCAGCATGCGTTTGACCAAACAGACCAATTACGCCGTCCGCATGTTGATGTATTGCGCTGCCAATGAGGGCAACCTCAGCCGCATACCCGAGATTGCCAACGCCTATGGCGTTTCAGAACTGTTCCTGTTCAAAATCCTTCAGCCCTTGAACAAGGCAGGTCTCGTGGAAACCGTGCGCGGCCGCAATGGCGGCGTCAGACTTGGCAAGCCAGCGGACACGATCAGCCTGTTCGATGTCGTCAAGGTCACCGAAGACAGCTTCGCGATGGCGGAATGTTTTGAAGATGGCGCCGTTGAGTGCCCGTTGGTAGACAGCTGCGGATTGAACTCGGCGCTTCGCAAGGCGCTCAACGCGTTTTTCGAAGTGCTGACACAATATTCCATCGATGACCTGGTCAAGGCACGCCCACAGATCAGCTTCCTGCTCGGCCTTGAGGAAACCATGGCGAAGCGTCGCCCTGTTGGTGGCCAGGCTGCAGCCCCTGCCGTACCGGCGGCATGAAGCACACTCTTTGACGGATCCAAACCCGCAAACACTGTTTGCGGGTTTTCTTTTTGAGCGGATGGTGGTTGACGATAGTGCCAAAACAGGCGCAACTGCTAAGCGAAACCAGTCTTCCAGCATTGCTTCCGTAATTTGAAATGATCATCAGCCCAGACCTCAAAAGCTTCATTCTCACCGCAATCATTGGCTGTCTCGGCGCACTGGTCGCATTTATGATCGGCCTTCCGGCGCCGTTTCTGTGCGGTCCGGCGATTGCCGTGACGGCGGCTGGACTTGGCGGTTTGAGGCTTTCCGTGCCGAAATCGCTGCGCAATGCCACCTTCGTCGTGGTCGGCATTTCCATGGGAACAAGCGTCACACCTGACGTGATCGACGCTGCAAAGACATGGCCTCTCAGCTTTCTGGCCGTGCTGGTGACCGTGGTCATCCTGCTCTATGTCGCTTACTGGATTCTGCACCATGGCTTCGGATATGACCGAAACACGGCCATGCTGGCCGCCTCGCCCGGTCACCTCAGCTATATCATCAGCCTCACGGCAGAAACAAAAAGCGATCTGGCCAGCGTCAGCGTCATTCAAAGCGTTCGTGTTCTGGCGCTGACGCTCGCTGTACCGCTGCTGGTCGAGTATCTGGATCTCGTCAGCATCGATCCGATTGTTCTCATCTCACCCATGCCACCCCTTGTTCTGGGCCTCACCATTCTCGGCTCGCTGGCGGTTGGATGGATCTTTATGCGCTGGCGCTTTCCCGCCGCATTGCTTCTGGGTGGTGTTGCGGTGTCGATCTTCATTCATATTACCGGCCTGGCCAGTGGCGGTGTACCGAACTGGCTGAGCCAGCCGACCTACATCGTCCTGGGAAGCCTGATCGGCACACGCTTCTCCCGCGCTTCGCTTCGGGATATGCGCAAGGCTTTTCTGGCAGGCGGCGTTGTTACCGTCGCCGTGGTTCTGCTTGCCTCAATCGTCGCTCTGTTGGTCTCTCGCCTGACCGGCGTACCGATCAACGCGGTCATGATTGCCTTTGCGCCGGGCGGGCTGGAAACCATGGCCGCCATGGCCGTGATGATGCATGCCGATACCGCCTATGTCGGCTCTCACCACGTTCTGCGCCTGCTGTTTTTGTCCGTGCTGATGCCATGGGTCTTGCGAAAGAAACCCACCGCCTAAGTTTCAGCATTGCAGCCTGAAAAGTTTGAATTCACTAAAATTCCATGCAACTATTGTGAGCGCCGTTCGTTTTTCAAACCGGACCGGGAAATGCGCTTGCATATCGACATGAGGATGAATTTCCCTCCTGAGCTCTCGTTGAAATGGAGAATGTGGATGAAGCGTTTGATGAAACTCACCGGCGCGGGCCTTGTACTCGCACTTTATGCTTCTTTCGCGCAGGCTCAGGTCGTCGTTGCATCGAAGATCGACACCGAAGGCTCCGTCCTCGGCAACATTATCATGACCGTTCTCAGCAAGAACAACATTGAGACCACCGACCGCATCCAGCTGGGCGCAACGCCTGTCGTCCGCAAGGCAATCACGGCTGGTGAGATCGACATTTATCCAGAATATACCGGCAATGCCGCCTTCTTTTTCGAGAAAGCCGAAGATCCGCTCTGGAAGGATGCCGCCAAGGCTTATGAGGAAGCCAAGACGCTGGACTTTAATGCCAATAAGATCGTCTGGCTGACGCCATCGCCTGCCAACAACACCTGGGGCATCGCGATCCGCAAGGATGTGGCCGAGAAGAACAATCTGAAGACGCTGAGCGAATTCGGCAAATATATTGCAGATGGCGGCCAGGTTGTGCTGGCAGCATCTTCGGAATTCGTCAATTCAGCCGCAGCCCTTCCGGCTTTCCAGAATACCTATGGCTTCACCCTGAAAGCCGATCAGCTGATCACCCTCGCCGGTGGCGATACGTCGGCTACCATTTCAGCCGCCGCCAACCAGACGAATAACGCCAATGCCGCGATGGTTTACGGAACGGATGGTGGCATCGCGCCATCGGGGCTCGTTGTGCTGGAAGATGACAAAAACGTCCAGCCGGTCTACCAGCCAGCGCCTATCGTGCGCGAAGACGTGCTGAAGAAGCATCCAGAAATCGAAACCCTGCTGAAGCCGGTCTTTGAAAAGCTGGATCTTGTAACACTTCAGGACCTGAATGGTCGTGTGCAGGTGGGTGGCGAGCAGGCCAAGGCAGTGGCGCTGGACTTCCTGACGAAGAACGGTCTGGTGAAATAAGGCGCCGTGTTGCAGCGCGCCGCACACTGGACCATACCCAAACCGGACAAGGTCGGAGCGCTCATCGGGGCCCTCTTGCTCTATGCGTTGTTCGCCCTGCCGTTTGCAACGTCGCGCGCCAACCGGATCGTTCAGGGTGAAGTGCGCGGCATTGCGGAGGCGATGCCGCTGGCGTGGTCTTACCTGCTGATTGCGGTGATGAGCATCGCAATCGCAACAGCGTTTTTTCGAACCAACGCGCGTTTCAGACTTGGCGTCGCCATGGCAAGCCTTGCCGTTCTTGCCGTCACAATCGGGATTGCCGCCACTCATCTTACGCCCGCCGGTAACAGCTATGCGCGGGTTTCGCCTGCCAGCGGTTTCTGGCTTCTGGCCGCCGGCCTGATCCTGATGGCAACCGATGCCATAACCCGCCTTCGCCCTCGGCCCGCAATGAAGGTCATGTTGCTCGTCCTGGCGCTGGGCGTGATGGCGGCCACGCTCATTTCGGGACATTGGGACGCGCTTTCCATTCTCAAAGAATATCAAAGCCGACAGGATATTTTCTGGATTGAGGCTGGGCGTCACGTTCAGCTGGCCATCGGCTCTCTCCTTGCCGCGACACTTGCGGGCATTCCGCTGGGCATTCTCTGCTACAAGGTGGCACGCTTGAGGGCCGGCGTGTTGAACAGCCTCAACATCATCCAGACCATTCCCTCTATCGCCTTGTTCGGCCTGTTGATTGCGCCGCTTGGGTGGATTGCGGCCAATGTTCCCGGTGCATCGGCGCTCGGCATTCGCGGCATCGGCATGGCACCGGCCTTCGTCGCGCTGTTTTTGTATTCGTTGCTGCCAGTCGTTTCCAACACGGTGGTTGGGCTGGACGGTGTTTCGAATGCCGTGCGTGAGGCCGCTCGCGGACTTGGCATGACGGCTGCACAGCGGCTTATCAAAATTGATTTCCCATTGGCGCTGCCCATCATTCTAACCGGCATTCGCATCGTTCTGGTCCAGAATATCGGGCTTGCCACTATTGCGGCGCTGATAGGCGGCGGTGGCTTTGGCGTGTTCGTCTTTCAGGGTATCGGCCAGACAGCCATGGATCTCGTTCTGCTCGGCACCATTCCCACTGTTGTCCTGGGCTTCAGTGCCGCAATCCTGCTGGATGCCATCATCGAGCACAACAGCTTCAACGGGAGATCCCGCGCATGATCGAGGTCGTCAATCTCACCAAGGAATATGACGGTACGGTCGTGGTCGACGATGTCTCGCTGACCATGGCCGCCCGCAGCATAACCGTGATTGTCGGCACCTCGGGATCTGGCAAGACCACGCTGTTGCGCATGATCAACCGGCTGGTGGAGCCATCCTCCGGCATCATCCGTATCGACGGACAGAATATTCTCGATATGCCCGGCTACAAGCTTCGCCGCAGCATCGGCTACGCCATTCAGGGCCACGGACTTTTTCCCCATAGGACCGTAGCGCAAAACATCGCCACCGTGCCGGAATTGCTTGGCTGGGACAAAGCGCGGAATAATGCCAAGGTGGCAGAGCTTCTCGATCTCTTCCAGCTCGATCCCGCCCTTTACGCCAACCGTTTTCCATCGGAACTGTCAGGTGGGCAGCAGCAGCGAGTGGGCGTCGCCCGGGCGCTGGCAGCCGAGCCCAACATTCTTCTGATGGATGAACCCTTCGGCGCTCTCGATCCCATCATTCGCGCCAAGGCGCAGGATGATCTCCTGGCGATCCAGAAGAAACTCGGCGTCACCATTGTTCTTGTGACGCATGATATGGATGAGGCCTTTCATCTGGCAGACCGTATTGCCGTGATGGACAAGGGAAAGATCGTGCAATATGGGCGGCCTGCCGAGCTGGTGCTGAAGCCTGCAACGGATTTCGTGCGCACGATGATCGGCGAGCGGGAAAGGCCCCTGCGCCTGCTATCCGTCGCGACGGTCGGTGACATTGTCGAGCCGGGTCAATCGGATGGTGAGGCCTTACCCTCGTCAACCAGCCAGCGCGATGCGCTGTCTGCCATGCTTTGGGCCGGACGCGACACCCTGCCGGTCACCGATGAAACGGGTATCATCACAGGCCGCATCCGCCGAGAAGTTCTTTTGCTGAACGCCGCTGGCTCCGCATGAAGATTGGAATTGGACCATTCCTTCTGGCGACGCTGATTGTCATTCTAGCCATATTTCTTGTGTGGCCGGAAGCGTTCGAGCCGGTTTTCCGGCCCCTCGTTCAGACCAATGCGCCGGCCATCTACAAGCAGGCCAATCTTTTGTCCTTGACCCTCTCCCATCTCCAAACCGTAGCAATCGCAACTTCGGGTGCCATCGTGATTGCCGGAACGCTTGCCATTCTGGTGACCCGTCCCTTCGGTCATGCGTTTCTGCCTCTTTCGCGCAGCATCGTGAATATCGGCCAGACGTTCCCGCCGGTCGCCGTGCTGGCGCTGGCCGTGCCGATGATCGGCTTTGGCGAAAAGCCGACATTGATTGCGCTTTTTCTCTACGCACTGTTGCCGATTTTCGAAAACACGGTAACTGGCCTCACTGCTCTGCCCCCTGCCATCATGGAGGCGGCACGGGGCACTGGGATGACAGGTTTTCAGCGCCTCTGGCGGGTGGAATTACCGCTGGCGCTGCCCGCCATTCTATCCGGCATCAGGTTGTCTGCCGTCATCAGCCTCTCCACCGCAACCATCGGCTCAACGGTGGCCGCGAAAACGCTGGGTGAGGTCATCATCGCGGGGCTGCAATCCAACAATCTGGCGTTCATCCTGCAAGGTGGCCTTGTTGTCGCGGCACTCGCTGTGCTCATTCACAGCGCCTTCTCCATGTTGGAAGCGAAAGCCTCCCACCGTGTCGGCTATTGATACAGAAGGCTCTCAAACCGGACGTGCAGAAAAAGTTTTGGCATCGCAGCTAGGATGTTGTAGGCGATAGCCACATGCTTTTGGAAATGCGGAGGACTTCATGAAACAAGCAATCATCGTCATGGGCGTCAGCGGCTGTGGCAAGTCCACCGTTGGCGAGGCGCTGGCGGAAAAGCTCGGCATTCCCTTCATGGAGGGTGACAAGCTTCATCCCGCTTCCAATGTTGAGAAAATGGCTGCCGGAACGCCTTTGAACGATGATGACCGTTGGCCTTGGCTTGATCTTGTTGGTGCCGAACTACGAAAGGGTTCTGAGGCTGATGGTATCGTCATCTCCTGCTCGGCGCTGAAGAAGAGCTACCGCGAACGTTTGCGTGACGCCTGCGGGGGTCCCCTCGCCTTCGTCTACCTTGATGGCAGCGAGGCGCTTCTGACGGAGCGCATGGGTGCCCGGACCGGCCACTTCATGCCGCTTTCCCTGTTGAAAACCCAGCTCGCAACACTCGAAGTGCCAACCGGCGAACCCGGTGTCGTCACCGTCAGCATCGACACGTCTCCAGAAGAAATCACCGAGAACGCCCTGAAGGGCTTGGCAGCGATTTAAAGCTACACGCCCAACCTGTCGCGCAAACCGTACCACCATGCGCCGAGCATGGTGAGCGGCACGCGAAACGTCTTGCCGCCCGGGAACGGGTAGTTCGGCAGCGACGACCAGACATCGAAGCGCTCCGCATGTCCGGCCACCGCTTCACCCAATATCTTGCCCAGCAATTGCGTTGTGGTCACGCCGTGTCCGCTATCGCCGTGGGAGAAGTAGACGTTGGGCGACAATTGCCCGATATGCGGAATACGGGTCAGCGTCAGCGCGAAATTGCCGCTCCACGCGAACTCAATCTTTGTGTTCTGCAATTGCGGGAAGGTCTTCAGCATATTGGGACGGATGACGCCGGTCAGGTCATCAGGATCGGTCCCGCCATAGCCGATGCCACCGCCATAGAGCAGACGGTTATCGGACGTGCGGCGATAATAATCGAGGATATAATTGGCATCTTCGACGCAATAATTGGCAGGCAGAAGCTCCTCGATCAAGCCAGCATCCAGTGGCTCCGTTGCCATGACCTGGCTTGATACCGGCATCATGCGCTCACCGATTTCCGGCAGCAGACCACCCAGATAGGCGTTACCGCAAACCAGAACATATTTGGCCGCCACCTTGCCCTGCGCGGTTCGCACGACAGGATTTGCCCCCTGTTCGACGGCGATGACACGAGAGTTTTCAAAGATGCGCCCGCCGAGCCGCTCGATTGCGGCAGCTTCGCCCAGAACATAGTTCAGCGGGTGGATATGGCCGCCGAAACGATCGATCATGCCGCCCGCATAGCGGTCAGACTTCACATATTTGCCGACCTCGGCCTTGGACACCATTTCAAGACCGGTATGGCCGTGCTTTTCCCAATTGGCCTTGTTAGCCGCCATTTCGGTGATCTGCTTGGGCGTGAACGCCGCAAAGAAGCCACCATCGACAAGGTCGCAATCGATGCCGTATTTCGCCACCCGCTCGCGGATGATGTTTCCGCCCTCGAGCGACATTGCGCCCAGCTGTGCGGCTTTCTGCGCGCCATAACGTCTTGCGACCGTGTGGAGATCGCGGCTGTAACCATTGACGATTTGCCCGCCATTGCGCCCCGAGGCACCAAAGCCCACGCGCTCGCCTTCCAGAACAATGACGGAGAAACCCTTTTCCGCCAGTTCCAGCGCTGCGGACAGGCCGGTGAACCCTGCGCCAATGATGCAGATATCTGCATCTTGATCGCCCTGCAAAGCGGTGCGCACGGTCTTACTGTTGGCAGACGCGGCGTACCAGGAGGGGGCGTGGCCGGAATTGGGAGTGGTCGTTACAGCTGCCATATTAAACCGTCCTGATATATGCGTCATATTCGACGTCGGTCACGCGGAGCGAAAATTCCGACAATTCCTGCTGCTTGCAGGCCGAATAGAGCGTTCGATATTTCTGCCCGAAGGTTGCATAGGCAAAGCTGGAACGGGTGAACCGCTGAAGCGCGTAATCCCAGTTTGTCGGCAGCGGCTCGTGGTTGACCGCGTGGCTATCGCCAGAGATCGCGCCGCCGGGCTGGCGCTTTTCCTTCATGCCGGCCAGTGCGGCACTGAGGATCATCGCAAGCACCAGATAGGGATTGGTATCTGCCCCCGCCACGCGGTGCTCGATGCGGGTTGCGTGCTTGTTGGCCACAATCACGCGCACCGCAGCGGATCTGTTATCAATGCCCCAAGATGCGTAGGTCGGCGCGTGTTCGCTCGGGCGCAGGCGGCGGTAGGAATTGGCATGGGGCGCAAACACCGCCATGCTCTCCCCCATATTTTCCAAGAGACCGCCGACGGAATGCATCAGTGCTTCAGAAGGACCGTTTTCACCCGCATAGATGTTGTTACCTTCGGCATCCAGCATGGAGAAATGCACATGCATGCCGTTGCCAGCCTGCATGCCGTAGGGCTTGGCCATGAAGGTGGCATCGAGGTCATGCTTGCGTGCCACGCCCTTGACGATGCGTTTCAGAAACACCGCATAGTCTGCGGCCTGAAGGGCATCGGGCACGTGGTTGAGGTTGATTTCATATTGCCCGGGGCCGTTTTCGCGAAGCGTGGTATCGGCAGCGACATTCTGCGCACGGCATGCGGTCGAGATATCGTGGAACACGCCTTCGAAATCCTGCAATTCCGAGATGGAGAGAACCTGCGTCTGGCCCGTGTGCCAGCGTCCTTCGCGGCTGCGCGGTGGGCGCACCGGGTCCAGCGCGGAACGAACAGGATCGATCAGGTAAAATTCAAGCTCGGTTGCCACAACAGGCGTCAGGCCGCGCCGGGTAAAACCGGCCAGCACCTGCGCCAGCACATTGCGCGGATCACCGTAAAAGCCGTTGCCATCAGGGTCTTTCATTGCCAGCAGAACCTGCGCCGTGGGACGCCCAAGCCACGTTACGCGAGACAGGGTTTCCGGCACAGCAACGCAGAGACCATCAGGATCGCCGGTGCCTTCAGCAAGACCGGCTGCGTTAACGTCACGGCCCCAGATATCCAGCGCATAGACCGAGCGCGGAACCGCCATGCCTTTTTCCAGCACATCAATGGCACGCTCGCGCGGTATCCATTTGCCGCGCGGCACGCCATTGACGTCAATGACGAAAGCTTCCAGAATTTCAATATCGGGATTTTCTTCGAAAAACTTCTTCGCGTATTCAATATCGACCATTATTCACCAGCATGTTGTTTCAGCTTCGGTTCGCGGCAAAGTCGCTAACGGAAAGCATCCACAAGCTGATAAATAAGATATCGCGCCGTCATGATGACATTACGCCTCATTGTTTCCCACGTTGATACCACATCGTACGTGGGCTGAGCGCAGAAGGCCAGCCTGTTCTTGAAAATCCCTATTCGCTGACCGCAGCCGTCTTCACCGCCTCGATATTGAAGGCAGCCGCCATTAGTGCGCGGGTGTAGTCTTGGGCTGGAGCTTCAAAGATTGTCTTGGCAGGACCGCTCTCCACCACCTTGCCGTGGCGCATGACAATCATGTCGTTGGCAAGCGCCTTCACAACCTTCAGGTCGTGGCTGATGAAGAGATAGGCCAGATCGTGCTTAGCCTGCAGGTCACGCAACAGGTCCACCACCTGCGCCTGCACGCTCATATCAAGCGCCGATGTCGGCTCGTCCAGCATCACGAAGCGAGGTTTCAGCACCATGGCACGCGCAATGGCGATACGCTGTCTCTGACCGCCGGAAAACTCGTGCGGGAAGCGCCAGCGTGTGGCGGTATCCAGCCCCACCTCGTCCAAAGCCTGCGCCACGCGCCGGTCCCGCTCATCCGCAGACAGCGATCTCTCATGCACGCGCAGACCTTCGGCAATGATCTCGCCCACGGACATGCGCGGGCTAAGCGAGCCGTAAGGGTCTTGAAATACCACCTGAAGCCGATTTCTGAGCGGCTTCATCATCGAGTAGGAATAGCCTTCGATGGACTGGCCGAGAAAGGAGATGCGGCCTTTGGATGCGATCAGCCGCGATAGCGCCAGACCAAGCGTGGTCTTGCCCGACCCGGACTCACCAACTACGCCCACCGTCTGTCCTGCCCGCAGCGTAATATCGATGCCATCCACCGCCTTGACGTGATCCACGACCCTGCGCATCAGGCCCGCCTTGATCGGGAACCAGACCTTGATGTCGTCTCCCTGCATGACGACAGGCTTGCTGCTATCGGAATGCGGCGGCTCGCCCTTTGGCTCGGCCGCCAGAAGATGGCGCGTGTAGGCGTGCTGCGGATCGTTGAAAACCTGCGCGACCGTGCCCGTTTCCACGATCTTACCCTTGGTCATCACGCAGACACGGTCTGCGAATTTTCGCACAATACCGAGATCATGGGTGATGAACAGCATGGACATGCCATGCTGGTTTTTCAGATTGCCTAGAAGTTCGAGAATCTGGGCCTGCACAGTGACGTCGAGTGCGGTCGTTGGCTCATCGGCAATCAGCAGCTTCGGGCGGTTGGCAAGTGCCATGGCAATCATAACGCGCTGGCGCTGCCCGCCGGAAAGCTCATGCGGATAGGCCTTCAGGCGCTTTTCCGGCTCACGAATACCGACCTGCAACAGCAATTCCAAGATGAGTTTGCGCGCCTCGGCCCCCGATAGGGCCTGATGAAGTTCCAGGATCTCGCCAATCTGCCGCTCGATGCTGTGCAGCGGATTGAGCGATGTCATCGGCTCCTGAAAGATCATGGTGATGTCGTTGCCGCGAACGGCGCGGAGTTCACGCATCGAGGCGTTCAGCAAATCCTTGCCTTCAAACAGGATCTGGCCGGAGGGATGGCTTGCGGCAGGGTAAGGCAGCAATTTCAGGATCGAGTTTGCGGTCACGGATTTGCCGGAACCGGATTCGCCCACCAGCGCCACCACTTCACCCGGCATGATATCGAACGACACGTGATCGACAGCCACGGTTTCCTTGCCGCCCTGATGGAAGGCGACGGAAAGGTCACGAACGGAAAGAAGCGGCGTTGTCATCTGGTCCGTCATGGCACTCATCGGAAGGTCTTTCGCGGATCGAAGGCATCACGCACGGCTTCGCCGACGAAAATCAGCAGGGACAGCATGATCGACATGGTGAAGAAGGCCGTGAGCCCCAGCCATGGAGCCTGAAGGTTGTTCTTGCCCTGCGCAATCAACTCGCCCAGCGATGGAGAGCCGGGCGGCATGCCAAAGCCGAGGAAATCCAGCGAGGTCAGGGTGGTGATCGATCCGGACAGGATAAACGGCAGGAAGGTCAGCGTCGCCACCATGGCATTGGGCAGAAGGTGGCGGTACATGATGGTGCCGTTGCCAACCCCCAATGCGCGTGCGGCGTTGACATATTCGAAGTTTCGGGCGCGCAGAAACTCGGCGCGCACGATGCCGACGAAGCCGACCCATGAGAACAACAGCATGATGCCAAGCAGAATGAAGAAGCCGGGCGGCAGAATGGCGGCGATGATGAGCAGAATGTAAAGCACCGGCATGGATGACCAGATCTCGATGAAGCGCTGCATCAGAAGGTCCGTCCAGCCACCGAAATAGCCCTGCACGGCACCGGCGGTCACACCGACAATGGCAGAGGCGATGGTGAGCGCTAGCCCGAACAGCACGGAGATACGGAAGCCATAAATTACCCGGGCGGCCACATCGCGCGCCTGATTGTCCGTGCCCAGCCAGTTGAGATTGCCAAGCGTACAGGCGGGATCGGCTGCCCCTTGCGGATAGGCCGAGCAACGCTGCTGCTCGTCCATCAGCCAGAAGGGTGGCGTCGGGGCCGAATGCGGAATGTTGGAATTGACCGTCTGATAGGAATAGCGGATCGGCGGCCAGATCATCCAGCCATTGGCATTGATTTCATCCTGAATGAAGGATGATTTGTAATCGGTCTGGGCCAGAAAGCCGCCAAATTTCTCTTCCGGGTAATCCACCATGACAGGCACCAGAATCTCGCCCTTGTAGGAGGCGATGATCGGCTTGTCATTGGCAAGAAACTCAGCAAACAGGCTCAATCCGAATATTAGCAGGAACAGCCAGAACGACCAGTAACCACGGCGGTTTGCCTTGAAATTCTGCCAGCGCCGGACGCTTGTGGGGGAAAAGAACGGACGCTTCTGTGGCGGCGTATCGACTGTGGCGGGAGCAACTGTCGTCATCACACATCCCTCCGGTCAAAGTCGATGCGCGGGTCGATCCAGGTGTAGATCATGTCGGATATCAGGCTAACCACGAGCCCCATGAGAGAAAAGATGAACAGCGTTCCGAACACGATCGGATAATCCCGGTTGACGATAGACAGATAGCCCAACCGTCCGAGACCATCGAGCGAGAAGATGTTTTCGATCAAAAGCGAGCCGGTGAAGAAGGCCGAGATGAAAGCTCCGGGGAAACCGGCGATCACGATCAGCATCGCATTGCGGAACACATGGCCATACAGCACCTTGTTTTCCGACAGACCCTTGGCGCGCGCCGTCACCACATATTGCTTCTTGATTTCATCGATGAAGGAATTCTTGGTCAGAAGTGTCGTTGTCGCGAAGGCCGAGAGAACGAGCGCCGTCAGCGGCAGGGCCAAGTGCCAGAAATAGTCGATGATCTTCTGCCACCATGACAGTTCCGCAAAATTATCAGAGGTCAGCCCGCGTAGCGGGAACCAGTCGAAGAACGAGCCGCCCGCAAACACCACGATCAGAAGAATGCCGAACAGGAAGCTCGGCACGGCATAGCCGACGATCACGATGCCCGATGTCCAGACATCGAATGTCGACCCATCAGAAACGGCCTTCTTGATGCCGAGCGGTATGGAGATCGCGTAGGAGATGATCAGGATCCAGAAACCGAGCGAGATGGAGACCGGCAGCTTGTCGATGATGAGATCGATGACGGAGGAATTGCGGAAGAAGCTGTCTCCGAAATCAAAGCGAATGTAATTCCACATCATGTCGAGAAAGCGGGTGAGCGGCGGCTTGTCGAAACCAAACTGCTTTTCGAGCTTGGCGATCAGTTCCGGGTCAAGCCCCTGCGCACCGCGATATTTCGATCCGCTTTCATCCAGACCACCCTGCCCCATGAGGTCGCCGCCGCCAGACAAACGGTCGGAAGCGCTGTCTCCGGAGCCCGAAAGCTGGGCAACGACCTGCTCCACCGGTCCACCCGGCGCAAACTGGATGACGAGAAAGGAAATGCCCATGATGCCGATGATGGTCGGTATCATCAGGGCAAGACGCCGCAGAATATAGGCTCCCATCAGGCGCGTCCCGACATGGCACGAGGTCTTGATGTCATCGGCTTTGTCAAACCGTTTCCTTTCGGGCCTGCTGTCTCTACCGCAGGCAGCGTGATTCGTAATGGCTCATGTGAATCAAGGCTTGGCTTATAAAGCAAGGCCCGCATTATTTTGCCGCGGTCGCAGACCACCAGGCATCGGGAAAACCGATGCCGTACTCAGGGAGATTTTCCGGACGAACAATCGTATTCCAGTAGGCCAGGTTCAACTCGCCCTTGTAGAATTGTGGAATGACATAGTGGTTGAACAGCAGAACCCGATCAAGCGCTCTCGCAGCCGCCACCTGTTCATCACGATTGGGCGCGAAGATGACCTTTCGCACGAGCGCATCTACCGCCGGGTTTTTGATGCCGGCAAGATTGCTTGAGCCCTGGCGATCGGCGGCGGCCGATCCCCAATAATCTGCCTGCTCATTTCCGGGGTTGGGTAAGGTCGCCCACAACTTGACAACGACATCATAATCGAAGCTGCGCTGACGGTTGGTAAATTGTGACGCATCGACGGTGCGGATCGTGGCATTGACCCCGATCTTTTTCAGGTTCTGGATAAAAGGGAGAATGGTGCGTTCCATGCCTGCGGAATCGATCAAAAACTCGATATCGAGTTGCTGACCGTTCTTGCCGTTGACCATGCGATTGCCTCGCAACTCATAGCCCGCCTCTTTCATAAGCTTGACGGCCTCACGCAGATTATCGCGCTGTTTTGCCGGATCGCCGCCCACTGGATTGCGATATTCCTGCGTGAAGACTTCTGGCGGAACCTGATCCTTCAACTCCTGCAGGATTTCCAGTTCTCGACCAGCAGGAAGCCCTGATGATGCAAGCTCGCTTCCCATGAAGAAGCTGTTGATGCGCGTAAAGCTGCCATAGGCCAGCGTCTTGTTCAGATCCTCGAAATCAAACGCATAGTTCAGCGCCAAACGAAGCTTGGGGTTTTGGAACTTCTCGCGACGCTCATTGGGCACAAAGGCCTGCATGATGCCAACAGAACGGTAGATGTTGGGCAGTTGTTCTTTCTTGATGCGCCCATCCTTCACGGCGGGAATGTCATAGCCGGTGACCCAACGGCTGGATGATTGCTCCTGCCAGAAATCGATATTGCCAGATTTGAATGCCTGAAACTGCACTTCCTGATCGGCAAAAAACGAGTATGTGATGGTTTTGAAGTTGTTCTGACCAACATTGACGTTGAGGTCCTTACCCCAATAATCGTCCCGCAGTTCAAAGGAAATCGTAGAGCCCGGATTGAGGGCTGAAACCTTGTAAGGACCAGAGCCCATCACCGGCTCCAGCGTGCCGCGCGTTATGTCACGTGGCTTTCCATCGGGACCATTGCCCTCCCACCAATGCTTGGGCACGATCAGCAGTTGGCCGACGATCTGGGGTAGCTCGCGATTGCCCTTTTCATCAAAGAAAAAGGTGATGTCGCGTTCGCCCGTCACCTCAGCCTTGGAAACATGCGCATAAATCGTCGCCATCCGGGGGCTCAGATCCTTCGCCTTATCAAAGCTGAAGACGACATCTGCGGGGGTAACGGGCTTGCCATCGGCCCACTTGGCTTCTTTCCTCAGGCGAAACGTCGCCTTGGAAATGTCCTCGGGGAACGTCACGCCTTCGGCCAAAAGTCCATAGGAAGAGGACAGCTCTTCTTCTGCGGATTTGAAGAGTGTTTCGAACACAGCGCCGACGCCGGTTGCAAGTTCGCCTTTGGCCAAAAGAGGATTGAGCGTATCAAATGTTCCGGTCGCCGACATGCGCAATGTGCCACTCTTGGGCGCATCAGGATTGACATAATCGAAATGTTTGAAGCCGTTGGGATGCTTTAACTCGCCGACCGTCGAAATCCCGCTGCGCCAGACTTCACTATCCTGCGCTACAGCGCCCAGCGGCGCAGCCAAGGACGACAGAGCAGCCAGAGCCAACAAACCGGATTTCAACCTTGCCAATGCCATAGGGCGATAGTCCTTTTTACTTTTCATTGCTGCGCACAATAAGACAAACATTGGCAAAATATAGGGGGATTGCCTCACAAGCGGTTTATGCCTTCGAAATCCAGCAAACATGCTTTCACCAAATTCCCGTTCCAGCATAATATCCACGAGAATCATTTCAGGCATTGCAGGCGGCGGGCGACATGGCAAAACATTCAAGGGGCGTGGGCAAGGCATCACTCCTGGCACTTTCGGTAATGTCCATGATGGCGGTGGATCGTGTTTCAGCCTTTGCACAGGATGCACCCGCCAAGCAGGTTTTCGGCCACATGGCGTTGCCATCCGCCGGTCCCTCCGTCTCTTACGGCTCCTACGCCAAGGGTTGCCAGTCCGGGGCTGTCGCGCTTCCCACCGAGGGCCAAGGTTTTCAGGCGATGCGGCTTTCCCGCAACCGGCGCTGGGGCCAGCCGCAATTGGTCTCTTTCATCGAACGCTTCGCGCAGGACGCCCAAAAGATCGGCTGGCCGGGCCTTTTGATTGGTGACATTTCCCAGCCGCGTGGCGGGCCGATGTTGACGGGTCATGCCTCCCACCAGATCGGTCTTGATGTCGATATCTGGTGGCGGCAGATGCCAAATCAGATCATGAGCGCCGAACAGCGCGAAAGCACGCCGTTCATTTCCATGCTCGACAAAAGCAAATTCCTGACCGTGGATGATCGCAAATGGTCACCGCTCAATGCCAAACTTGTCATGATGGCGGCAAGCTATCCGCAGGTGGAACGCATTTTCGTTAACCCGGCCATCAAGCAGAAGCTATGTCAGACATGGACGGGCGACCGCACATTCATGGGCAAGATCAGGCCGATCTACGGACATGATGAGCATTTCCACGTGCGTCTGGAATGCCCGCCGGGTGCGCCCAACTGCAAGCCGCAGGCGCCCGTGGGCGCGGGCGATGGCTGCGATAAATCCTTGGCGTGGTGGTTCAGCAAGGAACCCTGGGCGCCCCCTAAGAAGGACCCCAATGCCAAGCCGCCAAAGCCGCCGCGCCCGATGATGGTATCGGATTTGCCGAAAGCCTGTGCGGTTGTCGCCGCAGCACCTGCGGCTGGCAGGGCAAGCAGTGCTCTCCAGAACGCACCCGCGCCCGCTTACGTTGAGCCGCAGTTGCAGGAAGCCGTTCCACAAGGTTTTGGCTCCGGTGGGCCGGTGCCGCCCGCTGATGTCCCGCGCCCTTCATCTCGGCCCTCATCGAATTGAACCCTCCGGCTTTTCAAACGGTGCGAAGTTGCTGTAGAAGCTTCAAATCGATTTAAAGATGCCATCTGACCAAGGCTGGGGTGCAGACCAAATGACCGGGCAACGCTGTATCGCTTTGATCGCGCATGACGAAAAGAAAGATGACATGGCGGATTTTGCCCGTCAGCATCAGGATGCACTCTCGCAATTCAGAATTGTCGCCACGGGTACCACCGGCGGGCGCATACAGGATGCGTGTCCGGGATTGTCCGTGGTGCGGCTGAAGAGTGGCCCGCTGGGTGGCGATCAGCAGATTGGCGCGATGATCGCGACAGGCGATGTGGATATGCTGATCTTCTTCATCGACCCACTCTCTTCCCAACCCCATGACGTTGACGTAAAAGCTCTGACGCGGCTTGCGACCGTCTATGATATTCCGATGGCCCTCAACCGCGCCACGGCCGAACAGCTGACCGATTTTCATTCAAAACACTAAAATGCCGGCGACCCAGGAGCAGCGATGTCCACGCAGACCGACACACTTTCCTTTCCGATTCTCATCGGAGACATCGGCGGCACCAATGCGCGCTTCAGCATCGTACCGGATGCGACATCCGAGCCGACACAGCTGACCAGCGTCAAGACCGCCGATTTCAAGACGATTGACGAGGCCATCCGCAGCGCAGTGCTGGATCACACATCATTGCTGCCCGTCTCTGCAATCCTCGCCGTCGCGGGCCCCATCGAGACAGACGAAATACCGCTGACCAATTGTGACTGGGTTGTGAAGCCCAAGGAGATGCTGGCCAATCTAGGCTTGAAAGATGTTATTGTTATCAATGATTTCGAAGCGCAGGCTTTGGCGATTGCGACTTTGGGAAGCGACGACAGGGAAACGATCGGGCCTCAGCGTCCGGATATGATCGCCTCTCGCGTCGTTCTGGGACCCGGCACTGGCCTGGGTGTCGCGGGGCTGGTCCACGCCCGTAACATGTGGTTTCCCGTCCCCGGTGAAGGCGGCCATGTGGATATCGGCCCACGCAGCGCACGTGACTATCAGGTGTTTCCGCATCTCGACACTATTGAAGGCCGTATTGCGGGTGAGCAGATCCTGTGTGGTCGCGGTCTCGTCAATCTTTATCGTGCTATCTGCCTTGCCGATGGCGTCACGCCCGTCTTTTCCGATCCTGCGGACGTCACTGCAAAGGGCCTCAGCGGCGAAGACCGCCAAGCGCAGGAAACGCTTTCGCTGTTCAGCACCTATCTTGGGCGCATCGCTGGCGATATGGCATTGATCTTCATGGCGCGTGGCGGGGTGTATCTGGCCGGTGGCATATCCCAGAAAATCATTCCCGCCTTGAGATTGCCGGAGTTCCGGGCGGCTTTCGAAGACAAGGCACCGCACAAGGCGCTGATGCGCAGCATTCCCACCCATGTCGTCACCCATCCGCAGGCAGCGCTGGCGGGACTTTCAGCCTATGCCCGCACGCCATCTGACTTCGGCCTGACACTGGACGGCAGGCGCTGGCAGGCCTGATAAAACGTCAGCACTGGTCAAAACCGGCTTGAGTGGCTATAGACGCCGATTGAATAGGCGGCGTGTCCGCTGCAACAGCTTAAGGTGGATGAACACTTGAAGACTGCCAAAAAACGGCAACTTGTTGATACCGATACGATCACGTCAGTCCTGAAGCGCATTTTCGCCGAAAATGCCCGTGATCATATTCCGGGCTATGCATTTGCGATTTTCTGCCTGCTGACCGTTGCCGGCACGACGGCGTTCACCGCCTGGATCATGGATTCGATCATCAACGAGGCCTTCGTCAACCGACGGGCCGATTTGGTCTGGATCATCTGCGCATCCATTTTCGCGGCTTTCTTCATTCGCGGCATTGCGACATATGGCCAATCCGTGGCGCTGTCGAAAATCGGCAACAACATCGTTGCGCGCTATCAGAAGCGGCTATATGCCCACCTCATGACTTTGTCGGTTGGGTATCTCAGCGAATCCCGCTCCGCCCATCTGGCAGCTCAGGTAAGCCAGAATATCGGCGGTATCAGGGATGTCATGAACATCACCGTCACAACGGTTGCCCGCGACCTTCTGACCTTCATTGCGCTCGTAATCGTGATGATCGTCAAAGACCCGGTTCTGTCCATCGTCATCGTCTTCATCGTTCCACCGCTCGTTCTTGGGCTTCGCTATATTTCCAAGCGTCTGCGACAGGTTACGCGTGATGCCGTTGTTCTCAACAGCCGCGTTTTGGGCGCCATGCAGGAAACGCTGCAAGGCATCGCCATCGTCAAAGCCTTCACAATGGAAAAGCAGCTGGAAGAGCGCGTCGACAAGGTGATCGACTCGGCGGAATGGCGCGCGAACCGCATTGCCCGGCTGACCGAAAAAAGCGCGCCCTTGACGGAAACGATTGCCGGTCTGGCCGTATCTGGCGTTCTGGCCTATGCCGCCTACCGCGCCATTTACGATAACGTTCCCCCCGGTGCTTTCTTTGCCTTTGTGACGGCGCTTCTGCTGGCCTATGACCCGGCACGTCGTCTTGCCCGTGTGCAGATTTCACTGGAACGTGCGGTCGTCAATGCCCAGATGATCTACGAAATTCTCGACATGGAGCCTGTCCAGAGACAGAAGCCAAACGCGCAGCCGTTGGCGGTCTCGGTGGCGACGGTGGAACTGCGGGATGTCGTATTTTCCTACAAGGAAGGCGGGCCGATCCTCAAAGGCGTGAGTTTCATCGCGGAGGGTGGCAAAACAACGGCTCTGGTGGGACCGTCTGGTGCGGGCAAATCGACGATCATCAATCTTATTCCCCGTTTTTACGATCCGAGCAGCGGCTCGATCCTCGTCGATGGGCAGGATATTGCTGACGTCACCACACATTCGGTACGCCAGAACCTCGCTTATGTCTCGCAGCAGCCTTACCTTTTCGAAGGAAGCATCCGCGACAACATTCGCTATGGACGGCCTGAAGCAACCGATGCCGAAATCGAAGAGGCAGCAAGGCTTGCCTATGCGCATGACTTCATTCTCGCGCAGCCGCAGGGCTATGACACACCCATTGGCGAAAACGGCATGTCGCTATCCGGTGGCCAGCGTCAGCGTCTGTCGATTGCGCGTGCTCTGGTGCGTAACGCCCCTATCCTTCTTCTGGATGAGGCTACCTCTGCGCTCGATACCGAGTCGGAGGCCGTTGTCCAGAAGGCCCTCGACACGGCAATGTCCGGTCGCACTGTCATCGTCATTGCGCACCGCCTTTCGACCGTAGTCAAGGCTGACAAGATCGTCGTGATGAACGAAGGCCTTGTCGTGGAAGAGGGCGATCATAAGACGCTTGCGCGTCGGGAAGATGGTCTTTACGCTCGTCTCAACAATCTTCAGGCGACGGGCGTTCGCGCCCTTTGAACCAACGGTAGGACCCGATGAGCGACAATGTCATGAAACTGGTGGTCGTTGGCGCGGCCGGGCGCATGGGCCAGACCCTTATCCGGGTGATCCATGAAACTCCGGGCGTCGAACTTCATGCAGCCGTCGAGCGTGAAAGCTCGCCCTTCATTGGGCGCGACGCGGGCGAATTGTCCGGGCTAGGTCCTATCGGTATTCCAGTCACAAGCGATGCGCTTGCGGCTTTCCTTCATGCAGATGGTGTGATCGATTTCACGTCTCCGAAGAGCAGCGTAGAATTTGCAACGCTTTCCGCACAGGCACGCATTGTCCACGTTATCGGAACGACAGGCTGCTCAAATGAGGACGAGGCACGCTTCGAGGCAGCCGCCCGTCATGCCCGAGTGGTCAAATCTGGCAATATGAGCCTTGGCGTCAATCTTCTCGGTGTCCTGACCAAGCAGGCCGCACGGGCTCTCGATGGCAAAAACTGGGATATCGAAATCCTGGAAATGCACCACAAGCATAAGGTCGATGCTCCCTCCGGCACCGCTCTCCTTCTGGGAGAGGCGGCAGCGCAGGGTCGTGATATCGACCTCTCGACTAATTCGGTTCGCGTACGTGACGGACATACCGGCGCGCGCGAGACCGGCACAATCGGTTTTGCAACATTGCGCGGCGGTTCTGTCGTTGGTGACCATTCCGTTATTTTTGCAGGCGAAGGTGAGCAGGTTACGCTCACCCACCACGCCGCCGACCGCTCCATATTCGCACGCGGCGCGATTTCTGCAGCCCTTTGGGCCAGGGATCAAAAGCCCGGTCTTTATTCCATGCTGGACGTTCTCGGTCTGGCTGACGCCACATAATCAACCTCTGGGAGAGCAATCGATATGAGCGGAACACTCGTCCTCGTTCGTCACGGCCAAAGTGACTGGAACCTGAAAAACCTGTTTACCGGCTGGCGCGACCCGGACCTGACGGAACTTGGCGTTCAGGAAGCTAATGCCGGCGGCAAGGCGCTTGCAGATTACGGCATCAAATTCGACGTTGCCTATACATCGTCGCTGATCCGCGCCCAGAGAACCTGCCAGATGGTTCTGGATAATGTCGGTCAGTCAGACCTCGAAACCATTCGCGACGAAGCGCTGAACGAGCGTGACTACGGCGATCTTTCCGGCTTGAACAAGGATGATGCCCGCGAAAAGTGGGGCGAAGATCAGGTTCATATCTGGCGCCGGTCCTATGACATTCCACCTCCAGGCGGCGAAAGCCTGCGTGACACGGGCGCCCGCGTCTGGCCCTACTACCTGACCGAGATTTTGCCCCGCGTTTTGACAGGCGAAACCGTTCTGGTCGCGGCACACGGAAACTCGTTGCGTTCGCTGGTAATGGTGCTGGACAAGTTGAGCAAGGAAGAGATCCTGAAGCTCAATCTCGCGACAGGCGTGCCGATGGTTTACAAGTTGAATGCTGATTCAACAGTTGCTTCGAAGGAAGTGCTCGGCGACATGTCGGCAGCGCACTAGCCATCCAATAAAAAAGCGCTGGACCTTCAAGGTTCCAGCGCTTTTAACGATCCAAATAATTTTTGCGATCCATGAGCTTAAATACCGCGACGCTCACCAAACCAATAGGCACAAGCGACGCTTGACGTGGCAAATACAGCGAAGAAAAGCGCAATAATAACTTCGATTTCCATTAGCCTTTACTCCTTCGGTTGGTGATGACTGTGCAGATATAACGTGCAAAGCTTGAAGAAGTTTCATCGCTGTTGCATGTATGCTGGTAACGGTTGCGTTTCCTCGCTATTTCGACCCCAGCAAACGTCTTGGCAGGTGGAAAATTCCGGTAGCCCATCATCATTCCGTCACGCGAAAGGGCTAGTTGGCCCTTGCGGCCTTGCATGGCAAGGGCGTATGACCTCAACAGTTCCGTCACTGCGGATAGCTGAAAGTGCGATTGAGTGCGCTACGCGATCTATTTTACCCCCGCCGAAAACGATGCGCTAAGCCGCAAAGCCTCCCGCTGGCTCGGGCGTGATGCCTTTACCGACACCATCCATAACGACCACAGCGACCATGCCGAAATAACCGCAGAGCCGCGACGCTATGGATTTCACGCGACGCTGAAAGCGCCGTTTAGCCTTGCTGATGATCGCAACGAGGATGAGCTTCTCGCAGCTCTGGAGCGTTTTGTCCGCAGCCGTCATGCCTTCGATATTCCGAAAGTCGTCATCGGCAATCTCGGGCCATTCTTCGCAATCGTGCCAGACGAAACGCACCAGCCGCTCCAGAATTTTGCGGCTGACGTGGTAACGCATTTCGAGTCCTTCCGCGCCCCCCTCTCCGACGCTGATATCGCAAGGCGCAGGCCGCAGGATCTGAGCGAGAGCCAGAGGCGCAATCTGGTGGATTGGGGCTATCCGCATGTCATGGACGATTTCCGCTTCCACATGACACTGACAGGACCCGTGGACGTATCGAACCGTGCGCATATGTCTGAGGTTCTCAACGCCGAATTTTCCGATTTCACCAATCGTTTGCTGCCTATATCGGGCCTTGGCCTGTTTGTTGAGCCGGCACGCGGCCAACCGTTCCGCGTTCACACATGGTTGCCGCTTTTGAACGCAAATGAACACCAGAATTCCGTCCAGAAAGAAGTATTCCCATGACCGAGCAGGTTTTCAGCAATGCACGCATCGTGCTCGATAACGAGATTATTGAAGGCTCCGTGCTGGTCAAAGACGGGCTGATTTCCGATATCAGCGCTGGGTCATCCCATCTTGGTGAGAATTTCGAAGGTGATTACCTCATTGCCGGGCTTGTGGAACTACACACCGACCATCTGGAGCAGCACTATTCGCCGCGTCCGGGTGTGACGTGGAACAAGACGGCGGCTATTCAGGCCCATGACGCGCAGGTCGCATCATCCGGCATCACCACCGTATTCGATTGCCTTCGCCTGGGTTCCGACGAGGATGGCGGCTTTGCACGCGGCGAGATGCGCGAGATGGCCGATGCCATCGAAAAGGCGCAGAGCGAGAACCGCCTGCGCGCCGACCATCTTCTGCACCTTCGCTGCGAGGTCGCCTCATCAGACGTTCTTGAGCATTTCGAAGACTTCGAAAACGACCCTCAGGTGAAGCTGATTTCGCTCATGGACCACTCTCCGGGCCAGCGCCAGTTCCAGACCATGGACCAGTATATCGTCTTTTATCAGAAGAAGCGTGGCCTCAGCGATGAGGTCTTCAAGGCCTTCATAGATCGTCGCGTCGCGGCATCGGCGAAATATTCCAGCAAACATCGCGACTATCTCTCTGAGCAATGCCTCAAGCGCGGCATCACCATTGCCAGCCATGACGATGCAACGCATGCCCATGTCGATGAGGCGATCAGCCACGGCGTGAAGCTCGCCGAGTTTCCGACCAGTGTCGAAGCGGCCAAGGCATCGCATGGGGCAGGCATGAGCGTGCTGATGGGCGCACCCAACATTGTGCGCGGGAAATCCCATTCCGGCAATATTGCCGCACGCGATCTGGCCGAACTCGACGTTCTCGACGTTCTGTCTTCGGATTACGTGCCATTCAGCCTTCTCTATGCGCCGTTCCTTCTCGCCGATCAGGTCGATGGCATGACGCTTCCAAAGGCGCTTTCGATGGTGACGGCAACCCCTGCCCGCACGGTCGGGCTATCGGATCGCGGCCGCATTGCCACCGGTCTGCGCGCCGATATCATCCGCGTTCATCGCGACGAAGATGTGCCCGTTGTCAGGGGTGTGTGGCGGCAAGGCAGGCGCGTTGCATGAGTGATATTTCCAAGCGCCCCGGCGTCATGATTGTCGTGGTCGGACCGAGCGGTGCGGGAAAAGACACGCTGATGGACTTCGCCGCGCGCCGTTTCGAAAAGCATGATGGCATCCATTTCGCCCGCCGCGTCATTACCCGAAGCCATGATGCGGGCGGGGAAAACCATGATGCTGTCAGCGAGGCCGAATTTGCGCGCCGGTTGGCTTCAAGAGAGTTTTGCGTGTCCTGGCAGGCGCATGGCCTGAGCTACGGCATACCGACTTTGGTCAAGGAGCGGCTTGCGCGGGGCGAAACCGTTATTGCCAACGGTTCCCGCTCCGCCCTTAGTCAGTTCAAATCGGTTTTCACCACCATGAAGGTGGTGAATGTCGTGGCACGGCTGGATGTTCTGGCCGCGCGGCTCGAAAGCCGGGGCCGCGAGAGCCGGGAAGAGATTCTTCTTCGGCTCCAGCGCAGTTCGCTCGATGTCTGCGGTGACTTCGACGTCACGACAATCGACAATAGCGGCGCGCTGGAGACATCAGGCGCGGCTTTCGCCGCGCTGCTGAATGAGCACATCCGCTCCGGCCAAAAATCAGAGCGCCCGGATCTGGGTCATCATATCATCGTCAATGACGATGCCCTGCTCCAGCGACTGCCTGCGAAGGCCCTGGCTGCGGCGGCCCGGCAGCCGGACATTGTCCTGCCCCTCGATCTCGGCAGCCATCATGGCCAGCCGGTGGGCGAAGATATGGTCGCCCGCAATGGCCGGATCGATGGCGATGATGGTGTGACCCAGCGACGGTGCTGTGCCGGTGTCGTCGAGCAAGGATGATGCTTCAAAACCGAAGTTGCCACCCGTCAGTCCTGCGGCCATCACCTCCACCATCAGCGCAAGTGCCGCACCCTTGGCATCTCCCGCAGGCACCATCGTTCCTTTGATCGCTTCATCGGCGTCAGTGGTCGGGCGCCCGTTGGCATCCAGCGCCCAATCATCGGGAATGCTCTCACCCTTCTGACGCGCAGCCATGATCTTGCCGCGTGCGACCTTGGACAGAGCGAGGTCGATCACCAGCGGATCAGCCCCCTCGACCGGCGCTGCAAAAGCAATCGGGTTGGTACCGTAAAGTGGCTTGATGCCACCCCAAGGGGCCATGGAGGCCGGTGCATTGGCGACCATGAAAGCGACAAGGCCCAATTCTGCGAAGCGCTCTACCGTCAGCGCCATGACGCCAGCATGGTGCGACCGACCAATCACGGCAAGCGCAATGCCCTGCGCCTTGGCAATCGCCGGAAGGCGCTCAACGGCGGCATCGATAGCCGGGTAAGCATAGCCGTGAGCTGCATCCACTGACAGAACGGCGGGACGAAGCAGCGTCACAACGGGTTCGGCTTTTCCATCGACCTTGCCGACATGCAACTGGCTGATATAGGCCGGAAGCCTGCGGATACCGTGCCCACCCTGCCCTGCGGCCTCTGCTGCAATGAGGGCGCGGGCAACAGATCGCGCATTGTGGGGCAGAACGCCATTTTTCTCGAATATGGAAGAGACCAGTTCTTCCGCCTGCTCAATGCTGAATTTCATGACTATGACTGTTTCCTGATGAAGAAACAGGCATAACCCATTCCTGCGTTAGAAAGCCATATGGCAACAGCGAAAACAGGTGGACCCGCTCTGGGCGGGTCTCACTGGATTTCGATTCTCACCTGGAATGCAGTTTGAGAGCCCGGCGGCGGCTCGGGTACGGTGATACCCTCGATGGAACCGGCAATCTTCCTGTCCACGGTCGCATCTCCCGTGGAGCCCAGAACGCGAACGCCACCGATGGAGCCACCACCGCTCACGTTAAAAGCGACGGTGACGGCCATTCCCTTGGAGCCTTCACGCGATACGCGACGTGAGACGGCGGAACGGACCCTTGAGTTCCACTTTGCGGGCGAAACAGAAGACGAGAAGAAACCTGCGCTGGTTTTGGCCGCTGCGGTGCGGTCCGACTTTGTCGTTTCGACCCTGGCGGCCGTCTTCTCGGCGGATGCGGGAGGCGCAGGAGTGGACTTGCGCTCAACCTTTTTCTTTTCGACCTCTTCCTTCTTTTTCTCGGCCACAGGTGGCGGTGGCGGGCGCAACACCGGCAGCGGCACTTCGACGTTTTCGAGCGCCGCCATCTGCTGTTCCTGTATCGGGTCGATCTCTTCTAACGGCTCTGGCGGTTCTTCCGGCAAGGGTTCGACCACCTCCTGCGGGGGTTCCGGCATTGGCTCAGGCTCAGGCGGCGTTTCCTGAACAATTGGCTCTGGCATGGGCTGTGGCATTTCCGGAGGAGGCACATCCTCTAACGGCTCGGAAACGATGCTTTTGACGTCCTGAACGTCCTCAACATCATTGGTTTCAACCGTTTCTTCCGTCTGCGTGGCTTCCGGAAGCGCAGCAAGTTCAATCATGATGGCCGCTGGCGGGCCGCCATCGACTTCCTGCTCGACCGGTTCCTGCATCAGGTAGTAGGCACCGCCCGCATGGACGGAAAGCGTCAACAGACCGGCAACCGCCCAGAGGGCAACTTCTCCCAGCCGGGAGCGTCCGGGAATGGGGAAGGAGCCGTCACTCATGGCGTGGCTCCACCGGGCGCGGGCGCAGGTGCGGCCGCGGGCGGGCTTGCAGCCGCAGCACCCTCAAGGCCCACCAGCGCAATCTTGAGATAGCCGCTGTCACGCAGCATGTTCATGACCTCCATAAAGTGGCCGTAATCGACCGCCTTGTCGGCACGCAGGAAAATACGAGTGTCTTTCTTGCCGCCTGTGCGCGCATCAAGGCTCGCGGCCAGCGCATCCTTTGAGACCGCGTCATTGCCAAGATTGAGCGAGAGGTCATCCTTGACCGTGAGGTAGAGCGGCTCTTCGGGACGCTCCGCGGGCTTTGCGCTGGATGCGGGCAGATCGACATTCACATCGACGGTTGCCAGAGGTGCCGCCACCATGAAGATGATCAGCAGAACCAGCATCACGTCGATGAAGGGCGTGACGTTGATCTCGTGGTTCTCGGAGAGTTCGTCTCCACCGCCTTCCCGAATACCGCCAGCCATGATCAGCGCCCCACGAGCGAGACGGCAGGCCGCGCAGAGCTGCCTGGCGGAATGCGGCGGAAATCAAGATCGCGACTGACGAGGCGTTCGACACCGGCAGCGACATCGGCCAGCAAGTGGCGATAGCCGGTGATGGAGCGGGCAAAGACGTTATAGATCACCACCGCCGGAATAGCGGCAACCAGACCGATGGCGGTTGCCAGAAGGGCTTCGGCAATACCGGGTGCCACGACGGCCAGATTGGTCGTCTGCGATTCCGAGATGCTGATGAACGAATTCATGATGCCCCAGACCGTTCCGAACAGGCCAACGAAAGGTGAAACAGAACCGATGGTCGCCAGAACGCCCGTTCCGCGTGACATGCGGCGTCCTGCATGGGTTTCGATGCGACCGAGAACGGAAGAGACGCGCTCCTTGATGCCGCCGCCATCCGTGTGCTCCACAACAGCGTCGGAAAGCTGCATTTCATGGGTCGCCATGCGCAGCATGAGCGCGCCGGGACCACCCTTTTTCTCCAGCGCATCAGTGGCTTCTGCGAGCGTCCGCGACTTGTGAACGATCTTGAGCGTGGACTTGGCGCGAATGCTTGCACCGGCAAGCTCGATGGTCTTTGCAATCCAGACGGTCCATGTCATCAGCGATGCAATGGCTAGCCCGATCATCACACTCTTGACCACCCAGTCGGCGGCCATGAACATGCCCCATGGGGACAGGTTGTGCGGAATATCCGTGCGCGCATCAGCTGTGCCCGTGGCGGGCGCCTCAGCTGCGGCAGGCACTTGCGGATCTGCGAGCGTCGGCTGAAGCGGTGCATCATTTGCGGATGCAGGTGCCGCCTGCGGCTGTGGCTGCGCGGGCGTGGCGTCCGACTGGGTAGGCGCAACAGGTGCCGGGGTGGGCTCTACTGGTGCGGGAGTGACCTGTGTTTGCGTCGATGGCGCTGCGTCCTGCACAACAGGCGCAGGCGCTGTTGACGGTGGCGCGGGTGGCGTCTGGGCCAGAGCTGAACCGGCGAAAAGACCAGCAGCCAGAGATAGCGTGATGACAGCAGACCCGCACCGTTTTTTCGACAAAGCAGTGGAGTTTGACAAAAAGGTCATTCTATCAGGTGCCATCATCATCATCCCGGATCTCGTAAAAGCGAAGATTTGAAAGCCACAACCTGCATGTCTCGAAAAATCTCGGATGCAATCGTGTCTGCTTGTCTCGCTAACAAAGTTGACTGGGAAAGACAACTAATAGATCAGGAAAATATGATCCGCAAACTCGCCTTATGTAAAAAGACTGTGGGAGAGAAGGCTTAGATCTGCTGCGACGGCATGAATTGCGCCACCAGCTCGTGACGATCTCCGGGATAAGTCACTTTTACGTGAGTGATATAGGCCTGTCCGTTCGATGTTCGGCGTTCTATCACCAAACAGGCGGTTCCGTTGGGAATGGCCAGCGCTTCAGCCACGCGCTTGTCTGCCGCTATCGCACGGATGCGATGTTCGGCGGCACTCCAGGGCACCATCTGCAACAGCCATGATCCCGGCCCTGTCGTGGAAAAATCGGCATCCTTTGCTTCGGGCACGGTTGAGACGTTGATGACCCGCTCTTCAAGACAAAAGGGCGCGTCGGCGGCAAAGTGGCGGCAGGTCAACGAGAGGACCGAAGCACCCGCTTCCACACCCAGCATGGCCTGGTCGGCGGCGGTCGATGTCCGCAATTGGCGACGATCAAGCCGGTAAGCATAGATCAGCCCAAGCGCCTGCACCTCACGTTGAATGTCCTGAATTTCCAGAACGGCCGATTGCGCATGCGGCTGCGTCACGAAGGAGCCGGAACGGCGGCGGCGCTCGATCAGACCTTTCTTCACCAGCTCGCCCAAGGCCTTGTTCACGGTCATCCGTGAGCAGCCATAGTCCAGCGTCAGTTCGTGCTCGAAGGGAATGCGGTGGCCGGGCGGCCATTCGCCGGACAGAATACGCCCTTCGACATCGCCCATAATCCGCTCATGCAGTGATTTTTCCTGAACCCGAGGGGCGTCAGTCATAAGTTCGCTCGTCCTGTTGCATCGTGCGGTGATACCATCCCCCAACCTGCTTAGCCATATGGAGCATCATCACGGTTGAAAACCAAGTGGCGGCGGGCTTACACTCCCCTTGTTCCGGGCACGCAGATCGCAAGGGTCCGAACACGATATACGAGACCTCATGACCCGACAGAGACGCCGCACAATCATCCGCGCAAGGCGCACGGCAGCTGGCATTGCGCTTGTTGCCGCCATTTCCTTCATCGCGGGCATGACGGATGCGATCGGTGTGACCATGTCGGGAGATTTCGTATCCTTCATGACCGGAAACACGACCCGCGCAGCGCTCTCTCTGCAATCGGGCGAAATCGGCCATGGCCTGATCCTGCTGCTCGCCATATTGATTTTCGTGGCGGGCAATGCGGGTGGCGTCATTATCGCGCAAACCTCGCAGCGGCGGCTTTTTACCGTTCTGTGCTCGGTCAGCCTTGCTATGGCCTGTGCCGCGCTGTTGCAGACACGCGATATGACATTGGGGGCTTTTTATCTCGTCGTTTTCGCCATGGGCATGATCAATGCTGCAGTTGAGCATGTCGAAGGCCTGCCTATTGGGCTCACCTATGTGACCGGCGCACTTTCCCGCTTCGGGCGCGGCATCGGTCGTTTCATTCTAGGAGAGCGAAAGCTGGACTGGACCATACAGATCGTGCCGTGGATCGGCATGGTGACAGGCGCCATTTCAGGCGCAATTCTTGCGACCTACGTTCAGGCTCAGGCACTCTTGATTGTCGCTTTGCTGATCTTTGCCCTCGCGCTCGCCAGCCTGCTCATGCCCCACGCTCTGAGCCGCCGGTTCCAGGCCAATGTGATGACCGGAACCGTCAGGCGGAAATAAGCGCTATTTGGCGGAAATCGTCACGAATTTCGTGCCCCGGACACGCACGGTCATGATGCAGGGTGCGGTGTCGGTGCGCTCGCAAAAACGCGGGTGCATTTTCAGCTCGAAGACCATGTTGCCGAAACGCATGATGAAGTCATAACCGTAGATGGTGGCGGTCGCGATCATCAGATAGCCGCCTTCCTTGACCTGCACATAGAAATTATAGGGGCAGCCATCCTCGTTGCAGCTGCGTCCCTTTTCGCCGTCGCAGGTCAGTTCGCCACGGTTGGTCAGTGCATCCATCAGCCCGTCATTGTTGATATCGAGGCGGGTCACAAAACCGGGGCCGAACTCCGCCACTTTGCACTCGGTGCGAAAGTGGTCTTTCTCGTAGATCTCGGGGTCGCTGACCAATTGCTGCTGGGCCTGCGCCATCATGGGAAACGCCAGAAGCACAAGCGTTTGAAGCGTAACGAAGAGAAGGCGTTTCACGGCATTTTCCTTTGGTTCTGTTTCCGCTATGGATGCGGCAGCATGGGGCATGTCATATTTGATCCGGCTGTGGATCCTATCCGGCGGCCCTTGCGTCACACTGACCGCGCAAACATTCGAGGAGCGCCTTTCCATGACCCTTCTGGCCTTTCTCGATTATGCCGGCGTTGCCGTTTTCGCAGCAACGGGTGCGCTCGCGGCCTCCCGCAAGCAGCTGGATTTCATTGGCTTTCTGTTTTTTGCGGCGGTGACAGGCATTGGCGGCGGTACGCTTCGCGATCTCGTTCTTGGCCGTGCACCGGTATTCTGGATTATCAACCCCACCTATATTCTCGTCTGCGCTGTCATTGCAGCCCTCGTCTATCTGACGGCCCATCTACTGGAATCCCGCTACCGTCTCTTGATCTGGCTGGATGCCGTGGGACTCTCCGCCTATTGCGTGATGGGAGCCGCCAAAGGCCTGGCCGTGACCGGATCACCCACCGTTGCCATCGTCACCGGCACCATGACCGCGACCTTTGGGGGTCTGTTGCGTGATATTCTGGCTGGTGAACCCTCGGTGCTTTTGAGGCCGGAGGTCTATATTAGCTGTGCCCTGGCGGGTGCCTGCGTCTTCACCGCCGCCCACGCCATCGGCATGCCGCTTCTTGTCGCGTCTGCCGTCGGCGTGCTCACCGCCTTTGCCATCCGAAGCGGCGCGCTGATTTTCGGTTGGACATTCCCGCGCTACCATCCCCGCCCCGGACGACCGCCTGAAGACGTCATGTAGGTCTCCCTATCGCCTCAATGCAAAAGGCGCCTTGCGGCGCCTCAGACAGTTCATCAATAATGATCTGAAACTCTCAGTGCACGCTGATGGTGCGCAGCTCGTCTTCCGCTGCCTTGAAGAAGGTGCTGGAGCGATTGTCTGTCAGAAGGATTGGGGTACCATCGGCACCGAAGAGGGCCCATAGATCAAGGCCGGGATCGATATTGGGCGCTTCAGGGAAGCAGCGATTCACTTCCTCGGCTCGTATCTTGCGGATATATCCAACCTCTCCTGCACCGATGTGAGCGAGCTGTGACTGGGTCAAACGCGCATGCGCTTCTTTCAAGAGCATAATCCGGCCTCCATATTCTTCAGACGTCGCGCCGCGGTGCGTCGCTTGGCGTGCAGAATCCTATTGTGAAACGGAAATGTTAATTTTTTTCACCACACTAGAGATTTCTGGTCGTGTAAGATCAATGGAAAGAAGGCCGTTGCGAAGGCGCGCATCATTGACCTGCATGCCATCCGCCAGCACGAAGACGCGCTGAAACTGGCGTGCTGCAATGCCGCGATAGAGATAGTCCTTGGCATCCTGCTCCTGCTGGCGACCGCGAATGACCAGTTGGTTGTCTGCCGTGGTGACTTCCAGCTCATCCTCGGAAAAACCGGCAACCGCAATGGTGATGCGCAGGCGCTCCGGGCTCGCTCCATCGGCCACCAGCCGTTCAATATTGTAGGGCGGGTAACCGTCATTTGCCTTCGCCATCCGCTCCAGCGTTTTTTCCATGGCGTCGAAACCCAGCATCAACGGATGGGTGAATGGTGTCATACGGCTCATATCTCTTCAGTCCTTGTGCCCAAGCGACGATCGTCTGCCCCGTTTACGGCGGCATGCTTTCATATGGTAATATGGTGTTTGCAAAGCAAGAACGCCGTGGCGGGAAAAGTCTGAACCGCCGCATGCTTGACAAGCTTCCGAAACAGGCTTGAAAAGGCATGTCATACAAGAAACAGGACAATCATGGCCGAGCGCAGAAAAATCATCATCGACACCGACCCTGGACAGGACGACGCAGCCGCCATCATGCTGGCGTTGGCAAGCCCGGAGGAAATCGAAATTCTCGGCCTCTGTGCCGTTGCAGGCAATGTGCCGCTGAAGCTGACCAGCCGCAACATTCGCATCATGCTGGAACTGTGCAACCGCACCGATATTCCGGTTTACGAAGGCTGCGAGCGCCCGCTGGTGCGCGAACCCATTACCGCCGAACACGTGCATGGCAGCACCGGGCTGGATGGCCCGACCCTGCCGGAGCCGGTTCTGGCCGCACAATCACAAAACGCCATCGACTTCATCATCGAAACGATACGCCGTGAGCCGGAAGGCACGATCACGCTGTGCACGCTCGGCGCGCTGACCAATATCGCAACCGCCTTGCAGAAGGCCCCAGACATTGCACCCCGGATCAAGGAACTCGTGCTGATGGGCGGCGGCTTCTTTGAGGGTGGCAACATCACGCCAGCGGCGGAATTCAACATCTATGTCGATCCGCATGCAGCAGACATCGTGTTTCGCTCAGGCATTCCGCTGGTCATGATGCCGCTCGATGTGACGCACAAGCTGCTGACCACCAAGGCCCGCATAGCGGCCATTCGCGAGATCGGCACGCGCCCTGCCATTGCCATGGTGGAGATGCTGGAGTTCTTCGAGCGTTTCGACGTGGAAAAATACGGCTCTGATGGCGGGCCGCTGCATGATCCGAGCGTCATTGCCTATCTGATCAAGCCGGAACTGTTCGATGGGCGCGATTGCAACGTCGAGATCGAGGTCAATTCCGAACTCACCATCGGCATGACCGTGGTCGACTGGTGGAAGGTGACAGGCCGCGAGCCGAACACCCGCGTCATGCGCGATGTGGATGCGGACGGTTTCTTCGCACTTCTGACCGAGCGTTTCGCCCGGATTTAAACAGGCTGACCTTTCGTCACCATGCCAGGGGCAAGCCCGGGAATGGTGACGAGTGGCGACCTCAGAGCTCATAAAAATCCGCGATGACCTTCCAGGCATCATCGGCGGTTTCGGCGAAATGCAACAGGTCCATATCATCGGGTGCAATCGTGCCGAAATCGGCAAGCGCCTCGAAATTGATGATGGACCGCCAGAAGGCCTCACCGAACAGGATCAGCGGGATGGGTGCCATGCGCTTGGTCTGGATCAGGGTCAGCGTTTCAAACAGCTCATCCAGCGTGCCGAAGCCGCCCGGAAACACCACAACCGCCTTGGCGCGCATGAGGAAATGCATTTTGCGAATGGCGAAATAGTGGAAGTTGAAGCTGAGTTCCGGCGTGACATGCGGATTGGGTGCCTGTTCATGCGGCAACAGGATGTTGAGGCCGATGGATGGCGCTCCGGCTTCCGCCGCACCACGATTTCCCGCTTCCATCACACCCGGGCCACCGCCGGTCATCACGACATATTCGCGATGATCCTGCTTTTCGGATTCCTTGGCGCAAAGCTTGGCGAACTTGCGGGCCTCGTCATAATAGATTGACGCAGCCTCAAGATTCTTTCGCTGGGTTTCATTACGGGCCGCCCAGGCATTGCCGCCGGGTTCGGGAATGCGCGCACCGCCAAACAGAACGACGGTGGAGTTGATGCCGCGCTCAGACAGAATCATTTCCGGCTTCATCAGTTCCAGTTGCAGCCGGATGGGGCGCAACTCTTCACGGCACAGAAAATCGGGGTCCGCATAGGCAAGACGGTAGGTTGGCGAGACCGATTGCGGGGTCTGGGGAACGCCCTCCGCCTGCTGCTTGTCAGCGGAACTGGATTTCAACGGGTCCCAGGAGCCGTCCTTACGCCGCAACTTGCCGTTTTTCAGTCTTGCCATCTCAATGCCTTTCGTCTGCCTGCGCCAAATCACATTGACGCCCTTGAAACACTCGCTTAGAGCATTTGGCCATGTCCGGCCAGCGGTGCGGATATTCCCTTTATGTGACGATAGTCAGCGAAGTTTAAGGAATCCTCATGAGCATCTCGGATCTTGGCTCTCTTGAAACAATCATCGAATCTGCATTCGATAATCGTGACAGCGTCAACATATCGACCAAAGGCGAAATTCGCGATGCCGTCGAAACGTCCCTCAACCTGCTGGATGCGGGTCAGGTGCGTGTTGCCGAACGGCAGGCCGATGGCAAGTGGACCGTGAACCAGTGGCTGAAAAAGGCCGTGCTTCTGTCCTTCCGCCTCAACGACATGGACATCGTGACCGGCGGCCCGGGCGAATCCACTTGGTGGGACAAGGTGCCATCCAAATTCGAGAATTGGGGCGAAAACCAGTTTCGCGCAGCAGGCTTCCGCGCTGTGCCAAACGCTGTCGTGCGCCGCTCGGCTTACATCGGCAAGAATGTTGTCCTGATGCCATCCTTCGTCAATCTTGGCGCTCATGTCGGTGAAGGCACGATGGTTGACACATGGGCAACCGTCGGCTCCTGCGCGCAGATCGGAAAGCACGTTCATCTGTCCGGCGGTGTCGGCATTGGTGGCGTTCTGGAGCCTCTTCAGGCCGGACCGACCATCATCGAAGACAATTGCTTCATCGGTGCGCGCTCGGAAGTGGTCGAAGGCTGCATCATTCGTGAAGGTGCGGTTCTCGGCATGGGTGTCTATATCGGACAGTCCACCAAGATCGTCGATCGCGCCACCGGCTCCATCACCTATGGCGAAGTGCCGCCTTACTCCGTGGTCGTTGCTGGCACCATGCCGGGCAAGCCTTTCCCGAATGGCGAGATGGGGCCAAGCCTCTATTGCGCCGTCATCGTCAAGACTGTCGATGAGAAGACCCGTTCCAAGACCGGCATCAACGAGTTGCTGCGCGACTGACAAGAGTAGACTGACCCCATGAATGCCACCGATCCCGTCGCCAATCTCGCCGCCCTCATCCGTTGCCCTTCGGTGACCCCAGCAGAAGGTGGAGCGCTAACGCTGCTCGACACGCTGCTGACACCGCTGGGTTTTGCCGTGGAACGCGTCATGGCGACGGAAGAAGGCACACCTGACGTCGAAAACCTCTATGCCCGTATCGGCACGAAGGGTCCGCATCTGATGTTTGCGGGCCACACGGATGTGGTGCCGCTGGGCGATGAGGCGGCCTGGAGCCACCCGCCCTTTTCGGCAGAGATCGCTGATGGTGAAATGTTTGGCCGAGGTGCCGTGGATATGAAAGGCGGTATCGCCTGTTTCCTTGCTGCCATTGCCCGCCACATCGAAAAGCACGGTGCACCTGACGGGTCGGTTTCCTTCCTCATCACCGGCGACGAAGAGGGCCCATCGATCAACGGTACGTCCAAGCTGTTGGAATGGGCTGCTGCCAAGGGCGAGACCTGGGACGCCTGCATTGTGGGTGAACCCACAAACCCGGACCGCCTTGGTGACATGATCAAGATCGGCCGTCGCGGATCGCTGTCCGGCCGCATCACGGTCCATGGCGTTCAGGGCCACGCGGCCTATCCGCATCTGGCCGACAATCCCGTTCGCGGCCTGTTGCAGCTCACCCACGCGCTGATGGACCCGCCATTCGATCAGGGAACCGATAATTTCCAGCCATCCAATCTGGAAGTGACCACCATCGATACCGGCAACCCGGCAACGAACGTCATTCCGGCCAAGGCGACGGCTGCCTTCAATATCCGCTTCAACGATACGTGGACAGCCGAGACCGTGCGCGCCGAAATTATCCGCCGTCTGGATGAAGCCGCCGCCGATGGTGCGATTCGCCCGGATCGCACGCCGGTCAAATACGATATCGTCTGGGCAGATCGTCCCGCCCATGTCTTCCTGACGCGCAACAATGCCCTCATCTCGTCGCTCTCGGGTGCCGTGGCCGAAGTCACTGGCAATGAGCCCAAGCTATCGACAACCGGCGGCACGTCGGATGCGCGTTTCATCAAGGATTATTGCCCTGTGGTGGAATTCGGCCTCGTCGGCCAGACCATGCACATGGTGGACGAGCGCGTTGCTGTTGCCGATCTCGAAACGCTGACGCGCATCTATGAGACCTTCCTGCAACGCTGGTTCAGCCATGCCATCGGGTAGTGAAGTCGCGCTCTATATGAGAGGCCTGTGGCTTCTGTTTTTAGGCGATCCAGCCGGGGGACGTCTGCTGGACCTCACCGACCGTGGAATGACGCGGTCCTTCTATGCCGCACTTCTCTGCCTGCCATCCATGGCGCTGTCCTGGTACTGGTGGCATGAGGCCTATGTTTCCGTCTTGCCGAAGGGCGTTGGCACTGGTGGCCTGTTCTTCGTGCGGTTGGCCATGGTCGAGGCCATCTGCTGGATGGTGCCGTTGATCCTGATCGGGCTTTTGCTGATGTCATTCGGTGCCAAGCAGAAGTTTTCGGCCCTCATCGTCGTCGCCAACTGGCTGTCGCTGCCGTTTTCCTATGCCTATGCAGCGCTGATCCTCATCGCGCTGCTCGTCCCCTCCTTGCAGGGACTGATTGCGATCCTGTGGTTTTCGCTGCTGCTGACGCTGGTGTTCAGCTTCTCGCGGATCGTAAAGTTTTTCGTGCGTGAACAGCCCTTGCTGGTGGCCGCGATCGTCATGACGCTGCTCATTCCTGGCATGCTTCTCTCGGAGCTGTTGCAACGGTTTCTCGGCGTCTATCCGAGCTGATCCGCCGATGCGATCACGATAGATCGTCACCGTCAGCCGCCACCTCAGGTCTTGGCTGTCGCGGCGGTATCACATCGGGATAATCCACCTGCATGAAATAGAGGCCATCGGGCGGGGCAACGGGGCCGCAGGCCTTGCGATCTCGTGCCTCAAGGGCTGCCTTCACATCATCCACCGTCATGCCGCCATCACCCGCCAGCTTCAGCGTACCGGCAAAGGAGCGGATCTGATTGTGCAGAAAGCTTTGCGCCGTGGCGCGGATTTCGATCAGGTCGCCATCGCGTGACACATCCAGCCGGTCAAGCGTGCGCACCGGGCTGTTGGCCTGACAGTGCACGGAGCGGAAGGTCGTGAAATCATGTCGCCCGACCAGTGTCTGGGCTGCCGCGTGCATGGCCTCATGGTCAAGGTCTTTGGATACCCACCAGGCGCGCTTGTGTTCCAGCGCCAGCCGCGATTTGCGGCAGATGATGCGGTAAAGATAATGGCGGCGAAGGGCTGAAAAGCGTGCGTCGAAATCCTCCGTGACCGCCTCGACATCAAGAATAGAGACCGCCTCGCCCGCCATGGCCAGATGGGCGTTCAGCGCGTTGCGCAGCTTGTAGGGTTCCCAATCCCGCGTCAAATCAACATGGGTGACCTGACCCCTGGCATGGACACCGGAATCGGTGCGACCAGCACCACGAAAGCTGACGGTTTCTTCGGTCAGCGACAGAACCGCAGCCTCCAGCGCGCCCTGCACGGAGGGACCGTTGGTCTGTCGCTGCCAACCATAATAGGGAGAACCATCATATTCGACGGTCATGCGAAAGCGTGGCATCAGCCGAGCCTCGTTCCGACAGAGACCTTGGTGCCGCGCAGAAAATCATCCGCCAGCATGGGCTTGCCGCCGGCCTTTTGCAGGCGCAAAAGGCGAACTGCACCGCTGCCACAGGCAATTGTCAGGGCATCATCCAAAACTGACCCCGCCTCGCCCATGCCGCTCGCAACCTGCGATTCCAGCACCTTCACGCGCTCGGCCTTGCCACCGATATCCATTTCGAACCATGCGCCGGGAAAAGGCGAAAGCCCCCTGATGTGGTTGTGCACGTCCTGGCTGGAGCGGGAAAAATCGATGCGGGTTTCACCCTTGTCGATCTTGGCCGCGTAGACCACACCCTCCTCCGGCTGCGGCGTGACAGGCAGATCGCCATCTTCGAGCTTCAGCATCGCCTCGCGCATCAGCCGCGCACCGGCCAGCATGAGGCTGTCATGCAGCGCGCCCGCCGTCATGTCAGGCGTAATCGTGATGCGTGCCGTCAGGGCGACAGGGCCGGTATCCAGCCCCTTTTCCATCTGCATCACCATGATGCCGGTTTCCGCATCACCGGCCATGATGGCACGCTGAATGGGTGCGGCACCGCGCCAGCGCGGCAGGAGTGAGGCATGGCCATTATAGCAGCCGAGGCGCGTGCCGCTCAGAATGGCATCCGGCAGCAGCAAGCCGTAGGCCACGACAACCGCCACATCGGCATTGAAATCTCTGAACGTCGCGCGGTCTTCCTCTGCCTTGAAATTGAGAGGCGTCAGAACCGGAATGCCGAGCAATTCGGCAGCCTGATGGACAGGCGATTTCTGCAGATCAAGTCCGCGACGTCCGCCGGGACGCGGCGGCTGCGTATAAACAGCGACGATCTCATGACCCGTATCGACAAGGGCACGCAAGGTGGGAACGGAAAAGTCCGGTGTACCCATGAAAATGATGCGAAGTGCCATGGATGCCCCCTGTCCCGCAGACGGACCCGTCGATCTGAAGAGATCGGCGGATCAGAATTTTGCGCGGGCCGCTTTAGTGAATTTCTTGATGACCATTTCCCGCTTCAATCGGGAAATGTGGTCGATGAACAGCACACCGTTCAGATGGTCGATTTCGTGTTGCAGACAGGTTGCCAGCAAACCGTCAGCCTCAAGCATCTGCTTTTTGCCATCGCGATCGATGTAGGCCAATGTCAGGGCTGCCGGACGCTCGACCTCTGCATAATAATCAGGGATCGAAAGACAGCCTTCCTCATAGGTCGAAACATCATCCGACACGGTGAGGATTTCAGGATTGATGAAAACGATTGGCTTGCGGTCTTCATCCTCACGCGAGATATCGATGACCAGCATGCGGCGCGGCACGCCGATCTGAATGGCAGCAAGGCCAATGCCCGGCGCATCATACATCGTTTCCAGCATGTCATCGGCCAGACGCGTGATCTCGGCATCCACCTGTTCGATGGGCTTGGATTGCTGGCGCAGCAAAGGATCAGGCAAAATAATAAGAGGTTTGATCGTCATGGCTTCCCCATAACGCATCTCTTCTTTCGAGGAAACAAAAAATAGAAGGCACCATTCACGGCACGAAAGCCGAAAAAGCGGACTCATTTGTGCCGTGGAAATGTTCATGCTTTGATCTGACGAATCACGGGAAATCTGTTAGATTTGCTTATGAACATTGATTTTAACGCACTTGGTACGACAGCTTTCAGTCTTGGTGGCAACGACATATCGGTTGGCGCACTGCTTTCCCTCATCCTTGTCGGGTGTCTTGTCGCGGCGATCCTTATCTTGCGAAGGCCGCCGGTGGTTGACCAGTCGCGGGATGAGATCACCGAGCTTTTAAGAACTCAGTCGGAACTGCATGGGCGCATTGCCGCGATGACGGAGAGCCTGAGCGCCCGTCAGAACGAAATGAGCCAGACGCTGAACGACCGTCTGGACGGCATGTCGCAGCGGATAGGCACCACCTTGACGGAGCAGACCCGCTCCACGCATGAAAATCTCAGCAAGTTGCAGGAAAGACTGGCGGTCATCGATGCCGCACAGGGCAATATTCAGGATCTGGCCAAGGATGTGATCGGCTTGCAGGCCATCCTCTCCAACAAGCAGACACGTGGCGCCTTCGGGCAGGCGCGCATGGAAGCACTGATTGCCGACGCCCTGCCCTCCGGCTCCTATAGCTTGCAGCCCACGCTTTCTAACGGATTTCGACCCGATTGCACGATCAGAATGCCGAACAATGCGCCTCCGCTGGTGATTGATGCGAAGTTTCCGCTCGAAGCCTGGAATGCGCTGAAAGCCGATGATGGGCCTGAGGCCAAGCGGGCCGCCACGCAGCAGTTTCGTCGGGACATGGAAGTGCATATTCGCGATGTGGCGGACAAATATCTGATCTCGGGTGAAACCCAGGACACCGCCTTTATCTTCGTGCCCTCGGAATCGATCTTTGCAGATATTCACCAGCATTTCGAAAATCTGGTCCAGCGCGCACACCGCTCCCGCGTGGTCATTGTTTCCCCGTCCCTCCTGATGCTGTCCGTGCAGGTCATCCAATCGGTGCTGAAGGATCAGCGTATGCGAGAACAGGCCCACCTCATTCAGGGTGAAGTGGCGCTGTTGATGGACGATGTACGGCGGCTGGATGAGAGGACGCGCAAATTGCAGTCGCATTTCGGACTGGTGCAAAAGGACGTGGACATGATGTTGACCTCGTCTGACAAGGTTCTGGCGCGCGGTGTCAAAATCGAGAGCCTGGATTTTGCGCCCTCACAAAAGGAAATCGCCCATCTCGAAGCCGAGCAACTGCGCCGCATTTCAGAGGTCCGCGCCGGCTCGCCTAAGCTGAGGGTGGTTGACGACGAGTGATACACCCGGCAAAGTCGCCGTCTGTTTCGACTTCGTTTTTACCCCCTTTGGAATGACCCGCATGATCACAGTTTTCGGCTCCATCAACATGGACCTCGTCGCCATATCCGACCGCCTGCCAAAGCCAGGCGAGACCGTGACCGGCAAATCCTTCTCGACCGCCGCCGGTGGCAAGGGAGCCAATCAGGCGCTGGCCGCCCGTCGGGCCGGTGCTACCGTTAAAATGGCTGGTGCCATTGGTGATGATGCGTTCGCGGCGCCCGCATTGACGCTTCTTCGTGATGCGAGAGCGGATCTGTCGCTCATCAAGACCGTGGCTGTGCCAACCGGAACCGCCGTTATCCTGATCGGCGAAGGCGGGGAAAACATGATTTCGGTCATTCCCGCCGCCAATGGCGAAGTTTCGCCTGAGGATGCAGACCGCGCAATCTCTGAAATGGCAGCAGGCGATATTCTGATGCTGCAGTTCGAGGTGCCTGCCGATGCCATCGAGGCCGCGCTGAAGGCCGCCAAGGCGAAACGTGTCACGACCATCATCAACACGGCACCTTTGACATCGCAAGCACAGCGCCTGTCGCGCATGGCCGATATCGTGATCGCCAACGAGACGGAGTTCGAGCTTCTGATCGGCAAGGATAATCTTTCCGCCGACCAGCGGGAAAAGGAGCTTGTCTCTCTTCACAATGAAACCGGACAGACGCTGATCGTCACACTGGGTGCAGAAGGCGTCATCGCCATTCGCAATGGAAAGCTGGTCAAGGCAAAGGGCCTGAAGGTTGAGCCCGTGGATACGGTCGGCGCTGGTGATACCTTCTGCGGTTATCTGGCGGCCAGCCTTGATGCTGGTCTCGATTTTGAAGCGGCACTGCGCCGCGCCGCCGTTGCCGGTTCTCTGGCCTGCACGCGTCCGGGCGCACAGCCATCCATCCCTGTCGCATCCGAGGTGGACGCGAACATCTGATCAGGTGCGGATAAAGGTGAGATAGGCGGAGCTGCGACCCTCGCGCTTCGCCTTGTTTTCATAGCGTGTGCCCGGCCATGTTGCGAATGGCGTTGTCCAGTCGGCAGAGGTCTGCGCTGTCCATTCAAAGCCGCCATGGCGCGCACAATGCTGCAGCGTCCAGTTGATATAAGTATCAATATCCGAGGCGAAACAGAACTTGGCACCGGGTTTCAGCACACGATGAAACCGCGCTAGATTGACGTCCGAGACGAAACGGCGCTTCCAGTGCTTCTTCTTTGGCCATGGGTCCGGATAGAGAAGATCGATGTGATCGATCGACGCATCCGGCAACCAGTCCAGCACCTGCGTCGCGTCGTCATCATAGAGGCGGATGTTCATCAACTCGCGCTCACGCACGGCACCCAGCAATTTTGCCATGGAATTGACGAAGGGCTCGACGCCGATAAAGCCCGTTCCTGGATTTTCACCCGCACGGTGAATGAGATGCTCCCCGCCGCCAAAGCCGATTTCGAGCCGGATGGATTTCACATCCGCCGGAAACAGTGCCACAAGCGTTTGGGGTGGAGGCGTCGCAAGGTCGAGCTTTAGCAATGGCAGGAGGTTCTCGATGGAATCAGCCTGCTGCTCGCGCAGAGGCTTGCCTTTGCGCCGACCAAAAAACGCTTCCGTTGAGCGTGAGCGTCGTTCTTCCGTCATTTCCACACTCTCATGCAAATGGAGAACCCGCACCGTGCCTTCCATGGCACCGCGCGGGTTTCAGATTTTTCAAACCGTATCTCTCAATCAGCGATGATTGACAAGCCTTATGCGGCTTTCAAAGCATCCTTGAGCGGCTTGACCAGATCGAGCTTCTCCCAGGAGAAGGAACCGTCACGGCCAGCCTTGCGACCAAAATGGCCGTAAGAGGAGGTCTTGGCGTAGATAGGCTTGTTGAGGTCCAGATGACGACGAATGCCCGATGGCGAGAGGTCGATGACCTTGCGGATCGCGGCTTCGACTTCATCTTCGCTGAGTGTGCCAGTCTGGTGAAAATCAACATAGACGGACAGAGGCTGAGCAACGCCGATGGCGTAAGACAGCTGGATCGTGCAACGATCTGCCAGTCCTGCTGCAACAACGTTCTTGGCAATATAGCGCGCCGCATAGGCTGCCGAACGGTCAACCTTTGTGGTGTCCTTGCCGGAAAACGCACCGCCGCCATGGGGGGCTGCGCCACCATAGGTGTCCACGATGATCTTGCGTCCGGTCAGACCCGCATCGCCATCAGGACCGCCAATCACGAACTTGCCGGTCGGGTTGATGTACCACTGGCAATCATCGGCAATCTTCAGATCACCCAATGCTTCGCGGATATAGGGCTCAACGACGGAGCGAACCTTCTTGGAGTCCCAGCTTGCGTCCAGATGCTGCGTCGACAGAACGATGGAAACGGCTTCGGACGCCTTTCCATCGACGTAACGCACGGTAACCTGGCTCTTGGCGTCAGGACCAAGCTTTGCAGCTTCGCCTTCGCCGCTTTTACGGGCCGTGGCCAGAAGCTGAAGGATGCGGTGCGAATAATAGATCGGCGCCGGCATCAGATCAGGTGTTTCCTTGCAGGCGTAACCGAACATGATGCCCTGGTCGCCAGCGCCTTCATCACCCTGCTTGTCGGATGCGTTATCTACGCCCTGCGCAATATCAGCCGACTGCGGGTGAAGCAGAACGTCGATCTTTGCGGTCTTCCAATGGAAGCCTTCCTGCTCGTAACCGATATCGCGGATGGCCTTGCGGGCTGCGGCCTTGAACTTGGCAGGGTTGATGACCGGATGGCCCTTCGCGTCATTGACGACCTTGCCGTCCTTGTCCTTCTTCAAAAGCGTATCGGGAACACGCACTTCACCGGCAATGACCACGCGGTTGGTTGTCGCCAGCGTCTCGCATGCGATGCGCACAGTCCAGGGATCAACCCCGGTCTTGGCGGCTTCGCGGTAAATGAGATCAACGATTTCATCGGAAATGCGGTCACAAACCTTGTCAGGGTGACCTTCAGCAACGGACTCGCTGGTGAATAGGTAGTTGGCACGCATGCGGGATTCCCCTCAAAGAAACGGTCCTGATTTGTTAGTCAAATTGTGCGGAAAAAACAAGGACACAACGACATAAATATATCTTTATATCGGAATTCCTAAAATCATCCTTACCCAAACAGAAACAGGACCGCCCAATAAAAAACGGCCCCGAAGGACCGTTTGAGATGTAAATACTGAGCCGATGATTTTACTCGGTATCGCCTTCGGCAGCCAAGGCCTTGACCAGATCGACGATGCGGCGGCGCACCTTCGGGTCTGTGATCTTCACGAATGCGCGGTTCAACTGCAGGCCTTCCGAGGAGGAAAGGAAGTCCACGACATAATTGGAACTGCTGGCTTCCGCCATGCCGGTGGGCGTGACACCCTGATCGCCTGGCGCATCTTCAAAGAAGAACGACACGGGCACATTCAAGATACCGGAAATATTCTGAAGACGGCTCGCGCCAACCCGGTTCGTTCCTTTTTCGTATTTCTGAATTTGCTGGAACGTAATGCCGAGGCTTTCGCCGAGTTTTTCCTGGCTCATACCCAGCATGGTCCGACGAAGGCGGATACGGCTTCCGACATGAATGTCGATTGGGTTCGGCTTCTTCTTATTCTCTGTCATTTATTAAGGTCCTGACATTCAGTTCTTCGGTTTATCGACTACACGCCTGTTCAAATCCTGAATTGCTGGATTGTCACCGCACGCAATATATCATGTGCGTTGTGCAACCTGACAAGTTCACTATGCAATTTTAGGAGTTTTGGGTCAATTCTTACGTTTCATCAAACCTATCCGCGAAAACACTGATATTACGAGCAATATTACAAAGAACAACCAAAAGTATATTTGTCGCATATCGTCAATAAGTACACCAGTAGCGGCACCACTTAAAGTGGAATCAATTATCCCTGTTTGACCATAGTCAAGTCCTGCGACAATTCGCCCCACTGCGTCAATTGCGGCAGAAATACCCGTATTTGCGGCACGAATCACCGGCAGACCTGTCTCGACGGCACGGATGCGCGCCTGCTGCAAATGCTGATAAGGTCCGGGCGTATTTCCGAACCAACCGTCATTCGTGACATTGAGAATGGCGGTCGATGTCGCGATATCCTTGGGTACTTCGCCGGGGAAAATGATCTCGTAGCAAATGAACGAATAGAGCTTCTTGCCCGATGGCAGCGTGATCGGCTCACGCGTCGCCGCCGGTGAAAACCCGCCGGGAAGATTGATCAAATTCTGGATGCCGAAACGGCGCAGGATATTTTCAAACGGAACATATTCACCGAACGGAACGAGGTGAACCTTATCCGTCGCGCCAATGATCTGGCCCTGACTGTCAATCGCGTAGACGGAATTGTAGTAGCGGGTTTCCTGCTCAGCTCCTGCATCTTCCATGCGCACGGCACCCGTCAGCAAAATCTGTCCATCAGACAGGGTCTTTGCGATTTCCTGAAGGGCATCGGGGTTCTGCGTCAGAATAAAAGGGACGGATGTTTCGGGCCAGACAATGATGTCTGGGACTTTCTGGCCAGATGTTGGTGGCAGTGCCGAGAGGCGCAGATGCTCCTTGAAGATCTCGGCGCGGTCGGCGTTGAGCATCTTTCGGGACTGGTCAATCCCAGGCTGCACGATCCTCACCGTCAAGGCATCGCTCTCGGCGACCAGCGGCTGGTTCAATCGATAGGCGCCATAGCCCAGATGCGCGGCCAACATTGCCACGGCGATACAGAGGCCGGGAATCATGCCTTTTTTGGTGCCCAGAAGTGCCGGGCTGGCAAAGACGAAGACTGCCAGCATCGACATGCCGAAAATGCCGATCAGGTTCGATGTCTGCATCATCAGCGGAACGGGCATCAAACCAAACCCGACGCTGTTCCAGGGAAATCCGGTCAGAACAAAGCTGCGCAACCATTCGATTAGACCGAAGGCTGCGGCAAGAGCGGCAATCCGGCCCCAACCATCGGACCAGAGCATATTGGCCAGCATGACGGCAAACCCGTAAAAAATGGCAAGACAGGCGGGCAGGCCAAGAATGGCAAGGGGCAAGGCCCAGGCAAATTCGTCCGCTTCCAGAAGCAGCGCATTTCCCATCCACCACAGGCCAGCCACGAAATAGCCCAGACCGAAAAGCCAGCCGATGGTGAATGTCTTCCAGCCGCGGGACCACACTCCGCCATCGGGGTTTCCCGTGGCGCCATCGATCAACCAGACCAGCAGCGTGAAGGATACAAAAAGAGCTGCGAAGAACCCGAAGGGGGGAAAGGCCAGCGCGCCGATTGCGCCCGCGGCGATGGTCAGGGCTACCCGGCCAAAACCATTGCTCAACATGATCTTGCCCGCCAGCCGTTCCATGTCATCTCCAAGCCTGAAGGCGCCGCAAGGCGTTGATCCACGGAAAACGCACCGCTCGCCTACGGCTGTAATGTAAAAAAAAGCGCCCGTCCACCGCGTGCCGTCTCGTCAGGGTCAAGGCTTGCGCACCGGTTTTGCGGCTCTTTCGAAAACCCCGGAAGCAAGTCAGGGGTTTTCAAGACCGGCTATTTGATCCTGCGATCAGACGCTCGCATTGTCAGAGCGGCTTTGCGGTGATGGCAAAGACAGCACAACCTGGCTTGCGGCATTGGCCGGTGCCTGGTCATCTTCACCTTCGGACGACTGGTTGCGCACGATGCGAACGCCCTTGATCCGGCGAGAATCGGCATCCAAGATGTGGAACTCGAAACCGGGAACCGCGCGGACCACCTCACCCTTTACCGGAATTCGGCCAAGCGCAAAGAAGATCAGCCCGCCCAGCGTATCGATTTCCTCGATATGCTCACGCACGTCGAAATCATGCCCTATGGCCTCGGCAAGCTCGGTCAACTCAGCGCGCGCATCGGCGATAAACACACCATCCGACAGGCGCGAGAACATCGTCTCGTCCTTGTCGTGCTCGTCGTCAATGTCGCCAATCACCATCTCGACAATATCTTCATGGCTCACGAGACCGTCCGTGCCGCCATATTCGTCGATGACCAATGCCAGCTGTGTGCGCTGGGCCTGCATGGTCTTCAGCAAGGTGGAGGCCAGCATGGATGATGGCACGAAGAGAATTTTGCGCACCAGACCAGCGTCGGCCAGCGTCTTTTCCAAATCCACACGGGCAAGGTCAAAATTCGAGCGGGGAGACTTTGCAACCCGTGCGCCCTCATTTGCAACGGCGCGCGAGCCGACGCGGCGCTTGTTGCGGGCCTGCTTGCCAATAAAGGCCAGCAAGTCGCGGATATGGATCATGCCCTTGGGGTTATCCAGTGTCTCATCATAGACAGGCATGCGCGAGCGACCGGTTTCCTCAAACAGGATCATCGCTTCACCAACGGTCATGTCCTGATCAAGCCCATCAATATCCACACGCGGGATCATGATGTCTTCGACGCGCACTTCCCGGAAACGCAGGATATTGTTGAGCATCGCCCGTTCTTCGGGCGTAAAGGCGGCACCGATTTCGGTGTCGGTCATCAGTGCATCGGTGATGTCTTCACGAAGACGCTCGCCCTGCGATGGCTTCAAGAGCCGCGAGATGCGAGACCAGATGCTTGCCCTGGGCTTTGGCTGATAGTCCTGACGTAAGGGACTACTGCCTTCCTCCGATGAGGATTGTTCCCCGGTGTCTTTGCCCTCGAGGGGCGGTCGTGCCGAATGTTCGCTCATGGTCCCAAACTGTTAAATCAAAGCGGTTCCTGGCCCGCATAAGGATCAGATAGACCAAGCTTGGCCAAAATGCGAGTCTCAAGCTCTTCCATTTCTTCCGCGTCTTCGGTTTCGATGTGGTCGTAGCCGAAAAGATGAAGGAATCCATGGACCAGAAGGTGCGTTAAATGATCATCGAAACTCTTTTCGAGATCGCGTGCTTCACGCTCAACGGTCTCAAAAGCGATGATGATATCGCCCAGCATCGGCCCGGGCATGTCCCCCGGTTCCAGGGGATAGGCCGGAAAAGACAGCACATTGGTCGGCTTGTCCATGTCACGCCATTCCGCATTGATCTCGCGGATTGACGCATCATCGGTAAAGACGAGCGACAACTCGGTCGTATCAGGCGGAAACGGCTGTTCTTCCTCGGCCCTCAAAAATTCCACAGCCGGGTCAAGAACCCGGCTGCTGAACGCAAAAAGCTCTTCTTCCGATGGCCATTTTTCAGCTTCGACGCTGATCTGAATATCCAGTGACGTCATGTCTTGCTTCAGTTGCCCCTCGGCAGGCTTTCATCCGGTACAGCGGTCTGCGCTTCGTAGGCGCGGACGATGCGTGCGACCATCGGGTGGCGAACGACGTCGACATCCTTGAAGCGAACGACAGACACACCTTCGACGTCAGTCAGAATCTGAAGGGCATCAACGAGGCCGGATTTCATGCCGCGTGGCAAGTCCACCTGGCTTGGGTCGCCCGTCACGATCATGCGACCGTTTTCGCCCAGACGCGTGAGGAACATCTTCATCTGCATCGTCGTCGTGTTCTGCGCTTCGTCGAGAATGACGACCGCATTGGCGAGTGTGCGTCCGCGCATGAAGGCAAGCGGCGCGATTTCGATGACGCCCGCCTGAATGGCACGTTCCACCTTGTCACCCGGCATCATGTCGTAAAGCGCGTCATAAAGCGGGCGCAAATAGGGATCGACCTTTTCCTTCATGTCGCCGGGCAGAAAGCCCAGACGCTCACCGGCTTCAACAGCCGGGCGGGACAGGATGATACGATCCACAACGCCGCGTTCCAACAATTGCGCCGCATGCGCCACGGCCAGATAGGTCTTGCCGGTGCCTGCGGGGCCAACACCGAAGACAAGCTCCGACCGTTCCAGCGCGCGCATATAGACATCCTGCGTCGGCGTGCGGGCAGCGATGGTCTTCTTGCGGGTGGAAATCTGGGCCATGGAAACCTTGGCCTTGCGCTCCATCGTCGGCAGGGTCAGCTGATCGTCAGCTGCCATGGCCATGCGGATGGCACCTTCGACGTCGGACACTTCAACGGTACCGCCTTTCTGAAGGCGCTCGTAAAGGCTATCCAGTGCGCGCCGGGCCTGATTGGTGGCCACCAGCTCTCCCGTGATGGCAACCGAATTGCCGCGCGGGCGCGCGTCGATGTTCAAACGCTGTTCCAGCAATTTGAGGTTCTGATCGAACTGACCGAATAGCTCTCCGGCTATCCTGTTATTCTCGAACGTGAGGACGAAGTGATTGGCGTCGGTCGCGGCTGGGCGTGGCTGGCGCGATGGGGGTGATACCAATTCGGTTGCGTTCAAGCGGTCAGGCTCCCGTTCTTATCAGTGTGGGTCCCTCACTCTAGCTTCATGCCACCTCGGCAAACAAGCTGTTTGGACCCGTCGCGGTGATTCGTACATGAATAATGTCGCCGATTTTCATGTCGTTTGCATCAAGATTCACAGATTGCAGCCAAGGAGATCTTCCGATCAACTGACCGGGCATCCGGCCCGGCTTTTCCAGCAGCACATCCATGGTTTTGCCGACCAGCGAACCGGCAAATTCATGCTGTTGCTTCAAGAGCAATGCCTGAAGGCGCTCTAGCCTCTCGGACTTCACATCTTCAGCCACCTGATCGGTCAAATCCGCACCCGGCGTGCCGGGGCGTGTCGAATATTTGAACGAGAAGGCCTGCGCGTATTTTACCTCTTCCACCATGGCCAGCGTGTCTTCGAAATCACGATCCGTCTCGCCGGGGAAGCCGACAATAAAGTCTCCAGACATGGCAATATCAGGGCGGGCGCCTCGAATCTTTTCGATAAGCCTAATATACTCATCGCCCGTATGGCGACGGTTCATGGCCTTGAGAATTCGATCCGAGCCGGATTGCACGGGAAGATGCAGATAAGGCATCAGGATGCGCAGGTCGCGATGCGCCTCGATCAGTCGCTCATCCATGTCCCGCGGATGGCTGGTGGTGTAGCGGAGGCGGGCAATGCCCGGAATTTCGGCCAGCCGATAGAGAAGTTCGGCAAGGCCCCATTGCTGACCGTCAGGTCCTGCGGATCGCCATGCATTGACGTTTTGCCCAAGCAGCGTGATTTCCCGCACGCCGGAATCCGCCAGACGCTTGGCTTCATCAACGATCTGCTGCACAGGCCGCGAGACTTCCGATCCGCGCGTGTATGGCACGACGCAGAAGGTACAGAACTTGTCGCAGCCTTCCTGCACGGTCAAAAAGGCGGTGACGCCACGCGCCCGGATCTTCGACTGTTCAGCCGCGGGCAGGTGCTCGAACTTGTCCTCGACCGCATAATCCGTTTCGATCACGCGCTCGCCACCGCGCACGCGTCTAAGCGCCTCAGGCAGACGGTGATAGGTCTGTGGGCCGATCACGACATCCACGGCAGGTGCTCGGCGAAGAATTTCCTCGCCCTCCGCCTGGGCCACGCAACCGGCCACGCCGATCACGAATTCCCGGCCCTGCTCTTCGCGTGATTTTTTCATATCGCGCAATCGGCCAAGCGCGGAATAGACCTTCTCCGCCGCTCTTTCGCGGATATGACAGGTATTGAGAAGCACCAGATCCGCCTCGTCAATGTCCTCGGTCGGCTCGTAACCGTCCTTGGTCAGAGCATCGCTCATGCGCACGGAATCATAAACGTTCATCTGACAGCCATAGGTCTTGATGAAGACCTTTCGGCTGTTGGTACCGTCGAAATGCGTGTTTGGGGCGGCCTCAAGGCCGATCATGTCCTGGGTCATGGCCGTTATCTAATGATTTTAACCGCTACATTAAACAGAAAAATGCGAGATCAACGAGACTTTCGCCAGCCGCCGCGCAAACTGAAATTCAGCAGCTCTCTCAGCGACGCCGTTGTCCTCGCACTCAAGATCTTGCGATTATCGCCGCGATGGAAGGCAATGGTCTCTCCAAAGGAAACATCGACATCGATAGCGCCTGCTTTCATCAAAGCGAAAAGCGACGGGATCAGTCCGATCGTTCCTGGCCACGCGATAACACTGCGGTGGTACCGTCCCATCGCCATGCCGTTGATGCCGGTATAGGCGATAGCGACCGGCTGCACATGGACCATCTGCCCCGGCACCTGCTCGGCGGCGCTCGATGCCGCACCGAAGAGGGAGGACTTGATCGGCAACAGCCTGTTGCCATCAGACGTGGTTCCCTCGGGAAACAGAACGACGATTTCATCATCTGCCATGCGCTGGGCAATCTCGTTGACCTGCGCACCGGCGCTGCGTTTTTGCTCACGCGTGATGAAGATGGTTTTCTGCAGCCGTGCCAGAAGCCCGAAGACCGGCCAATCCCGCACTTCCGTCTTTGCGATGAAGGCAACATCGGCCACGCTGCCCAGTATCATGATATCTGTCCACGAGACGTGATTGACCACCAGAAGCAGCGGCTTTGAAGCCTCAACAAACCCGTGTGTATGAACCGTGATGCCCAGTGCGTGACAAGCGATCCTGTGCCATGTTCTTGGCAGGCGCCGCCTGATCGGCCAATCAAAGCAGAGGCCAAGCAGCTGAATCGGCAATAGAAACAGCGTGGCCACCGTCAGAACGACGATCAGGTAAATAAGCCGCAACCACTTCATCGCTGCATTCGCTTGTGGTTCCCTCGGGTTTTAGCGCTCTTCAGGCTTGAGAGGAACGCCATAAAGCTCCAGCCGGTGATCCACCAGCTTGAAGCCGTGTTCACGCGCGATCTTTTCCTGAAGCGCTTCAATCTCGGGTGAGTGAAACTCGATTACCACGCCATGCTTGAGGTCGATCAGATGATCGTGATGCTCTTCCGGCATGGTCTCATAGCGCGAGCGGCCATCACGAAAGTCATGCCGCTCGATAATGCCGGCATCTTCGAACAGTTTGACGGTGCGATAGACTGTGGAAATCGAAATGCGGGGATCGACCGCTGACGAGCGGCGATAGAGCTCCTCGACATCAGGGTGATCGTCGGCTTCCTGGATCACGCGGGCAATCACACGACGCTGATCGGTCATGCGCATACCGCGTTCGGCACATAATTCTTCCAGGGTTTTGGAAAGGTCTATCACGTCGTCTGGCTTTCAGATGCTTCCGTTCGGATGGCGCTTACGCGCTGCGTTCAATCCTTACACGAACTAGCGAAGATCACACTGCATGACAAGCGCCGTCGATTTTGTCCCATCTTTTGCCGTGTAATAGGCCGGTCTTTCGGCCACCGTTTTGAAGCCCAGCTTCCTGTAAAGGCCGATGGCCGAGACATTGCCACCATCAACCTCCAGAAACATGGTCTCTGCACCGCGCATCATCGCTTCGCGCATGACAGACTGCATCAGCCGCCAGCCGAGGCCAGAACGACCGAACTTCTCGCTGACAGCAAGCGTCAGGATTTCCGCCTCGCCTGCAGCCTCGCGGCACAGAACGAAACCGCCGAGCGGCTTGCTGAAAAATGCATTGGTCTGACGCACAACCATGCCAAAAACACTGGATTGGCCGAGAAGGCCAGAGAACTCCGCGTCACTCCACGGACGCGGGAAGCGTTCCTGATGGAGCAAGGCCACGTCAGCACAATCGGAGTGCTCCATGCCCAAAATTTCGAAATAGGGTTTCCAGCTGAGATAGTCGTCAAACATGTCAGGGTTTCATCCGCGTCCACACATGAGTTGCCCGTATCAGGCTCCCGGGCGACGTTCCAGTGCAAATCCGGTCTGCGGCTTGGCATCGGGTCCGCGCAGATAAAGCGGCGCAGGTTTGGGCATGCCTTGGGGTTTGCGCGCTGCAATGCGGGCCGCTGTCACAATATCGAAATGATCAGGCCCGGAGCCGACGTCTCCACCGGCAAAAAGCGGCGCGGCCGAACCAACGATATCGCCCTGGAAATCGGCAAGCACTGCTTTTGCTTCATCCAGCCCCAGAAGGGCAGCATCGCTCAAGGGCTGCCCATTCACATCAAACATCTGGAGATAGACCTCATTCCGCTTGGCATCGAGCCCAACGGCCACGGCCCGACCGGGATTGTCTTCCAGGTGACGGGCCGCCAGTGTTTCCAGCGTCGTTACGCCTAAAGCCTCGACGCCAAGTGACAGCGCGAAGCCACGTGCTGCCGCCACACCGACGCGAATGCCGGTAAAGGAACCCGGCCCGATGGTCACGCCGATCTTTTCCACGGCATCAAGCGTCAGAGACGCCTGGCCTAAAGCATCGTTGATGATCCCCATCAGCAGCTCCGCATGGCCCTTGCCGATGTTTTGGGTCAATTCACCAAGCACGACATCGCCAGCGCTGTCATAAAGACAGGCAGAGCAATCCACACCTGATGTGTCGATGGAAAGAACGATCATCTGAAAAGCCGCTTCTGGTTAGACGGCCTCGACCTCTTGCACCTCAGGAACGAAGTGGCGCAGCAGGTTCTGAACACCGTGCTTCAGCGTTGCCGTGGAGGACGGGCAACCGGAGCATGCACCCTTCATATTAAGGAACACGGTTCCATCGCGAAAACCGCGGAAGGTGATATCGCCACCATCCTGCGCAACGGCAGGGCGGACGCGAGTTTCCAGCAGTTCCTTGATCGTGGCGACAATGGTCTCATCGCCAGCTTCGAAGAATTCTTCTTCCTCATCGGAAATCTCAGCCGCAACCGCCGTGCCCATCAACGGGCGACCGGACATGAAGTGCTCCATGATTGAACCGAGGATCGCTGGCTTCAGATGCTGCCACTCGGCACCATCCTTGCTGACGGTGATGAAGTCGAAGCCGTAATAGACGCCGGTGACGCCGGGAATTTCAAACAGCACCGAGGCCAGCGGGGAGGTTTGCGCCTGCGCGGCATTCAGGAATTCCGCCGTACCGCTTTCAAGAACAACCTTGCCCGGAAGGAACTTCAAGGTGGCTGGGTTCGGTGTGGATTCCGTTTGAATGAACATGTCGATCTCCTACGGGACAAGCATTGGCCATCCCGGAATTTAGAATACTTCCAAAGTATGCCGGACGAAGCCTGACTTCAAGTCCTGACATGATAAACCCATTCAAGAAATAAGCATCTCTTGTTTCAGGCTGGCGGGCACTTTCTCAGCAAAGCGCGTCGATTTCCTCATCCGTCAAACTATCCGGCAGAACCGTGACGGGAATGGGGAACGCCGTTCCACGCCCGGCAATGGACGAGACTAGCGGTCCTGGGCCTTCCTTTGTTGAACCTGATGCCAGAACGAGGATGGCGATATCGCGGTCTTCCTCGATCAGCCCGTGGATCTGTTCGGCCGCACTACCCTCGCGAATCACGGCTTCGGGCTCCAGCCCGACATTTTCGCGCACCTTCTGCGCCACTTTTGCCAGCGATGCCTCGGCTTCCTCACGTGCCTCGGCGCGCATGATCTGCTCCACGCCCAGCCATTGCTGAAAATCACCCTCCGGGATCACATAGAGAAGCACCAGAGCGCCGTTGGAATTCTTTGCGCGGCGACCGGCATAATGGACGGCCTTTTCGCATTCTGGCGTCCCGTCGATGACCACCAGAAATTTCCGGCGGTGTCCTTCGAGACGCGAAAGCCGTTTCGATACCATTGCCTACTCCTGTTTCCCCCGTCACGGCAAAGCCGCCCGACGCCCCGGGCGGACTTTATATCAAATTCCCGCGATTAAAAATGCTTCGACAGACAGGAAATTCTTGCCGATTAACGAAGGAAACCGATGATGTCGCGCACTTCATTCATCGTCTTTTCCGCAATGACCCCTGCCCGTTCGCCACCCTGCTTGAGGATCACGTCGATATGGCTGACATCATCCAGAAGGCGGCGCATCTCGCTGTTGATTGGAGCGAGAACATTGACCGCGAGATCGACAAGCGCCGGCTTGAAGGCGGAGAATTGCTGCCCGCCAAATTCGGTCAGCACCTCAGCCTTCGTCTTGTCGGAGAGGGCTGCATAGATACCGACAAGGTTTTCGGCCTCCGCACGGCCCTTCAGTCCCTCGACTTCGCTCGGCAAGGCATCCGGGTCCGTCTTCGCCTTCTTGATCTTGCGCGACAGCGTATCGACATCATCCATCAGATTGATGCGCGACAGGTCAGACGGGTCAGACTTCGACATTTTCTTCGTGCCGTCCTTCAACGACATGACACGCGGGGCCGGTCCACCGATCAGCGGCTCAACCATTGGGAAATAGGCGTGGACCGGCTCGTTACCGACGGTGATGTCGATGCCGAGGTTCGCATTTTTGATGTTGGCGCCAAAATCGATGTTGAACTTCTGGGCAATGTCGCGAGCCAGTTCCAGATGCTGCTTCTGGTCGTCGCCGACAGGAACGTGGGTTGCGCGATAGACCAGAATGTCAGCAGCCATCAGGCTTGGATAGGCCAGCAGGCCGAGCGAGACCTGTTCGGCATTCTTGCCGGACTTGTCCTTGAACTGCGTCATGCGCTCCATCCAGCCGATGCGCGCTACACAGTTGAACACCCAGGCAAGTTCCGCATGCTGCGGAACGGCAGACTGGTTGAAGACGATATGCTTGACCGGATCGATACCCGAAGCAATGAAAGCCGCCGCAATCGAGCGCGTCTGCGCCTTCAGGTCGCTGTGGACCAATTGTGCGGTAATCGCGTGCATATCGACAACGCAATAGATGCAGTCATTGTCTTCCTGCAGCGCCACAAATTTGCGGATCGCGCCGAGATAGTTGCCGAGATGGAGATTTCCGGTTGGCTGCACGCCTGAGAAAACCAAAGGCTTGAATGCGTTCATGATCGTCCTCGAAAAGGCTTGTGGAGGGCCTTGCCTCATGTTTCAAATTGGCCGCGCTTATGCACCCGCAACAGCCTGTAATCAAGGAGTTTCGGTGAATTCAGCGCGCTGGCTGCAACAGATCCCATTTGTTGCCGTAGATATCGACGAAGACGGCCACAGAGCCATATACCTCGTGGCGTGGCTCCTCCAGAAACTGGATGCCCCTTGCCGTCATGAGCGCAAAATCGCCCGCAAAATCATCGGTGTGTAGAAAGAAGCCGACACGCCCGCCCGTCTGGTTGCCGATGGCGGCGTCTTGTTGTGGACCATCGGCCTGCGCCAGCAGCAACCCAAACCCAAGGCTTGCCCTCGGCGTCACCACAACCCAACGCTTTGCGTCGGGAAGCGGCTCATCGGACACGCAGTCGAAGCCCAGGAGATCGCAATAGAAAGCCTTCGCCCTGTCGTAGTCATCAACGACAAGCGTTACGAGGGCGAGATGTCTGGACGACACAAAACTGGCCATCAAGTCTCCTTGTCTTCGACCACGGCCTTTGGTTTTCGCTTTAATCCCCGCTTGACCATGCCAAGGCTTGCGCCGCCTGAGAGAAATGCTAGTCCGAAATAAAGGACTGCGGCTACAAAAACGAGGCCGAGAAGCGTTCCGGCTCTGACCGGTATGGAAGCGGCGGATGACAGCTCGAATGCGAAATAGGCAAGCGCGTAGTGGATGGCCAAGGCCATGAGTCCCGCGGCAATCAGAAGCCGGGGAATGCGGGTCAAAAGCGGAAGGTCGACTTTCCAATGGCCGCGCCACAGAAGCATGCCGAACAGCAGAGCCGCATTCACCCAGCCAGCGGTGATTTCAGCTGTCGCAATTCCAGGGCCGCCATAGGTCGGAAACAGGGTAAGCGCCATCGAGACATTCACGGCAACCGAGATGGCAGCAAAGATCATCGGTGTACGGGTGTCTTCACGGGCGAAGAAGCCCGGAATGAAGGCCTTGATCAGCACGAAGGCGGGAAGGCCAAGGCCATAGATCCCGAGGATTTCAGCCACGGTTCCTGTTGCGGATGCGGAGAAGTTACCGCGCTCATAGAGGAAGCGCACGATGGGCTCAGCCATGACCAGCAGGGCAGCGGCGGCAGGAAGCGTCAGGAACATCACGAATTCGACGGAGCGGTTTTGCAGATTGGCCGCTTCTACCTGATGTCCCCCGCGCAGTGCGCGGGCAAGCTCCGGCAGCAGCACCGTTGCCACGGCAATGCCGACCACACCCAATGGCAGCTGATAGATGCGGTCCGCATAGGCCATTGACGAGATGACGCCGTCCTTGCCAGAAGCGATGTTGGTGTTGATCAACAGGTTGATCTGCGTGATGCCGCCGGTGATCGCGGCGGGAAAGGCCAGCACCAGCAGGCGCTTTACGTTGCCGGTCATGCGCGGACGCCGAAAGCCGATCTTGATACCGGCGTTACGCACCGCAATCCAGACGATGGCCAATTGCACGAAACCAGCCGCCATAACGCCCCAGGAGAGCGCGAAGCCCACCTGCAACGGGTCATAATTCTTCCACCAGGCAAAACCCAGCACGCCGATAAGAATGATATTGAGGAAAACAGGCGCAATGGCCGCCGCGAAATAACGGTGCAGCGAGTTCAGCATGCCGCCCATCATCGCCGCCAGCGACATGCAGGCGAGATAGGGGAACATGATCGTTGCAAGGCGAACGGTGTTATCGAATTTCGTGGGATCATCGACAAAGCCCGGCGCAATCACTGTGCGCACGATGAAGGGCATCGACACTTCCATGAGGATCGTCAGCACCATCAGCACGGTAAAGAGAACGCCGAAAACCTCCTCCGAAAAGCGCTTTGCGCCCTCCATGCCGTTTGCTTCGATTTCCTTGGCAAAGAGTGGCACGAAAGCGGAGTTGAAGGCGCCCTCGGCAAAGAGACGACGGAACGTGTTGGGAAAACGGAATGCCGCATTGAAGGCATCCGCCACCGGCCCCGTGCCCACGGCTGCGGCCATCAGCATTTCACGCCCGAAGCCAAATAGCCGGCTACCGAGTGTGGCAAAGCCGACGGTTGCGAATTTCGCGATCAGTCCCATTGTGTCGTCAAGCCTTCGCGGTGCGTGCAGCGGGCAGAGCCGCGACATCGGGATGGGCGATGATGCCCGATGGCATACGGTCGCGCAGTTCGTCTTCCTGCTCGGCCATCACGGCTTTCAGACGTGAGGCGATGCTGGCCTGGCGGTTGTCGGTCATCACCTTCTGGCCGAAGAGATCGGTCACATAGAATGTATCGATGACCTTCTCGCCGAAGGTGGTGATGCGGGCAGAGGTGATGTCGAGCGACAGATCGGCCAGAACCGCCGTCATATCCGCCAGCAAGCCGGGCCTGTCGAGGCATTCCACCTCGATCACGGAAAACTTGTTGGAAAGGCCGTTGGAGATGGTGACCGAGGGCGGAATGTTGAAGGTCTTGCTCTTCTTGCGGCTCTTGGTGCGCGTGGCGATGATTTCCGGAATGCGCTTCTTGCCGGCCAAAACCTCTTCGATCATCTTGCCGATCGTGTTGGCGCGGCGGGTCTCATCCTCATCGATGGGGAATTCGCGGTTGATGAGGATCGTATCAAGCGCACGCCCATCCGAGGTGGTGAAGATCTGCGCATCGGCAATGTTGGCACCGGCAGCGGCACAGGCCCCTGTTATGATGGACAGAAGGCGTGGATGGTCGGGAGCCAGAACGGTGATTTCGGTGATGGCGTGGAACGAGTGGGTCCGCACCATGGTCGACAGTGCTTTTTCCTGCTTGTCGGTCTCGCGCAGAAAGCGCGTGTGGCGGATCTGGTCGTCAAGATCGACAGACAGAAGGTAGGGCTCATAATGCAGGCCGGTATATTTGCGCCGTGCCTTCTGGCCCCAATCGGTCAGCGAATCGTAAAGCGCCTGGCGGGCGACCTTGGCGCGCTCCTTGCGCGATGTTTCCGAAAAGCCACCTGACAGCAACAGCTCGGTTTCATAATAGAGTGTGCGCAAAAGCTGGCCCTTCCAGCCGTTCCACACATCAGGCCCCACGGCCCTGATATCGCAAACGGTGAGGATCAGCAGCATTTTGAGCCGCTCCATCGATTGCACCTTGTCGGAAAAGTCGGTGATCGTCTTGCGGTCGTGCAAGTCACGTGTCTGCGCCACCATCGACATCAGCAGATGCTGCTCGATGAGCCAGACCACCGTTTCGGTCTGCTTGCTGGAAAGGCGGAAGCGCTGGCAAAGCTTGCGCGCCACCCGCGCACCGGCAATGGAGTGATCCTCCTGCCGACCCTTGGCCACATCATGCAGCAACACAGCCACATAGAGCACCTCGCGGTCTTCAATCGCCGGCATCAGCTGGTTGACGAGCGGGTGGGTATCGACCGCATGCCCCTTTTCGATTTCCGACAGCACGGCCACTGAGCGGATCAGATGCTCATCCACCGTATAGTGGTGATACATGTTGAACTGCATCATCGCGACGATCTTGCCGAATTCCGGCATGAACTTGCCCAGAACGCCCGCCTCGTTCATCCGGCGCAGGGTCAGCGCCGGGTCCCGCCTCGATGTCAGGATGGACAGAAACAGGCGGTTTGCCTCTTCGCTTTCGCGCAGTTCATGGTTGATCAAGGCCATGGAACGGGTCACGACACGCAAGGCGTCGGGGTGTAGTTCCAGATTGTTGATATCCGCCACATGGAACAGCCTGATGATGCTGACAGGATCGTTGCGAAACACATCGGCATTGGCCAGCGCAATGCGGCCACGATCTTCCACGAACTCATCGGAACCGGGGATCTTGCGCAGCCGATGGGCAAAGCGGCTGAAGACGCCCGAAAGGCCGGGCACATCCTTGGCCTGCCTGTCTTCCAGTGCCGCACACAGAATGCGGGTCAGGTCTCCCACGTCCTTCGCCACAAGGAAGTAGTGCTTCATGAAGCGTTCAACCGCCGACAGACCGGGGCGCGGCTGGTAATTCAGCGCGGCTGAAATCTCACGCTGAATGTCGAATGACAGGCGCTCTTCCGCCTTGCCGGTGATGAAATGCATCTGGCAGCGCACGGTCCAGAGAAAGTCATCGGCCTTTTCGAAGAGTTTTAGCTCACGCTTTGAAATGACGCCCAGCTTGACGAGTTCTGCCGTGTCGCGGACGTGATAGTAATATTTGGCAATCCAGAACAGCGTGTGCAGGTCGCGCAAGCCGCCCTTGCCTTCCTTCACATTCGGCTCGACCAGATAGCGCGTATCGCCTGCCTTGCGGTGGCGCTGGTCGCGCTCGGCAAGCTTTGCGGCAATGAATTCCGGCCCGCTGCTGGCCGCGACTTCAGTTTCGAAACGCCGCTCCAGCTCATCGGCCAGCGATTGCTTGCCGCAGATGGCGCGCATTTCGAGAATGGCGGTGCGGATCGTCATATCGGCCTTGGACAGGCGAATGCACTCATCCACCGTGCGCGTGGCGTGGCCAACCTTGAAGCCGATATCCCACAGAATATAGAGAACGAACTCTATAGCCTTGGTCATTTCAGGTGTGTTTTTGGAGGGCAACAGGAACAGAAGGTCGATATCGGAGCCCGGAGCCAGCGTTCCACGGCCATAGCCGCCAACGGCGGTGATTGCGATCTGGCACGCATCATTGGGGTAGACATGCTCACAGGCAAGGTCAAACAGCACTTCGATCAAGCGGTCCTGAAGCCATGAAATCCGGCGCGCGCAATCGATACCGCCGCCTTCCGTATCAAGCAATTCACGCGCTTTTTCGCGGCCTTGCGCACTGGCTTTCTTGAAGATCGGCAACAGGTCGGCGCGCACATCGGAAACGCGCTGCCCATCGCCCTGAAAGACGCGTTGGCATTCCCGCTTCAGCGCATCAACATCCAGTATCGATGAGAAATCCAGGTCTTTCATGGCCATTGATGCCGATATCCATTTCATCCGGTCTATGCATTCGGCATAGGCCTATAGCGATTTTTAGGCGTGATGGACAGCATTCTAAGGCTCAAGCCTTGCCAAGTTGTTTCTTGAGCGCATAAAGCGCGTCCAGCGCCTCACGGGGGGTCATCTCATCCGGGTTGAGCGCCTTCAGCGCCTCATCCACCTTGGAATTGCCGTTGCTGCGGCTTTCCTCGCGCCGCACGGCAATCTGAAACAGCGGCAGATCATCAATCAACTGGCTTGCCGGGTTCTTACGGTCTGCATCTTCAAGCTGGTTGAGAACCGCCCGCGCCCGCTCGACAACCGACGCCGGAAGGCCGGCAAGCTTTGCCACCTGAATACCGTAGGAGCGATCGGCCGCACCGGGGCCAACCTCGTGCAGAAAGATCACGTCACCTTCCCACTCGCGCACTTTCATGGTCGCATTGGACAGACGACCGAGCTTTTCAGACAGCACCGTCAATTCATGGAAATGGGTGGCAAACAACCCACGGCAACGGTTCACCTCATGCAGATGCTCCACTGCCGCCCATGCGATGGACAAGCCATCAAAGGTTGCCGTTCCGCGCCCGATCTCATCGAGAATAACCAGCGAGCGGTCTGTGGCCTGGTTGAGAATGGCAGCCGTTTCGACCATTTCCACCATGAAGGTGGAGCGGCCGCGCGCAAGGTCATCTGACGCACCCACACGGGAAAACAGGCGGTCGACAATGCCGATATGCGCCGCTTCCGCCGGAACGAAGGAGCCGATCTGGGCCAGAATAGCAATCAACGCATTTTGGCGCAGGAAGGTTGATTTACCGCCCATATTCGGGCCGGTCAGCAGCCAGATCGCGCCGTTGCGATTGCCGTTCACAGCCGAAAGATCGCAATGATTGGCGATGAAAGGCCCCGAAGACTGGCGGCGCAGAGCCTGTTCCACCACCGGGTGGCGTCCGCCCGTGATATCGAACATCATCGAGCCATCGACAACGGGGCGGCAATAGGCCTGTTCGGCGGCCAGATGCGCAAGACTTGTGGCCACGTCGATCCTGGCCAGCGCCAAAGCGCCTGCCTTGATGGCCTCCGCATTGGACACCACGGCCTGCACCATCTGCTCGAAGGCCTGCAATTCGATGGCCAGCGCCTGCGAGGCGGCATTGGCAATGCGGCTTTCCAGATCGGCAAGTTCGGTGGTGGTGAAGCGCATCGCGCCTGCCATGGTCTGGCGGTGGATGAAGCGCGCCTTGGCTTCGTCGCCCGTCATCATCACATCGGCATTGCCCGCCGTCACCTCGATGAAATATCCCAGCACATTGTTGTGCTTGATCTTCAGCGACTTGATGCCGGTCTCTTCGGCATATTGCAGTTGCAGCCCGGCAATGACGCGGCGGGACTGGTCGCGCAGCGCCCTGATATCGTCCAGTTCGCTGTTGGAACCCTCCCGCACGAAACCGCCATCGCGTTTCAGCAATGGCAACTCATCGGCAAGCATGGCGCTCAACATGCCCTCAAGCGGCACCGGAAGTGCCTTCAGCGCAGCAAGCGCCTCTGCCAGCTCATCCGGCAGCAAGCCCTGATCGAGGAGGTCGGCAACATTGGCTGCGGCAGACAGGCCCAGCCTGATGGCACCAAGATCCCGCGGCCCACCGCGATCAAGCGCCAGCCGCGACAGCGCGCGCGGCATGTCGGCCACCTGTTTCAGCGCCTCACGCAAACCATCAGACAACGAGATATCATCCAGCAGATAGCCGATGGCATCCAAGCGTGCGTTGATCTTGTCGGCATCCGTCAGCGGCGACATCAGCCTTTCCGCAAGCAAACGCGCACCGCCACCGGTCACCGTGCGGTTGATGGCGTGAAGCAGAGAACCGTCCCGGTCGCCCGACAGCGTCTTGGTCAGCTCCAGATTGGCGCGTGTAGCGGGGTCGATGAAGAGCGTGGAGGCTGCACTTTCCCGCTCAGGCGCGGCCAGAGGCGGGCGCTCGGCAATCTGGGTTTTCTCGACATAGGCCACGGCAGCGGCCGCCGCCGCCATCTCGACGCGGGAAAAGGTGCCGAAACCATCCAGTGTTGTCACGCCGAAATAGCGGGCAACCCGGCCTTCCGCCGTGGCACTATCAAACAGAACTGCGGGCTGCGGCACGGCCACACGGCCCAGCACATCGAAGACGGCCTTCAGCTCTTCATCGTGAAACAGGCTGTCGGCAACGATCAGTTCGCGCGGATCGATTCGCCAGATATCGGCCAGAAGCCGCGTCAGCGTTGTCTCGGCCAGACGAAAGACGCCAGTGGAAATATCAATCCACGCCAGCGCAAACTGCGCCTCGGAACTGCCCCTGATCCGCGCAAGCGCCATCAGATAGTTTGATTCCTCCGGCGAAAGCAGCTTTTCTTCCGTCAGTGTTCCCGGCGTCACCAAACGCACCACATCTCGGCGCACCACGGATTTCGAGCCACGCTTCTTGGCTTCTGCCGGATCTTCCGTCTGCTCGCACACGGCCACGCGGTAGCCGCGCAGGATGAGCTTTTGCAGATAATCATCGGCTGCATGCACGGGCACGCCGCACATGGGGATATCTTGGCCCAGATGCTGGCCGCGTTTTGTCAGCGTGATGCCGAGCGCGCGCGACGCTTCCGCCGCATCATCGAAGAACAACTCGTAGAAATCGCCCATTCGGTAGAACAGCAGCGAACCGGGGTTGTTCGCCTTGATCTCGATATATTGCTCCATCATCGGCGTAGCCGAGGCGCGGCTTTCCGGTGAAACGAGCGAGGCGGTGGAATGAACGTCCGTCAATGGCTTTACAATATCGCTGTTGTCTAGGGGAAACGAGCGCAGAGACTAGCGGTCCCACCCCTTCACCACAACACGTTCAAGCCGCCTGCCCACAGGAAGGTTCAAATCTTACCCGTTGAAGCGATAGGCTTCGCCGCCGTAATAATTGATGTAGCGACCCGCAATCGATGAAACAGGCAGGATGACGAGAACATCCGTCGTGTTGAAGGCATGGTCGACCACGGCACCGGAGCCGAACATGGCACCAAGGCGCATGTAACCCTTGATGAGCGGTGGCATGCCCACAAGCGCCTTGCGCGGATTGATCGCTTCAACCGGCATCATATCCATCTCGCGGTAAAGCTCCGGCAGCGCCTGCGCCGCCCAATCACCCTTGGCACCGCAGGTGTGGTGCAGGAAGGACAGCGCCAGCGCGTGGGCTTCCGGCTGGACACCGGGAAAGGATGCGCAGCCGATCATCGCGTCCATGCGGTGGCGAACGGCATAGGCCCAGTTACCTTGCCACAGCAATTCAACGGTTCTCTTGGTGCGATATTGCGGCAGCACGCAGGAGCGCCCCAGCTCCATGAAGCGTTTGCCCGGATGGCGGGCGATCAGGCCTTCGATATCGAATTCGCTGGCCGAGTAAAAACCATTATAGGCAAAGGCCGTTTCCTGGCGCAGCAGCCGGTAGGTTCCGACGATCTGGTCTTCCGGATCACCCTCTATCGAATTGTCCAGCACCAGAAGGTGGTCACACACCGCGTCGAACGCATCGATATCACGGTTACGGCGCATGGCGTCCGCCGGAAGTCGCGCACCCATTTCCTCCACAAAGACCCGGAAGCGAACATGTTGCGCCGCATCGATCTCGCGTTCGTTTCGAGCAAGCCGGGTCTCCAGCGGACCAATGCGCCCGAAGACGTCGTCGTTGCGCGGTGGCGAAACCGGCCCGATATTTCCGATGACATTGCGTTCGCGAATGTCGTGTTCAAGAATTTCCGTGACCATGGAGAATCGCCCCACCACCGTGTTTGTTCTGGCTGTCATAAATCACTTCTTGACGACAAAACAGTGACAGTTAGCCGCGTAACAGGCAACAGTTCCGGCTTAAAAAACACCAGTGCGATTTTGTGGAAACAGTCGCAGCACTTCTTCGACCAGGCGCTTGGGTTCCACCGGTTTGGCAAGCACGGCACTGATGCCCGCGCCTAGCAAAAATGATTGTGTATCCGGCGTCGTATCGCCGCTCAGCACCATGATGGGCAAGCGCTTTTGAGTGTTCAAGGATGCACTGAGGCGCGGCAGCACCTCCAGCCCATCACCAAAGGGCATGTGAAGATCGGAAATGATAAGATCGGGCAAAGACGCGCTTTCTCTGGTCAAAACATTGGTCAGGGCTTCGAAATCGCTGACCATGCGCACGCGGCAGCCGGATTTTTCCAGCACAGCCCGCAGAATACGGGCGTTGACGGGATCGTCCTCGGCCACCAGCACATCAAGCTCGTAGGATGTTTTATCGAGCGCGGATGAGAAGCCGAAGCCCGGATGCTGGTTGTCATTGATGGCATCGCGTCGCTCCACACCACGCAGGCGACCACAGAGAACATCGACCAGAGACTTTTCCCGCAGCGGACGGATCAACCAGGCATCGAAATCTTCCTTGGGCTGGGCGGCGCGCTCCTCCGGATTGACGAGCAGGATCTGGCGCACGGGCCGATCAGGTCTCGACGGCCAGTTTTTCAAAGCCTCGCGGAACGACACGGCCACACGGTGGTCGATGATGATGTCGGTAATGTCGGCAAGCTCACCAGACGCTTGCAGCCTGTGCGCCTTCAACTGCCGTGGTGTCGAGAGCAAAGTGCAGGTGCCTCCCAACGCCCGTATCACATCCGCTGTCGCGACAGCGGCAACGCCTGCTGGCGCAAGCAAAAGAACGTTGGATCTGGCAAGCGCCGCCGCGCGGCTGGGTGCCATATCGAGCACGGGTGCAGAGGCGGGCTTGAATGTGGCGGTAAAGACGCTGCCTTCACCCTTCCTGCTCTCCACCGTCAGTGCGCCGCCAAACTCTCTGATAATGCGAGCGGATATGGCAAGGCCCAGGCCCGTGCCAGCATTTTTCTGAGCTCTGGAGCCCGCCTGTTCGAACTCTCCAAAAATGCGCGCCTGTTCCGCCTTGCCGATGCCGGGGCCGGTATCCTGCACCGCAATGGACAGCGTTTCGCCGCTCATCGAGGCGCGCACCAGCACGCCGCCTTTGGTCGTAAACTTCACCGCATTTCCGATGAGATTGAACAGCACCTGGCGCAGCCGCGCGGGATCGAAATCGAGGCAATCCGGCACGTCTGCCGCGATGATGGAGGCGATCTCGATGCCTTTTTCATGGGCGCGGTGAGCCAGCATTTCCACCACACTCTCGATCAACTGGCGCAGGTTTTCCGCTCTCGGATTGAGCCTGAAGCGCCCGGCCTCCATGGTGGAAAAATCAAGCAGGTCTTCGACCAGTTGCACCAATGATTGGCCCGATTGGCGCATGCCATCCAGATAATTGCGCTGCTCCTGCGTCAGCTTCGTTTGCGACAGCAGATGGTTCATGCCGAGAATGCCCGATAATGGCAGGCGAATTTCATGGCTGACAGTGGCCAGAAGCCGTCCCTTGGCGGCATTGGCGTTTTCAGCCCGCAATCTTGCGTCTTCGCGGGTTCTGAGCGCTGCGCGCTCATCGGTCACATCCCGGGCAAGGCTGGAAATGACCAGACGGCTGCTGGCCGGATCATTGGCCACCACATCATGCCAAGTGAAGATACGCTGGCCGTAGGGCGTGGCTATTTCCACATCATAACAATGGGCTTTTCCACCGGGGCGAAATGCGATGCCGATTTCCTCACAGGTCTTACCGTAGGGTTCCGCGCAGCCGGTCATTTCGCAAAAGGCGGCATTGGCGTTGACGATGCGCCGGTCCATATCGCGTGTCACGACAATATCGCCCATCGCCTCATGGATTTCCGCCATCAAGGCAGCGTTCTGGCGGTGGCGCGCATCGAGGAGATTGGCGTGCTGCATGGATGCCTGGCGCAGCATGGAAGAGCGGACCATCATGTAGACGGCGCAGAACACGCAGATCGCAACCGAGACCGCCGCCATGTAAAGCGCAGCGTTGCCGCCGAGATAGACGGCGCTTGCGAACGCAAAACCGCAACCGGCTGTGAACAGCGTCATGGCGCGGAGCAACCGGATATAAAGGGGTGATCTCAGACGTTCCGCACGGGCGGGAACGGCCGACGCTATGGTCAGTCCCTCATCCGCCTCAACGGAAGCGAATGTTTCGGAAAGCCGGTCTTTCAGTATCGCCAATTCGCTCATGCAAACGGTGCTAACATGGAAGCTGTTTGGATTGGCTTGGCAGGAAGATTAAAGTTTTAGCTTTTCTTCGCCCGGGCGTGAAGAATTTCATCCAGAATAACGCAGCCAGCGCCGATGGTGATGAAAGAGTCCGCCAGATTGAACACAGCAAAGGACCATGTCTGCGTGTGAAACAGGATATAATCGATCACGTGGCCATAGAGAAAACGGTCAAAGATATTGCCCGCTGCGCCTGCAATGATCAGCGCGAAACCGAGATGGGCAAAGGTGCGGTCGGCGTCAGTCTTGCGCCAAAGCCAAATCACGAAGCCAACGATGACAAGCCGCATGGTGACGATGAACCAGCCTTCCATGTCGGCCAGCATCGAGAAGGCAACGCCGAGATTATAGGTGCGGTATAGCGCCAGAAACGGCATCACAGGCACCATCTCCTGCAATGGGAGATAGGTTTCGACCATAATCTTGATGACCTGATCAAGGATCAGCGCGATAACAATCAGCGACACAGCCGGAACCAGTCTTGAGAACAAAGCGGGCTTTGTTATTTCCATCATGTCACCGGTGCAAGTTCGAGAAGGTGGCGGCGAGCTTCAAACAGCATGACACCGGTCGCAATCGCCAGATTGAGCGAATCGGCACGGCCCTGCTGGGGGATGCGCGCCAGCTGATCTGCTTTCGAGGCAAGCTCCGGCGGCAGGCCGCCCTGCTCATTGCCCATCAAAAGCACCGTCGGCTTCTTTTTATAATCGATGGTTCTGTAATCAACTGAACCAGCCAGATGGGTCGCCACCACGCTGACACCGGCTGATTTCTTCCAGCTCAGAAATTCCTCGACGGTTGCATGCGCCACCGAAATCGCAAAGACCGAGCCCATGGTGGCGCGCACTGTTTCCAGCGAAAACGGATCGGTGCAATCGCCTATCAGGATCACGCCGGAAGCGCCTGCCGCATCAGCCGTGCGGATGATAGTGCCGAGATTGCCGGGATCGCGTACTCGATCCAGCGCGATATAGGTCTGGCCGCTTTCCGGCTGGATATCCCTGAGGTCAGTCCATTTCTGATCGAAAATCCCCACCACCATCTGCGGATTGTCGCGACGGGTGATTGAAGACAGGATCTTTTCGGTGACCTCAAGCACGAGGCCGCCGGAGGCGACGGTCTTTGTCGCGACCTGCTCGACCAGCGCCTTGCCCTTGGCATTCTTTGCGTAAACCAGCGTGCGGATCGTCCAGCCCAGTTCCAGCGCATCGATCACCAGCTTCAGACCTTCGGCCATGAAGGTGCCAGTTTCTTCCCGCCCCTTTTTTTGGGTCAGGTTCTTGATGTCCTTAATAATGGGATTGGAGAGGCTGGTGACCTCCTTGACCTGCCCTACCCGGCCCGGTCTGTTTTCACGGCGCTCATCGTTCATTTTGGCACCCAACGGCTAAAGAGTGAGGTGGAAAGGGCGCGCCCTTGCGTCTTGCCATCAAGGCCAGCTTCGCGGATCACGAGTTCGCCGGAGGAGACTTCACCGCCCGCGCCGCGCATGGTTTCGCGCATCAGTTCATGCATGGAATAGAAACTGGCGCGGATGGAATAGGCGGTCAGCACAAGGCCCAAAGCATTTGGCGACAGAATTTCGCGGCACACATCCAGCATCAGCGGGAGGTGGTCGAACAGTTCCCAGATCTCGCCATGGGTTCCGCGACCGAATTTCGGCGGATCGGTGAGAATGATGTCGTAGGTGTTGCCGCGCCGTTCTTCGCGCAGAATAAACTTCATCGCATCTTCGCAGATCCAGCGGATCGGTGCGTTTTCGAGCCCCGCCAGCGCCTGATTTTCACGCGCCCAGCCAATCGCCTTCTTGGAGGCATCCACATGGGTGACCTCCGCACCGGCAGCAGCCGCCACCAGCGAGGCAACACCGGTATATCCAAACAGGTTGAGCACCTTGAGCGGCCGGTCAGATGCTTCAATCTTAGCCTTCAGCCATTCCCAGTGAACGATCTGTTCCGGGAAGACGCCGACATGGCGGAAGGCGGTAAAGCGGCCCAGAAAATTCACACCGAGTAGCGAAAGCGGCCATGTCTCACCGAGCGGCTCCTTTGGAAAGCGCCAGCGTCCCATGCCGTCCTCATCAGTATCACCGGAGAAGATGGAATCGGCATTATCCCACACACGCTGGGGCAAGGTTGGTCGCCACAAGGCCTGCGCTTCCGGCCGCACGATCCGGTATTGGCCATATTGCTCGAGCTTAAGCGCATTGCCGCTGTCGATCAGGTGAAAATCACCTGCGCCAAGCGATTCCAGAATAACGGGAACATTTTCGGCGGGCAAAGCCCCGGTGCGGTCCTTCAGGGGACGCGGCGGAACCTGTTCAGCCTCGTTCGCCTGCGGTCTGGCCTTCGCCTTTGCGGCATCCTTGGGCGCGTCCCTTGGACCAGCCTTCACCGGCGGGGCTCCGGCCGAGCGAACGTAATCAGGCGTGCGCGTCCTCGTCTCGGCATTTTTGGGCCGACCGGGCTTGGCAGCACTTTTGTTTCGAGGTTCCTGCCCCGCGCGCTGCTTGGCGCCCGGGCGGTTTTCTTTTTTCTTCAACGGGGTTCTTTCCAGGTCTGACCGCATCTCATGCGACAGCGAATATCATCAAGGCGCGCCATTATCAAAGGGCTGCGGCTGAAACCCGTATCGCTTCACGCGGAATTTTACTTGGCGGCGATCTGCGCGCTGGTTGGGGCGCTGACAACAACCGCATTGGCAGCCGCCTTCTGGCGATTGGCCTCATCGTGCCAGCGCACAGCTTCCTTGGCTTCGGTGCGCGCCCGCTTGCGGTACTTGCCCTGAGAAAACCAGGTGACCAGAGAACCCAGCACCACACCCAGAATAAGCGACAGGAAGATGAACACGAAAAACGGAGCCGAAAATGACATCAGCGCATCATCCGTTTTGAAGGGATTGAGCGCCAGCGTCACAGATTGCCGGTTGGCCACACACAAAACCACCAGAATGATGGCGAGCGGCACGAGAACCAGAAGGTTGATGATCTTTTTGGGCATCCAACGATACTCCGTCTTTAGGGGCCTTCAGACAAACCGCTATGGGCGTCACATAGGAGGCTAAACGCCCAGTCGCAACCGTTGTTCAACACTTGCACCGCAAGCTTGGTCTCAGTCTTCGTCTTCGACGTCGCTCATGCCCGGATTGAGCCGCTCACGCAGTTCCTTGCCGGTCTTGAAGAATGGAACCCACTTTTCCTCAACGAAAACCGATTCACCTGTGCGCGGGTTGCGGCCTGAGCGTGAAGGGCGGTTCTTGACGGAAAAAGCGCCGAAGCCGCGAAGCTCCACGCGGTTGCCGGCAGCGAGCGCATCCGTGATTTCATCCAGAACGGCGTTGACGATATTTTCGACGTCGCGATGGTAAAGGTGCGGGTTGTGCGCAGCCACGATCTGCACCAGTTCAGACTTAATCACGGTTGCCCCCTGAAAGGATTGGATTTTTAACGTTCTCTAACCTGCCAAACAGAGACAAGACCGTCAAGAAACAACTTGTCGGCTCCCAGTTGGCGCGGCACGTTAAATGGCAGAAATTCATCATAGCCCAGCATTTTTGCAAGGCCAGCGATGCTGAAGAGCGCCAATGGCGAACGCTGCGAAGGCGCTGTCCATTCGACGATGGGCAGATCCTTGGCAATATCGCGACCATCGAAATAGGCGCGAATTTCCTTTTCCCCGCCAAGTGTGTCGATGAGTTTGACGGCAAGGGCCTGTCGTCCGGTGAAGATTGAGCCATCCGCAAGCTTCAAAACCTCATCGCGCGGCAGCTTGCGGCGGTCGGCCACCAGATCGACGAACCAGCCATAGCTGTCCATAACCATGTTGCGGATCATGGTCTTGGATTCTTCCGGTGGTTCATGGAAGGGTGATGGCTCGGCCTTCATCGGCGAGGATTTAATTTCCTGCAGCGACACGCCAAGCTTTTCAAGCAATGGTCCGACCTGCGGATATTGGAAGATGACGCCGATGGAGCCGGTGATCGACGTATCACCCGCGATGATCGTATCGCCAGCCGCCGCAATCATATAGCCAGCGGAGGCGGCCAGAGTGCGTACATCCGAAACGACCGGCTTCTTGTCGGCGATGGCGCGGATCGCCTTGAAAATGCGCTCGCCGCCATAGGTCGTGCCGCCGGGCGAGGAGATGGAAACGATCAGTCCCTTGGCGCTGTCGCTCTCTTCAATCTTTTTCAGCCGCTCCAGCAACTCGGTATCGTCCTGGATCAGGCCTGTAATCTCGATGCGCGCAAGGTGCGGGCGGGCGCTCTGCTGCGGTGGTGTCAGGGCGAAACGATAGAGTGCAAAGGCACCGACCACGAGAAGGAAAACGGCAGCAACGCGCCAGAAGGTCAGCTTGCGCCGCAATTGTCTGCGGTCTGCGATTGCCATCTGATCCATGTGCTTCCTTTCGCCCAACACTCGCCACAGCGCTTCAACTTCGCCATATGAGCCTTGTAGCCACCTCTTGCAAGGAAACAAACGGGAAAGCATCCTTTTGAGAAAAATAACGTAACCCTTGCGATACTGCAGAGAAAAACCATATTGGCAGGGCATGGCCTCGCGCCAGACCCAATGTTAGAGTGAGTAAGGTCGCTTCAACCTGATGATGCGACGTAGCGACCCCCGGATCCTTTAGAATGCTTGAGCGACTAAGCCAACCCAGCCCCAGCCTTGCGCTGTCCCACGGACAGCAGAACGCCTATATCAAGGCGGTGCGCCACTCTGCGCGGGTGCGAAGGCTCAAGGTCATTCTTCCGCTCGGTGCGGCCATCATATCGCTGTCCTTCATTGCGGTTTCGCTGATCCGCACCTGGGTGCCGGACGAGGTGACGCTTGAAAGCTCGAAGGTCGAGGACGGCAAGATCGTCATGGAGAAGCCAGCCCTTGCAGGCCGCAACAATCAGGGCTTCGACTATTCGATGAATGCCGAAAGGGCGCTGCAGGATATTGCCAGCCCTAACCTCATGACGCTTGAAAAAGTGCTGGCGGCAGTGCCGATGAATGACATCGTGGCGCAGGTGGTGGCGCAGGAAGGCCTGTTTGATCGCGCAACGAACCGGTTGCAGATGACGGCCCCCTTTGACATCAATCTGAGCAATGGATTACAAGCGAAATTCCAGTCTGCAAATGTCGACCTGAAGGCCGGAACGATGGAAACGGACAAACCCGTCGCCATCAAGACCAAGGAAGGGTCGATCAATGCGGAAAGTTTACGCATTGCAGATAATGGTAAAACGATTACATTTACGGGGCAGGTACGAGCTCGTATAGCTGCATCGACCATTCAGAACGCCGGCAAGTGAGAGCCCGACACAAATGATGCAGATTTTGCGCACAACCCGCTACACCAACGTTGCCTGCTTCGCAGCCGTTGCTCTTTCATGCCTTGCTGGCACCGCAGCCGCACAGACCGCGACCAACATGGAAGGCCTGAAGCTTTCCAACGATCAGCCAATCGCCATCGAAAGCGATCAGCTTGAAGTTCGGGACCAGGAGCGCAAGGCTTATTTCACCGGCAATGTTAAGGTTGTGCAGGGAACGACGACCCTGCAAGCCGGCAAGATGACCGTGCTCTACAAGAGCCAGTCAGAGGGCGCTGCTGCAAGCTCTTCCATCACCAGCGGTGGTGCAGATATCGACAAGATTTTCGTCGACAACTCCGTATACCTGACGTCTGGCACACAAAAGGCGACTGCCGACAAGGGCGAGTTCGACATGGCAGCGCAGACCTTCATTCTCTCGGGCAAGCAGGTGGTTCTGTCGCAGGACACGAACGTCTTCACCGGCTGCAAGCTGACGGTGCTGATGAACACAGGCGAAGCGAAGCTGGAAAGCTGTGGCGGACCGGTTCGAATTATGCTCGATCCCAAATCACAGAAAAAGCAGTAGTCTTTACCCCGTGAAAATCCAGTCCATCTCAAAGCTTTTTGGCGCAGGCTCTGCGCGCGCATCGGAAACGGACAGCATGTCCGCCGACAAGGCGCGCTATGAGGGCACATTGATTGCCCAGGGCCTGACCAAGACCTATAATACGCGCCGCGTTGTCAACGGCGTGTCTCTTGTCGTTCGTCGCGGTGAAGCGGTGGGGCTGCTTGGCCCCAACGGCGCTGGCAAGACGACTTGCTTCTACATGATCACGGGCCTCGTTCCTGTTGATGCCGGCAAGATCGCCATCAATGGCAATGACGTGACGTCTATGCCGATGTATCGCCGCTCGCGTCTGGGTGTTGGGTACCTTCCGCAAGAAGCGTCGATCTTTCGTGGCTTGAGCGTCGAAGACAATATTCGTGCGGTTCTTGAAGTGCATGAGCGCGACGAGACGAAGCGCAATCGCAAGCTCGATGAACTCCTGGAAGAGTTTCACATCTCGAACCTGCGCAAGTCGCCAGCCGTTGCCCTTTCGGGCGGTGAGCGACGCCGTCTTGAAATTGCGAGAGCTCTGGCGACAGACCCGACCTTCATGCTGCTGGATGAGCCCTTTGCGGGCGTCGATCCGATCTCGGTCAGCGATATTCAGAATCTCGTGCGCCACCTCACGGCTCGTGGCATCGGCGTTCTCATCACCGACCACAATGTGCGAGAAACGCTCGGACTTATTGACCGCGCCTACATCATCCATGCGGGTGAGGTTCTGACCCATGGCCGGGCCTCGGAAATCGTCGACAACGCGGAAGTGCGCCGCCTCTATCTCGGCAACAACTTCAGCCTTTGACGGATAGGCCCATAAAAGTGACGCAGCCAGCGTCACCCGCCCAAAGATTCTTTATCCCCGCCCCCAACTGAGCTTGACCAAACAAGAATAAAAAGCAATTTTTGGGCCAAGTCAGACTTCGCCGCCCAAACTTTTGCAAAAAAGTCGGAGACGAAGGGGTTTATGGGAGTTTAGCGTCCGCCATGGCCTTGTCCGCCAGTCTTTTGTTGCGTCAAAACCAGTCTTTGGTCATGACCCCACAACTGATGCAGTCCATTCAACTGCTTCAGATGACGCATATTGAGCTGACGCAATTCATTGCCCAGGAAGCCGAAAAAAATCCTCTGCTCGAAATAGTGGCAAATGACACGGATATGGTCACCGCCGCGGCCGATGATGGCTTTGATCGTCATCCTGAACCGCCCGAGCCGGTTTCCGACGCCTCCCATGACACGGAGGAATGGTATGGCGATCGCGCCAGCACGCTGAATGAACAGCTCGACACCAATTTCGAAAACGTCTTTCAGGATGACACCGCCCCCGCCAAGGCTGATGCGCCAGAGCTTGTCGGCCAGTGGAAGTCTATGCCGGGCGCGGAAGCGGGCGAATCCTACGATCTGGATGATTTCGTCGCGAGCAAACCAAGCCTGCGAGACCATATTGGCCAACAGCTTCCCTTTACCGTATCGCTTCCGCGGGAGCGGATCATTGCCGATGCGCTTCTGGATTACCTCGATGAGACCGGCTATCTCGCAGCCGATGCGCTGGACGATATTTCAGAGCGCCTGAACACATCCAAGGGCGAGATCGAGACGGTGCTGAAGGCGTTACAAACCCTCGATCCGCCCGGTGTTTTTGCGCGCTCCCTCAGCGAGTGCCTTTCCATTCAGCTTGCCCAGCAGGATCGTCTCGACCCGGCGATGAAGGCATTTGTTGGCAATCTCGAGCTTCTCGCCAAGCGCGATTTCGTCTCGCTGAAGCGCCTGTGCGGCGTGGGTGAAGACGATCTTCTCGACATGCTGGCCGAGATCAGGTCGCTCAATCCGCGTCCCGGCGCTGGCTTTGAAACGGGTAATGCCGATACAATCATTCCCGACATCATCGTGCGTCCCTCAAGCGATGGCGGCTGGTTGATTGAACTCAACCCGGAAACCTTGCCGCGTGTGCTGGTCAATCACACCTATTTTTCCGAAGTGTCCAAGGTCAAGGCGCGCAAGGGCGAAGATGAGGAGTTTCTGTCCGAATGTATGCAGACGGCCAGCTGGCTGACCCGCAGCCTTGACCAGCGCGCCAGAACCATCATGAAGGTCGCCAACGAAATCGTGCGCCAGCAGGATGCCTTTCTGCTCCATGGCGTCGATCATCTTCGCCCGCTCAACCTCAAGCAGGTTGCCGATGCGATCAAGATGCATGAGTCCACCGTCAGCCGCGTCACATCGCGCAAATATATGCTGACGCCGCGTGGACTTTTTGAGCTCAAATATTTCTTCAGCGTTTCGATTGGCGCGGTCGAGGGTGGTGACAGCCATTCGGCCGAGGCAGTGCGCCATCGCATCAAGATCATGATTGCGCAGGAAGCGCCCGACAGTGTTCTTTCAGATGATGATATTGTCGACAATCTCAAGAAAACCGGCGTCGAACTGGCGCGGCGAACGGTCGCAAAATATCGTGAAGCGATGAATATTCCCTCCTCCGTCCAGAGGCGAAGAGAGAAAAAAGCCATGGCAAAAGTTGCGACGGCGTAACGAAATATTCATATATTTCAAAATGTTAATAATGTTGTTTGACTCTTGCCCCCACCACGGCTAGAAGCTCGCCGCACAGATGGCTGAGGGCCCATCAACGCTAAATTGACCACGTCGCTGGGGCGCCAGTCCGGAATGACACTTAAAGTGTTTCGAAACGCTTGGATGAGCGTCTTCCTTGACGTAAGCTGGTATGCGCAAATCACTGAAAAAGGAAAAATTCCATGAGTGTGCGTGTATCTGGTAAACATATGGATATCGGCGAATCGTTCCGTCAGAGGATCGAGGACAACATTAGCCTGGCGATTACCAAATACTTTGATGGGGGGTATTCTGGTCAAGTTACTGTAGAGAAATCCGGCGCGGGTTTCTCGGCCGATTGCAAGATCCATCTCGATACCGGGGTGGTCCTGCACGCAGCCGGGCAAGCCAACGACCCGCAGGCCAGCTTCGATGCTGCAGCCCAGCGCATCGAAAAGCGGCTTCGCAGATATAAGAGAAAATTGAAGGACCACCACCACAACGGTGCTTCGGCCAACGGCATGATGGAAGAATTTCCATATACCGTGATGGATGCCGTGCCCGATGAGGACGAGGAACTGCCGGAAGATTTCGCGCCAACGATTGTTGCCGAAACGTCCAAGCAGGTCAAAACCATGACGGTCGCAAGTGCTGTCATGGCACTCGACATGACGGATGAGCCGGTGCTGCTGTTCCGCAGCCCAGCCAAGGAACTGAATATCGTGTATCGTCGCACCGATGGAAACATCGGCTGGATCGACGCAGCAACGATCAAGAACTGAACAGTCTGATAAAGGCGTCGGGGGCGCAGCCGTTTGGCAGCACTCCCGACCCGCCTCGATCGCATGAAGGATAAACAGAATGGCGTTGGCAGATTTGCTGCAACTCGATGCGATTATTCCCGCCCTCCGAGTCAATTCCAAGAAGCAGCTGCTTCAGGAACTGGCGGCGAGAGCATCCAGAATAACGGGTGTGGCAGAACGGGAAGTGTTCGACGTCATCCTGCAGCGTGAGCGACTGGGCTCGACCGGCGTCGGCCACGGCATCGCCATTCCCCACGGCAAACTTGCCAGTATCGATACGATCGTTGGCGTCTTCGCACGTCTTGAAAATGCGGTCGATTTCGAAGCGCTGGACGATCAGCCCGTAGATCTGGTCTTCCTGCTTCTGGCGCCGGAAGGTGCCGGTGCAGATCACCTCAAGGCGCTTTCGCGCATCGCCCGCGTGCTGCGCGATCCCGAGTTGGTGGCAAAACTGCGCGCAACGGATTCGGATACGGCGATCTACACATTCCTGAACCAGGAACAGGCCAACGCGGCCTGACACGCTGGTTCGGGACCTTGCACCACCCCAACATCTCCACAAGCATCCACGAAAAACCCCGCCGGTGTGGCGGGGCTGATCACTCTTAAAAAGGCTCGGCCACCTCACATGGAGATGGCCAAAGATATCACGCGTCTTTTTCGTTGACGCTTGAGGTGCCTGGCTCAGGTGTCGTTGGCGCGTCACCCTTTGGGCCACCCTTGGAAACGCCGACCATCGCCGGACGCAAGACGCGGTCACCAATGGTGAAGCCAGCCTGAACAACTTGCACGACCGTGTTGTTGGCAACGGCCGTATTGGGGATTTCGAACATGGCCTGATGGAAATTCGGGTCGAATTTCTGGCCTTCCGCATCCATCTTGCGCACGCCGTGACGCTCCAGCGCAGACAGCATCGAGCGTTCCGTCATATCGACGCCTTCGATCAGTCCGGCAATGCCAGCTTCGGAGTTTGTCTTCAACTCTTCAGGAATGGTGTCGAGTGCGCGGCGCAGATTGTCGGATACGGCCAGCATGTCGCGGGCAAAGCCTGCCACGGAATAGGCCTTGGCATCCTTGACTTCACGCTCTGTGCGGCGACGAAGATTGTCCATTTCAGCGGCAAGGCGCAGGAACTTGTCGCGCAGTTCGGAATTTTCCGCCTTCAGCACATCAATCGGATCAGGCTCGCCCTGCTCAGGCGCATCATTATCGATTTCCAGCGCCTCAAGTGCCTCGTCGACGACGTCTGCGTCGGGTCCGTTCTTGTTCGTGTCATCGGTCATGACGTTCTCCAGCTTTAGATCTGTTATGGGTTGTGCCCGATATCGAGCTTTGCCAAGCAAAAATCAAGGCTTGCAGGCAAACCATCTCCTATTCACCGGCAGGTTTTCACAATCAACGTCGTTTGCTGGACAGGCGAGCCATGATCTGGGCGGTGTAATCCACCATTGGCACGATCCGCGAGTAATTCAGCCGCGTTGGCCCAATGACACCCACGGCGCCCACCACCCGGTTTTCATCATCTCGGTAAGGCGCAACAATCAAGGAAGAGCCTGATAGCGAAAACAGCTTGTTTTCCGAACCGATGAAAATCCTGACGCCCGATCCTGTCTCAGCCAGGTTGAGAACCTCGATCAGGTTGTCCTTGCGCTCAAGATCGTCGAACAGCAGGCGCACACGGTCGATGTCTTCCTCACCGGCCAGACCTTCCAGCAGGTTGGAGCGTCCGCGCACAATCAAACGACCCAGCTTGCCCTCTTCATTGTCGCCAGACCAGACGGCTAGGCCGCGCTCAACGAGATCCTGCGCCAATGTGCTGAGCGCCGTCTGCAAGGCATCCTTCTGCTGCAAGAGCTGCGTGCGCAGTTCTGGTAGCGTTTGCCCTGCCAGATGCGCATTGATGAAGTTGGCGGCCTCGGTGAGTTGCGAGGAGGTGATCCCCGCTGGCAGTTCGATGATCCGGTTTTCGACCTGATTGTTGTCTCCCACCAGAATGGCGAGACCCTTGGTCGGTTCGAGCCTTATAAATTCGACATGCTTCAGCACCGCATCGCTTTTGGTCGTCAGCACAAGGCCCGCGCCACGCGACATGCCCGACAGCATTCGGCTGGCCTCCGTCAGCAGGCCCTCGATTGGCTGCTCACGCCCGGATACGGGCCCGATCTGCCGGTCGATGCTGGCGCGCTGTTCTTCCGGCAGGTCCCCCACCTGCATGAAGGCATCCACGAAAAAGCGTAGGCCCGTCTGCGTCGGCAATCGCCCGGCGCTGATATGGGGAGAGTAGATGAGGCCAAGCTCTTCAAGATCGCTCATCACATTGCGAACAGAGGCTGGTGACAGAGACATGGGCAACAGGCGCGAGAGGCTGCGCGAGCCCAGCGGCTCACCGTTTTCGAGATAGCCTTCCACGATGCGGCGGAAAATCTCGCGTGAGCGATCATCCAGCAGCGCGCCCGGTTCTTTTCCGCTCGGATGAGAAACGCCCATTCACTCAACTCTTCGTTCTGTCAGTAGCACATGGAATATAGTCGTTCGCGTCGTTAAGTGACAATGGAAATTGCATATGCCAAAGCCATGGCCCGCTTTTCCTTTGCAAAACCGGTGTCACGGCCTTAAGACGCGGAGATTAAAACGGAGACGACCCCTATGCGGCCTTCAGGCAGAAAAACCGATCAGATGCGCAAAGTTTCTTTCGAGCGCAATTTCTCCAAACACGCCGAGGGTTCCTGTCTGGTGAAATTCGGCGATACGCATGTGCTCGTCACGGCCAGCCTTGAAGAAAAGACGCCACCATGGCTGCGCAACAGCGGCAAGGGCTGGGTTACCGCAGAATACGGCATGCTGCCGCGCTCCACGCACGAGCGGATGCGCCGCGAGGCGTCTACCGGCAAGCAGGGTGGTCGCACGCAGGAAATCCAGCGTCTCATTGGCCGCTCGCTGCGGGCCGTGGTTGATCTTCAGGCGCTGGGTGAGCGTCAGATCAGCATCGACTGCGATGTGATCCAGGCGGATGGCGGCACCCGCACAGCGTCCATCACCGGCGCGTGGATTGCCTTGCATGATTGCCTGAAGTGGATGGAAACCCGCAACATGATCAAGGTGGAGAAGGTCTTGAAAGACCATATCGCCGCCATTTCCTGCGGCATCTTTGCCAGCCAGCCAGTGATCGATCTGGATTATCTGGAAGATTCCTCTGCCGAAACAGACGCGAACTTCGTCATGACCGGCTCCGGCGGCATTGTCGAAATTCAGGGCACAGCCGAAGGCGCACCCTTTAGCGAAACGGAATTTCTCACGCTGCTGGGCCTTGCCAAAACCGGCTGCGCGGAACTCGTTGAGATGCAGAAGCAGGCGATTGCCTGATCAAGGACGTTAAAACCATGCGCAAACTCGACACCAGAACCATTGTCGTTGCCAGCCACAACAAGGGCAAGATTGCCGAGATTTCCGATCTGATCGGTCCGCTCGGCTTTTCCGCGAAATCCGCCGCTGAGCTGAATTTCGCCGAACCCGACGAGACAGGCACGACATTCGAGGAAAACGCGGCCATCAAGGCGCTTGCCTCTGCCAAGGCCTCTGGCTTGCCATCGCTTTCCGACGATAGTGGTCTGGTGATCGATGCGCTTGACGGCGCACCCGGTGTCTACACTGCCAATTGGGCGGAAACGGCTGATGGCACGCGTGATTTTGCCATGGCGATGCAAAAGGTCGAAGACGCCCTTCAAAAGAACGGTGCGACGGAAACTTCCGCCCGCACATGCCGCTTTGTCAGCGTGCTGTGCCTTGCCTGGCCAGATGGCCACACGGAGTATTTCCGCGGGGAGATCGAAGGCACTGTCGCATGGCCACCCCGTGGCGCAAGTGGCTTCGGTTACGACCCCATCTTCCAGCCGGAAGGCTATGAAACGACCTTCGGCGAGATGACATCCGATGAGAAGCATGGCTGGAAGCCCGGCGATGCGCAGGCGCTATCCCACCGCGCCCGCGCCTTCAAGATATTTGTCGAAACCTGTCTGGACGCATGATGATCGATCTTGGGAGCAGGTTCTCCCCTGCCCCTGATGTGACGATGTTGCCCGATACCGGCGAGCCCGGTTTCGGCATTTACGTGCATTGGCCCTTCTGCGCGGCCAAATGCCCCTATTGCGATTTCAACAGCCATGTCCGCCACAAGCCGGTGGATCAGGATCGGTTCGTCTCCGCTTTCCTTCGCGAGATGGAAACCATGCGGCAACTAAGCGGCGCAAAAGTCGTCTCCAGCGTGTTTCTGGGCGGGGGCACGCCTTCACTGATGGACCCGCAAACGGTGGGCGCCATATTGGATGGCATTGCACGCTTCTGGCATGTGCCTGATGGTATCGAGATCACCATGGAAGCCAACCCTTCCAGCGTGGAAGCGGAACGGTTTCGAGGCTACAGAGCAGCCGGTGTCAATCGCGTCTCCATGGGCGTACAGGCACTGAATGACCGTGACCTTAAATTTCTGGGCCGCCTGCATGATGTGGCCGACGCACTGAAAGCCATCCGGCTGGCCCGCGAGATTTTCCCACGCATGTCCTTCGACCTGATCTATGCCCGCCCGAACCAGACGGTGGACGAGTGGGAGAAGGAGCTTGTCGAAGCGATTTCTTATGCCGTTGATCACCTGTCGCTCTACCAGTTGACCATCGAGGAAGGCACCGCCTTTTACGGTCTGCACAAGGCCGGCAAGCTGATTGTGCCGGATGGCGACCAATCCGCGCTGCTTTACGAGGCAACGCAGGAGATCACCGCCCGCCACGGCATGCCCGCCTATGAGGTGTCCAACCACGCAAGGCCCGGCGCAGAAAGCCGTCATAATCTGACCTATTGGCGCTATGGCGATTATGCCGGTATCGGCCCCGGCGCCCACGGGCGTCTCACCACCGGCGGATCCAAACTGGCGACGGCGACCGAACGTCATCCGGAAACATGGCTCGAAACCGTCGAGCGTGATGGCCACGGCATTCTGGATCAGGAGCTTCTGGGCGTTGAAGAACAGTCCGACGAGCTGCTGCTCATGGGCCTGCGCCTGCGCGAAGGCGTTGATCTTGCCCGCTGGAGCGACCTTTCCGGCCGCGATCTGGACCCGGACAAGGAAGAGTTTTTACTGAAGCATGGCTTCATAGAGCGCCTGGGAAATTCACGCCTGCGCTGCACGCCATCCGGCATGCTCATTCTGGATTCGGTCGTCGCCGATCTGGCCTGTTGAGGCCTGCACAGACATTCCACAAAGTCCATCGTCAGGCAGCACGCTGCTCATCCCCATCACCCATCTGTGGGTAGCGATGCGCAGATCGCACAGTCGCCTCTTCCGTCAGGTCTCGTCGCGACCCGGCGTGCAGTACCAGACGATGACGACGATGAGCCCGACCGGGGCGAAACAATAGAGAAGCTGATGCCAGCCGCTGCGGTTGATATCGTGAAGGCGGCGGGCAGCGACTGCAATCGACGGTAAAAACAGGATGAGCGACCAGATCAGGCTGATAATCCCACTATTATCAATGATCTCGATGACAACGGAACTGCAGAAAACGAACAGGAATGAGAACCAATATTCCGAGCGCGCCGCCCTGCCCTGGAAGTTGACAAAGTTTCTGAAAAAACTGGCAATGGCCTCACCGAAACTCATCGGCATGGGCGCCGCCCCAAACCTGTTGGGGCCAGATGGCGGTGACCTGAAGACGAAAATCAGTGGGAAGAAAATGAGGACGAGGATGATGATCCAGTGCCAATACGACGAACTTCCCAAGCCATTCCCTTCCATCTTTTCAAATCACGATAACAGATTTCAAACCGCATTTAGCGCGCGCTGATATCACAGCCTGGCAGGTGAGAGCGATATGAACACCGTTTCCGATTATTAGATAATCATGCGCAATCCACAGTTACAAGAAGAAAGACCGGCCGTCGCTATTGGAGCGAGGGCCGGTCTTGATGTGGCGGGCAGATATTCAGGCGGGGCCGTTTTCCCGGCCGCCGTCTTTACGCGTTGTTTTCGTTGATCAGGCGCTTCAGCAACTCAACCTCATGGCCGAGCTTGGTGTCGCCGCCGATCAGTTCCTCAATCTTGCGCACCGCGTGCAGAACCGTTGTGTGATCGCGTCCGCCAAAGCGACGGCCGATTTCCGGGAAGGAGCGAGGTGTCAGCATCTTGGCGAGATACATGGCGATCTGGCGCGGCTTGACGATGACGCGTGTGCGGCGGTTGGATACCAGTTCCTGGCGAGAGACATTGTAATGTCTGGCGACAATGCGCTGAATGTCTTCGATGCGCACGCGCTTTGGCTCGCCTGAACCCACCAGATGGGCCAGAAGCTCATCGACACGCTCGACCGAAAGGTTCGGCTCGAAGGAACGGCGGAAGATCAGCTGGTTGAAAGCGCCTTCCAGTTCACGGCCGCTGGCTGTTACGCTGCGGGCCACGTGGGAGACGATTTCTTCGGGAATATCGAAGCCTGGGTCTTCCTGACGGGCGACTGCAATGCGCTGGGTCAGCATTTCGTGACGCATCTCGTAATCAGGACCTTCGACCTCGATGGCCATGCCGCCCTGAAGACGCGAGCGAACACGTGGGTCAAGCGATTCCAGTTCCCATGGCGCACGGTCTGCGGCCACGACAACCTGCTTCGCGCTGTCGAGCAGCATGTTGAGCAGATGGCAGAATTCGTGCTGGATCATCTTGCCCTGCAGGAACTGCATGTCATCGATGACAAGAAGATCGATATTGCGCAGCGTGTCTTTCAGCGTCAGCGCGTCATTGTCACGGATCGCGGTCGCGAAACGCCACATAAAATATTCAGCAGTCAGATAGACGACGCGCGGGTTGCGCGGGCTATCGATGGCGGCATTGGCAATCGCCTGAAGAAGATGCGTCTTTCCAAGGCCAACACCCGCATGGATGAAGAGTGGGTTGAACCGAACGGCACCGGCGCCGGCCTCGGCAATGGTCTTGGCTGCGGCCAACGCCACGCGGTTGGACGATCCCTCGACAAAAGTATCGAAGGTGAAGCGGCTGTCGAGCGGCGATCCGAACAAAGGACCGGAGCCTGAATGGCGCGTGAGCGTTGCAGAGGCGCCAGACATCTGCACATTTGCTGCAGGTGGCTGTGGCGGCAGGAAGGGCTTTGCCCTCTGTATCGATGTGCTGATCTCGGATACAGGCTGCGCATCTTCCTCAACGGCTACTGGCCGTGCCGGGCGGCTGGCCGAGCGAACCAGAATTTCGACCTTCAAGACATCGGCATCCTCGCTCTGGACGAGCGTGGTGATGAGATCGATGTAGCGATTGTTGATCCATGACTTCAAAAATGTCGTCGGAACCGTAAAACGCACGACGCTTTTTGAAACCGAGTGAAGTTTCAGACGTGCGAACCAGCTTGCATATACTTCCGGTCCAACCTGTGCCTTGAGGCGCGCGCTAAAACGTTCGAACAGCGCGTCATGCTTCATAGCTTGCTTGTCCCCTGCCGCATCAGTCTCAGCTGCATCACATGCCTTCGGTGTGCGGTCCCCGTTCGATACCGCACCCATCAAATTCATTTGCATATTGCCGCCTTTCAAATTGCCAATCATAGCCTGACGAACCAACGCCCGTCAGGGATACCCCTCGTTCTTATTCTCTCTCAGACATCCCCCTCGAAAGTATGTCCTTGAGCCACTTATCTCACCGCGAGCCGGTTATCCCATTATCCTCTACATCATGGAGAGGCCTGCGATTACTCATCTACGAACTCCTGCAACACACATTAATCAAACGCCGAGGCGCGGTTTCGCATTTCCACAACCTGTAGGATTGCGACCAAAACGACCCCAATACTTGAAAAAACGAACCCAAACAGAATTCGTCCGCAAGAAGCATGTGCCTTCGATACTCAAGGATCGAGATAGCTTGTGGATAGAAATCCTTGCCCCTTGTCGAGATCCATTTAGGCAGGATCAGGGTGGGAGATCAATGCCGATATTTCTTTGATTCGGAAGATCGACCATTGACTCACAGGGGCCGTTTTGCATCGCCTTCATGCCCGTCTGGAGAATCTCTTATGAATCAATGAGATTCAATTTCCTGTCTTTTTTAAGGGCCGATTTGGGAGAAAAATAAAAATTCTCTTGACACAATCTTTGCCCCGTCTTCCCCTACGTAAAGAAGATCGTATTTTCATTACCTTTCACAAGCCATTGATTTATAAGGTACTTTTCCGTCATCTCATTGACGCAGAAGCATCATGTTTTTGAGATGATCGTTAAAGATCTATGATAAACGAAAAAAAGCCCGGTCGAGAGACCGGGCTTTTTTTAGATGAAAATGTGTTAGCCGGATTAGGCCATCAGTGCCTTCACGCGCTGTGCAAGACGGGACACCTTACGGTCTGCCGTGTTGCCAGGCATAACGCCGCGAGTAGCAGCGCGCTGGATCTCAGGCTGCGCTACTTTCAGCGCTTCTGTTGCAACTGCCAGATCACCTGTTGCGATGGCTTCTTCGACCTTGCGAATGAAACCACGAACGCGCGAACGACGAGCCTTGTTGACTTCAGTACGGCGAGCGATCTTGCGAGTCGCCTTTTTCGCCGAAGTTGTATTGGCCATGTATGCCTCTCTTCGAATTCAAACCAAAATCCGCAACCACAGGATCAGGTCCTTCAAAGACCTCGCGTTCCAAAGAGTGCGGGAGTAATTGGAATAAGCCGGATGGCTTTTCCTAACCGTGGGCGGGCATATAGCCTTAAAGCAGCTGCCCGTCAACGCGCATTTACAGTAAAAACGCTGATATTCCGAATCCTTGGAGCGAAGCGGACTCAAAACACATGAAGTTCTCTAGAGCATCGCAGGCGGTTTCACCTAGCGATTTCTGAAGACGGGTTTTCTCTTCTCCGCAAAAGCCGCCATGCCTTCCTTCTGATCCTGCGTAGCAAAGAGCGACTGAAACAGACGGCGCTCAAACCGCAGGCCTTCGCTCAATGTGCCTTCAAAGGACCGGTTGACGCTTTCCTTTGCCATCAGCACTGAGGCACGGGAGAGCGATGCGATGACGCCAGCGGCCTCCACAGCCTCATCCATCAGCCGTTCCTGCGGAACGATGCGGGAAACAAGCCCTGCGCGCTCTGCCTCCTGCGCATCCATCTTGCGGCCTGTCAGCACCATGTCCATGGCCTTGGCCTTGCCCACGGCGCGCGTCAAGCGCTGGGAGCCGCCCATGCCCGGAATGATGCCCAGTGTGATCTCCGGCTGTCCGAATTTGGCGCTATCCGAGGCAATGATGAAATCGCACATCATCGCCAGCTCGCAGCCGCCGCCCAGCGCAAAGCCGGATACTGCCGCAATGACAGGCTTGCGGCTTGCCGCCACATCGTCCCAGCCGCCCAGAAAATCGCCGAGATAGGCATCGACGAAATCAAGCGCCTGCATCTCCTTGATATCGGCGCCAGCCGCAAAGGCCTTTTGCGAACCCGTTATGACAATCGCTCCGATGGAATCATCTGTCGAAAAAGACGCCAATATATGGCGCAGCTCTTTCAGCAAGGCGGCATTCAGCGCGTTCAGCGCCTGCGGACGATTGAGCGTGATGACGCCGACATTGTCGCGCTTCTCAACGATCAGCGTTTCATAATCCATGGTGAGGGTCCTCTCCCGTTTTTCCTGGCGTCATGTCTGGCAAGCGGCACAATAGAATGTCGAGCGCCCCGCCTGTACGATCCGCTCAACCGTACCCCCGCAACCGGGTGTGGGGCAAGCATGACCCTCCCGATCATAGACCGAGAAGGAATGCTGGAAATAGCCAAGCGTGCCATCCGTCTGGATATGGTCACGCAGGGACGAGCCACCGGCGGCGATGGCATCGGCAATCACCTCGCGGATTTTCTCGGTGAGATCGATGAGCGATGCCCTCGGCTTGTCCGTTTTCGTGACAAGCGTGCCCGCAGCTCTTAAAGGAGAGAGATGTGCGCGCCACAGCGCTTCACAGACATAGATATTGCCCAGCCCCGCAATGACCTTCTGGTCCAGCAGCGTGCTTTTGAGCGGCTGGCTTTTTCCGGCAAAACGGCGCGCCAGATAATCGGCGCTCAGCGCGTTTCCGGTCGGCTCCGGCCCAAGATCGGCAAAGGCGGGGTAAAGATCGATGTTGGACCGCTCCACCAGATGCATGAAGCCGAAACGGCGTGGGTCATTATAGATGACCTGCGCATGCTTTCCGTCCTTGTCCAGATGGAAGATGACATGGTCGTGCTTGCCATCCTTGGAGCGCGGATGATGGAACACGCCGGGCGCATCCGTCTCCTGCACCTCATCCTCGATGCGAAAGGAGCCGGACATGCCCAGATGCGAAACGATCGTCAGTCCGTCCTCCAGCTCGATCAGCAGATATTTCGCCCGCCGCCCCAGCGAAACGATGCGTTTTCCCTCCACAAGCTCAGCAAACCCTTCCGGGAAGGGAAAGCGCAGGTCCGGGCGACCCAGAACAAGCTTTTCAAGGCGCGCACCTTCCATGGTCGGCGCGAGGCCGCGTCTGACGGTTTCCACTTCGGGCAATTCTGGCATCTGCTCAACTCACATGTTTACCGCGACGGTCTTGCGATCTAAATCCTGCGGACATACATGTCGCAGGCATAAACTGCCGCAACAGATAGCGTCGCATTCCTGTTTCCGCTATGGTCCGCCCCGTAATTAAAGATGGAGACCGCCGATGACCGAAGCCCGCACAACCGCCAATGGCGGCATGGAAACCTCCTATGGTTTTCACAAGGTTGAAGAAGGCCAGAAGCAGGGCATGGTCAACGAGGTCTTCCACAAGGTCGCCAAACGCTACGATATCATGAATGACGTGATGTCGGCGGGCATGCACCGGCTCTGGAAAGACGCGATGATTGCCGCGCTCAACCCGCGCAAGGACCCGACCTACAAGACGCTGGATGTGGCGGGTGGAACGGGCGATATCGCCTTCCGCATCGTCGAAGCCTCCAACCGGCTTGCCCATTCTACCGTGCTCGACATTAACGGCTCGATGTTGGCTGTGGGCGAGGAGCGCGCCGCCAAGAAGAAACTGTCCGACAATGTGACTTTCGTGGAAGCGAATGCCGAAGAACTTCCCTTCGAGGATAAAAGCTTTGATGCCTATACGGTGGCCTTCGGCATTCGCAACGTTCCGCGCATCGATGTGGCGCTGAAGGAAGCGCACCGGGTTCTCAAGCGTGGCGGACGCCTTCTGGTGCTGGAGTTTTCCGAAGTGGACATGCCGCTCCTCGACAAGGTCTATGATGCCTGGTCGTTCAACGCCATTCCTAAGTTCGGCAAGATGATCACCGGCGATGCCGAGCCCTACCAGTATCTGGTGGAATCGATCCGCAAATTCCCCAATCAGGATGATTTCGCGGCCATGATCCGCACGGCTGGTTTTTCGCGCGTCACCTATACCAATTACACAGGCGGCATTGCCGCGCTGCATTCCGGCTGGAAACTTTAATCGACATGATGACTGGCAGCAGGAAGAAGGCATTCGCATGAGCACGCCCGGTGCATATTTACGCCTGGCCAAGGTTGGCTGGGTTCTGGTGCGCGAAGGCGTGGTGCTTGCCCTGCCTTCGCAAGACCTTCCAACCATGTCCAAGTTTGCAAAAGCACTTCTCAAGCCCTTCGCCCGTAACCGTGCCAAACATGCCGACCGGCGTGACCGGCTGGCAACAGCCGTCGAACGGCTGGGTCCATCCTATGTGAAAATGGGCCAGTTTCTGGCCACACGCCCGGATGTTGTCGGTGCCGATTTTGCCGAAGACCTGTCGCGCTTGCAGGACCGCATGGCCTTTTTCCCGAATGCTGCGGCAAGAGCCAATATCGAGGGATCGCTCGGGCGTCCGATGTCGGATCTCTACCTAGAATTCGGTGAGCCGATTGCCGCCGCCTCCATAGCGCAGGTTCACCCGGCCATGGTGCGCACGCCAAACGGCCAGAAAAAAGTGGCCGTCAAGGTCATCCGCCCCGGCGTGCGCCAGCGTTTCCAGAATGATCTGGAGGCCATGTATCTGATTGCCGATCTGCAGCAGCGGTTCATTCGCTCTGCGCGGCGTCTGCGCCCGGTCGAGGTAACGCGGGCACTGGAACAGACGACGAAAATCGAGATGGATTTGCGGCTTGAGGCCGCAGCCCTCTCCGAAATCGCGGAGAACACAAAAAACGATCCCGGCTTTCGCGTGCCGAAGGTGGATTGGGAGCGCACGGGCCGCGATGTCGTCACCATGGAGTGGATCGATGGCGTCAAGATGTCTGACGTTGAAGGCCTGAGGGCTGCCGGTCACGATCTCGATGCGCTGGCCGATACGCTCATTCAGTCCTTCCTGCGTCACACCCTGCGCGATGGCTTTTTCCATGCCGATATGCACCCCGGCAACCTTTTCGTGGACCCGCAGGGCATGATCGTGGCCGTGGATATGGGCATTGCCGGGCGGCTGGGCAAAAAGGAACGCAGGTTTCTGGCCGAAATTCTCTATGGCTTCATCACCCGCGATTACATGCGCGTGGCAGAAGTGCATTTCGAAGCCGGCTATGTGCCCGGCCACCATGATATGGCAAGCTTTGCGCAGGCGATCCGCGCCATTGGCGAACCCATCCATGGGCAACCGGCCGAAACCATCTCCATGGGCAAGCTGCTGACGCTTCTGTTCGAGGTCACAGAACTATTCGACATGGAAACCCGGCCAGAACTCGTCATGCTGCAAAAGACCATGGTCGTGGTCGAAGGCGTGTCACGCATTCTCAATCCGCGCTTCAACATGTGGAAGGCGGCAGATCCTGTCGTCAGCGCATGGATCAGGGACAATCTTGGACCAAAGCGCATCGTAACCGACATCAAGGATGGGCTGAAAGCCGCCGTCAAGCTAGCCGAAGCCGCGCCCGAGATCGCAGCCAAAACGGAAAAGCTGCATGCCGATCTGGTCTATATGAGCGAACACGGCCTGCGTTTCGATGCGAGCACAGCCGAAGCTATCGGCAAGGCGGAAGCGCGCCACACAAAATGGGGACGCGCCGCACTCTGGGTCATCGCGCTCACGCTCATCTATATCGCTATCAGGATCAGTTGATGGGAGGAAGCTCTATCTGAGCTTCGTCTTCAGGGAGGCATCCGGGAAGCAGGTCGGGCGCAGCCCGTTCTTGGCCTGCCAGTCACCGAGGGAACGGCGCGTCTTGAAACCCGCCAGCCCATCCGCCTTGCCCACATCATAGCCCTTGGCGACAAGAGCTTTCTGCATGGACAGCACGTCGGAGCGCAACATGGAGCCGACATCGCCCCATTTTGCCTGAAACGGCCCGGCATTATAGGCGATGCGATCTGCCAGATTGCCGATGAAGAGCGCATAGAGATCGGAGTTGTTATACTCCTTGATGACGTAGAAATTCGGCGTCACCACGAACTCAGGCCCATTGCGCCCTGCTGGCACAAGCATCATGCCATCTGCATCCAAGTCATTGGACGGAAACGCTTTTCCAGAGATTCTGGCAATCCCGAGCTTTGCCCATTCCGTAACCGGGCGGGCAAGATCCGGCCCTTCCTGCGCGCAGGATACCGCGTCTGGTATGGAAACTTCAAAGCCCCAGTCGCGGTTGCGCTGCCAGCCACGTGTGGAAAGATAGTTGGCGATGGATGCCAGCGTATCCGGCACGGAGTTCCAGATATCGCGGCGGCCATCCCCATCGAAATCCACGGCATATTTCAGATAGCTTGAGGGCATGAATTGCGGCTGGCCGAGTGCGCCTGCCCATGAGCCCATTATTCTCGACGCTTCAATATCGCCGCGCTCCACAATCTTCAGGGCGTCGATCAGTTCTGCGCGGAACATGTCCTTGCGGGTGGAGGTATAGGCTTTGGTGGCCAGCACATCGATCACGGCATTGGGCAGCTTTGCCCGTCCGAAACCGGATTCACGACCCCAGACGGCAATCAATATATTACCGGGAACGCCATATTTTGCCTCGATGCGCTTTAACGTTGCGGCATGGGTGGCCGCCAGCGAGCGACCTGTTGCCGCCAGCCCCTGCAAACGCTGCTCGGAAAAATAGGCGCCGGGCGAGGAAAATTCTGCCTGGCTTTGCGCCTGTTCCTTCGGTGGTTTCTGGCCGGGAATGACGAGATCGGGCAGTTTCCAGTTGATGGAAAGGCCTGAAAGTGATGCCTCGATCGTATTCTGTGAGATACCCGCCTTGCGCGCCTCTGGCCAGATGTCCTGCTTCAGCCATGCATTGAACTGCGCATCATATCTGGCAGCGGCAGCACCGGTCGGCACCGTTTGCGCCGAAGACGGGCCTGCGGACAATGCGCAGAGGACCGCGGCAAGAACCGGGCCTGATATCGTGGAGCGCATGTGTATTCCTTTCAGATAAGGGTGCGGGCGCGCAATGCGGCGGTCAGCGTGCCCTCGTCCAGATAGTCGAGCTCTCCGCCAACCGGAACGCCATGCGCCAGCCGGGTGATCCTGACGCCGAGATCGCTCAGCCGGTCGGTGATGTAATGGGCCGTCGCCTGGCCCTCGACCGTTGCGTTTACCGCGATGATGAGCTCCTGAATACCGCCTTCGCTCACACGTTCGATCAAACCTTTGATATTGAGATCTTCCGGTCCCACGCCATCGAGCGGGGAAAGCGTACCACCCAGAACGTGGTAGGCGGTGTTCATTGCGCCCGAACGTTCCAGCGCCCAGAGATCGGATACGTCCTCGACCACGATGATGACCGTCTGGTCACGCCGGTCGTCGGTGCACACGGTGCAAGGGTCCATGGTGTCGACATTGCCGCAGCGCGAGCAGACCTTCACCTTGTCATAGGCATCGCCCATGGCATGCCCCAGCGGCCCAAGCAGCTGCTCTTTCTTCTTGATCAGGTGAAGTGCGGCGCGGCGCGCCGAACGGGGACCAAGCCCCGGCACTTTTGCCAGAAGCTGAATGAGTTTTTCGATTTCGGGGCCGGTGACTCGTTTTGCCATGAGCGCTTTCTACTGCATAAATGTCATAACGGGAATCATAAGCAGAAGGCATTCCATGAAAATACGCACAGTCTGCCGGGGCGATGCAGAAGTCCTGCCCGGAAAAACCTCAAAGACCGGGATTTTCAAACACCCGGTGCAGGGTGCGGTACTCATCGATCAGGCCGGGATCGTCAGTGATGCCGTGCTGAACAAGAAACATCACGGCGGGCCGGATCAGGCCATCTACGTCATGGGCTCTGTCGATCTGGATTTCTGGTCACGCGAACTTGGTTTTTCCATCGAACCCGGATTTTTCGGAGAGAACCTCGTCATCGAAGGTCTCGATAGCGCAAAAATGAATGTCGGAGATCAACTGATGGCCGCAGAAGTGGCACTGGAAGTCACCGCCGCCCGCATTCCCTGCGCAACGCTGTCTGCCAGGGTCGGTGATGCCTATTTTGCGCCCCGCTTCAAACAGGCGGGACAGCCCGGCTTCTATTGCCGTGTGTTGAAGGGCGGCATGATCGCGCCTGAGGAGACCGTCACCTTGACGCCCTATCAAGGCATCCAACTGCCCATCCCCGTTATCCTTCAGCGCTTCAGGCCCCAAAACCTGTCGCAAGCGGAACGCGAGGCCTATCTCACGACACCGCTTGCCAGCCGTTTCAGGGCCATGCTGGAAGGCTAAGCGTGTTTAGAACGGCAGCTTCATGCCGGGCGGAATTGGCAGACCGGCTGTGATTTCGCGGGTCTTTTCGGCAGTGACGGCTTCGGCGCGCTGCTTGGCATCATTGTGGGCTGCGACCAGCAGATCTTCCAGAATTTCGACTTCGTCTTCTTTCAGCAGGGACGGGTCGATCTTCACGCCGAGCAGCGAGCCTTTGCCGCTCATCTTCACTGTCACCAGACCGCCACCGGATTTGCCTTCGACTTCAAGCGCAGAAATCTCCTCCTGCATCTTCTCCATCTTGGCCTGCATTTCCTTGACTTTGCCCATCATGCCCATGATGTCACGCATACGAAACTCCTGTAATTTTCTTTATTATTTCCAGTGAACACCGGTTCACAGGAAATACTAAAGCTCTTTGTTTTTACGCAATTCCGGACGCAAAACCGGTTCCCACTTTTGCTGGAATTGCTCCTAGAATTCTATATCATCGCCGGGAAGAATGTCGCCTTCGCTCGACTCCGCAACGGATGGCGGCGCCACCTCTTCAATATCGTCAGGCACCGGTGTCCGGATGCGCACATCGGTGATCTTTGCGCCCGGAAACTGCGCCATGATCGCGGCAACATCAGGGTCCTGCCGGGCATCGACCAGACGTGCGTCCCGCGCATTGCCTTCGGCCTCAACGAGCGTGGCTTCGCCCTGTTCCTTGCTGAGGCTGATGAGCCAGTGGATACCGGTCCATTCCTTCAGCTTCACACCAAGCTCGCCCGGCAGTGAGCCCGGCGCGCCCTCGGCCAGCCGCATATCCATCCGGCCGGGTTCCAGCCGCACGAGCCGCACGAAATTGCGCACCAGCGCCTTCATGCGTGGATCGCGGTTCTTGGTGCAGAGATCGACCACATCCTGAAGCGTATTGACCGGAACCTTTGGCTCTGGCCGCTCTTCCGGCTTTGGAGCCGCCACCTGCATATCCTGCGGGCGGCTGTCTGGCACGGCGCGCAGCATGGCGGTCGGTTGCGGCGCGGCTTGCCTCTGAGGAGACGCATGGGCCGTTGCGACGGCTTGTGTGGAGGAATAGGCGCGTGCACCGCCGCCATTGCCTGAGCCGGATGGCGCTCCATTGCCAGAGCCACCGCCTTCACCACTGGAAAGCTCCAGCAGGCGACGGGCCGCGTCTTCAGGTGCGGGCAGATTGGCGGCGTGGGAGAGCCTGATCAGCACCATTTCGGCGGCACCGGCAGGGCGCGAGGCATTTTCTGTCTCGGGAATGCCCTTCAGAAGCATCTGCCAGATGCGAGACAGGGTGGAAACCGCGATACTATCGGCAAAATCTGCGCCGCGTGTGCGCTCTACCTCAGACAGGGATGGATCATCTGCCGCGTCAGGCACATATTTCATGCGGGTCACAAGATGGGTGAAATCCGCAAGGTCGTTCAACACGACGACCGGATTGGCACCCGCCTCATATTGGCCGGTAAATTCTTCCAGCGCAGAGGCGACATCGCCCTTCACCACGTGGTGGAACAGGTCAACGATGCGGGCGCGGTCGGCAAGGCCCAGCATGCCGCGAACGGCGTCCGCCTCGACCCGCCCTGCCCCATGCGCAATGGCCTGATCCAGAAGCGACAAACCATCGCGTGCCGATCCTTCGGCTGCACGGGCGATCATCGCCAGCGCCTGCGGTTCGGCCTCAAAGCCTTCCTTTGATGCAATGGCGGTAAACAGGCCCACGAGATCGGCTGCACTGATGCGGCGCAGATCGAAACGCTGACAGCGCGACAGGACCGTGATAGGCACCTTGCGAATTTCGGTCGTTGCGAAAATGAATTTCACATGCTCCGGCGGCTCTTCCAACGTCTTCAAAAGACCGTTGAAGGCCTGCGTGGACAGCATGTGCACTTCGTCGATGATATAGACTTTGTAGCGCGCAGAAACGGGGCGGTAGCGCACCTGTTCGATGATCTCTCTGATGTCATCAATACCCGTATGGGAGGCGGCGTCCATCTCGATCACATCGACATGGCGGCCTTCCATGATGGCCTGGCAATGCTCGCCGGGAATGCGCAGATCAATCGTCGGCTTGTCGATCTCATCGGTCTTGTAATTCAGCGCACGCGCCAGAATGCGCGCTGTCGTGGTCTTGCCCACACCTCTGACGCCCGTCAGCATATAGGCTTGCGCAATGCGGCCGGTTTCGAACGCGTTGGTCAGCGTGCGAACCATCGGCTCCTGGCCAACCATCAGATCGGAAAAGTCTTTCGGGCGGTATTTGCGCGCGAGAACCCGGTAACCTGTACCCTGCTCTTTGGTCTGGGGCATATTGGTTCCGGTTTCGCTCATCGCCTCGCCAGTGATTGGGTGCTGCCCGCTAAGTGGCCGAACTGGCCCGGCGATACCTGAGCACGTCTTCAAAAAGAAAAAGGTGGGAGGCTGGCACGGCGACCCGTGCCTGGCTCGTTAGGGCTGCTTCCTTCCGGACCTGACCCGGTTGGCGAGTGGCTCGTCCACCACCAACCTCCCGAAGGCACATATCGGCAATAATAAAACCAAATGCAAGCCAAGCTGATAAAAAACTGCTATCACGACCAAAACAAATTGGGAGGACGCCTTGCACACATTCCGGCTTGACGAGAGACTGGCTCGCGACAGCGAACTGATTACCAAGCTGGGCCTGTGCCAATTGCGCATTCAAAACGACAAACGCTGGCCGTGGCTGGTACTGGTTCCCCAGCGAAACGATGTGAGCGAGTTGTTTGAACTTACACCGCTTGATCAGGCCATGTTGTCTTTCGAAACCAATCAGGTCGCGTCCGCCCTGAAAGAACTGACCGGCGCGACCAAAATCAATGTCGGCGCACTTGGCAACATCGTGCGGCAACTCCATGTTCATATCATTGCCCGCACCGAGGGTGATCCATGCTGGCCAGGTCCAATCTGGGGGCAAGGCACGCCTGAGCCCTACTCCGACAATGACAGACACAATTTCATGAAAAAACTCGCCGGCGCACTCTGATGACATCAAGCAGCATTTTCACCACCAACGCTCCCCATCCCGAACCCAGCACGATGACGGCATTTTCCCAGAACGGTCTTGACCGTCTGGCGGAAAAGCGCACGGAAGATTGCGTTATCGATGCCCTGAAGGTGGAAGGCACGCACCTTCTGGCGTTTTCGGGCGCAAATCTGATTCTGAAACATGACGATCAGGTCCTCGACCCATTATTTGCCGCCTATGAGCTGGCCGAGCTTGAGCCTTCATTCGATGACGCCATCCTCCTAGGTCACAAGGATAATGGCGAGCCGCGCATCGCCGTGCCTGTCGGCATAGCGCCGGATGCTCTCGCCAGCCATTACAAGGCGGTGGATGCCCGCACTCTTTACCGTGACCAGCTGATCGGCGATGAGCTTCTGGGCGAGGTGGCGCAGGCCGTTGCGCTGATCAACTGGAACAGGGACAACCATTTCTGCGGGCGCTGTGGCGGCACGATGGAAACGCGCATCGGTGGATACAAGCGCATCTGCGCGGCCTGCGAACACACCATATTCCCGCGCACAGACCCCGTGGTCATCATGCTCACCATCGATATCGAGCGCGAATTGTGCCTTTTGGGCCGAGGCCCGCATTTTGCGCCCGGCATGTATTCCTGCCTTGCCGGCTTTGTAGAGCCGGGCGAAACCATCGAAAATGCCGTGCGCCGTGAAACCCGCGAGGAGGCCAATATCGAGGTCGGCCGCGTGCGCTACCACGCCTCGCAGCCATGGCCGATGCCGCACACGCTGATGATCGGCTGCTATGCCGAGGCGCTGAGCCGCGACATCACCCGTGATGAGGCAGAGCTTGAGGATTGCCGGTGGTTTACCCGCGAAGAGACGGAAGCGCTGTTGAACGCGACGTCTGCCGATGGCCGTCTACCGCCACCGCGCGGTGCCATCGCGCAACGGTTGATGCGCGACTGGATCGATTGGGGCAAGGCCGTCGAGCAACCTGACTGACGTCAGGCGAAGTTGAGCTTGCGGCGCATGGCGTGGCCCTTGTAGACACCGAGAATGCGGACCTTCTCCGAGAAGAACCGCAACTCGTCCAGCGCATGTCGCACGGAGCCGTCTTCGGGATGGCCTTCAATGTCGGCGTAAAACTGCGTCGCCACGAATTTTCCGCCCAGCTGGTAGCTTTCCAGCTTGGTCATGTTGATGCCGTTCGTCGCAAACCCGCCCATGGCCTTGTAGAGCGCTGCCGGAATATTGCGGACATTGAAGACGAATGTGGTGACGATCACCTCATCCGGTGATGTCCGCTTCACCCAGCTCTCATCCCGCGACAGGACGACGAAGCGGGTGACGTTGTTTTCCGAATCCTCAACATTTTCGGCCAGAATCTCCAGCCCATAGAGATCGGACGCGAGCCGGGGTGCAAGGGCCGCCATGCTGCGGTCGCCCAGCTCGGCAACGAGCTTTGCAGCCCCGGCGGTATCGCCCGCCACGACAGGCTTCCAGCCATTGGAACGAATGATCTTGCGGCATTGGCCAAGCGCGTGGATGTGGCTGTGAACTGTCTTGATCTCTTGCTTTTCAACGCCCGGCAACACCATCAGCTGAAAGCGGATCGGCATGAAATACTCGCCGATGATGTGGAGGCGCGATTCGGGCAACAGGTGGTGAATGTCGGCAACGCGCCCGGCAAGCGTGTTTTCGATCGGGATCATGGCGAGATCGGCCTCACCATTTTCCAGCGCGTTGAACGCATCTTCGAAAGTGGGGCATGGCAGCGGGTCCATATCCGGAAATACGTCACGGCAAGCCATGTCGGAATTTGCGCCAAAGTCGCCCTGAAAGGCAATGCGGTTGCTGCTCATGATGATCAATCTATCTGTTGGCGAGGATTTCGCGGGCCTTATCGAGTTGCGCCTGGGTATCGACACCCAGCGGAACCGAGTTGACGATTTCCGCATCTATGCGCATGCCCGCTTCAAGTGCTCTCAACTGTTCGAGACTTTCGCGCAGCTCCAGCGTCGATGGCTTGAGCGACACGAACTTCTCCAGCGCGGCGCGGCGATAGGTGTAAAGCCCGATGTGATGATAAAGCGGCCCTTCACCGTAAGGCGCTGTCGCACGGGTAAAATACAGTGCGCGCAGCCGTGATGGGGAAATCGGGCTTCCGACGATCTTGACGATGCTCGGGTTCGTCTTTTCGTCCTCATCGGTGATTTCAACGGTCAGCGTCGCAATGTCGGTCGATGGGTTTTCCATCGGGCGAAGCGATGCGCGGATGGTTTCCGGCTCGATGGTGGGCAGATCGCCTTGAACATTGATGATAAACTCGGCATTGCCGTCGGGATCGGCCTTTTGAAGGGCCTCAAAGATACGGTCGGAGCCGGATTGGTGATCGTCGCGGGTCATGGTCACGTCAAAACCAGCGTTCTTGACAGCCTCGAACACACGCTCGTCATCCACGGCCACAACGATTCGCTGCGCACCGGCTTCGCGTGCGCGCATGGCAACCTGAACGATCATCGGATGGCCGCCAATATCGGCCAGAGGCTTGCCAGGCAGGCGTGTGGAGGCCATTCGAGCCGGAATCAACACGACTGCCTTTTCAAAATTCCGATTATTCATCCAACACCCTTCAAATCCCGGCGAAAAAGTGGCAATAGGTCACGGTGCGGGGAGCATATTCAAGTTGCACGCGCTGTGCAAAAGCCATAGCTTTCGAGCAATTTCAAGATGTCCGTTTTATGCGAACGGTGTGAGGGAGCGCAAATCAATGAATTCACGTGTTAACATGGCGGTCGGCGCCCTCTTGGGCACGATCTTCGTCCTGATGTCGGTATCGATCGCGTCCGAGGGAATTTTCCACGCGCCGGCACCGGAAAAGGAAGGTTTCGCCATTGTTGCCGAAACAAGCGCTGATAGCGCTGCCGGTGAACCTGCGGCTGCTGCTACTCCTATTGCCAAGTTGCTAGCCAGCGCCGACGCTGCCAAGGGCGAAACCGTCTTCAAGAAATGTGCGAGCTGTCACACCGGGGAGAGCGGCGGCCCCAATAAAGTCGGCCCTAATCTCTACGAGATTGTCAATCGCCCCATCGCCAGCCACGAAGGCTTCAGCTACTCGGCAGCTATGAAGGATTTCTCCAAGGGCGGCACCGTGAAGTGGGATTATGACCACCTCAGCTACTTCATCGAAGCACCCAAGAAGCATGTTGCAGGCACGGCCATGGGCTTTGCAGGTATCAAGAAGGAAACCGAGCGCGCCGATCTCATCGCCTATCTGAGAACGCTCTCTGCTAGCCCGGCGCCGTTGCCGGATCCGAATGCGGCACCTGAAGTCATCAACTGATACAAGAAAAGCCCGGCTCGACCGGGCTTTTTGCTGTCTGGATGCTAGTGTCGCAAGGGGCCTGGTCAGTTCCCCATCAATATATCAAAGAGGGTCGTCTGCTTGGGTGCAGCCTGTCTTTGCTGCCCACCGCCGCCAATATCGGCTGGCGGTACCGGTCCGCCATCATAAGGCTGCTGCCGGGGAAACTGCTGGGATGGCGCATCGACAGGCGGGTATTGCGGGGTCGACGCAGTCTGGTCGCGCCCGACAGGGGCTGCCGGATAGTCTGGCGGCACCGGCGCCTGGCTGCCGCCCAATGCGTTGGAGATCATATCGGTCAGCGTTTGTGGCAGGGCTTCCGGCGCGTTGGCCATGGGCTGGCCAAGTTCGGGTTCACCATAGGTGCCGAGACCAAAGAGCGGAGATGGCGAGAGGCCGGAATTGGCCGCCGTCATGAATTCCTTCCACGCCTTGGCTGGCAAACCGCCACCGGTCACCTTTTTCATCGAGGTGCCGTCGTCGTTGCCGAACCAGACACCAGTGGTGAGCGTGCTCGTATAGCCCACAAACAGAGCGTCGCGGAAGGATTGCGTCGTGCCGGACTTGCCCGCCGCCTGCCAGCCCTTCAACTTCGCGGCCTTGCCCGTGCCTTCGTTGATGACCCCGGTCAGCATGCCGTTCATGGTCGCGGCAATCGCTTCGCTCAGCACCCGCGGCGGATTGTCATATTTGTTCTCATAGAGAACCTTGCCGTCCGGGTCTGTGATTCGCTTGACGATGTGCGGCGTCGCCTTGAAGCCGCCATTCATCATTGGCGCATAGGCCGAAGTCAGCTCCAGAAGAGACACTTCCGATGTGCCGAGCGCAATCGAGGCATTGGCTTGCAGGTCTGATTCAATGCCCATTCGATGCGCCACCTGGGCCACGCGATCCGGGCCGACCTCCATCACCAACTGAGCGGCGATGGTGTTCAGCGAATTAGCGAGCGCCGTTGTTAGGGTGACTTCACCGCGATATTTCTGATCGTAATTTTCCGGTGTCCACTTGCCGATCTTGACCGGTGCGTCGTTGCGCACAGAGTTCGGGGTCAGCCCATTTTCCAGTGCCGCAATATACACGAAGGGCTTGAAGGCCGAACCGGGCTGCCGCTTGGCCTTGGCGGCGCGGTTGAACTGGCTCTGCGAATAATCGGCACCGCCGACAATTGCCCGGATCGCGCCCGTGCCATCGATCGAGGCGAGTGCCGCCTGTGATGCGCCAAGCTTCTTGCCTTCGGTGCTTAACACATTGGACAGCGCCTTTTCGGCTTCCTTCTCCAGATCGAGATCGATGGTGGTATCCACCACCAGATCCTGCTTGACGTCGCCCACCAGCATGCGGACTTCGTCCAGCACCATATCGGCAGCGTAGTGCTCGGCACCGGACCAGAAACGTTTGGCCTTTGTCGGCGGCTGCGACATGGCCGTCTTGATTTCATCTTCGGTGATGAAACCGACATCCTGCATGGATTGCAGTACGACCTGCGCACGCTCCTCGGCTGCCTGCGGGTCGCGCGCGGGCGAAAGGCGCGATGGCGCTTTCAGCAATCCCGCCAGCAATGCGGCTTCGCCCAGATTGACGTCCCGGGCAGACTTGTTGAAATAACGGCGCGACGCCGCTTCCACACCATAGGCATTGGAGCCGAAATAGACGCGGTTCAGATACATCGCCATGATCTGATCCTTGGTATATTTCTGCTCCAGCCAGAAGGCGAGCAGAACTTCCTGGATCTTGCGTTCAATCGTGCGGTCTGGAGACAGGAACAGGTTTTTCGCTAGCTGCTGCGTCAGCGTCGAGCCGCCCTGCACCGTGCGGCCACTCATGATGTTGGTGAGGATGGCGCGGCCAAGCCCCAGCGGGTCGATGCCGAAATGCGAATAGAAGCGCCGGTCTTCAATCGCCATCACGGCTTGCGGCAGGTAAGGCGACATATCCTCAAGCGCCAGCGCCTCACCGCCCGTCGTTCCACGATTGGCAAGAACCGAGCCATCCACCGCCACGATTTTCAGGTTGGGCGGACGCTCGGGAATTGTCCAACTGCTGGCACTGGGCATGCGCGCCGCATAATAGGCAACAATACCCGCGACACCGATGCCACCCCATATGCCGAGCACGATGCACCAATAGGTGAAAGAGCGGATGAAGCCCGTGATGCCGCCGCCACGCGATGCACGTGCGCTACCTCTTTCCCGGCGCGGTTTTGCCCGCTCACGCTTTTGCGGTTTTTCAGGCCCAGAACCGGACGCCTTTTTACCACCGCCCTTGGCACCATTGATCCGGTCGCCTTCGTTCAAGCGGAGGTCATCACCGGACTCGTGAAAATCTCCGAAAGAAGGTTCTACACGCTGGCCTGATTTACCGAGTCCTGCCATATGCGGGAAATTGCTCCGTGAACGAGAGGCGCGCCATGCGCGGTTGCGGGTGTTGGTTCTATCGAGATGAAGCTTAAATGCGGCGATTTAAGGTGGGGTTAAGCCAGGCTAAAGCCGGAACGCCGCCATCACTGACAGACATCAACCCATTGTGCACCCGTCAGCGCCGCCATGCGCTCAGGCGTGATCACGACAGCCGAATTGGTTGCTCCCGCCGCAGGCACGACCTTGGCATGGTTCTTCAATGACACATCGCAATAGATCGGCAGTGCCGTTGGCAGTCCGAAAGGGCAGACGCCGCCAATCGGATGGCTGGTCACTTCAACCACCTCTTCACCGGCCAGCATGCGGGGCTTGGTGCCGAAATGGTCCCGGAATTTCCGGTTGTCGAGCCTTCTCGTGCCAGCGGTGACGAGGAGAAGAATGGTGTCGCCGGCTCGCAGGCAAATCGTCTTGGCAATCTGATCCGGCTCCACCTTGTGTGCCAACGCGGCCAATTCCACCGTGGCGGAGCTCTCATCCGTCTCGATGACATCGATATCAGGCGCGTATGCCGCGAAATAGTCTCGAACGGATGCAATCGTCATGCGCAATCTTTAGGCGTTACCGCCCGTAAAATCAAGTATTCTAAAGAAAGCTATGCAAACTGCGCAATGCTGCGCTGCAATGTAAGGTCTGTTCTCCGTCAAAAATTATTGTATCTTCAAACCATCGAAGCGACGCACTCCTCCTCCCAGCGTCGCTAGATTGGACTGACAGCACTCCTCCTCCCAGTTGTCAGTCAGTATCAAGAACCCGGCGCACCTCCTCCCGCGCCGGGTTTTTGCTTTCTGGCATTCTTCAAGTCCTGTCGCTCGATGCGACCCCCACAGGCTTCGCTTAAAAGGCGGTAAAGCCTGCTTTTTCTCGTTCTCATGCGCGTCAAACAAACTTGACTTATCCGCTTTGTCATTTTAGGTGTTTCGCCATCGATATTTGTTTGACGACCAGAGCTTCGGTGTCTTTATAGGCGCATACGACGATCTTTCCTTCAAAATCGAGAACACCCGCACTGACGTTCAGTGCACAAGTAATTTGCCAACGGAAGGAACATCGTTATGGCGACTGGTACAGTAAAGTGGTTCAACGCAACCAAGGGCTACGGCTTCATTCAGCCTGATGATGGCGCACAGGACGTGTTCGTACACATTTCTGCTGTTGAGCGCGCTGGCCTGAACGGCCTCAAGGATGGTCAGAAGATCACCTACGAACTGGTTCAGGATCGCCGCTCTGGCAAGATGTCTGCTGACAGCATCGTTGCTTCCTAATTGGAGCTTTCATCGGTCTTGAGACCGATGATGCAGACTTTAAAGGCCGGGTCTTCCCGGCCTTTTTCTATTTCGGCCTGACCACATCCTCGCCCTGCGCGGTCATCCGTAGAGGAAATTTTCAGTGGCGGCCTTGTAATCCGTGTGATGCCTTCCGATATACAGCTTCATGAGTGTTTCAGGATATTCTGAATATCTGGTCACAGATCGAATGTTTGCAGTTCACGCGTTAACCAAAACTTAACCGAAGCAGCGCAAACATGTATAGGAAGACGCGAGAGACAACCAAGTGTTGTCGCCGCGCTGAAACACCAAGCCGTTTCTTGCACTTTGACCACGGATGTACTGGCACTGAAGCAAAAAACGGAATGAAAGGTCGGGCTTGCCCGGCCTTTTTGTTTTCAAGAGACTTCATCTCTATAAAGGCGCCACCCTTGTTTCGGGGCGGCGCCTTTTTTGTTACTTCAGGCTCAGAGCCGACAAGATCCGCACCCAGGAGCGGATGCCCTTGTGGAAGGATTGCAGATCGTATTTTTCGTTTGGCGAATGGATGCGGTCATCGGTCAGGCCGAAGCCGATCATCAGCGAATCCATGCCCAGCATGGTCTGGAAGTCGCCAACAATCGGAATGGACCCACCCATGCCGATAACGACGGCGGGCTTTGCCCATTCATCCGAAAGCGCGTTCTTGGCCTTCGTCAGTGCTGGCGAATCATAGGAAAGCTGGATCGCGGGCGAGCCGCCATGCTCGTGAAAATCCACCGAGCAGTCGGCCGGAATTTGCGAGCGGACATAGGCGCGGAAGCTTTCGCGGATGGCTGCCGGGTCTTGGCTGCCAACAAGGCGGAAAGAAACCTTGGCGGAAGCCTTGGCCGCGATCACCGTCTTGAAGCCCTCTCCGGTGTAACCGCCGGTAATGCCGTTCACCTCGGCCGTCGGGCGCGCCCAGGTCAGCTCGAGAACCGACCGGCCCTTTTCGCCTGCAGGAACGGACAGGCCGACGCCGCCCAAAAAACCTTCCGCCGTCAGGCCGAGATTGTCCCAGGATGCCTTGATGTTGGACGGAGTTTCTTCGACCCCATCATAGAATCCTGCGAGCGTGACCTTGCCGGTCTCGTCATGCAATCCGGCGAGGATTTTCGTCAGGATATGGATGGGGTTGGCGGCCGCACCACCGAACAGACCGGAGTGCAGATCACGATCGGCGGCGGTGACGACGATTTCCTCGCCGACCAGACCGCGCAGAGCCGCGGCAATGGCAGGCGTTTCCGTGTTCCACATGCTGGTGTCGCACACCAGCGCATATTCCGCCTTCAGCTCGTCTGCATTGGCATCCAGGAATGGCTTCAGCGATGGCGAGCCGGATTCTTCTTCACCCTCGAACAGGATGGTGATGCGCAGCGGCAGCGAGCCGTGCACCTGCTTGTAAGCCCGGCATGCTTCCACGAAGGTCATCAACTGACCCTTGTCGTCGGATGTGCCACGGCCCGTCATGACCTTGCGGCCACCGCCAATGTCTTTCAGAGCGGGTTCGAACGGGTCATTTTCCCATAGCTCGATCGGGTCCACTGGCTGGACGTCATAATGGCCGTAAAACAGCACATGCGGCGCATCTGGCAGCGCGCCATCGTGATGGGCAACGACCATGGGGTGGCCAGCGGTGTCTCTGATCGAGGCATCGAAACCGATCGTCGTCAAATCGCGCACCAGCCATTCGGCGGCCTTGCGGCATTCAGCCTTGTAGCTCGGGTCTGTCGAAATCGACTTCAGACGAACGAGTTCGAAAAGTCTGTCGAGGCTGGCTGTGAGATTGTCGTCAACCGCCGAGAGAACGGGGGATATGTCTGTCATTACGCGATCCTGTCATGCGAAGATTGCCGCAGGATAGAGCAAAGCGGCTCATGGATCGAGCCGGAAAATCATTTCATGCCATCGCGTTTTTTCATGCTTTCGCGTCTGGCGCTTTCCCAGCCTTGATGGCCCGGCCCATATATTCCAGAAGAAGGTGACGCTCGAACCTCAGAAAGCCTGCAAGGACCGCATCATCTGTTGCCATGGAGGCAGAAATGGCGGTTTCTTCCAGCGCCCGGCCCTTGGCCGTCAGCTCTATGATCTGGGCGCGCCGGTCACGCGGGTGGGGCTTTCGCTCGATCAGCCCGTCGCGTTCCATGCGCGCCAGCGTGTTGGCAAGTGTTGCCTGCTCCACATCGACACGGTCCAGCAATTGCCGCTGCGTCAGTCCGTCTTCGCTCCACAGCTCCAGCAACACGGGAAATTGCCCACGGGAGAAGCCAAGCGTCCGGGCGCGTGCATTCAGCGCCGACGAAAAGGTCTTTGCCAATTGAGCCGAAAGATAGGTGGCCGAATCGTTTCGTGAAAAACGCATATCTTCGTTTCCGGGGTCGCAGACGGCAGTCATCCGCAATGTCCATTTCCCCATGGTAAATGCGCAGGCTTTCGCGAAACATGTGCGCAGACCCCGCCTGAACGGTGGCACAAAAAAACGCCATGGCCGGGAGGGGACAGCCATGGCGTTTATGTTGAAGGACAAAGGCCCGGAGAGGGGGGATAGGCCTTTGTCCGGTCTGACGCGGCGGGGGACGAGCCTGCAATCAGACTACGGCGTGATCAGTCGCCGTCGTTAAAGAAATGAGGCTCCAAATGAGGCTTTTCAAGGGAAGCCAGGATTACAAATTTGTAACGTTCTGGTGAAGATGGCGGGCGGTATAAGGGTGCTCGGAAACAGTGGGTTGCCGGTCTAAAAGGTTAACTTTGTCTGGACGGCACCCATGGCCCACGCTATCCATGCTTCCCATGAAAAAAGGCGATCACCTCTTCCTCGTAGACGGCTCCGGTTTCATTTTCCGGGCGTTCCATGCCATCCCCGCGCTCAACCGCAAATCGGATGGCTTGCCGGTCAATGCCGTCTCAGGTTTCTGCAACATGTTATGGAAGCTGTTGAAGGATGCCCGCAACACAGATGTGGGGGTCACGCCCACCCATTTCGCTGTCATTTTCGACTATTCCTCGAAGACGTTCCGCAACGAGCTTTACGATCTCTATAAGGCCAACCGCTCGGCACCGCCGGAAGATCTGGTGCCGCAATTCGGCCTGATCCGCCAGGCGACCCGCGCCTTCAACCTGCCCTGCATCGAGACCGAAGGTTTTGAGGCAGACGATATCATCGCAACTTACGCCCGTCAGGCAGAAGCCATCGGAGCTGACGTTACGATCATTTCGTCGGACAAGGACCTGATGCAGCTCGTCAGCGCCAATGTCCATATGTATGACGCGATGAAGGACAAGCAGATCGGCGTTCCCGATGTCATCGAGAAGTGGGGCGTGGCGCCCGAAAAGATGATCGACCTGCAAGCCATGACCGGTGACTCCACCGATAACATCCCCGGCATTCCCGGCATTGGCCCGAAGACGGCGGCGCAATTGCTGGAGGAATACGGCGATCTCGATACGCTTCTGGCCCGCGCAGGCGAAATCAAGCAGCAGAAACGCCGCGAAAACATCATCGCCAATGCCGAACTGGCCAGATTGTCACGCCAGCTCGTGGCTCTGCGCACCGATGTGCCGCTGGAAATGGCGCTGGATGCCCTGACGCTGGAGCCGCAGGATGGCCCCAAGCTCATCGCTTTCCTGAAGGCCATGGAATTCACCACGCTGACACGGCGCGTTGCGGAAGCAACGGGGGCGGACGCAGCCGTCATCGACGCCGCCCATGTGGCTGTCGAGCGCGGAGCGCTTGCTCGCGGCCCTGATCTGGATGCCGCAGGCGCGGCCTCGACTGACCAGCCGATTTCGCTGGATGAAAGTGCCGTCGGCATACCCGGCATCGCATCGAAAATGGAAGGTACTTCGCCTGCGGGTCTTGCTTCCTCACGCGAAGCGATCTTCTCCGCATCCAAGATCGACACGACCTCCTACCAGACCATTCGCACGGTTGAGGAGCTGGACCGCTGGATTGCCATGGCGCGGGAAACCGGCGTCGTGGCGTTTGACACGGAAACCACATCGCTTGATCCCATGCAGGCGCAACTGGTCGGCTTTTCGCTGGCCATTGCCGATAATGGCAAGGATGCCAGCGGTGCCAATATCATTGCCGCCTATGTGCCTATGAGCCACAAGACCGGCTCCGGGGGCGATCTTTTCAGCGATGGCATCAAGCTTGCCCCGGACCAGATCCCGTTCAACGATGCGCTTGAGCGGTTAAAGCTGCTGCTGGAGGACCCTTCGATCCTCAAGGTCGCGCAGAACCTGAAATACGACTATCTGCTGGTGAAGCGCCTTGGCATCACCATGCAGAGCTTTGATGATACGATGCTCATGTCCTACGTGCTGGAAGCGGGCAAGGGCCTGCACGGCATGGACGCGCTGTCTGAACGGTGGCTGGGGCACACGCCGATTGCCTACAAGGATGTGGCGGGCTCCGGCAAATCCGGCGTGACATTCGACTTTGTGGATATCGACAAGGCCACCGCCTATGCCGCCGAAGATGCTGACGTGACGCTGCGGCTGTGGATGGTGCTGAAGCCCCGCCTCGTCGCTGACAGGCTGACAACGGTCTATGAGCGGCTGGAGCGCCCGCTGCTTCCGGTTCTGGCCGCCATGGAAGAACGTGGCATTACCGTTGACCGGCAGATCCTGTCGCGTCTCTCGGGCGAGCTTGCGCAGAAGGCAGCGGCCTATGAGGACGAGATTTACGAGCTTGCTGGCGAGAAATTCAATGTCGGCTCTCCCAAGCAGCTGGGCGATATTCTGTTCGGCAAGATGGGCCTGCCCGGCGGTTCCAAGACCAAAACCGGGCAATGGTCCACCTCTGCGCAGGTGCTGGAAGATCTGGCTGCCGAAGGTGCTGAATTTCCCCGCAAGATCGTGGACTGGCGCCAGCTGACCAAGCTGAAATCCACCTATACGGATGCCCTGCCCGGCTATGTGCATGCCGAAACGAAGCGCGTGCACACCTCCTATTCGCTGGCATCCACCACCACGGGCCGCCTGTCGTCGTCGGAACCGAATTTGCAGAATATTCCGGTGCGCACCGCCGAAGGCCGCAAGATCCGCACGGCCTTCATCTCCACGCCCGATCACAAGCTCCTGTCTGCCGATTACAGCCAGATCGAGCTGCGGGTTCTGGCCCATGTCGCCGATATCCCGCAATTGCGAAACGCCTTTGCAGAGGGCATCGACATTCATGCCATGACGGCGTCGGAAATGTTCGGCGTGCCCGTGGAAGGCATGCCGTCTGATGTGCGCAGACGCGCCAAGGCGATCAACTTCGGCATCATCTACGGCATTTCGGCCTTCGGCCTTGCCAATCAGCTGGGCATTGGCCGCAGCGAAGCTGGCGATTACATCAAGAAATATTTCGAGCGCTTCCCCGGCATCCGCGATTATATGGACAGCACCAAGACCTATGCTCGCGACATGGGCTATGTCGAAACCATCTTCGGTCGCCGCATTCATTACCCCGAGATCCGGTCATCCAACCCGTCGGTGCGCTCCTTCAACGAGCGTGCGGCCATCAACGCGCCTATTCAGGGCTCGGCTGCCGATATCATCAGGCGGGCCATGATCCGCATCGAACCGGCGCTGGAAAAGGCCAACCTCTCGGCACGCATGCTTTTGCAGGTGCATGACGAATTGATCTTCGAGGTCGAGGACGGCGAAATCGACAAGACGCTGCCCCTCGTCGTGTCCATCATGGAAAATGCGGCAATGCCCGCCATCGACATGCGCGTGCCTCTGAAGGTGGATGCCCGCGCCGCCACCAACTGGGACGAGGCGCACTGATCCAGAGGGTGTCATCGGCGTGTCGCGTGCCGGGCGTAGGTGAAGCTGCCTTACCCCCAGGGAGCTTCAAGCATCATGCACGCACCGTTCGTTTCACCCGCGCTGACCATCTTCTCCACCGCCCATAACGATCTGCCACCACGCCATCTCGGCACCCGGTTCGATATGAGCGGCACGTTCCTGCATGAGCCCGGCAATACGGTCGTGTGCCATCTGGTGGAAGGGTCGCGAACGCAGCATGCCATCGTCAAGGCCCGTCAGCGCATTCTGGACATGCCGCAGGCCTCAAGCCATCTGGCCTTTACCCCTGTTTCCAGCCTCCATATGACGGTGTTTCAGGGCATTATCGAGTATCGCCGCGACTGGCCCTTCTGGCCAAGGGAAATGCCTGCCACGGCATCCATCACCCAGATGACGGAGTATTATCTCGAAAAGCTCGAGGGCTTTGCAAGGCTTCCGGCCTTCGCCATGCAGGTCAAGGCCGTCACGCCGAACGGGCTGACGCTTTGCGGAGCAACCGCCGAAGATGACAGGATCATCGCCGCGTGGCGCAATGCCTTTGCCGAGGTCTTCGGCTACCGGCATCCCGATCACGACACTTACGAATTTCATATCACCTTCGCCTATGTCATCCGCTGGTTCGATCCGGCCAGCCTGCCCATGTGGCAAAGAACACTGGATGAATGCCTTGAGGAGCTGCGCTCCGAAGTGCCCGTTCTTGAGATGCGGCCACCGGCATTTTGTGAATTCGACGATATGAAGCATTTTGAGGAATTGATGGTTTTTGAACCGGGGTGATGCTATGGAGTGAAATCCGTCGCAGGGATCCATCGTCTCGAATCAGGCATTTTTGAAAAATTATGCGCCGGGGCTGGTCAAAGCTCCGGGAGGCATGTATAAGCGCGCCAAATTTCCGAATAAAGAAACATGACATCAGGCCCTTGTTCTGGCTGGTTCGCGTGTTTCGCCGCTGAATTGGAGTTACACAAATGGCAGTACCTAAGAGAAAAACAAGCCCGTCCAAGCGCGGCATGCGTCGTTCGGCCGATGGCCTGAAGTCTGCAACCTACGTTGAAGACAAGAACTCCGGCGAACTTCGCCGCCCACACCACATCGACCTGAAGACAGGCATGTACCGTGGCCGTCAGGTTCTGACACCAAAGGAAAGCGCATAATTTCTGCGCATTCTACAGTTTTCGAGAAAGCCGGCCTTTGGGTCGGCTTTTTTGTTTTAGGCATGCGCCTGCCTCGCGCCACCAAAAATATGCGCGGTCCGATGTTTCCATTTGCGCCTGAATGGCTCTAGACTTCTCCATGGGAGAAGCGGGCATCGATCAGCGCGCATGTGGAGGAATAAGACCGGTGAAATATCGCTGGATCGGCATTGTGCTTGTATGCCTCAGCCTAGGCGGCATTGCCTTGACCCGCGGAAGCGATCTGGTCGCGGAGAGCTATTTCGATGAAGTGGCGGCACAGGGCGGCACGACGTTGCGACTGGCAGTCTCGGCTCTTGGCGGGCATCTGAGCCGTTATGAGCCCCTGCCCGCCTTGATGGCGGATCATGATGATATAGAGGAGCTTGTCGCCCATCCGCAGGATCAGGCCTTGCGGCTTCGCGCCAATATCTACCTGAAATCCATCAACGACCTGCTGAAATCCTCCGACATCTACATCATGACGCTGGATGGCGAGACGATTGCCGCCAGCAATTATGATGGTCCGGCGAGCTTCGTCGGCCAGAATTTCAGCTATCGCCCCTATTTTCAGGATGCGGCGAAAGGCCAGCAATCCAAATTCTTCGCGCTGGGCACCACCTCGCACAAGCGCGGCTATTATTTCGCCTCCCCCATTCTCTTCAAGGGAGAAATCAAGGGTGTCATTGTCTTCAAGGTGGACATCGAAGGCATCGAGGCATCCTTCGGCAATGGCGAGAACCGGATTTTCGTCAACGATCCCGAAGGCATCATCTTCATGACGGGCACGCCGGAATGGCTCTACGCTGCCATCCAGCCGCTAACGCCGGACCGGATCGCGCGCACGGAAGGCTCGCGCCGCTATGCCGATGCCAACCTCACGCAGCTTGACCTGACTCGCAGCACCTTCGGCACCCACGACCTAATGACCATCCGCGAAGGGCAATCCGACCGCGAATATATCTTCCTTTCCCAGCCGATGCCCGACGCTGGCTGGACGGTGAATGTGCTGATGGACACCAGCTCCGTGCGCACGCAGGTGCAGACGACCATGATCGCCATCATGCTGTGCCTCTGCCTCGCAGGCGCTGTCATCGCCGCCATGCTGCAACGGCGCAAGCGGCTTCAGGACCGGCTGGTCCATCAAGCAGAAGCGCAGGCTGAACTGGAGCGGCGGGTGGAAGAGCGCACCGCAGATCTCGCCCGCGTCAATGTCGACATCAAGCATGAGATTGCCGAGCGGCGGCAGACCGAAAAGCGGCTGCGCAAAACCCAGAAGGATCTGATCCAGGCTGGCAAGCTTGCCGCACTGGGCCAGATGTCCGCTGCCCTTTCCCATGAGTTCAACCAGCCTCTCGCCGCTACCAAAACCTATGCGGAAAGCGCCTCGCTGCTGATCGAGCGCGGCAGGGTCAGCGAAGCCTCGGATAATCTGAAGCGCATCTCGGTGCTGATTGATCGCATGGCCGCCATCGGCAAGCATCTGCGCAATTTCGCGCGCAAGCCCAACGAAAAGCTCGGCCCCGTGCCGCTTGATGCCGTGATCAGCGACACGCTGGAGATCGTTAATGCGCGACTAAAGGCAGCGGATGCGGATTTGAGCGTTGATTTAGGACCGGTGCCTCTTCAGGTGAAAGCCGGTCCCGTGCGGCTTCAGCAGGTGCTGGTCAACATCATTTCCAACGCCGCCGATGCTGTGGAAGGGCTTGAGGACCGCCGCATCGATCTCACCGCCCGTCAGGAGGGTGCCAAGGTCATCCTCTCCGTTTCCGATCACGGCCCCGGCGTGCCAGCCGCGATCATGGAGCGCATTTTCGATCCATTCTTTTCCACCAAGGGCGTGGGCAAGGGGTTGGGTCTGGGGCTTTCCATCTCCTACAATATCGTCAAGGATTTCGGCGGGCGTCTGAGTGTCACCAATCTGCCTGAAGGTGGTGCGCGGTTCGATATCGAGCTGGATGCCGAAGTGCCGATGGAGATTGCTGCCGAATGACCACGTCCCGCGTTTTGCTGATCGATGATGAAGAGGATCTGCGCCTTTCGACCGCGCAGGCGCTGGAGCTTGCCGGTCTGGATGTCGTCACCGTTGATAATGCCGACCATGTGTTCGAGCTGATCGGCTACAGTTTCGATGGCATCATCGTCAGCGATATCCGCATGCCGGGCATGGATGGCATGACGCTGTTGCAGAAGGTGCGGGAGCTGGATGCGGAAATCCCCGTCATTCTCGTGACCGGCCATGGCGACGTGCAGCTTGCGGTCAGCGCCATGCGCAACGGTGCCTATGACTTCATCGAAAAGCCGTTTAGCGTTCAATATCTGGCTGGCATCATCAAACGGGCGATCGACCGCCGCTCGCTGGTTCTGGAAAACCGCCGCCTTCGTGCTGTCGCGGGAAAACGCGATGATCTGGAAACCCGCCTGCCCGGTCGCACCCAGGTCATGGTCGATCTGCGCTATCGTATCCGGGCCATTGGTGCTGCTGATGCCGATACGCTCATCATCGGTGATACGGGTGCGGGCAAGGAAGTCGTTGCGCGTGCGCTTCACGATGTCAGCGCCCGCGCAGACAAGCCCTTCGTTGCCATCAATTGCGCAGCGCTGCCGCAGCATCTCATCGAAAGCGAATTGTTCGGTCATGAAGCTGGCGCTTTTCCCGGCGCGCTTCGCCCCCGCTATGGCAAGTTTGAACATGCCCGTGGCGGCACGGTTCTTCTCGATGAAATCGGCTCCATGCCGTTTGACATGCAGGGCAAGTTGCTGCGCGTGTTGCAGGAGCGTACGATCACCCGCCTTGGCTCCAACGAGACCGTGGAGCTCGATGTCCGCTTCATCGCCACCAGCAAGGCGGATTTGGCTGAGGAGGCGCTGGCGGGTCGCTTTCGGCAGGATCTACTTTATCGGCTCAATGTCGCAACCGTGCATGTGCCATCTCTTGCGCAACGCCGCGCCGATATTCCGCTCCTCTTCCTCCAACTGGTGCGCGAGGCCGCCGCGCGCTATGGCCGCGATGATCTCGATGTCCCCTCCGATATCGTCTCGGGCCTCTCCATGCGCGACTGGCCCGGCAATGTGCGGGAGCTTCGAAATGCGGCAGACCGGCTTGTGCTGGGTCTGGATGGCAACATCTCGGACGGGCCGCAGACGGTGTTGGAAAACCCGGCGAGCCTGTCGGCCAAGGTCGCCGAGTTCGAAAAATCCATTCTGGCGCGGGCCATCACAGCGCATCGCGGCAATCTGAAAGCCGTCTATGAAACGCTCGGAATATCGCGCAAGACGCTCTATGAGAAAATGCAGAAATATGCGCTGACCAAACATGGTGCCCTTGGCGAAGACCTGAAAACCCTGTCTTGACGGCAGCGGCTCAGACCATGGGCGGATATCCACCCATGCACCATGTCTAATGTTTCGATTTCCACCCATTAGGGCTGAAATAAGACGCGTTTTGTGACGGTTGTTCTGTGCCGCCATTGCGTGTGTGCAAGCACCCATTTCAAAGTATGTCACCCCGACCGACCGCAATAGGAGTGCGCCGGTCGATGAGGCCATATTTCATCGGGAGGAAAAGATGAAAATTCTCAAGACCGTCACAGGTGCCGTGGCTCTTGCTGCCGTATCGCTGTTTGCCTTGTCCGCAGCTGCCCAGACCTACCCGCAGCGCAACATCACCATGGTCGTTCCCTTCGCCGCAGGTGGCCCGACGGATACGGTTGCCCGCCTTGTGGCTGAATCCATGTCCAAGGATTTGGGACAACAGATCATCGTGGAAAATGTTGGCGGTGCCGGTGGCACGCTGGGTGCAGGCCGCGTTGCAGCCGCTGATCCGGATGGCTACACCGTTCTGCTCCACCATATCGGCATGGCCACCAGCGCCACGCTTTACCGCAAGCTGGCCTATAACACGCTCGAAGCCTTCGACTATGTCGGCCTCGTCACCGAAGTGCCGATGACCATCCTGTCGCGCAAGACGCTTGAGACCACAGACCTCAAGGGCCTCATCGAATACGCCAAGGCCAACAAGGACAAGGTCACCGTTGCCAATGCGGGCATCGGCGCAGCGTCGCATCTCTGCGGCATGCTGTTCATGAGCGCCATTCAGACCCCGCTCGTAACCGTGCCTTACAAGGGCACCGGCCCTGCCATGACCGATCTTCTTGGCGGTCAGGTCGATATCATGTGCGACCAGACCACAAACACCACCAAACAGATCCAGGGCGGCACGGTCAAAGCTTACGCCGTCACCACGCCGAAGCGTCTGGACGTGCTGCCAAATGTGCCGACCTCGGCTGAAGCCGGTCTGCCGAACTTTGAAGTGGGTGTCTGGCATGGCGTCTACACGCCAAAGGGCACACCTGCCGATGTCAATGAGCGCCTGTCCAAGTCGCTTCAGGTCGCGCTGAAAGACCCGAATGTGGCAGCACGCTTCGCTGAACTCGGTACCACGCCATCTTCGGCGGCAGATGGCACGCCTGCGGCGCTGAAGGCAAAGCTTGAAAGCGAAATCACGCGCTGGAAGACGGTCATCGAGGCCGCTGGCCAGTACGCCGACTAAGCCTGCTCTCAAGCACCCAACCGGTGGCCGAAAAAGCCACCGGTTTTCACTCGTCAGCGGGGGGACCAAAACATGAAATCACTTTCTTTCGATGCAACAGAGGCGGTGTGTGGCGCCTTCTTCATAGTGCTCGGCATTTTCTTTGCCTGGCAATCCTATGGGCTTGAGCTGGGAACAGCCTTTCGCATGGGCCCGGGATATTTCCCGCTGGTGCTGTCGCTCATTCTCGTTGGGCTCGGCACACTCATTCTCGTTCGGGCGGGCAAGGTGCAGGGCGAGCCCCTAGGCCCCATCGCGTGGCGCGGCATCTTCCTCATTCTGCCTGCGCCGATCATCTTCGGCATGACCGTGCGCGGCCTCGGCTTCGTGCCTGCCCTTTTCATCAGCGCGCTGATCGCATCCTTTGCATCGCATAAGATGAACCCCTTGATGGCGCTCATCCTGTCGGTCGGCATCACCGTCTTTTCCGTCGCAGTCTTCGACTACGGTCTTGGTCTGCCCTTCCAGCGCTTCGGCCCCTGGCTCAATTTCTGAGGTGCATGATGGAACTGTTCAATAATCTCGCGCTTGGTTTTTCCACCGCTACTTCTCTCGACAACCTGTTCTTCTGCTTTATCGGCGTCATTCTGGGAACATTGATCGGCGTTTTGCCGGGCATCGGTGCCACGGCAACCATTGCCATGCTGCTGCCTATCACCTTCCAGCTGGAGCCGGTCTCGTCGCTCATCATGCTCGCCGGTATCTATTACGGCGCGCAATATGGCGGCTCGACCACAGCGATCCTCATCAACATGCCGGGCGAATCCTCGTCTGCCGTGACCGCCATCGATGGCTACCAGATGGCGCGCAAGGGCAAGGCAGGCGTCGCTCTGTCCGTCGCAGCCCTTGGCTCGTTCTTTGCTGGCACGGTGTCGACTTTTCTCGTTGCGATCTTCGCTCCACCGCTCACCGCCATCGCGCTCAATTTCGGTGCTGCCGAATATTTCTCGCTGATGGTCGTGGGTCTCGTTTCCTCCATTGCGCTAGCCCATGGCTCCATCATCAAGGCTCTGGCCATGGTGGTTCTCGGCCTGCTGCTGGGCCTTGTCGGCACGGATATCTATAGCGGCACGCCGCGCTTCACGCTGGGCATCCGCGAATATGCCGATGGCCTGAACTTCGTGGCGGTCGCCGTTGGCGTGTTCGGTATTGCCGAAATTCTGCGAAACCTCGAAAGTGAAAAGACTCGCTCGGTTTTGATGGCAAAGGTCAGCGGCCTTCTGCCCAGCAAAGAAGAGTTCAAGCAGATGGTCGGCCCCGTTCTGCGCGGCACTGCCATTGGTTCGGCGCTTGGCATCCTGCCGGGTGGTGGTGCCATTCTTGCGGCTTTTGCCTCCTATACGGTGGAAAAACGTGTCTCCAAGCATCCGGAAGAGTTTGGCCATGGCGCGATTGCCGGTGTGGCTGGGCCAGAATCTGCCAATAATGCGGGGGCGCAGACATCCTTCATTCCGCTGCTCACGCTCGGCATTCCTGCCAACCCCGTCATGGCGCTGATGATTGGTGCCATGATCATTCAGGGCATCGTGCCCGGTCCCAATGTCGCCACCGAACAGCCTGCGCTGTTCTGGGGCATCATCGCCTCAATGTGGATCGGCAATCTGATGCTGGTCATTCTCAACCTGCCGCTCATCGGGCTGTGGGTGAAGCTGCTGACCATCCCATACTATGTATTGTTCCCGATCATCATGGCCTTCTGCGCCATCGGGGTCTACAGCGTCAATTCCAACGTCTACGACCTCTATGCCGTCGCCTTCTTCGGGTTGATCGGCTATGCGCTGGTGAAGCTCCGCTGCGAACCCGCACCGCTTCTGCTCGGCTTCGTGCTGGGACCGCTTCTGGAAGAAAACCTGCGGCGGGCGATGATCCTGTCGCGTGGCGATGCGACGACCTTCGTCACCCGCCCCATCAGCGCAACGCTGCTGCTGATTGCCGTGGCCGTCCTCGTCGTCGTCTTCCTGCCAAGCGTCAAGAAGAAGCGCGAGGAGGTCTTCCAGGAAGAAGACTGATCGCTCACCCGCCGTCTGAAACACGCAAAGGCCGGGCATCGCGTCCGGCCTTTGTCTTGTCTGGGCGGCGTAAAGCTGGCAAAGCAGGACATGAATAAAGAGGTGCCCATGGCAGACGACAGCGAAAACCGTATCATTGCGCTCGAAGAAACCGTGGCGCATCAGGCGAAAACCATCGAAGAGCTTTCCGATCAGCTGACCGAGCAGTGGAAAGTCGTGGAGCAGACCCGCGCCAAGCTGGACCGCCTGACCGACCGGTTCCTGAACCTTGAGGAGCAATCGCTTGAAGCTCCCGCCATCACCAAGCCCCCGCATTACTAAGGAAAACGCCGTGCCTCTTGATCGCTCCGAGACGCTTGTTTCCGATATCATGACATTCTGGAAAGAGGCCGGACCGGAGAAATGGTTCGACAAGGACGCGCAGTTCGACGCAACCTTCCATGACCGTTTTCGCGATGCCCATTTTGCTGCCGCCAGACGCGATCTGGAACAATGGCTTGAAGGTCCTGAGAGCAGCCTTGCCCTTCTGTTGCTGCTGGATCAGTTTCCGCGCAACTGCTTTCGCGGCACCGCGCATATGTATGCCACCGATCCGCTCGCGCGGCTCTATACGCAAGAGGCCCTTCAGCGCGGCCACGACATGACCATCGATCCCGAGCTTCGGATTTTCTTCTATCTGCCCCTCATGCATTCAGAAGAGCTGGCAGACCAGCAACTGTGCTGCAAGCTGTGTGAGCCTCTTGGCGACCACTACATGCCCTTTGCCATCGAACACCGCGACATCATCGAACGCTTCGGCCGCTTCCCCCATCGGAATGATATTCTTTTGCGAGAGAGCACTCAGGAAGAGAGCGCCTTTCTGGACGAAGGCGGGTTTTCCGGCTGAGAAAACTTGACTGAAATCAAACCGCCTGCGCTTTGATCCGGCTATGTCTCAACTCTCGTCTGGAGCATGACATGTCGACAATTCTGGAATTTACCGGTGCCATTCTGCTGCTGTTGCTGACGCCCGGCCCCACCAACACACTGATGGCGCTTGCGGGCTATTCGCGGGGCATCGCCCGCGCCCTACCCCTGATCGTTGCCGAATGCGTCGGCTATCTCACCGTCATCATACCCGTCGCCGTTCTCGCCGCGCCTTTTCTGGCCGCCCACCCGGCCCTTCTGCTTGCCGCCAAGATCTGCGCCAGCCTCTGGGTGCTCTATTTGAGCTATCGCCTGTGGTTCAAGGGCGTGGCAGAGCAGGATGCAGCCAAGGTGACGGCAAGGGATATTCTGGTGACGACCATGCTCAACCCCAAAGCGCTGATCATCGCCATCGTCATCATGCCGCACGGCCCTATTGCCGAGTTGCTTCCATGGCTTGGCCTGTTTGCAGGACTGGTGGTCTTTGCTGCATCGGGCTGGATCAGCCTTGGCCATTTCCTCGCTAAGGGCAAGGCTGTTCGACTGCACCCTGAAGCCATCCAGCGCATTGCCGCCACCTGCCTTTTTGCCTTTGCCGCTCTTCTTGCCGCCGCATCCCTTCGCGCCATGGCATAAAAAAACCGCGCATCCTTTCGAATGCGCGGCTTTTCCAAATACGATCATCTCCAGCCATCAGCCGTCGAAGAATTCCTTCATCCGGGCAAAGAAGCCTGCGGATTCAGGGTTGTTTTCCTTGGACGATAGCGTCTCAAATTCCTGTAGCAATTCGCGCTGACGTTTCGTCAGCTTCTGCGGCGTCTCAATCTGGATCTGGATGTAGAGATCACCCTGCTGCGCTGAACGCAGCACAGGCATGCCCTTACCCTTGAGACGGAACTGCTTTCCGGCCTGTGTGCCTTCCGGCACCGTCACGCGAGACTTGGTATTGTCCAGCGTCGTCACATCGAACGTGCCGCCCAATGCTGCCGTCGTCATGGAGATCGGAACCGCGCAATAGAGATCCGCACCATCGCGCTGGAAGAACTCATGCGGCCGCACCGAAAGGAAGATGTAGAGGTCGCCCGATGGGCCACCACGCATACCGGCCTCGCCCTCGCCCTGCAGGCGAATGCGCGTGCCGTCTTCGATGCCCGAGGGAATATTGACCGACAGAGACCGTTCTTCCGTCACACGGCCCTGACCGTTGCACTTGGTGCAGGGGTCGGTGATCGTCTGGCCGCGACCGTGGCAGGTCGGGCAGGTGCGCTCGACCGAGAAGAAACCCTGCGCTGCACGCACACGGCCTGAACCCTGGCAGGTGCCGCAGGTTTTCGGCTGCGTTCCGGGCTTTGCGCCGGAGCCGGTGCAAACGTCACAGGTGATGGATGTCGGCACACGGATCTGCGCTGTCTTGCCCGCAAAGGCTTCTTCCAGCGATATTTCCATGTTGTAGCGAAGATCGGCACCGCGTTCACGGCCACCGCTGGAACGACGCGCACGCCCGCCGCCCATCATCTCGCCGAAAATGTCTTCGAAGATGTCGGAGAACCCGCCGCTGGCACCACCGCCAAAGCCGCCGCCAGCATTCCCCATGCCGCCCTGCTCGAAGGCCGCGTGACCGAAGCGGTCATAGGCCGCGCGCTTCTGCGGGTCTTTCAGTGTCTCATAGGCTTCGTTGAGTTCTTTGAATTTTCTCTCGGATTCAGCGTCGCCAGGATTCTTGTCGGGATGATACTTCATCGCGAGTTTGCGGAAGGCGCTTTTCAGCTCTTTTTCGTCAGCTGTTCTGCCAACGCCGAGTGTTTCGTAAAAGTCTGGTTTCGCCATTAATTAACAAGCCCCGGGAAATGGATTTCCGGCTGCACGAGGCAGCCGGATTTCAGTCAAGCATCAATTGGATTTCAAAAGCCGCTGTTTATGCGGACTTCTTGTCGTCCTTGATTTCCTCGTAGTCTGCGTCAACGACGTCGTCCTTATGGCCTTCGCCAGCGCCTTCGCCGCCTTCAGCCTGCTGGGCTTCGTAGACAGCCTGACCGAGCTTCATGGAAACTTCCATGAGGGTCTGGGTCTTGGCCTGAATGTCATCGGCATCCGGCTCGGACGCTTCGACAGACAACTTCAGCGCAGCGATGGCATCTTCGATGGCCTTGCGGTCCGTTTCGGAAACCTTGTCGCCATATTCCTTCACCGACTTCTCGGAGGAGTGGATCAGGCTTTCGGCCTGGTTCTTGGCTTCCACACCGGCGCGACGCTTCTTGTCGGCCTCAGCATTAGCTTCGGCGTCCTTCACCATCTTGTCGATGTCGGCGTCAGACAGACCACCAGATGCTTGGATACGGATCTGCTGCTCCTTGCCGGTGCCCTTGTCCTTGGCGGAAACCTGCACGATGCCGTTGGCGTCGATATCGAAGGTGACTTCGATCTGCGGAACGCCGCGTGGCGATGGTGGCAGGCCGACGAGGTCGAACTGGCCGAGAAGCTTGTTGTCCTGCGCCATTTCGCGCTCACCCTGGCTGACGCGAATTGTCACGGCAGACTGGTTATCTTCGGCGGTCGAGAAAGTCTGGCTCTTCTTGGTCGGGATCGTCGTGTTACGGTCGATCAGACGTGTGAAGACGCCACCCAGTGTTTCAATGCCGAGCGACAGAGGCGTTACGTCGAGAAGCAGAACGTCTTTGACGTCACCCTGCAGAACGCCTGCCTGAATGGCCGCGCCCATGGCAACGACTTCATCAGGGTTCACGCCCTTATGGGGCTCCTTGCCAAACAGCTGCTTGACGATTTCCTGAACCTTCGGCATGCGGCTCATGCCGCCAACCAGAACAACTTCGTCGATTTCAGCAGCCGTTACGCCGGCATCCTTCAACGCTGCCTTGCACGGCGCAACAGTGCGCTGAACCAGGTCGTCGACCAGGTTTTCGAACTTGGCGCGTGTCAGCTTCAGCGTCAGGTGCTTTGGACCTGTTGCGTCTGCGGTGATGAAGGGCAGGTTGATTTCTGTCTGCTGCGAAGAAGACAGCTCGATCTTTGCCTTTTCAGCGGCTTCCTTCAGGCGCTGAAGCGCAAGCTTGTCGCCCTTGAGGTCAATGCCCTGATCCTTCTTGAATTCGCCAGCCAGATACTCGACCAGACGCATGTCGAAGTCTTCGCCGCCAAGGAATGTATCGCCGTTGGTGGACTTCACTTCGAAGACGCCGTCGCCGATTTCCAGAACGGAAATATCGAAGGTACCGCCGCCCAAGTCATATACGGCAATGGTCTTGCCTTCGGTCTTGTCGAGGCCATAGGCCAGCGCTGCAGCCGTTGGCTCGTTGATGATGCGCAGAACTTCAAGACCGGCGATGCGGCCTGCATCCTTGGTTGCCTGGCGCTGCGCGTCATTGAAGTAGGCAGGAACGGTGATGACGGCCTTCTCGACCTTTTCGCCGAGGTAGGATTCAGCCGTTTCCTTCATCTTCTGCAGAATCATGGCAGAGATCTGCGAAGGGGAATAACCCTTGCCCTGCGCCTGTACCCAGGCATCGCCATTGTCACCCCGGACGATATCGAACGGAACGAGGCCCTTGTCCTTTTCAACGGTCGGATCTTCGTAACGGCGACCGATAAGGCGCTTTACGGCAAAGAGAGTGTTGGTTGGGTTGGTGACAGCCTGACGCTTTGCAGGCTGGCCGACCAGACGCTCGCCATCGTCGCTGAATGCGACCATGGAAGGGGTCGTGCGTGCACCTTCTGCGTTTTCAATAACTTTGGTGTCCTTGCCGTCCATCACTGCAACGCAGGAATTGGTCGTGCCAAGGTCGATACCGATTACTTTTGCCATTTTTCTTCTCTCCTTGAAGCGAATTGTCGGAACCCCGGGAGGCATTCCACTGACAACTCCTTGACTTGGATGGTCTTCCGGTTTGGGCAGCATTTCTGCTGGTCTGCGGGGTATATAAGGAGCGATTTTTCTGCCTGCAAGGCGATACCGCTGCTGAGGGGCGCAAAAATGAAGAAATGAAGCCTTCATAACCAATTGAGGCACCCCCGTACCGGCGCACCGCATCGCAATGCCGAAATCTTCGCCCTTTCAGCGCTCGACGGAATATGGCCAGAACCGTCACGCCGTTGTCATGCACCTTGCCTATAGGCGTGTACATCTTCAACGAAACACCCATACCGCGAGGTTCTCATGCGCCAATTTCTCGCCATGCTTGTTGCAACCACCGTTCTTGCCGGTGCTGCCCAGGCCGCGACTGTCTACCCCCTTGATCGTGCCACGATCCTGACCGGCTCGCCTTTCGACTTCAAGGTCGAGTTCAAGAGCGTGGTCAAGGCCGATGACATCAAAATCATGGTCAATGGTCAGGATTACAAGGCTGTGTTCGGCGCTGACGTGACATTTGTTGCGGAAGAAAAGGGCAAGGAAGACAAGATCCTCGGTTCGGCCGTAACGCTTCGTGGTCTCAAGATTGCCAAGGCTGGCGATTACAAGGTGGAAGTTTCTGCCGGTTCGGAAACCAAGAACGTCACCTGGACTGTTTACGGCACGCCGGAAGCACCAAAGGCCAAGAACATCATTTTCCTTCTGGGTGATGGCCTGTCTGTTGCGCACCGCACCGCTGCCCGCATCATGTCCAAGGGCATGACCGAAGGCAAGGCGAACGGCCGCCTCAACATGGATGAGATGGACCGCATGGCCTTCATCGGCACATCGTCCACGGAAGCCATCGCGACCGATAGCGCCAACACCATGTCTGCCTACATGACCGGCCACAAGGCTCCTGTGAACGCTCTCGGCGTTTATGGCGACCGCACGCCTTCCAGCCTTGACGACCCGAAGGTTGAGACGATGGGTGAGGCTCTGCGCCGCCAGACGAAGAAGTCCATCGGCATCGTGACCACATCCGAATTGCAGGATGCGACGCCTGCGGCCATCGTTTCCCACACCCGCAAGCGCGCCGACAAGGCCGAAATCACCGGCATGATGCTGGATGTGAAGCCAGACGTAGTTCTCGGTGGCGGTTCCGCCTATTTCCTCGGCAAGGAAACACCCGGTTCCAAGCGCAAGGACGACAAGGACTATATCAAGCTGTTCAAGGATGCAGGCTACACGCTGGCAACCGACAAGAGCGAGCTTGAAAAGGCTGAAGGCTCCAACACCGGCAAGCTTCTGGGCCTGTTCCACACAAGCAACATGGATACCGTGCTTGACCGCAACTTCCTCAAGAAGGGCACTGTCGACAAGTTTCCAAACCAGCCCGGCCTGGTCGATATGACCGAGGCAGCACTCGGTGAACTGTCCAAGAACCCGGACGGTTTCTTCCTGATGGTTGAAGCGGCCAATATCGATAAAATGTCCCACCCGCTGGATTGGGACCGCGCCGTCATGGAAACCATCGAATTCGACAAGGCCGTCGGCGTTGCTCGTGAATTCGCTGCCAAGAACCCTGACACGCTGATCGTCGTGACCGGCGACCACACCCATGGCGTTTCCATCATCGGCACCGTCGATGACGAAAAGCCGGGCGATGAAATGCGCGCCAAGGTCGGCACCTATGCCGAAGCCGGTTTCCCGAACTACGAAGACAAGGATAATGACGGTTATCCAGACCGGATCGACGTGACCCGCCGCCTGTTCCTGAATGCCAATAATGGTCCAGACCATTATGAAACATTCCGTCCGAAGATGGATGGTCCTTTCGTTCCGGCGATCCAGAACGAAAAGAAGGAATATATCGCCAACGAAGCCTACAAGAACGTTCCAGGCGCTGTCTTCGTTCAGGGCAACATTCCAAAGGATGGCGACAGCGGCGTTCACGCCGTAGACGATATCGTTCTCCAGTCTACAGGCCCCGGCTCGGAAGAGTTCAAGGGTTACATGGAACAGAGCGACGTTTACCGCGTGCTGGCCGATACATTCGCCCTCGGCACCAAGCAGACGCAGTAATCACCGCTCTTGCTGATCAGGATCCGGCTCGCAGCCTGCGGGCCGGATCATCTCGTTTAGAGCATTTCCGGCGAAAAGGTGTCGCCTCCAATGCTCTATCTGTTTGTTTTTACGCAATTCCGGACGCAAAACCGGTTCCCACTTTTGCTGGAATTGCTCTCGAATAACCCGGACAGGTCAGATCGGAGATCGCCATGGCGCACCCCTCCCCACCGCTCACACGCAGGCAGTCGCTTCAGCTCGCCGGTATGGCGGGTTTTTCCATTTGGGCAGGGCCGTCTCTCGCGGCACCGTCGCCGCTCACCTTCGATGAGATGTATGGCAAGATCGGTGTGCTGGGTCTGGAATTTTCCGACAAGCTGAAGCAGTTGAGCGGCAAGGAAATCCGCATGAAGGGCTTCATGGCGCCGCCCTTGAAGGCTGAGGCTGCCTTCTTCGTGCTGACGGAAATTCCCATGGCGCTCTGCCCGTTCTGCTCGTCGGATTCCGACTGGCCGGATAATATTGTCGTCGTCTACCTCTCGGAAAAGCAGACCTTCGTGCAGCCGAGCACCACGATTGATGTCACCGGCATCCTTGAACACGGCTCCTGGACAGACCCGGAAACGGGTTTCGTCAGCCTCGTGCGCATTCGTGACGCACAATATGCGGTGTCCTGACCATGCTGTCCCTCACCATAACAAACCTTGCCGTTTCCTATCCCGGCCTTGCCAAACCCGTCCTTCACATTGATACGCTGAGCATTGCTGCTGGTGAGATGGTGGCGATCTCGGGTGCATCCGGTTCGGGCAAAAGCACCTTCGTCAATATCATCACCGGGCTGGAGCGGGTTTGCCAGGGCACGGTTGTCTGGAGCGATGACGACATCGCCGGATTGACCGAAACCAGACGAGACCAGTGGCGTGGCCAGAATGTCGGCCTCGTCATGCAGGACTTTCATTTGCTGCCGGGCCTGTCGGCCATCGAAAACGTGCTTCTGCCCGTTCGCCTCAGCCGCGCAATGTCGAGGGATTACGGCAAGCGGGCAGGCAAATTGCTGAAAAAGACCGGTTTGAAACGACCGGACCAGTCCATCGACACCATGTCGCGCGGCGAGATGCAGCGCGTGGCCATTGCGCGTGCGCTGTTGCGAAAGCCCGGCGTCATCGTTGCCGATGAGCCCACCGCAAGCCTCGACCCCGATCATGCCGAGGCCATCGGCCGCCTGTTGGTCGATCTGGCCCGGGCGGAAGGCGCCACACTTGTTGTCATCACCCATGACAGGCTTCTGGCAGAACGCCTCGACCGCCGTCTGGAACTCGCCAATGGCCGTATCCTGACCGACACCGCCGGGAACCCTTGATATGATCCGTTTTATTCTCTCCGACCTGAAGCGCCTCTGGGCCGGTTCTCTCGTCGTCGTACTCCTTGTTTCGCTCGCGACGGCGCTCGGCGTGACCGTGACCTTGCAGGAGCGCGCGCTTCGACTGGGAACCGCCCGCGCTGCCGATAAATTCGATCTCGTCATCGGCGCTGCCGGCAGCGAAACGCAACTCGTACTTTCCTCGGTCTTTCTACAGGCTGCACCCTTGCCGCTCGTCGGTGGTGAGACATTGGCAAAGCTGGCCAAAGACCCCCGCGTCGCATGGGCCGGGCCGGTCGGCTTTGGTGATTCCTTTGCCGGCTATCCGATTGTCGGAACGACCACCGCGCTCATCGACAACACGTCAGGCGGTCTGACGGAAGGCCAGGGTCTTGCCGATGGTGAAGACGCCGTGATCGGCTCTGCCGTGGATTTGCCTATTGGCGCAGAGATCAAGCCGATGCACGGCTCAGCGGAAGAAGGCGGCCATACCCATACGGAAATCGTCTATCACGTTCAGGGGCGTCTGAAGCCAACGGGCACGCCGTGGGATCGCGCCATTCTGGTGCCCATCAGCTCCGTCTGGCACATTCACGGCATGGAAGCCGGAGAGCATGCGCACGATCATGAAGGGCATGAGCATGCAGCCGAGGGCCATGCGGCGCATGCGTCCGAACCGCACGATCATGATGCACACAATCATGAGGCACATGACCATGACGCCCATGCCCACGAAGAAGGCGGACTGGACGAAACCTTCACGACCGAAACGCCCGGTGTTCCGGCTATTCTGGTGAAGCCAAAGACAATCGCCGATGCCTATAAGCTGCGGCAGGAATACCGGCAGGGCAACACGCTTGCGGTCTTTCCCGGTGAGGTGCTGACGAAACTCTATGCCACGCTGGGGGACGCACGGCAGGTGCTGTCTGTCGTCGCTATCGGAGCGCAGGGTCTGGTGGGCGCATCGCTTATTCTCGTGACCTTGACCCATATCGTTCAAAGGCGAAAACAGATCGGTGCCCTCAGGGCCTTCGGTGCGCCCCGCTCATCCATCTCGCTGATCGTCTGGACGGAGCTGTTTGCGCTGTTTGCAACCGGCATCGCGCTCGGCTTCGCAATTGGTTTTGGAGCGGCCAAGGTTATCACCGGCATGCTTGTCGCCAAAAGCGGCGTCGTCATGCCGGTGGAATTTGCACGGGTGGATGCCACGCAAGCGGCGGTGCTGCTGGCTGTTGCGGCGGTTCTTGCCGTTCTTCCGGCATGGCTTGCCTATCGCCAGTCACCCGCCGAGGCACTTCGCGGGTAGCAAGGCGCATGGCGGCCATCTTGGCCGCCTCAATGCGGATCGATATGCGCCTTGTGGAAAATATCGTCCTGAGGCGGTATCGCCTGACGTTCGATCATCCGGTGGACACGAGGGCGGGTCGCGCCACGGTGCAGCTTTAAAATGCTGTCCCAGCTTTCCGCATCCGCCTGGGTGCGGCGCTGGTTGTGCCTGACATATTCGACCCATGTCGGTACGTGGTAGATTTCCGTCCAGATATCGGGGTTCTCGAGATCGCGCATCAAGGTCCAGTTCTGCGCGCCATCGCGCAGGCGAATGCGTCGGCGCTCAACCATGATGGTCATGAACTCCGCAAGGTCAGAATCGTCGATCTCGTAATCCACGAGAATGGCAATCGGGCCGCTGCGAGGCTTGACGTCGAGAAGCAGGTTCGGCTCCACGAAGCGGTTGAGCGGATCGAGATTGAGCGAGGCAAAGGCTGGCATCGTCAGCTTGAAACCGACGATAACACCCAACAGCATCAGCAAGCACGAACAGAGAAGCGAGTAGCTTAGGCCATAATTTTCAGCCAGCGATCCCCACAGCCAGCTTCCCAGCGCGATGCCGCCAAAGGTCAGCGTCTGGTAGAGCGAAAGCGCACGCCCCACCACCCAGCGCGGCGTAGACAATTGCACGATGGTGTTGAAGAGCGAGAGCGCCAGCACCCAGCTCGCGCCGGCGATGGTGAGGAAAAGCGCCGTCACGATTGCATTGGTGCTGATGGCCGTCACACCGGCGCTCAGCGCAAAGCCGAGAAAGGCGACGCGCACGATCCACTCACTGCTCAATGTTTCGCGAAGACGCGCACTAATCAGGGCCCCGCCCACGGCCCCCACCCCGAAAGCGCCCAGCATAATGCCATAGGTCAATGGTCCGCCCTGCACCAGATCCCGCGCAACCAGCGGCATCAGCGCCAAAATCGCGCTGGCTGACAGGCCGAACAGAAAGCCGCGCACCAGCACCTTGCCGATATTGGGCGACATCGCCACGTAGCGCATGCCAGCGGAAATCGCCGCGAACAGTTGCTCGCGTGGCAGGGTCGATGTGCTTTTCGGCGGCTGCCATTTCACCAGCGCGTAGATCAATGCAAAATAGCTGAATGTGTTGACCAGAAACGCCGCCGCCGCGCCGCCAACCGCCACGATGACACCACCAATGGCCGGGCCGACGCTGCGGGTGATGTTGAAGCCGACACTGTTGAGCGTCACGGCTGCGGGCAGATCCTCACGCGGCACCATTTCTCCCACGGATGCCTGCCATGACGGATTGTTGAGCGCGGTTCCACAGCCGATCATGAAGGTGAAGAACAGCAGGAGCCACGGCGAAAGCCAGCCGAACCACGCAAAAACCGTCAGCATGACGGAGGCCGTCAGCATCAGGAACTGCGCCGAGATCATGATGCGGCGACGATCGAAGCTATCAGCCAATGCGCCAGACACCAGCGAAAACAGCATGATGGGAAGCGAGGTCGATGCCTGCACTAGCGCAATCATGTTTTCAGACGATGATAGCGCGGTCATCATCCATGCCGCGCCCACGGCCTGAATAAGCCCGCCAAAATTCGACGCGATACTCGCAAACCAGATCGTTCTGTATGTCTGGTGGCGCAATGGCAGCAGTGGGGATTTTCTATCAGGCACGGGCAGTCCAATTGATGCAATGGCTCATCCGGCTGACACTATAGACGCCGTTTGAGAGGATGCTACTGTTTCAAGCGATTGGACGGTAAAATTGTGACGGCGGGCAATTTTGCTCGTTTTACGCCGCATCCTTGCAATATTGCAGATAAGGGTCTATACGGACATTCAAATTCTTGATCGTCTGATGAAGAGTGGGGCCGAAAGGCTCCGCTCTTTTTCGTTAGGCGCCCTGAAAACCGGCCCCAAAGCCGGTTTGGACATGAGACCGGAAGGCCACAATGGCAGAAGCCGAACCAAGACTGATAACCGAAACAGGCGTTGACCAGCGCATCGCCGAGATCATCGAGCCGGTGCTTGCGGGCATGGGCTATCTTCTGGTGCGGGTTCGCCTGTCCAACCAGAACGGCGCGACCTTGCAGGTCATGGCCGAGCGCGAAGACGGAACCATGACCGTGCAGGATTGCGAAGCGGTCTCGCTCGCCATTTCTCCGGTTCTGGATGTAGAAGATCCCGTTCAAACGGCGTATCATCTTGAAGTCTCATCGCCCGGCATCGATCGGCCGATGGTGCGCAAGGTGGATTTTGTCCGCTGGCAGGGCCATATTGTCAAAGTCGAGACATCGATCCTAGTGGATAACCGCAAGCGTTTCCGCGGCAAGATCGCCAGTGTCGAAGAGGACGGCTTCAGACTGGAACGTGACCAGATCGCCTATGGTGAAGAGCCTGTGGTGATGATCCCATTCAATACCCTTTCCGACGCGAAGCTGATCCTGACCGATGATCTGATTCGCGAGGCGCTGAAGGCGGACAAGCAGGCCAAGGCCGCTGCCGCCAATCAGAACGAAGAAGCAGACGAAGACTAATTCCCAACGTAAGCCCTGATACGCGGGCAAAACGACTTACGGAGACATAAAAATGGCAGTAAGTGCTAACCGGCTTGAGCTTCTGCAGATCGCCGATGCTGTGGCGCGCGAAAAGGTCATCGACCGCGAAATCGTGCTCGCCGCGATGGCCGACGCCATCCAGAAGGCTGCCCGCTCGCGTTACGGTTCCGAGAGCAACATCCGCGCCGACATCAACTCCAAGACCGGCGAAATCCGCTTGCAGCGTCTGCTCGAAGTTGTCGAGAAGGCCGAAGACTACGGCACGCAGATTCCTCTGGAGCTGGCACGCGACCGCAACGTCGATGCAAAGATTGGCGATTACATTGCCGATCCACTGCCACCGATGGATTTCGGCCGTATCGCTGCCCAGTCCGCCAAGCAGGTCATCGTTCAAAAGGTTCGTGAAGCCGAGCGTGATCGCCAGTTCGACGAGTTCAAGGACCGCATCGGCGAAATCATCAACGGCACTGTCAAGCGCGTCGAATATGGCAACGTCATCGTCGATCTGGGCCGTGGCGAAGGTATCATCCGTCGCGACGAAATGATTCCTCGCGAAAACCTGCGCTATGGCGACCGCGTTCGCGCCTTCGTTTACGATGTGCGCCGCGAACAGCGTGGTCCGCAGATTTTCCTGTCGCGTACTCACCCACAGTTCATGGTCAAGCTTTTCACCATGGAAGTGCCGGAAATCTACGACGGCATCATCCAGATCAAGTCGGTTGCCCGTGACCCCGGTTCGCGCGCCAAGATCGCAGTTATTTCCAATGACAGCTCGATCGATCCGGTCGGCGCCTGCGTCGGTATGCGCGGTAGCCGTGTTCAGGCCGTTGTTGCCGAACTTCAGGGCGAAAAGATCGACATCATTCCGTGGTCGCAGGATCCGGCATCCTTCATCGTCAACGCGCTTCAGCCTGCTGAAGTCGCCAAGGTGGTTCTGGATGAAGAAGCCGAGCGCATCGAAGTCGTCGTGCCGGATGAGCAGCTGTCGCTCGCCATTGGTCGTCGCGGTCAGAACGTGCGCCTTGCTTCGCAGCTAACCGGCTGGGACATCGACATCATGACGGAAGCCGAAGAGTCCGAGCGCCGTCAGAAGGAATTCAACGAACGCACCGGCATCTTCATGGAAGCGCTGGATGTGGACGAAATGGTCGGTCAGGTGCTCGCATCCGAAGGCTTCGCCCAGGTCGAGGAACTGGCTTATGTGGACCTCAGCGAAATCTCGTCCATCGACGGTTTCGATGAAGACACGGCTGTTGAAATCCAGACCCGTGCCAAGGAATATCTCGAGCGCATCGAGACCGAAATGGACGCCAAGCGCAAGGAACTCGGTGTAGCCGACGAACTGCGCCAGATCGAAGGCCTGACATCTCAGATGTTGGTCGCCCTTGGTGAAGAAGGCGTCAAGACCATCGAAGACTTTGCAGGCTGCGCCGCCGACGATCTGGTTGGCTGGAGTGAGCGCAAGGACGGTGAGACGAAGAAGTTCGAGGGAACTTTCTCCAAGCTCGACGTTTCTCGTGTTGAAGCTGAAAACATGATCGTTCAGGCCCGTCTTCTGGCTGGCTGGATCACCGCTGAAGATCTTGCTGCCCAGCAGGAAGCTGCAGCAACCGAGGAGGCGGATACCGCCGATCAGGAATGACATCGCAGGCGCATGAGCCCGAAGAGCTGCTCGACGACGAGCCGTTCGAAGGTACCGCCAGCGAGCGGATGTGCATTGTGACACGACAAATCGGAACACCGGATGAGTTGATCCGTTTTGTCGCAGGCCCGGACCAGAGCGTTGTTCCGGACCTGAAACGCCAATTACCGGGGCGCGGTTGCTGGGTCACACCCGAGCGCGCCCTGATAGAAAAGGCAATTGCGAAGAAGCTCTTTGCACGCGCCTTGAAGACGGATGTGAAAGCCGGGCCGGACCTTCTGGATACGATGGACCGGTTGATGGCGCAGAACCTGACGGGAATGATGAACATGGCGCGCAAGGCGGGCCAGTTCATTTCCGGCGCGACGAAAGTCGATGCGTCGGTCCGGTCTGGCCAGGTGCTTGCGGTTTTTCACGCAACGGATGCAGCGCCAGATGGCGTGAGAAAGATAAGCCAGGCCCGCAAGGCCTGGACGCTCGGCTCTGGAGCCGAGAGCGAAATACCAGCTTTCCAGCTCTTCAGTGAGCAGGAAATGGACGAACTGATGGGCCAGAATGCTTTTATCCATGCCTGCGCGCTTGCAGGACAGGCGGGTGAGGGTGTAGTGAAGCGCGCAAAGATGCTCGAGCGGTATCGCCATGGCGATAGACCTCAGGTGGATTTAGACGCTGCCCGGACAGAACAATGACGCGGTCATCGGACAATTTCCGCCGCCGCGTACGGATGCAGCTAGTTAAAGACGAGGCCAGATGAATGTCATCCGGCTCTCGTTTGAAGGAACGGGAACGGAATGACCGATAACAACGACGACAAGACACTCAACGCACAGCCCAAGAAGACCCTGACACTGAAGCCCAGTGGAGCGTCTCAGGGTACTGTGCGTCAGGATATGGGTCGTGGTCGCACCAACGCGGTTGTGGTGGAAACCCGCAAGCGCCGCCCATTGCGTCCAGAAGACGAGAAGCCCATTACACCTGTAACACCTGCTGCGACTGCTACGCCAGCGGCTGCACCGCAGGCGGCAAGACCTGCCGCACCGGCAGCGCCTGCCCCGCGTCAGCAGCCTCAGGGTCAGCGCCCTTACCAGTCTGGCAACCAGAACAACAACAATCAGAACCGTTCTGCGCCATCGCAGCCTTCGCGTCAGCCGGACCGCCCACGTGGCGCCGTTTTGCATGACCTTTCGGCTGGCGAAATGGATGCGCGTCGCCGCGCTCTGGCAGAAGCCCAGGCTCGCGATATCATCGAAGCCAAGCAGCGCGCCGAAGACGAAGCACGCCGCAAGGTAGAAGAAGAAGCTCGCGCTATTGCCGAGAAGGAAGAAGCTGCGCGCCGCGCCGCTGAAGAGGCACTGGCCGCCAAGTCCGCGCCTGCCCCTGCTCCAACTCCGGCTCCGGTCGAAGCAGCGCCCGCTCCTGTTGCCGCCAGGTCTCCTGCTGGTGCTGGTCGTGGCGATACGCGCTCGCAGACAACCACACGCACAATACCAGCGGCCGTCCCTACGCCCATCGACAATGCCGGTCCTCGCGGCCGTCGTCCCGGTAGCGAAGAAGAAAGTGACGATCGTGGCGTCCGTCGCGGCGGCGTGCCGGTTCGCGGCAAGGTAACGGCTCCTGTTCCTGCCAAGCCTGCTGCTCGCCTCAAGACAGAAGAAGAGCGTCGTCGCGGTAAGCTGACGGTTACCTCCAATCTGGAAGAAGACGGTCAGGCTCGCGGTCGCTCGCTGTCTGCCATGCGTCGCCGCCAGGAGAAATTCCGCCGCGGCCAGATGCAGGAAACGCGCGAAAAGGTGCTGCGCGAAGTCACTCTGCCTGAGACCATCACCATTCAGGAACTGTCGCAGCGTATGTCCGAACGGGCTGTCGATGTGATCAAGTACCTGATGAAGGAAGGCCAGATGATGAAGCCGGGCGACGTCATCGACGCCGATCTGGCTGAAATCATCGCAGTGGACTTCGGCCATACCGTCAAGCGCGTATCGGAATCCGACATTGAAGAAGGTATCTTCAACGTCTCCGACGATGATGGCGGCGAACTGGTTTCGCGTCCTCCTGTTGTTACCATCATGGGTCACGTCGACCACGGCAAAACCTCGCTGCTCGACGCTATCCGTCAGACCAGCGTTGTTTCCGGTGAAGCCGGTGGCATCACCCAGCATATCGGTGCCTATCAGGTCGAGAAGAACGGTCACAAGATCACCTTCATCGACACTCCCGGCCACGCCGCCTTTACGGCCATGCGTGCCCGTGGTGCACAGGCCACCGACATCGCCATTCTGGTGGTTGCAGCCGATGACAGCGTGATGCCGCAGACGATTGAATCGATCAACCATGCCAAGGCAGCGGGTGTTCCGATCATCGTCGCGATCAACAAGATCGACAAGCACGAGGCAAACCCTGAAAAGGTTCGCCAGCAGCTTCTGCAGCACGAAGTCTTCGTGGAATCGATGGGTGGTGAAGTTCTCGACGTGGAAGTTTCCGCCAAGAACAAGCTCAACCTCGACAAGCTTCTCGAAGCCGTCCTGCTCCAGGCTGAAATTCTCGACCTGAAGGCAAACCTCAACCGCACGGCGGAAGGTACGGTCATCGAAGCCGAACTCGACCGTGGCCGTGGTGCCGTTGCAACGATCCTGGTTCAGAAGGGCGTTCTGCGTCCGGGCCAGATCATCGTGGCTGGCGACCAGTGGGGCCGTGTGCGCGCGCTTGTCAACGACAAGGGTGAACACGTCAAGGAAGCTGGTCCGGCCATGCCGGTCGAGGTTCTCGGTCTTTCGGGCACACCATCTGCCGGTGACCGCTTCGCGGTCGTCGAAAACGAAGGTCGCGCTCGCGAAATTTCCGAGTACCGTCAGCGTCTGGCCCGTGACAAGGCCGTTGCCCGTCAGACTGGCCAGCGCGGCTCGCTGGAACAGATGATGACGCAGTTGCAGGCGACAGGCCGCAAGGACTTCCCGCTGCTCATCAAGGCTGACGTGCAGGGTTCTGTCGAAGCGATCATCGCATCGCTGGACAAGCTTGGAACAGACGAAGTTCGTGCACGCATCATCCATTCGGGCGCCGGTGGTATCACCGAGTCTGACATCTCGCTTGCAGAAGCTTCGAACGCGGCCATCATCGGCTTCAACGTTCGTGCCAATGCTCAGGCCCGTCAGGCTTCCGAGCGCGCTGGCATCGAAATTCGCTACTACAACATCATCTACGATCTGGTGGATGACGTGAAGTCTGCGATGTCGGGCCTTCTATCTCCAGAACGTCGCGAAACCTTCCTCGGCAACGCCGAAATTCTGGAAGTCTTCAACATCACCAAGGTCGGCAAGGTTGCCGGTTGCCGTGTCGTCGAAGGCAAGGTGGAACGTGGTGCAGGTGTTCGTCTGGTGCGCGACAACGTCGTTATCCACGAAGGCAAGCTCAAGACGCTCAAGCGCTTCAAGGACGAAGTCGGCGAAGTGCCGGTTGGTCAGGAGTGTGGTATGGCATTCGAAAACTACGAAGACATCCGCGCTGGCGACACCATCGAGTGCTTCCGCGTAGAGCACATCACCAGAACGCTCTAAGCGTTTCGCCGTACACGAAATAACTGTCGGGCGCCGGCTTAACCGGCGCTCGCTTTGTTTGAGGCTAAGACAAAATGGCAAAAGCATCATCATCCGCGCCCACACAACGCATGCTTCGTGTAGCCGAACAGGTTCGCGCAGCGGTGACACAGATTCTGCAGCGTGGCGAAGTGCGCGACGACCTGATTGAAAAGACCGTGATTTCCATCTCGGAAGTGCGCATGTCGACCGATCTCAAGATCGCGACCGCCTTCGTGACCCCGATCGGCGTTGACGACCACACAGATACGATTGCGGCGCTGAACCGTCACGCCAAGTTTCTGCGTGGCCGCCTCGGCCCGCATATTCGGCAGCTGAAATATGTGCCGGAACTGCGTTTCCGCGACGATACCAGCTTCGACAATTACAAGAAGATCGACGCGCTTTTGCGCTCCCCGGAGGTCCTGCGCGATTTGGGACCTTCAACCGATAAAGACGACGAGCAGAACTGAAGCATGTCCAAACCACGCAAACAGCAGCACCGCAAGCCGAAAGGCCGGGACATTTCCGGCTGGCTTATTCTCGATAAACCCTTCGATTTCGGCTCGACAGAGGCCGTCTCCAAGATCAAATGGCTCTTTAACGCCCAGAAGGCTGGCCACGCTGGCACGCTTGATCCGCTAGCATCCGGCATGTTGCCGATTGCGCTGGGCGATGCGACCAAGACCGTTCCTTATGTGATGGATGGCCGCAAGATCTATGAATTCACCGTTTCCTGGGGCGAAGAGCGCACGACCGACGATATGGAAGGCGAAGTGCTCAACACATCGCCCAACCGGCCGGACGAGCAGGCGATCCGCGATATCCTGCCCAACTATACCGGCACGATCATGCAGATCCCGCCGCAGTTTTCGGCCATCAAGATCGCTGGCGAACGCGCCTATGATATTGCCCGCGGTGGCGAGGTCGTGGAAATCCCGGCACGTGAAGTGGAAATTCACCGCATCACCCTTCTGGCCTGCCCGGATGCCAATACGGCGCATTTCGAAGTCGAATGTGGCAAGGGCACCTATGTGCGCGCGCTGGCCCGCGATTTCGGCCGCGATCTCGGCTGCTACGGCTTTATCTCTGAGCTGCGCCGCTCCATGGTGGCACCGTTTGCCGAAGACGCCATGGTGCCGCTGGCCAAGCTCATCGAGTTCGAAGCCATTGAAGACCGTGACGAGCGACTGGCCGCACTGGATGCCTATCTGATCGATACGTCTGAGGCGCTGTCATCCCTGCCCCATCTCATCATCAATGATGATCAGGCACATCGCCTGAAGATGGGCAACGCCATTCTGCTGCGCGGGCGCGATGCCCCTACGGCGGAAATGGAAGCCTATGCCACGGCCCGTGGCAAGCTGATTGCCATTGGCGAGATTGCCGAAGGCGAGTTTCGTCCCAAGCGCGTTTTCGGCTAGGCCTTGCGGCCTCCCCGATGATCTCCATGCGTGTCATCCTGAAAGAGGCGGTTTTAATCGCCTCTTTCCTTTATGGTGCAATTGGTTTATAGGCGGGGCAGCTTGGGCAGCGCCCGCGCTATACATGGCCAGTGCTGGACGACATCCCGGCGCTTGGCGTCCCGTTTTTCCTTAAAATAGAAAGGATCGTCCGATGTCGATTACTGCAGAGCGCAAAGCCGCCCTCATCAAGGAGTACGCCATCAAGGAAGGTGATACCGGTTCGCCGGAAGTTCAGGTCGCAATTTTGACCGAACGGATCAACAACCTGACAGGCCACTTCAAGGATCACAAGAAGGACAACCACTCGCGTCGTGGCCTTCTGACTCTGGTTTCCAGCCGCCGTTCGCTTCTCGACTACGTCAAGAAGAAGGATGAAGGCCGTTACACCAAGCTGATCACCGCACTCGGCATCCGCCGCTAAAAACTGACACCGGCGGGTTTCGAGAAGAAAATCCCGCCGGTTTTTCTTTAAGGCTGTTCTTCACGGACGCCAAAACGAAGATGGGCCGGATGGGCCGGTGCCGTCTGAAACAAACCGATGACCTGTCATGGGGCAGGATTGCCGGATGCTTATGCAGCGCTTGCTGCGTTGCCGCATGTCTTCAAAGACATACGCGTTTAAGCCTCCCGCTGTCTTGCCCGTGACGTGTTAAAGCCGCCGCGTTTTCCTTTGCTGTGAGAACCGAGGCTACATTTGAGGACAAGAAATGTTCAATCAACATTCCGTCGAAATCGAGTGGGCAGGCCGCCCACTTAGACTTGAAACAGGCAAGGTTGCCCGTCAGGCCGATGGTGCGGTTATCGCAACCTACGGCGAGACCATGGTTCTTGCGACCGTTGTTTCTGCAAAGTCTCCAAAGCCCGGTCAGGATTTCTTCCCGCTGACCGTCAACTACCAGGAAAAGACATACGCAGCCGGCAAGATCCCCGGTGGCTATTTCAAGCGCGAAGGTCGTCCTTCTGAAAAGGAAACTCTGGTTTCCCGCCTGATCGACCGCCCGATCCGCCCGCTGTTTCCTGAAGGCTACAAGAACGACACACAGGTTGTCGTCACTGTCATTCAGCACGATCTCGAAAATGACCCGGACGTTCTGTCGATGGTTGCGGCTTCCGCTGCGCTCACACTGTCTGGCGTTCCTTTCATGGGCCCCGTCGGCGGCGCACGCGTTGGCTACATCAACGGCGAATATGTTCTGAACCCGCATCTCGACGAGATGGACGAGTCGGTTCTGGATCTGGTTGTTGCCGGTACGCAGGACGCCGTCCTGATGGTGGAATCTGAAGCCAAGGAACTCAACGAAGAAATCATGCTCGGCGCAGTGATGTTCGGTCATCGCGGCTTCCAGCCTGTGATCGACGCCATCATCAAGCTGGCTGAAGTTGCTGCCAAGGAACCACGCGAATTCGAACCGGAAGATTTCTCCGCTCTCGAAGCTGAAATGCTCGGCCTGGCCGAAGCTGAACTGCGCGATGCCTACAAGATCACTGAAAAGGCTGCACGTTACGCAGCTGTTGACGTCGTCAAGGGCAAGGTCAAGGCTCACTTCTTCCCAGAAGGCGAAGAGCCAAAGTACACCAACGAAGTTATCGGCGCTGTCTTCAAGCACCTGCAGGCGAAGATCGTTCGCTGGAACATTCTGGACACCAAGAGCCGCATCGATGGCCGCGACCTGTCCACTGTTCGCCCGATCGTTTCTGAAGTCGGCTTGCTGCCACGCACCCACGGTTCTGCGCTGTTCACACGCGGCGAAACACAGGCCATCGTTGTTGCCACACTCGGCACCGGCGAAGACGAGCAGTACGTGGACAGCCTGACCGGCATGTACAAGGAACGCTTCCTTCTGCATTACAACTTCCCTCCCTACTCGGTTGGTGAAACAGGCCGCATGGGCTCCCCAGGCCGCCGCGAAATCGGCCACGGCAAGCTCGCTTGGCGCGCTATCCGCCCGATGCTGCCATCGGTCGAACAGTTCCCTTACACGCTGCGCGTCGTCTCCGAGATCACCGAGTCCAACGGCTCGTCCTCGATGGCAACCGTTTGCGGCACATCGCTCGCGCTGATGGATGCAGGCGTTCCGCTTGCCAAGCCAGTGGCCGGTATTGCCATGGGCCTCATCCTTGAAGGCGAACGCTTCGCCGTTCTGTCCGACATCCTGGGCGATGAAGATCACCTCGGCGATATGGACTTCAAGGTTGCCGGTACAGCTGACGGCATCACCTCGCTGCAGATGGACATCAAGATCGCCGGTATCACCGAAGAGATCATGAAGGTTGCTCTGGAGCAGGCAAAGGGTGGCCGCACGCACATTCTCGGCGAAATGGCCAATGCCATCACCGAGGGACGTTCGCAGCTCGGCGAGTTTGCACCACGCATCGAAGTCATGAACATTCCGGTCGACAAGATCCGTGAAGTCATCGGCTCCGGCGGCAAGGTCATCCGCGAAATCGTTGAAAAGACAGGCGCCAAGATCAACATCGAAGACGATGGCACCGTCAAGATCGCTTCGTCTTCCGGCAAGGAAATCGAAGCAGCTCGCAAGTGGATCCACTCCATCGTGGCAGAGCCTGAAGTTGGCATGATCTACGAAGGCACAGTCGTTAAGACCGCTGACTTCGGCGCATTCGTCAACTTCTTCGGCGCGCGTGACGGTCTGGTTCATATCTCGCAGCTGGCAGCCGATCGCGTTGCCAAGACCTCCGACGTCGTCAAGGAAGGCGATAAGGTTTGGGTCAAGCTGATGGGCTTTGACGAGCGTGGCAAGGTTCGCCTGTCCATGAAGGTTGTCGATCAGGCAACCGGCAAGGAAGCCACTGAAAAGAAGAACGAAGGCGAAGCTGCCGAGTAAGGCTGGCTGCGCTGACCGATATCGAGGCGCGGGGCATCTCCCCGCGCCTTTTTTCTATTTGAACTTAGGACCGACCCCATGAGCCGTGACGCTGTCAAAACCCTGTTCCATCCCTTTGCCGCAGACATGCTGGCGATCCCGAAAACGGGCGAGCGCGTCCTGTTTCTGGGCGCAGAAGCGGATGCGCCGCGTGTGGAAGGGTTTGAGGCCAGTATCACTGCCGTTCAGAACCTTCGCCCGCTCTACCGCGCACTGCATGCGCAAGGCGTCGAAGTTACCCCGGATATTTCCGGCGAAGATTATGACGTCGCACTTCTGATCGGTGGCAAGCACCGTGGCGAAAACGAAAACCGTCTGGCGCAGGCGCTGACCCGCGTGAAGGCCGGTGGCCTCATCGTCGCCGCCGGTTCCAAGGAAGACGGCATCGTCACGCTGCGCAAGACGCTGGCAAAGCTCGGCATCGAAGCGGAATCGACACCGAAATATCACGGCGTCGCCATCTGGTTCCGCCGCCCTGAAGATGTGACTGCGGCTGTTGCCAAGCTCCAGCAGGGTGCTGTCACCGTCGATGGCCGCTTCACAGCCATGCCCGGCATGTTCTCGCACGACCGCATCGATGGCGGCTCGGAGCTTCTGGCATCGCGCATGCCAACGGATTTCGATGGCAATGCGGCCGATTTCGGCGCAGGCTGGGGCTATCTCTCCGTCATGCTGGCTGAAAAGTCCCCGCGCACGGCCCGTATCGATCTGTTCGAGGCAGACTGGAATGCGCTGGAATTTGCCAAGACCAACATGCTGGAAAATTGCCCGCGCCTGACAACGCGCTTCTTCTGGCAGGATCTGGTGGCAGAGCCACCGAAGGAAAAATACGACCTTATCATCATGAACCCGCCTTTCCACGCCAATGGTCAGGCGTCAGAGCCAGCACTCGGCCAGGCCATGATCAAGACTGCGGCAACCGCACTTCGCAGCGGCGGAAAGCTGCTGATGGTTGCCAATCGCGGCATGCCTTACGAGACTGTCCTCTCCACGGAGTTCCGTTCCAGCCAGGAAGTGTGCCGCAATTCGCGCTTCAAGGTTTTGAGCGCGCAGAAGTAATCAGCTTAACAGCCACGCCCAGAACGACACGGTCAGCACACCAAACAGGGTGGAAATGCTGATCGTGGAGGCGGCAATGCTGTGGCCAATGCCGAAGCGGTTGGCCAGCAGCCATGAATTGATGCCCGTCGGCACGCAGGATGTGAGGACCAGCGCTGCAGTCCATGCGGGGCTCAGGCCCAGCGCATGGGCCATCAGCCACACGCAGGCTGGCATCAGGATCAGCTTGAGAGCAGTTATCGTCATCGCGATACGCAGATTGCCACGAATGGGGTATTTCGTCAGCGCCATGCCCAACGAAATCAGCGCCGCCGGACCGGCCATACCGGCAATCTGATCGATCACCGTCGTCACCACGTCGGGCATCGCGAAACCTGTCATGTTGAAGCTCAGCCCCAGCACAAGCGCAATCACCAACGGATTCTGTGCGAGGTTTCGTCCGACCTGCTTGAGCACGGCAAATGCACTGCGCTTTTCGCCACCAGTCACCTTGTGCGTGGCGTTCTCCATCAAAATCGTTCCGGCGATCATCATGATCGGCAGATGCACGACAAGCAGGATGGAGATTGCCACGATGCCATCGCTACCGATGGAGCGACCGACCAGCGGCAGGCCGATGAAGATATTGTTGGCAAAGGCGGATGAAATTCCGGCAATCACACTGATCCGCAGATCCTGTTTGAAAACGTGGCGCGTTATCAGCTGCCCTGCCGCCCAGGTAATGGCAACGCCGAAGAAATAGGTGATCCAGAGCTTGAAGGGTGATGCGCCGTGAAAATCCGCCGTGGCAAGAGTTCGAAAGATCAGCGTCGGCACGGCGACCTTGAACACGAAGTCGCTCAGAACATCGCTCGCCTCCGCCTTGAACATCTTCACCTTCACCGTCATCCAGCCAATGAGAATGAGAATAAAGATCGGCGCGACATTGATGGCGACAGCATACATTGCGGAGGTACTTTCGCAGGCCCTTACAGAAGGCTTCCGGTCTAGCGCATCTGTGGCGACCGAACAAAAGAAAAAAGCGGGGTCAGCCCCGCTTTCATCCGCTTGCCCCACCAGTACATCCGTGGTGACGCAATGCGCATTCTATAACAATTCACTATGACAAACACATGACGCGTACTCTTTCTCGCTTAAGATGATGGCACACGGTTTTGGCTTTTCTTGGCGGTAAAATTCTTTAAGACCGGATGGTATATAACGCATCCAAAGATGCATCCCGGACAAGAGGCCCATGACAAAATTCGACGTACTGACAGTTGGCAATGCCATTGTGGATATCATTTCCCGGTGTGATGATGGGTTTCTCAATGAGAACGCAATCACCAAGGGCGCGATGAACCTCATCGATGCCGAGCGTGCCGAACTGCTCTATTCCCTCATGGGACCGGCGCTTGAAGCATCAGGCGGCAGCGCCGGGAACACGGCAGCGGGCATTGCCAATTTCGGCGGACGCGCCGCCTATTTCGGCAAGGTGGCCGAAGATCAGCTTGGCGAGATTTTCCAGCACGATATCCGCGCCCAGGGCGTCCACTTCGAAACCAAGCCGCAGGGCACATTCCCGCCCACTGCCCGCTCAATGATCTTCGTGACCGAAGATGGCGAGCGCTCGATGAACACCTATCTCGGCGCCTGCGTCGAACTTGGCCCTGAAGATGTGGAGCCATCCGTCGTTGCGGAATCTCAGGTCACCTATTTCGAGGGTTATCTGTGGGATCCGCCACGCGCCAAGGATGCCATCCGTGATTGCGCCCGTATTGCCCACGAAAATGGCCGCGAAGTGTCCATGACACTCTCTGACAGTTTCTGCGTTGGCCGTTACCGCGAGGAATTTCTGGAGCTGATGCGCTCCGGCACCGTCGATATCGTCTTCGCCAACAAGCAGGAAGCGCTCTCGCTCTATGAGACTGATGATTTCGAGCTGGCGCTGACCAAGATCGCTGCCGATTGCAAGATCGCGGCTGTGACCATGAGCGAAGAAGGCGCCACCATTGTTCGCGGCAGCGAGCGCGTGAAGGTTGAGGCCTATCCTGTCTTCGACGTGGTCGACACGACGGGTGCGGGCGATCTGTTTGCCTCTGGCTTTCTTTATGGTTACACGCAGGGCCGTTCGCTGGAAGATAGCGGCAAGCTTGGATGCCTCGCGGCCGCAGCCGTCATCCAGCAGATTGGCCCCCGCCCCATGTCTTCATTGAAGGCCTTGGCAGAAAAGCACGGCCTTATCTAAGGCCAGTAAAGGAGAGCCTTCAGCTACTTGAAGGCTTCTCCGGGGTAAGCGCCCCATATTTCCCCCTGAGACACCCAGCCGGTCACCTGACCGGCCTGCGCCTTGCACCAGTCGCCATTGCATTCGCCAATGCTGATCTGAACGCCGGGCTCGAGCTTGGCAACCACAGGCGCGCCCGACTGTGACTCGCGGCGCATGTTCACATAGACATCCTTGCCTTTGCCACGCATCCACGGTGCTGCAAGGGCCGTTCTCTCGCCAGAGAGCAGCGCCTGGTTGACCCAGCCTTCCGTGCCGTCGGCATCGCGAATGCGCCTCCAGTTCTCATATTCCTGAATGATTTCCACAGGCATGCCGGACTTCATATACATCCACGATACCGCGTAATCGGTGCTGGGGCCGATGCGCATGTTGACGCGTCTTGATTTGAGGCTGACGAAGCGTGGCAGGGGCAGGCCGCTTGCGCCCTTGGCGGCACCTTGTGCCAAAACAGGCGCGCTTGCAGCGTCGAGAAAACCCAGCGACAATGCAATGCAGACAGTAAAGACAACGCTACGCATGCCGGTTTCCGTTTCCTAGCAGTTCAATAATCAAGCAGACGAACGAGACGACCATTATGAAAGTCGACACCAGCAACATGCGAGATTTGTTTGTCTTCGCCGGTGGGTCTGGTAGAAACGCCCGTGACAAACGAAATTATCGCTCTTTTTGGTTAACGACCTCTGAACAAGGTACCTGCTGACAATGACGAATAAGAAGAGACCGAGCGTCTATTTGACACGCAAGTTGCCGGATCTGGTCGAAACCCGCATGCGTGAGCTGTTCGATGCGGAATTGAACATCGAAGACGCTCCGCGCAGCAAGGCAGAGCTGATTGCCGCCATGCAGAAAGTGGACGTGCTGGTTCCGACCGTCACGGATCGCATCACCGCCGAGATGATCGAGCAGGCCGGTCCTCAACTGAAACTGATCGCCGGATTTTCAAACGGTATCGACCATATTGATGTGGATGCCGCGGCCCGTAAGGGCATCACTGTCACCAACACACCCAACGTGCTGACCGAAGACAGCGCCGATATGACCATGGCTCTGGTTCTGGCCGTACCGCGCCGGCTGGTGGAGGGAACACGCGTTCTCGCCAATGGCTCGGATGAATGGCGCGGCTGGTCGCCCACCTGGATGCTGGGGCGTCGCCTTTCGGGCAAGCGCATTGGCATTGTCGGCATGGGCCGCATCGGCACCGCTGTTGCCCGTCGCGCCAAGGCGTTTGGCTTGTCGATCCATTATCACAACCGCAAGCGCGTCAACCCTGCTACTGAAGCGGAGCTTGAGGCGACCTATTGGGACAGCCTCGACCAGATGCTGGCCCGTGTGGACATCGTTTCCGTCAATTGCCCGTCAACGCCTGCCACCTATCATCTGATTTCCGCCCGCCATCTGGCGCTGATGCAGCCCACAAGCTACATCGTCAACACTGCGCGTGGCGATATTATCGATGAGGCGGCGCTGATCCGTTGCCTGATGGATGGCAAGATTGCCGGTGCGGGGCTCGATGTGTTCGAAAACGAACCTGTCGTTAATCCCAAGCTCATCAAGCTCGCCAAAGAGGGCAAAGTTGTCTTGCTGCCGCATATGAGCTCTGCCACCATCGAAGGCCGCATCGACATGGGTGACAAGGTCATCATCAACATCCGTGCCTTTTTCGATGGCCACCGCCCACCCAACCGCGTCTTGCCGGGACGAAGCTAAACGGTTTCAGTCAAGACCTTCATCATCTCGATGGAGGTCACTCTGGTGTAGCCGGGATGGGAGTTTTCTGCCGTGCGCACAAAGCCCCAGGCAGCGAAGCGGCGATGGTTTTGCGTCAGCTCGATGCGGGTTTCCAGCCGCAGCGCCGGAAGCTGAAGATCACGGGCAACCTCCTCAGCCTGTCCCAGCAGTGCCGCGCCCACGCCTTTGCCCTGCGACGAGGGTGAAACGGCAAGCTTGCCGACATAGAGGCTTGTCGCTTCCGGCTTGCAGAATATGCAGCCCTGCAAATCTTCCCCATCCAGCGCGATGAAGGCGATTTCGTCTCGGGTTTTCTGCACCAGATTATCCAACGTCAGCCGATGGGCCGAAGAAGGCGGATCGATCACCCCATCCATATAGGCAAAGGAGGAGAGGATCAGTGCCAGCAGATCCTCATGGCGTGAAAAACTGTCATCGATCCTGATAATCTCGATCATGCTTTGCTTGCCCTGCGTTTGTATCGCATCGTATCGAACCGCGCTGAAAGCGAATCATAGAGCAGCAACCGGCCAATCAACGGCTCGCCGGTTCCTGTGATCATCTTGATGGCCTCCATCGCCATGATGGTGCCAATCACGCCGGTCAGGGCCCCAATCACACCCACTTCTGCGCAGGACGGAACGACGCCCTGCGGCGGCGGCATTGGGAAGAGATCACGGTAGCGCGGAAACAAGATGCCGTCGGCACCGGCTTCATAGGGTTTCAGAACCGTCACCGAACCATCGAAACGCCCGACAGCACCTGTGACCAGTGGAATTTCTGCGGTTTCGGCCGCATCGGCTGCCGCGTAGCGCGTATCGAAATTGTCGGAGCCATCAATGACCAGATCGAAGCTTTTCAGATGGTCATGCGCCCAGACGAGCGAGAAACGCTCCTCGAAACTGATGGTGCGCACATGCGGGTTCAGCCGCGCGATGGATTGGCGGGCGCTTTCGGTTTTCAAGTCTCCCAGGGTGCCCGTGTCATGAATGACCTGACGCTGCAAGTTGGACAGAGAAACAACATCGTCATCGATGATGCCGAGCGTTCCAACACCCGCAGCTGCCAGATAATAGAGCACAGGCGCGCCAAGACCGCCCGCGCCGATGACAAGCACTTTGGCCGCTTTCAGGCGCTGCTGGCCGACGCCGCCGATTTCCGGCAACAGGATATGGCGCTTGTAACGTTCGATTTCATCTGGTGTCAGGGGGTCCAAAGTGTCGTCTCCCGGCAATCTCAACAGGGTGCAAGACCTATCACCCGATGCGCCCATGGGAAACATCGAAAAACTGTGCCCGGTCGCCAAGCCCTGCAAACATGGCAGCATCTGTCCCGGTCATGAAGCTCTGGCCGCCCAGCGCATGGATGAGATCGAACAAGGCGGCGCGCCGTCCCTCATCCAGATGGGCGGCAATTTCATCCAGCAGCAGCACCGGCGCGTGGCCGGTCATGTTGGCGGTGAGCTGCGCATGGGCGAGAACGAGGCCGACGAGAAGCGCCTTCTGCTCACCGGTGGAGCAGCGCCCCGCATCCATGTCCTTTTCCGCATGGCGCACGAACAGATCAGCCCGGTGTGGCCCTTCCAGCGTGCGCCCGGCGCTAGCATCGCGGTATCTGTTATCCTTCAGCGCGGCTAGATACTCGTCTTCCAGATCGACCGCCGGACGGTGAAACTGCCCATCCATGAAGCCTGACAGCGTCAGTGATGCAGTCGGGAAGTTCGTGTCATCGCTGCGGCTGTCGATCAGCGCCGTCAGCAGCCCCAGCATTTCGTGCCGGGCCATCGCCATGGAAATGCCAAGCTCGGCCATCTGTTTTTCGATGCCCTCCAGCCAGACCGGATCAAACCGGCCATCCGACAGGAGCCGGTTGCGACCGCGCATGGCCTTTTCAAAATCACTGGCCCTTCGGCCATGGCCGGGGTCCAGCGACAGCACCAGCCGGTCTAAAAAGCGGCGTCGGTCGGATGAAGAGCCGGTAAAAAGGCCGTCCATGGAGGGTGTCAGCCACAGCACGCGCAGATGATCGGTCAACTCGTCCACGGATCTGACCGACGTGCCGTTCAAACGGAGGCGACGCGCCAACGCCTCCCCCTCGCCTTCCAGCCCGGTGCCGATGGCGACTTCGCCATCCATTCCGCTCACCTCGGCGAAGATGGAAAAGCCCGCGCTTTGCGCTCCCACCCGCGTGACATCGGAGAGGGTGGCGCGCCGCAACCCGCGGCCCGGCGACAGAAAGGAGATGGCTTCCAGGAGATTGGTCTTGCCCGAGCCATTGTCGCCCGTCAGCACCACGTGGCGGTCATCAAGGCGCAGCGAGACCTCCGCGTAATTGCGAAACTCGGTCAGTGTCAGCCGGGAGAGGAAAACCTTGGCAGTCATGCCGCATCCAGAATCGTCATGGGATCATGACCTACAACATGCGGCTCAAAATCGGAATGGATTTTCAGACAAACCGCATATTGCTGCAGGCTTTGACGCCGCTATTCCCAGATATCGATGCTGATATCGGCGCGAACGGAGTTCTCCACCACACGCTTGCCGTTTGGCAGGTCGTTATCATAGAGCTTGGCCTGTATTCCAACCTCATCGAGCCCGTAGCCGACCCAGCGGTCGCGCAGACGCTGCTCCAGAACCTCGACAGTGGGACCAACGAAAATGGAAAAATCGTAGCTGTCTTTCAGCTTTGCCCATGGTTCTTCATTGAGGAGGAGATAATTGCCTTCCACCAGAATGAACCGCGTTTCAGGCGAAACGGCCCTTGCAGAGGCGATGGCGATTTCCCGCGAACGGTCAAACACCGGAACCAGAACCTCCTGATCGCCCCGGCGAACCGCTTCCAGAATATCTGAGAAGCCGCGCACATCGAATGTCTCAGGCGCGCCCTTGCGGGCCAGCAAACCGCGATGTTGCAGAATGCCGTTATCCATATGGAACCCGTCCATGGGCAGGACTTCGGCCTTTTCGCCGCGTCGGATCAATTCGCCATGCAGCGCATCTGCCAGCGTGGACTTGCCGGCCCCTGGGGGACCGGCAATCGCAACCATGAAGCGGGATGCGTCTGACGCGCGCTGGATGATGTCATCAGCCAGCGCATCAAGTGTCATCGTCATGCGGCGAGTATCTCTTTCGGCGGTTCTTTCGCGCCTGTCATGAAGGCAACCGCGTCGGACATCGTGTATTCCTTCGGGTTGATGACGCACAGGCGCTTGCCAAGCCGGTGGATGTGAATGCGGTCTGCGACCTCGAACACATGCGGCATGTTGTGGGAGATGAGCACGATCGGCATTCCGCGCGAGCGGACATCGAGAATAAGCTCCAGCACGCGACGGCTTTCCTTCACGCCCAACGCCGCCGTTGGTTCGTCGAGAATGACGACCTTGGAGCCGAAGGCTGCCGCTCTTGCCACGGCAACGCCCTGACGCTGGCCACCAGACAGGGTTTCCACCGACTGGTTGATGTTCTGAATGGTCATCAGGCCAAGTTCAGAGAGCTTGCTGCGGGCAAACTTGTCCATGGCAGCATGGTCGAGCTTGCGGAACACCGAGCCCAAGATGCCGGGCTTTCTCAGCTCACGTCCCAGGAACATGTTGTCGGTAATCGACAGAGCGGGCGAAAGGGCAAGGTTCTGATAGACGGTCTCGATACCGGCATCGCGGGCTTCGAGCGGCGTCTTGAACTGAACGACTTCGCCATCCAGCCTGATCTCGCCTTCGTCCGCGCGCACCGCGCCTGAAAGAGCCTTGATCAGCGAGGACTTGCCCGCGCCGTTATCGCCGATCACGGCCAGGATTTCGCCCGGATAGAGATCGAAATCCGCATGGTCGAGAGCGGTCACGCGGCCATAGCGCTTGACGAGACCATGAGCGGAAAGAATGGGTTTCCTTGTGTAATCAACGGTCATCACACGCCTGCCTTTCGGATCCATTGGTCAATTGCGACGGCGGCGATAATCAGCCAGCCTGTCAACATGACTTTCCATTGGGGGTCTGCACCCAGCATATTGAGGCCCATGGACACAACACCCACCAGCATCGCGCCAAACAGCGTGCCGAGAATGGAGCCGCGCCCGCCAAACAGCGAGATGCCGCCAATCACCGTTGCCGTGATGGCTTGCAGATTGTAGTCGGTCACGGCAGCGGATGGCGAAATCGAGCCGTTACGGCCAATGGCAACCCAGGCAGCGAAGGCCGCGATAAAGCCAGCAACCGTATAGACGCTGAGAAGGATCTTGCGCGTCTGGATACCGGAAAGCTTTGCCGCTTCAGGATCATCACCCACGGCATAGACGTGGCGGCCCCAGGCGGTGTGGTTGAGAATATACCAGAGCAGAGCAACAAGCAGGACCATGGCGATAACACCAAGCGTCAGAATGGCGCTGCCGATACGGAAATTGGTGGCGAAAATCTGCAGAAGCGGCGCGTTCGCCGCGACATCCGTATCGCGGATGGTCTCGTTGGCCGAATAGATGAAATTCGTCGCCATGACGATGTTCCATGATCCCAGCGTCACGATGAACGGCGGCAACTTGACCACGGAAACCAGAAAGCCGTTGAAGAAGCCGCACAATCCGCCGACCACGAAGCCAGCGAGAACAGCAACGCCGCTCGGCAATCCGTAGTTTACGGCTACATTACCCATCACCACCGATGAGATCACCATGACAACGCCGATCGAGAGATCGATACCGGCGGTCAGAATGATCAGCGTCTGGGCCGAGCCGAGAATGCCGACGACGGCAATCTGCTGCAGGATCAGCGTCAACGTGTAGGATGAAAAGAAACGTCCGCCGATGGTCAGACCGAAAATGGCGATCGACATCACCAGAACGATCAGCGGCACAGCCGCAGGCGTCGAATGCAGAAAATGCTGCGCGCGTTTCAAAGGTGAAATTTTTTGCTGTTCGAACGACGCGACATTCTTGTCGCTGCCATCAAGCACTCGCTCGAATTCCTGTATTCCGCTCATGTTTCCTCCTCCCGCTCGCCAGCGTCCGCCCGCTGCGGGGCTCAATCCTTAGCCGGATAATCTGACTGCGAAAACTTATGGGAAAGCCAGCCGGAACCCGGGTTCCGGCTGGCCTGGTTTTGTCAAAGGTTAAGGGATCAACCCCAGCACTTCGCAAGGCCTTCCTTGACGCTGATCGAAGGTACACCTTCAACCGGCTTGTCGGTTACGAGCGAAACGCCCGTGTCGAAGAAGGACTTGCCTTCGGTTGGCTTTGGCTTAACGCCGGTGTCAGCGAACTTCTTGATCGCTTCCACGCCGAGCGCTGCCATCATCAGCGGGTACTGCTGCGATGTTGCGCCGATAACGCCATCCTGAACAGACTTCACGCCTGGGCAACCGCCGTCAACGGAAACGATCAGCACGTTACCTTCCATGCCAACAGCCTTGAGTGCCTGGTAGGCACCGACAGCAGCCGGTTCATTGATGGTGTGGATAACGTTGATGCCTGGATCCTTCTGGAGAAGGTTTTCCATGGCCTTGCGGCCGCCTTCTTCGTTGCCGTTGGTCACGTCGTGGCCAACGATGCGTGGATCGTTTTCGTCACCAATCTTGCTCGCGTCCTTCGGATCGATACCGAAGCCCATCATGAAGCCCTGGTCGCGCAGAACGTCAACGCTTGGCTGGTCAGGCGTCAGATCGAGGAAGCCAACCTTGGCGTCCTTTGCCTTGTCGCCCATGGTGCCCTTGGCCCACTGGCCAATCAGCTTGCCGGCAAGCAGGTTGTCGGTTGCGAATGTCGCGTCAGCAGAATCGACAGGATCAAGTGGTGTGTCGAGCGCGATCACGAGAAGGCCAGCTTCGCGGGCTTTCTTGATGGTCGGCACGATGCCCTTGGTGTCGGATGCGGTGATGAGAATGCCCTTGGCGCCATCGGCGATGCAGGATTCGATTGCAGCAACCTGGCTTTCGGAGTCACCATCGATCTTGCCGGCGTAGGACTTCAGCTTCACGCCAACTTCCTTGGCCTTGGCCGTTGCGCCTTCCTTCATCTTGACGAAGAAGGGGTTCGTATCTGTTTTTGTGATCAGGCAAACCGACGTATCGGCAGCCGAAGCGACTGAGCCAAAGGAAACGCCGAGCGCGAGCGCGCCGAGAATGGCGGAAACAGTGCTTTTCATGTAGTCCTCCCGATGATGAGACAAGTGCTTCCTGTTGAAGCGACTGTTGCGACCCTTCTCCTCCAAGAGCGGGGCCACTGCGACAGATGGAAACACCAAAACAATCCTCTGTCAATAAATAAATCCAATTGAATTATTAATTCTTTGTGGCATTTTATGAATTCCGCATCTAGGGAAATTTGGTGGGAGGACACCTTATTTCCGGCAAAAACAAAGATGTGGAGAGCATATGCAGCCGGCGAAAAACCATTGCCGGCCGGGAGGGAATGCCACATGAAACGCGAAAGCGAGCCGCTGCAGCAACCAGCAGCAACTGCACCGGATTTGAGCGGAGGTGCCAATCAGGTCCGTGTGCGCGCCTATAATGAACGCCTGGTCCTGTCGCTGGTGCGCCGACACAGCGGCATGTCGAAGGCCGAGATTGCGCGCCGCAGCGGCCTGTCGGCTCAGACCGTTTCCGTCATCATGCGCTCGCTGGAAAGCGACGGGCTTCTTATTCGCGGCGAGCCCCTGCGCGGCAAGGTTGGCCAGCCATCGACGCCCATGCGGCTTAACCCCGATGCGGTGCTTTCCTTCGGTGTGAAAATCGGTCGTCGCAGTGTTGATCTCGTGCTGATGGATTTTGTCGGGCGCATCCGGCTCAAGCTGCGCAACACCTACCCCTACCCCATGCCGGAGTGGATCCTGCCGTTTGTCATCAATGGCATGGCAGAGCTGGAAGCGCGGCTGACACCTGAGATGCGCGAAAGAATCGCCGGCATCGGCATCGCCGCACCCTTTGAAATGTGGAGCTGGGCGGCAGAGGTGGGCGCGCCGCAACAGGAGATGGACCGCTGGCGCGGGTTCGATCTGCGCGCCGAAATTGCTGCCAAGGTCAGCTATCCGGTATTCCTGCAGAATGACGCGACCAGCGCCTGCGGCGCCGAACTCGTCTTTGGTCTGGGCCAGCAATATCCAGATTTTCTCTATGTCTTCATCGGCTCCTTCATCGGCGGCGGCGTGGTGTTGAATTCGGCACTGTTTTCCGGGCGAACGGGTGCAGCCGGTGCCATCGGGCCCCTGCCCGTTCAAGGCCGGGATGGCTCCACCGTACCCCTGCTCAAGATCGCCTCGATCTTCGTTCTGGAAGACATGCTGCGCGAAAACAATATCGACCCCAAGCCGCTCTGGTTTTCTCCCGATGAATGGGTGGATTTCGGTGAGCCGCTGGAACTGTGGATCCAAAACACCGCCGCAGCGCTGGCACAAGCCGTGCTCGCCGCCGCCTCGATTATCGATTTCGCATCCGTCATCATCGATGGCGGCTTTCCCGCGTGGGTGCGCCAGCGCATCACCTCCGCCACCAAGAAGGCGCTGGAATTGCATGATCTTCAGGGCGTATCGGTCCCCGAAATCATGGAAGGCTCCGTCGGCAGCCAAGCCCGCGCCATCGGCGGCGCAAGTCTTCCCCTGTTCTCGCGCTACCTGCTGGACCAGAACGTGCTGTTCAAGGAAACGGCTGGGTGAGCGCGCTTCGCGCTCTGAGCAATTTCGGAATTTTTGTTCGGGGGATGGTGGACAGGGTGGCTGATATTCGAAGCGACCCATCCAAACTTATTAAATGCCATATCATATCGTAATTGTTATGTATTTAACTCCACCTTCGTTTACCCCGCAGCATCAAATCTCGGTTCTTGTGGCGGGCTAGGAATCCTTCGTGAGGTGCATGAAGGCGAGTAAAATATGCGCGGCGACGCCAAGGCCCGGAAGCTGTAACCGGACGACAAACTCGTTTCGGACAGCACCATCACCAAGGCTTTATTTCGTACCGGGCGGTAGCCTCCGGGAACTGCAAATGGATCTGCTTCCCCACCATTTGTGATGGGGAAGCGAAGATGTTTTTTGGGCAGGCTGTTCACCCTAATGGAATACGGCAGCGGGGTCTGGAATGGCGCTACCGACCAGCTCTTTCAGAAAGCACACCATTGCAAGCGACAAGTACCGCGCAGTTAGTCCGCCTTGACGAGATTCGAACGACGCTTATTGCGCCGCTTCTTCGATAAGGTCTGCGACTGCCTGTGGCTGCGAAACCATCACCACATGCGACGCTCCTTCAACGACAACAGTTCGTTTCGATCCTGCCCGCTCAGCCATGAAGCCGAGCGCCTTGGCAGGGATGTTCTTGTCGCCATTACCATAGATGGAATAAGACGGCAGTGTCTTCCAGGCCGGCTTGCCTGACTTTTCGGTCAGCGCCATCTCCGTTATCGGCCGCTGACCGGCGGCCATGAGGGCAGCATCCTCGACGCCCACATCATGCGCAAACTGATCGTGGAACTTCTTCTGGTCGATGGACAGATCGGTACCGCCATCGGCAAGCTTGACCGGAGCCGCAAGCGCCTGCCCAAGCGTGCCACCCGGAAATTTTCCAGCAAGATCGGCCGCGGCTTCACCTTCATCTGGCGCAAAGGCCGCCACATAGACCAGTGACTTGACGTTAGCCTTTCCATTGGCAGCGGTCGTGATCACCTGACCGCCATAGGAATGGCCGACGAGAACGACGGGGCCGCTGATACTCGCAACCACATCGGAGATGTAGGCAGCGTCAGATGAGACGCTGCGCAATGGATTGGTGGCAGCAACGACACGGTAGCCATCCTTCTGCAGGATCCGGGTAACACCGTTCCAGCTCGAGGAATCGGCAAATGCGCCATGAACAAGAACAACGGTGGGCTTGGCAGGCTGGGCAACCGCGTTACCCGAGATCAGAGCGCCGGCAACTGCAAGGCTTGCAACAAACTTGGACATGGTAGTTCCTTTTCTCAAAGATGAGTTGATGTAGGATATTGAGGTCGACGAGGCTTCTGATGTTCAGCCGCGGATGAAAGCGAGCACGTCGGCGTTAAAACGATCAGCCTCGGTCTCAGCCAGTCCGTGAGAGCCGCCCGAATAGATTTTCAGCGTGGCATCGGCTACGAGATCAGCAGCCCGATGGGCAGAGGCGTCGATGGGCACGATCTGGTCGTCATCGCCATGAATGATCAGCGTCGGGCGATCAATGCTCTTCAGATCCCGGGTGTAATCGACCTCCGAGAACTCCCGAATGCAATCGTACTGACCCTTGATGCCGCCCTGCAGACCGATACGGCGGAAGTTCTCCCGCAAGCCGTCATTGGTCGCGACACCGTCCCGGTTAAATCCGTAGAAGGGCACCGTCAGATCAAAGAAGAACTGCGAACGGTTCTTCGCGGTGTTCTCACGAATGCTGTCGAAAACCTCCATCGGCGTGCCGTTCGGGTTGTCGGCGGTCTTCAGCATCAGCGGCGGAACCGCACCCACCAGAACAACCTTGGCAACACGAGCCGTGCCATGACGGCCGATATAATGCGAGACTTCTCCGCCACCGGTCGAGTGGCCAACCAGGATCAGGTCTGACAGGTCGAGTGCATTGATCAATTCGGCAAGATCGTCGGCATACTGGTCCATATTGTTGCCGTCGAATGTCTGATCTGAGCGGCCGTGGCTGCGGCGATCATGGGCGATCACGCGGAAGCCGTTCTGGCTGAAGAACAGCATCTGCTGGTCCCAGGCATCGGACGACAGCGGCCAGCCATGGGCAAAGAGGATAGGCTGGCCTGCTCCCCAGTCCTTGTAAAAGATGCGCGTACCGTCGGTGGTGGTGAAAATCGACATCTTGTTCTCCTATTTTGTTTTAATTTGTGAGCGATTAGTTTGTGTGCGATCTATATGCCGAATCCTTTGCCGCTTGTCAATCGCTTGCAATTAGATTGCGTACAAATTATTTAGGGGGAAAGGAGAACGTTATGACAAACGCCCCATCTAGCACCGACAACGGCTTGTCCGACGTCAACGGCATGCTGTGCTTTTCTCTCTACTCAGCAGGCCACGCATTCACACAGCTCTACAGGCCGCTGCTCGACAAACTCGGCCTCACTTATCCGCAGTATCTGGTTATGGTGACACTGTGGAATCGCGACGGTCAGAACGTGAAGGAGCTGGGCAACACCCTGTTTCTGGACTCCAGTACGCTCACACCGCTCCTGAAGCGGTTGAATGCGGCTGGGCTGGTCACCAAGACCCGAAACCCCACAGACGAGCGGGAGGTGCTCATTCACTTAACGGAAAAAGGGCATGCCCTTAAAGCCCACGCTGCAGATGTCATGCGGTGTATCGAGGAAGCCGTCGGACTGGATGCCGAAACCGTAGGAGCGATCAAGAAATCAGTCGACACGATACGGGACAAAATCAAGACATAGCGCCCGAGTAGCCAAGTAAAGTCGCAGCCCAGAAAGCATTCACCTTTCTGGGCCGCACTGGTTCATCTGAAACGTCTTGGCGACGTGGCTTGCGATCTGGCGAGCTAATCCGCGAACCGGCATCACCAGTTTCGTAGCGCAATTGGTGAAATGTTACCCTCGAAATCGTTTCCTCAATTGTGATCACGACCGCGCAACTTTCTCCACATTGGCGCGATCACAGTTCCCATGGCAGCCACGGCAACCGCACCAATGATGATGGCGAGCACAGCCTGCTGGACAGACGTCGCGAGCCAACCGACGACGGATGGAGCCAGTGAAACGGCGGAAACGACAGCCGCGGAAACATCGTGGATGAGGTGTTCTGGACCAGCATAACCGAGCTGGGCAAACCCGTGAACCAGAATGCTGCCTCCGACCCAGAGCATCGCTGCGGTGCCGACGGCTGCGAGCACTTTGAGGAAGATGGGCATGCCATAGACGAGACCGCGACCGATGATCTGTAAGACCGACGACGAGGTCTTGGCCATTGCGATGCCGACGTCATCTGCCTTCACGATGAGTGCGACGAAACCATACACAGCGAGCGTGATCAAAATACCGACAGCCGCAAGCACGAAGCCCTGCACATAGACACTGGACTGCGAAACCTCGGCCAGCGTCAGCGCCATGATTTCCGCTGAGAGGATGAAATCGGTGCGAACAGCTCCGCTGACCTTCTGGTTTTCAAGAGCGACCGGATCAAGCTCCTCACCCAGAACCTGCTTTTCGTGACCGTGCGCAGCATGCGGAAAGAACACCGCATAGAGCTTTTCGGCCCCTTCGTAGCAAAGATAAACACCACCGACCATGAGCAGCGGCGTGATGACCCAAGGCGCAAAAAATCCAAGAAGAAGCGCGGCCGGCAGAAGAAACAAGAGTTTGTTCTTCAACGAACCCAACGCGATGCGGGCAATGATGGGGAGCTCTCGGGCAGGACTGAGGCCAACCACATATCGCGGCGTGACGGCAGCATCATCGATGACGACGCCTGCTGCCTTACCAGTGGCTTTGACGGTTTGCGCGGCAACGTCGTCGAGTGACGCAGCAGCCAGTTTTGCGATTGCCGCGACATCATCGAGAAGCGCTATGAGACCTGTTGCCATAGAAAATGCAGCCTTTGTATTTTGAAATCAATGAATATGAATTTGTGTCCGTCAGGAAACGAAGACAGAGATCGCCTGTTCCCTGATATGAAACGTCAAGGGTATATTGGTCCTTAAGTCTACCTCAAGATTGATTGCACACGGCTTGCTGGTGCGAATGGTTACATGCTTGGTCGAGAACGACCTGATATCGTTTCAGTCGCCATGCGTACCCTTGCGCATGCTTGGCGAAACCGCCAGCATCCTCCACCAGTGGTCAACCTCTAGACTGTAAAAATCCGACATGGCGTGTGCAGACACCGGAGCTGCATTTGCGAGCCCTCGAGGCGAATTGGCACTATGGAAAGAAAGCTGGCTCGCCGGAGAAAGCGTGATGCAGAATTGAGACGCCAGGCGCGCTGTGTGGAATACGATGGCTTGATGAAGGGTAAAATTCTGGCCCTGAGGGGCCAATTGCCGTAACGCTTTAACGAACCATATTATTTAATGAATTTAAGATTGGAGACTTTATGACTTACTCTGGCGCTGTAACGGCTGCACTGTTTGGTTTCTCGCTGTTGTGCTCCGCCAGTTCAGCATCATTGGTGTTGGCTGAAAGTATAGTTGCGGAACAATTGCCAGGTGGAGCGACTGCGCTCACCGAGACTTTCGAAAACTGGACAGTCAATTGCGCAGTTGCGCAGGGAAAAAGGCGCTGCGTGCTCCTTCAGCAGCAAACCAACCAGCAAACCCGCCAGCTGATGTTCGCCATAGAGCTGTCGCCGACCCCTCAGGGGACGGTCGGTGCGACGCTTGTGTTGCCGTTTGGCCTCGCACTTGAAAACGGCTTGACGCTGCAGATCGATGATCAAGCCAAGGGCGAAGCGCTAAAATTCCGCACCTGCCTTCCGGTCGGCTGCCTGGTTGGCGCAACATTCGATAAGGCAACCGTGTCCAGCCTGCGCACGGGCACAACGTTGAAAGCCACGGCACTGGCCGACGGCGGCAATGACATCGGCTTCACCGTGCCGCTCAAAGGCTTCTCGGCAGCGCTCGACCGGGTGCAGGTCCTTGTGAAGTAAAGCGGATACGTCTGTCGATCTGCCCCTGTGCACGAGTGACTGGCTGGCATTAACGAAAACGGAAGAGTGGCGCGAACCCAGGATGTGTTCAAATGGGTTTCGTGCTTTTAAAGAGCAGGGGCTTGTCGCAAACATATGCGCGACTACCCCCCTCAGCACTCTCCTTTTCATGCTTGTGAAACCTTCTGCAGTCCGAAGCGGCGCGGAAAAGAGTAGTTCAGATCGTTGACAGTCCAGCGTCCGGAAGAGCCAAAACCTTTCCTCATCCAAATAGCACCGCATCGAAACCCACCATGGTTCGTCGCGCCGTTTCGGAGGATAGGAAGCCACCGATCATCGGCGCTGCGGCGATCTTGAATATTTCCCCATGCCACCTGCCGTCCGCTTAACGTCAATTCAAGGCGCACTGAACGCTGGTGACTGAGCCAGCGCCCGACGCCGTATCATTCTGGTTTTGAGCCATACATGAGACCGATAAATTGCTGGAGCCGAGGGTAAGCGGTGGGCCGTCCACTTCTTGAACCGTCGTTCCGGTCGACAGCAGATTCTTGAAAATGAAGGGGGAAGGCGTTGCCGAATTCCCGATGGGCATGAAGACCGAATACACCAGCGGTTGCCTCGGTATTGTCGTCGATCCGGCGTGGCTCTGATTGCCGTCAAGGTTAACCGGCAGAGGACTTATCGTCAGCGTTGCCGAAGTGGCATAGGTGATAGCGTAGTCGGAGGTCGAGATCCCCTGCACGGCCGAGGAGGTAATCGTATAGGTACCGGCGGCGGTCGTCGCCGTCGTCGATGAGACAGGTGTGCCGCCGACATTGATGGTCTGTGTCAGGCCGGTGATGGTGTCGCTACCCTGCAGGCCGCTGGCCGTGTATCCCGTTGCAGCCGATGTATCGAGCGCCTGCGCCGTGCCGTAGGTGGCGGTCTGGTTCGATGCCGTGATCGTCAGGGAGGCGGGCGTCACGCTGACCCCGCCGCTGCCGCCAATGACGGTGTAATTGCTGTTCGACAACGTCAGGCCTGCGAGCGAAGTGATCGCCTGTGTACCACCGGACATGACATGGCTGCCGGCCATCGTCGCCGTGCCGCCGATTGTCATGCTATCGCCGGCAACAAGATTGGCGACACTAAGGTTGCTGATATTGACGGCGGTCGATCCAGTGTAGCTCTGACTGCCACTCAGGATGACGGCTAGCGGATCGATAGTCAGCGCCGAAGTGGCATAGGTGATCGCGTAGTCCGAGGTCGAGATTCCCTGCACGGCCGAGGACGTAATCGTATAGGTACCGGCGGCGGTCGTCGCCGTCGTCGATGAGACCGGTGTGCCACCCACATTGATGGTCTGTGTCAGGCCGGTGATGGCGTCGCTGCCCTGCAGGCCGCTGACCGTGTAGCCGGTTGCAGCCGATGTATCGAGCGCCTGCGCAGTGCCGTAGGTGGCGGTCTGGTTCGCTACCGTAATCGTCAGGGAGGCGGGTGTGATCGACACCGTACCCGACGCATAGGATACCAGATAGTTGAGATCATTGCTGTTGAGCCCGCCTGGTGTCAGGACGTAGTCGCCGACGTGTCGGCTTGAGGTCGTCAACCCGGTTACGGTGCCAGCGAGCGCCTGCGCCTGCGTATCGCCGTTGAGCAAGCCGCCGACGGAATAGCTGCCGGATTGGGTATGCCCGTTATAGACGAGCGATTGCGTGGTGGCCGTGACGGTCAGCGTCGGCTGATAGCCGTAGACGAAACGGTCACCGTTGTTCGTGGTGGCGGCAAAGGTTCCCGTCGTGAAGTCATAGGCATTGCCGTAATAACTGAGGCCAGTCAATCCGGTGAAATCGTTGCCGACCGCGGCAGCGCCCGATGAGCCCGTCGCCTGAGTGTAGATCAGCCAGCGGCCGTTGGCGGTAGAGATTGGTGCCGTACCAGCATTGTTGACGAAGGCTCCGTTCACCGCAAGGACGATCGCATCGCCGCTGGCCGCCGAAGACAGCGAGCCACCGGCGCTGACCGTCATGGCGCCCGCTGTCCGGATCTGAATGCCGCCGGTTCGGCTGAGGGCCGTATCGATCGTGAATCCGCCCGATGCTGTTGACAGGATATTGTTCGGAACGGCGGTGAGACTGGCCTCGATCGCGGCTTCGACTGACGATCCGAAGGTGGATGCGAGATTGGCTTCAAGGATGGAAAGGCTTGGCGCTGAGGTCGTCAGGTTGTGTTCGCCGGACGTGATATCAGGCAATGCGACATTGCCCGAAGTCAATGTTCGCTGGTCGCTGTAGGTTCTGGCGCTGAGCGCATTGGCGCCTGATGGCGTCAGTGTCACGCCAAGGCCGCTCGTGGTATTGACGGAGCCGCCGGCGAACACTTGATAGTATGAGCCGTCAGCGCCGACCGAGGCCGTACCATAGCCGAGCAATGCGCCGGACTTGTAGAAGCCGACCTGACCGCCGACAGCAACGTTACCCGTGCTCGTGTAGGCGTGGCCGGAAATGGACTGCGGCAACGTCGAGAAAATCGCCGTTAGATACGGATAGAGCCCGGCTCCAGCAGCCCAGGCGGAGGTGTCGAACCCTGTCGGCAGTGCGCCGATCAACTGGCTCGTGGTCTTGGCCGTCACCCCGAGATAGGAGCCGCTATAGATGCCGTTGGATGGGCCGACGCCTGCGGCTTGGGCCGATGTCTGGGTATTCCAAACACCGTTGGTAATAGTGTCATTGATGGTGTTGACGCTACCGACGAGGCCACCGACATTGCCGGTCGAAGCAGTCACATTGCCAATGGCAAAAGCATTCGTCAGCGTCGCGTTCTGCATGTAGCCAGCCAAGCCACCGACCTGATCATTGCCAGTAACGGCCCCCATTGCATAGACATTCGCCGTGTTGTTCGTATTGAGCAGGAAGCCTGAGAAGCCACCGACCTGATTGACACCGACCACAGCACCTGTCGCGAAACCGGAGGTTACACTGCCGCCCTCGATCCGGCCCGCGAAACCGCCGACCTGACTGCCCAGGCTTTTCACCGAACCTGTCGCGAAGTTGCCGGTCATCGTTGCATAATATTCAAGGCCGACGAAGCCGCCGACCACATTGCTTGCCCCGTAGACCGTGCCGGTCGCGTAGGAGTTCGTGGTGGTACTGCTCTGGCTCTGCCCGGCATAGCCGCCGACCATCGAATTGCCGGTAACCGCACCTGTGGCGTAAGTCTGATTTGCCTGGGCGTATTGCAGGCCGGCAAACCCACCGGTGTAATTGACACCGGTGACCGTGCCTGTCGCATAGGAATTGTTGATCGAATTGCTGTTGTGCTGCCCAACGAAGCCGCCTGTGGCATCGCCCGTGCCGGTGACATTACCGGTCGCATAGCTGTTGGAAATCGTGCGGTCGTTATGGCCGACGAGACCGCCGGTACGACCGCCGCCGGTGACATTGCCCGTAGCCCATACACTGGTCAGCCCATTGCCCTGCTCGACGCCGACAAAGCCACCGGTATAATTGCCGCCGGCGTTTATGACGGTCGCCGTCGAATACTGCCCTGAGCCGATTGCGCCATAGTCCCAGCCAACGAAACCACCGACACCTTCACCGTTGCCGGTCACGCTCGCGCCGGTCGTATAGCTGTTGGTGATTGTGCTCTGGTTCTGGCCGACGAGCCCACCGACGCGGCTGATGCCGGTGACGGTGCCGGTCGCCCAGACATTGTTCAGGGCGCCGCCCTGTGCGATCCCGACGAAACCACCGGTAAAATTGCCGCCCGTACTGATGACGGTATTGGTCGAATATTGCCCCGAGCCGATTGAGCCATAATCCCAACCCACGAAACCGCCGACACCGTCACCGTTGCCGGTGACGGTCGCGCCCGACGAATAGCTGTTGGTTATCGTGCCCTGGTTCTGACCGACGAGCCCGCCGACGCGGCTGCGGCCAGTCACATTGCCCGTTGCGAAACTGAGATTGATCGTGTTGTTCTGCGTGATACCGACGAGGCCGCCAGTATAGTGGGCGCCGATGACGTTGCCGGAAGAGTTGGACTGGCTGATCGAGCCGCCAGCCATATTGCCGATAAGGCCACCGACCGCATCGCTGAGACCGGTGACGGTGCCCGATACAGTTGCGTTCGCAATGCTACCATTCGACCAGCCGACGAGACCGCCGATCTGCGAGTTGCCGGAGACTGCGACGCTGGAGACCACATTGCTGATCGTATTGCTGCCCGTCGTGTAAAAGATGCCGGCAAGGCCGCCAATATAATTTTCGGCTGTTGCGCCACCGGACCACGTCGACGCCGCAACCGAGCCGCCAAGAGTAAGGTTGGATATATTGGCATTGTTGACGACGCCGAAGAGGCCGAGATTGGCCGAGTGCTGGTCGAGCGCGAGATTGCTGATCGTATGGCTGCCGCCATCGAATGAGGTACCGCTGAAATAGGGCGTGAAGAGACCCGGGGTCGATGTGAGGTCGAGATCACTGGTCAGCTTCCAACGGAGGCCTGCAGTTCCGGCAAACCCCTGGAAGTTGATGAAGTCCTGCACCGAGGAGATGCTAAAGGCGCCGTTGCCGTCAGGCGTGAAACCATAGGCCGCCAGCGAGAGCGACCGGCCATTGTTGATCCATGACGTATATTGACTATTGCTGATGCCGCCGATGCTCCATAGCGCAGCAGAGTTGACCAAGACCGTACCTTGGTCGTAGTGCGAATTTCTGACCTGCGCGCCGTTGGTGAGATACCCGATCATCCCACCGAGCGAAAACGTGCCCGTGACATTGCCCGTGGAATAGCTGTCCGTCAGCGTCGCGCTACCGTCCATACGGCCGATCAAACCGGCTATCTGCGAACTGCCGGCCGTTGTGCCTGAGACGTTGCCGGTGGCGTAAACAGTCGTCATGGCGCCATTGCTGCCGCCGGCGAAACCGCCGATCTGGCTGCCGGTTGCCGTGACAGCGCCGGAGCTGTACGAGTTGTTAATCGCGCTTTCGTTATAGCCGACGAAACCGCCGACATTGTTATGGCCGCTGACGGCACCGGTCGCGTACGAGATGGCGACACTGGCATAGTTTCGTCCGATCAGGCCGCCGACCTCGTCGGATGTCGCGGTGACAGTCTTGGTGGAATAGGAATTGGTTACCGTCGACTGGTTCTGACCGATCAGGCCGCCGATGCGATAGCCGCCACTGATCGAGCCGGTCGCGTAGCTATTGTTGATCGTGCCGCCGCAATTGCAACCGACCAAACCGCCAGCGTAGTTCCCCGCATAGACCGCGCTCGACGACCATGACGCTGTGATGGAATTGTCGGAATGGCCAGCGAGGCCGCCAGTCCAGTTTCCGTTGGTCGCAGTGACGGTTCCTGTTGCCCGGGCGTTGACGAGAGCTGTGCTGTTACGGCCGATGAGGCCACCGGTTTGGTCGCCATAGGCCGTCACGCTGCCTGTGGCACTTGCGTCGGTGATCGTTCCGTTGAGGCTGTGGCCGATAAGGCCGCCGGTATAATGCCGTCCGCCGACAATCGTCCCGCTCGCCGAGACCGTCGTTGCCGAGCCCATGAAGTAGCCGGCAAGCCCACCTGTGTAAAAGCCGCTACCGGTCTGGGTGCCGCCATATTGCCGACTGGTGACGTTGACGCTGGAAGCCACATTCGAAGCCGCGATAGCCGAGTTGGACGAGTTATACATCGCTCCGATGACGCCGCCGACATAATCGAGACCCTCGACCGAACCGGTGACCGTCAGATTGGCGATCGCCGCGTCGCGCGCGTATCCGAACAGGCCGAGATTGCTGTTCAACTGATTGATCGAAAGATCGCTAATCGTGAAATTTCCGCCGTCGAACGTGCCGGAGAAATAGGGGATCACCTGGCCCGGAATGGAGGCGAGGCTGATATCGTTCACGAGCTTCCATTTGAGCGTGGAATCCTCTGCAAAGCCCAGAAGGTCCTTGAGGTTCTGGATCGTCGACAGCGAGTAATAGCCGTTTGCGTCGGCAGCGCCGAAATAGGTCGATGCCGTCAACGACTTGGTCGGCAGCCAGCTCTGGAATTGCGCGTCGTAGATGCCTCCTACGGTGATCATGTTCACGCCGTTGATCGCCGTCTGATCGATATCGTAGTGGGAATTGGTGATCCTTACGCCGGGGAGCATGTAGCCGACGAGCCCGCCGACATTGGTGAGACCGGTGACCGAGGTGCCATAGTAGTAGCTGTTGGTAAGCGAGCCGTTCCCTTCCAACCGGCCGACGAGGCCACCAAACTGGTCGCCACCATTTCCGTATGTGGACGAGTAGCTGACCGTGCCCGTGGCATAGGCCGACGAGATGCTGTTATTGGAAAAGCCGGCGATGCCGCCAACAAAATTCATGCCACTGACATTACCGGTCGCATAGACGGTGTTCGCGGTATTGTAGTTTACGCCGATCAGACCGCCGATATAGTGGTAACGGCCGTTCACCGACCCCGTCGCATGGGCTGTATTGACCGCGCCTTCGTTGATGCCAATGAGCCCGCCGACATTGCTGTTGCCGGTGACTGTGCCCGTCGCATAGGCGTTGCTGACGTTCGAATAATTGCGGCCGATCAAGCCGCCGATCTCGTCGCTGCCGTTACTGAGTACCGTACCGGTCGCATAGACGCTCGAAAGCGTGCTCCTGTTGTCGCCGACCAGGCCGCCGAGGCGATAGCCGCCAGTGACATTGCCGGTCGCGTAGCTGTTCGTGGTGAACTGTCCCCAGTTCGCACCGACGAGGCCGCCGGCATAATGAGAGGCATTAACGGTGCTCGTCGAATAGGACTGATCAATCGATCCATTGCCTTCGGAGAAGCCGACCAACCCGCCGGTCCAGTCACCGGAGCCGGAGACCGTGCCGGACGAATGCGCATTGCTGATCGTGACCTGGCTATTGCCGATGAGGCCGCCGGTTCGGTAGTTGCCGCTCACCGCATCCGTGGTGAAGACGTTGGTGACACGGCCAGACGCGTTTGCGAAGCCGATCAATGAGCCGACGTAGTTCTGGCCCGCAATCGTGCCACCGGTCAGCCCAAGATTCTGCACCGTCGCATTCGTCGTGTAGCCAAAGAGCCCTGTGAACTGGGCGTTGGTGTGGTTGATCGAAAGGTTAGCGATCGTGTGGCCGAGGCCCTCAAACTTACCGCTGAAACCGTTCGAGGCGGGGATTAGATTGCCGTTGCCATCTGTGCCGATCGGCACCCAGTTCGTCGTCGACGATGCATCTGCGATCGAATTCGCGAGCGCGTAATGGCCGATGAGGGATGAGGCCGAATTGTTGATGGCGGCAATATCGGCCATCGACTTGATAAGCGTATAGCTATTTCCGTTGATGGTCAGCGCGCCGCCGGACCCCGTGTAATCGAGGGAGCCCGCAAAGCTGCTCGCTCCCATGCCGAAGCCGAGTGTTCCACCCGAACCGCCATTATTCGTGGTGAGGACCACCCCACCCGAGCCGGTCACAGTGATCGGAGCAGTGATGGCGATGCTGTGGTAGGCGTCGAGCGTCAGTGTGTTGCTGCTTGCCCATGTGATGGCGGAGGTAATGTTGATATCGCCAGCACCGGCAGGGTTGACCGTACCTGTGCCGGTCGCGCTACTCGCCGTCGTCTGGAGCGTGACGTTGGTGCTCGCGAGATTATTGGCGATCGTCGTTGCATCCGAAGACCCGACGGTGATGTCGTAGGGGTCCGTCAGCCACAGACCCGTGGTGCCGACCGAAGCCGAGGTATTGACCCGCACTCCGGTGAAATCGACGCTCTTTCCAGAGGTCTCGACCAAGCCGCCATTGCCAGAGATCGAGCCGCCTTCGGCCGTCATCGTGCCATGGGCTTTCGTCAGTCCGTCCGACCAAAGAACGATCTGGCCGCCGTTGCCTGTACCGATCCCATTGGCCGTGATGGTCGAGGCCACGTCCATCGTGACGGACTGCGCATGCGCCAGCGGGCCGAGACCCAGCGGGCCACCGCCGATCAGCACCGTGCCGCCGGTCGTGCCGGACGCATCAATCGTCGTGCCGGTGAGATCGACGCGGGTCGTCACCGTGGTCGTTACCGTGCCGCCGGCTTTTTCCTTCGAGGCAACGCTGACGCGTGCCTTGTTCAGGGCAACGCTGTTGCCCGAGATCGCGATTTTGCCTGAAGCCGATGTGAGTCGACCGGAAACCTTGACATTGCCTCCGTCTCCGCCGCCAAGGACGATCTTACCATTTTTCCCTGATATCGAGGAGGCCTCAATCGAGCCAGGGATATTGATGGCATCGCGCACGGCCTTTCGCGCGGTCGCGGCAGTCAGCACGACCTGTCCGCCTGAGGCCTTGATCTCACCAGAGTTACTGATGAGCGGCGTGCCAGCTGCATCCGTGGCATTGGTCGGGACCGCGACCTGAAGGAACTGGTCGCCGGTGAAATCGAACGTCGCTTGTTCGCCCGAACCAAGGCCGATCTGACCGAGCGGCGCAGAAATCATGCCGGAATTGTCGACCATGCCGCCGAGGAGCGCGACGAAGCCGCCGGATGCCGTGGTGATCTTCCCGGCATTGCTGACCGAAGCCGAGGCGCCGGTCCCCAGAAACCTATCTTTGCCAGCCATGAAGTCGTCATTGCTGACATCAAGCGTCGACGCGACAAAGCCGCGCTCGACGGAGATGACGCCGGTTGGCGTGACCTGGATGCCGTTCGGGTTGATCAGGAAGACGCTGCCGTTCGAGGTCAGCGATCCCGCGATCGTCGAGGTTGTGGATCCCGTCACCCGGTTCAACGTTGCCGAGGACGCATCGGGCTGTATGAACTGAACAGAATTTCCGGCCCCGATGCTGAAGGATCCCCAGTCGATTACGGCACGGCCCGACTGTTGCTGGACTGTCAAAGCGCCCTGTGTCGGAGCGCCAATTTTCGCGCTTCCGCTGGCGACGGTGCCGTTGGCTGGCAGGATATCGTCAGCCCGTGAGGTGAACGGCGCAGCGACCGCCATATAGGCGATCAGGCTTGCCGATCTGAGCAATTTATCCCTGCGAAAAAAGCAGATCATATTGAATACTGAATCCTGAACTTGATTAAAATGGTCTTGCAGGTAGGCACGCGTCGTCGGATTGTCGTCCCGATCAATATTTTATGTTCCAACTTGCTGTTATCCGGGTGTCATCATTGTCAGCAACAGAGGAATTTCCCCGGCCCAGTTCAATCGTGGCGAATGACCAAAGCCCGGTTACGGCTGAGTTGAAATTGAAGCGGAGGCCAGCGCCGAATGACGTGGCGGTCAGACGGGATGTCTCGACCGCGGTCGGGGCCTTGATCTTTCCGACTCCAGCAGCGCCGAAGAGATAGGGCGAAGCGGTCGCCGTGAGACCCAAATCGGCCAGGCTGAACACGCGCCCAAGCTCGCCTCGCACACTGATGCCCGTGTCGGCCATCAGGGTGCCTGCGTCGAATGCCGACAGTGCGTCGTCACCTTGCAGCGAAAACTGGCCCCCTGCGGGCATCGGGCCGGAAATCGCCTGTTGTGCGTGCAGGATAGCCGCACCAGTGAAGTCACCAGGGAGCACCTGTTCATACCGTAGGTCCGCCTCGATCTTGGTGTAATCCGGGCGAGAGCCCTGTCGTGACAGCGGAACGCCCGACGCCGCGGCATCGACTGCTGTCCGTGCGCCGAACCAATCGGTGCCCTGCGTGACGAGGACACCGCCAGAGACAATCGCATTCCAGTCGAGGCTGTGCGATCCCTCAAGACCGGCCGTGAAGACGCGCAGGCGATCAAGGCTCGTTGTCACCCCGAAATCAGGAGCTGTCTGTTTCTCATCGGTGATTTCAAACGAACCGGTTAACGTTAGGGTCGTCTGACGCGTCTTTATGAGCGGATAGAGCGAGCGAAACGCCCAGCGCTCGAAGACGCCGGTGCTTCGCATAGCCGTAGGGCCGAGCCGAGGATTGGTGTCCGAGCGGGCGTATTCCGGATTGATGGTCCAGCCATCGACGCCGACAGGCAGGATGACGCCTGCCGCAGCGATCTGGCGAGATGGCAGGCCTGAAAACACGGTATCGACGTCCGGCCCAGTAATCAGCGAGGCATAGATCGTCTCGCCGAAGCCAAAAACGCTGTTGAGCGAAACCGTTACGGGAAATTCAGCGTCCCGGTAAAGGCTACCAACCTTGTTGTCGACGCCAATAGAAGCCGTAACCGGACGCCAGTCAGCCTGAAGCACCAGCTTCGCACCGCCGATCTTCTCGCCGCGCATGACGGCACTCGCCAGCTGCAAACCCGGCACTTCACCCGCCAGCAACAGTCGTCGCTCGATCTCGCCTATTGTCAGGCCGCTTGCCCCAATGAGCGATGCGACCCGGTCGCGGACAACATCGCGCACGCGCTCCGGTACGCCTGACGCATCGACGGACTCGATGAAGCCATCGAGTACGATGAGCTTGAACACACCACCATCGACCAATTCCTGAGGTGGGACGATCACGCGAGCCAGAACAAAGCCCGCTTGCGCGTAGGCCGCCTCGATCTCCGTCGCTGCCGCATAGAGCGTCTCAACGCTAACCGTCTTGCCGTTGATCCGGGCGAGCACGGCGTCGGTTCGGGATTTCAGCTGCGGCAGGCCGCCTTCGACCGAAGACGAGGCGATCAGGACGGTATATTTTTCAGCACCGTCTGGCACATTGCCCGGCTCTGTCGCCCCGAGCGTCATGCCGCCGCCCTGATGTCGCTGAACCGGCGCGAACGATTTCGGCGTGACATTGCTTGGATCCGTCGATTGCGCGAGCGCGGGCGACCCGGTGAAGACAAGAAGTATCCAAAACGCGATCAATCTGCTGTTCGACATCATCGATCGCTTTCTCGTTGAAGACTGAGAACCGCAGTAGACTGATTCTAATATCTTTTCGAGGGCCGTCTCTATTTTCAGGCGAGGTATTATCCTAGGCATAACGCGGTGCCTGGAGTGGACGAAGCGCAGCGCTTCGCACCGCCGAGAGCGCGCGACTGGTCAATCGCCTCGCAGTTCGAACATGACTATGAAATCCCCACCAGCAAGGTTCTGGCGGAAGCACCCATTTCAGCCAGAGAACGAACGCAAATATTAGCCTTGAAGGCAAGTGACCGGAGGCAAGCCCATTGACCTGATCCTGGGTCTGATCTGCGGTGCCCATAACATCCCAAACATTTTCGCACTGCTTATGATCGGGCATTCATATTCCAAGCCATGTGAATTTCAACTCCAGGGATAGTTACAAGTCAAAGGGGAACATGCAACTCTAAAGATCGTTGGTTAGCTCGGCTTACGCGCGGCTTTTCTTCGATCGTTAATGCACTTTGATCCTCGGCCGCTGAAACGTGTCTCGAAGCAGGACGCTCTCCTGCGGAAATGGCCGCTGCCAACTCAACGAGATGACGGGAAACAGCACGTCTTGCGCAGTGGCGCAACGAATCTCACGTAGCCGAATGTCCTCACGAATGGCGGCGGTCGACCTGATTCTGTCTGAGGATCGCACGAAAATCCTGCCTAAATCGCGTGGCGTGCCAATTCCAGCTAGTCAGAAATTTTACGGAGAAATCGGTCATATACCGAAGAAGGTGGCGGACAGGGTGGGATTCGAACCCACGGTACGCTTTCACGCACACACGCGTTCCAGGCGTGCGCCTTAAACCACTCGGCCACCTGTCCTAATAAACGTCTGCATGTTTGGAAAACTGCAAATCACTGGAACGGCGCGATATATACCGATGAATTCGCGCGGATCAACCCAGATTCGTGAGTTTTTTTATTTGCCGGGCAATTAGATGCGATTGGCGTGATTGCAAAGGGGGGTTGGCACCTTTATCCAGTGGGGCAACAGGCTTGTATGGAACAGATTTGATCCGCAGAGCCGCGCAAAGCCATTGGCAGAGGTTTTTTTCGTGAAATCGATTTTTCGGCTCATCAGTTTCCTGTGTCTTGCGGCAGCGGTGAGCATTGGCGTCTATGATTCGATCCGCTCCGTTTCGACCTCTTCCGTCGATCTGTTGAGCACCCGCGATGTCTGGTTCCAGTATTTTCCTTCCTCGCTTGCCATGGCACAGGCCGGTTTCGATCACTATATTCATCCCGAAGCGTGGCGGTGGCTGGAAAATGGCCTCTCGATGGTTCCGGCATTTGCGGTTTTTCTTGCCCTTTCACTTCTGTTCTGGATGGCGGGATATAGCAAGCGCCGGGCATTGGGCCGCTTTTCCGCTTAAAAGCGGTCATCGTCACGATCCATGAATGCAGAAACCAGAGCGCGGCAGATGCTGCCGCAAGGAGAATGCAATGTTCGGATTGAATAGCAGTTCCAAGAAGACCGTGATGCCAACGCCAGAGACCGCCTTCCCCGGTCGCGATGCGGAGGTAAAGGTGAATGAGCACCACTTCGTCAATGGCAATCCGTTGAAGGGGCCTTACCCCGATCATCTGGAAACGGTCTATCTCGGCATGGGCTGCTTCTGGGGTGCGGAGCGCCTGTTCTGGCAAACGCCGGGCGTGTGGGTCACGGCTGTGGGTTATTCTGGCGGCATCACCCGCAATCCGCATTATGAGGAAACCACCACGGGCCTCACAGGCCACGCCGAAGTGGTGAAAGTGGTATACGATCCAGCGAAAGTATCGCTAGCCGCTCTTCTGAAGACCTTTTTCGAGGAGCACGACCCGACCCAGGGAATGCGCCAGGGCAATGATATCGGCACGACCTACCGCTCCGTGATCTATACGACCAGCGACGCGCAATTGGCGCAGGCCAAGGCAGCGCGCGACACGTTCCAGCAGGCCTTGAAGGCGGCGGGACATGGTCAGGCGATCACGAGCGAAATCGAGCCGCTGGATATCTTCTATTATGCGGAAGATTATCATCAGCAATATCTTGCCAAGAACCCCGGCGGATACTGCGGCCTTCGCGGAACAGGTGTCAGCTGCAACATCGGCTGATAGACCGGCCTAATATACCTTCAAAAGCGCGTTCTCACCCCCAAACGGGGCTGAGGCGCGCTTTTATTTTTTGCAGATGCCTGTTGTCTCAGCCCAAAAGAACGGCAGTTAACGGTTTTTCCATCGGGTCAAAAAAACCGGATGAATTTTTCTTGCAGGCATGCAAGTATCCTCGCGCACAGTCTAGAAAAGGCTGGCATCTCCGCAGACATGCCCTTACCGGGTTTGCGGGAGGACCCTTTTAAAAAACCAAACTGTAACAACAGGGCTGCACAATGAAAAAATCCCTTCTGACGCTTTTCGCGCTGGCTGCGATGTCGGCTTCCGCCTTGGCTGCGGACATCAAGCCTGCGCTGGTCTATGGCACGGGCGGCAAATTCGACAAGTCGTTCAACGAAGCCGCTGCTGCGGGCGCCGAGAAGTTCAAGGCTGAAACCGGCACCGAATTCCGCGATTTCGAGCCAACCAGCGACACGCAGGGTGAGCAGGCCATCCGCAACTTCGCCAGCCGTGGTTTCAACCCGGTTGTTGCCGTGTCCTTCGCCTGGACATCGGCTATGGAAAAGGTTGCTGCAGAGTTTCCTGACACCAAGTTCGTTATTGTAGACTCCGTCGTTGAGCTGCCAAATGTGCGCTCCGTCGTCTACAAGGAAGCAGAAGGCTCTTACCTCGTTGGTCTTCTGGCCGGCATGGCATCCAAGACCGGCAAGGTCGGCTTCATCGGCGGCATGGACATTCCATTGATCCGCAAGTTCGCCTGCGGCTACGCCCAGGGTGCCAAGGCTGCAAACCCCAAGATCGAAGTGTTCCAGAACATGACCGGCACGACCGGCGCTGCCTGGAACGACCCGGTTCGTGGTGGTGAGTTGACCAAGAACCAGCTCGATCAGGGTGCGGACGTTGTTTACGCGGCAGCCGGTGCCACAGGCCTTGGCGTGCTTCAGACTGCTGCCGACAACAAGAAATACTCCATCGGCGTGGACTCAAACCAGAACCACCTGCACCCCGGCTCTGTTTTGACCTCCATGGTCAAGCGCGTCGATCTGGCCGTCTACAACGCATTCAAGGACACCAAAGACGACAAGTTCACCGCTGGCGTGATGTCGCTCGGCGTCAAGGAAGATGGCGTTGCCTATGCGCTTGACGACAACAACAAGGCGCTGATCACGCCTGAAATGATGGCTGCTGTCGACAAGGCAAAGGCTGACATCATCGCTGGAACCGTCAAGGTTCACGATTACATGTCCGACAAATCTTGCCCGAACTGATGTGATTTTATGGCATGGGGCGCATCGCGGATTTCGCGTTGCGCCCCTTGTCATATCCAGCCTCCGGAGACGTTGGGTTGACGATGGAACCTGCAATCGAGCTTGTCGGTATCGATAAAAAATTCGGCACCGTGCACGCCAACAAGAATATCAATCTCACCGTTGCCAAGGGTACGATCCACGGCATCATCGGGGAAAACGGGGCGGGGAAATCGACATTGATGTCGATCCTTTACGGCTTCTATTCCGCCGATTCCGGTGAAATCCGCATTGATGGCAAAGCCGTCAACATCAAGGACAGCCAGGCGGCGATCGATGCCGGTATCGGCATGGTGCACCAGCATTTCATGCTGGTCGAGAACTTCTCGGTTCTGGAAAACATCATGCTGGGTGCCGAAGGCGGCGCATTGCTGGCCAAGGGCACGGCTGCCACCCGCAAGGAGTTGAAGCGACTGGAAAGCGAATATGGCCTTGAGGTCGATCCCGATGCCATCATCGAGGATTTGCCGGTTGGCCTGCAGCAGCGCGTCGAAATCCTGAAAGCCATGTATCGCGGCGCTGAAATTCTCATTCTCGATGAGCCAACGGGCGTTTTGACGCCAGCCGAAGCCGATCACCTCTTCAAGATCCTTGGTGTGTTGCGCGATCAGGGCAAGACCGTCATCCTCATCACCCACAAGCTGCGCGAAATCATGGCCATCACCGATGACGTCTCCGTCATGCGCCGCGGCGAAATGGTGGCCACCCGCAAGACATCGGAAACGACGGTTGAGGAATTGGCCGAGTTGATGGTCGGTCGCCGCGTGCTTCTGCGCGTGGAAAAAGGCGAAGCAAATCCGGGCGAGGTGCTGTTTTCGGTCCGCAATCTCACTGTCAAAGACAGCCGTGGTGTGACCATGGTCGACAATGTCTCTTTTGATGTGCGCGCCGGTGAAATCGTCGGCATTGCCGGTGTGGCCGGCAACGGCCAGTCGGAATTGCTGGAAGCCATTGCAGGTATTCGCAAGCCCCATTCCGGCGAAATCCTGATGGGCGGCAAGACGGTCGACAAGGTCGATCCCGCCGTCCTGCGCAAGCTGGGTCTGGCCCACATTCCCGAAGACCGCCACCATATGGGGCTGGTTCTGAAGTTCGAGGAATATGAGAACTCCATTCTCGGCTATCACCGCGATGACCGCTACGGCAAAGGCATGTTCCTCAACCCGGAAGCGATCCGCAAGGATGCCATCGAGAAGATCGAAAAATACGACATCCGCCCACCCAATGCGAATTTGAAGACCGCCAATTTTTCCGGTGGCAACCAGCAGAAGATCGTCGTTGCGCGTGAAATCGAGCGCGACCCGAAGATGCTGATCATCGGCCAGCCGACACGCGGCGTGGATATCGGCGCCATCGAGTTCATTCACCGCCGCATCATCGAGATGCGGGATGCGGGCAAGGCCATTTTGCTGGTATCGGTGGAGCTTGATGAAATCCGCTCTCTGTCAGACCGTATTCTGGTCATGTTCGCAGGCCGGATCGTCGGAGAAAAAACGGCGGAAGCCGAAGAACAAACGCTTGGCCTGATGATGGCCGGCATCGCCGCATAAGGCAAAGGCTTTAAAGCTCATGAGTACAGCTTCCGTCCCTCTTCCCAACTGGATGTCCTACGGCCTTCTGCCGTTGCTCAACCTCGTCACCGCTTTGTTCATCTCAGGCATCGTTGTCTGGGGCATCGGTGAAGACCCGTTCGCCGCCCTGCGCCTTCTGGTCGAAGGTGCGCTGGGCCGTGGTGATGCCATTGGTTTTACACTGTTTTACACCACCAGCTTCATCTTTACCGGCCTTTCGGTTGCCGTTGCCTTCCATGCGGGCCTCTTCAACATCGGCTCGGAAGGGCAGGCCTATATTGGCGGTCTTGGTGCTGCCCTGGTGGCCTTGGCGCTGGATCACTACGTGCCATGGTATGTCACCATGCCTTTTGCCATTATCGGTGCAGCGGTGTTTGGTGCGGCATGGGCGTTCATTCCGGGCTGGCTTCAGGCCAAGCGCGGCAGCCACGTCGTCATCACCACCATCATGTTCAACTTCATCGCGGCCGCGTTGATGGTGTACCTGCTGGTCAATGTCTTCATCGTTCCGGGCAAGATGGCGCCTGAAACCCGTACCTTCCTGCCCGGTGGCCAATTGCCGAAGCTGGACTGGCTGATGGCAATGTTCGGCCTGAAGCTCGGTCCGGCACCGTTCAACGTGTCCTTCCTCATCGCTCTGGTCGCCGCATTCCTTGTCTGGGTGCTCATCTGGCGCACCAAGCTGGGTTATGAAATGCGCACGCTTGGCATCAGCCCGTCCGCTGCCGTCTATGCAGGCATTCCCTATTCGCGCACCGTCATCATCGCCATGCTCATCTCTGGTGGTCTGGCGGGCATGATGGCGCTGAACCCGGTCATGGGCGCATCGGCACGCTTGCAGGTAGAGTTCGTCGGCGGTGCCGGCTTTGTCGGCATTGCGGTGTCCCTCATGGGGCGAAGCCACCCGGTCGGCATCGTCTTTGCCGCTCTTCTCTTTGGTATTCTCTATCAGGGTGGCGCGGATCTTTCGTTTGAAATGCCTAATATCACCCGCGAGATGATCGTCGTCATTCAGGGTCTCGTTATCCTGTTTGCAGGCGCGCTTGAATATATGTACCGCCCCGCGCTGGTGCGCATCTACCAACAATTCGTGAAGAGGTAAGGCCATGGACACCTTCGATATGCTGGTCAGCATTCTCGGTTCGACCGTTCGCCTGACCATTCCCCTGTTGTTTACAGCCCTTGCCGGGCTGTTTTCCGAGCGCGCAGGCGTGTTCGATATCGGCCTTGAGGGCAAGATGCTGGCGGCAGCCTTCGCATCCGCCTGCGTGGCCTATCTGACCGCTGACCCGTGGGCAGGTCTTGCCGCCGGTATTGGTGTGTCGATCTTCTTCTCGCTGGTGCATGGCTTTGCCGTCATTACCAACCGGGGCAACCAGATCGTCTCGGGCGTGGCGCTCAATTTCGTCGCCGCCGGTCTCACCGTCGTTCTCGGGCAGGCCTGGTTCGGCCAGGGCGGTCGCACGCCGCAGATCCCGGGCGAAGGCCGTTTCACGCCGATCATTCTGCCGGGTGTGGATGCCATGCGGGAAATTCCCTTCATTGGCCCGCTCTACGCCAATGTTATCTCCGGCAACAATATCCTGACCTATCTCGCCTTTATCGCCGTGCCAATTTCCTGGTGGGTGCTTTACCGCACTCGTTTCGGTCTGCGTCTGCGCGCCGTGGGTGAAAATCCCGGTGCTGTCGATACGGCTGGCATTTCCGTCACATGGATGCGCTTCCGCGCCGTCATCGTCGCAGGTTTTCTCTGCGGCTTTGCAGGCACCTATCTCGCTGTTGCGCAATCTGCGGCCTTCATCGCCAACATGTCGGCGGGCAAGGGCTATATTGCGCTGGCTGCTCTGATCTTTGCCAAGTGGAAGCCGGTTCCGGTCATGTTTGCCTGCCTGCTCTTCGGCTTTCTGGATGCGGTTGCAAACTTCATGCAGGGCAAGGCCATTCCCGGCATCGGTGAAGTACCGGTGCAGATTTTCCAGGCACTGCCTTACATTCTCACCTGCATTCTGCTGGCCGGTTTCATCGGCGTTGCCAAGCCGCCAAAGGCTGGTGGCGTTGCCTATTCGAAGGAGCGTTAAACCATGTCGCACGAACTTTTCGAGGCAGCCCGCGAGGCTATGTCCTTTGCCCACGCACCCTATTCGAAATTCCCCGTCGGCGCGGCCATCCGCGCCGAAGACGGAAAGATCTACAAAGGCGCGAATATCGAAAACCTGTCCTTTCCTCAGGGCTGGTGCGCGGAACCTTCCGCCATCAGCGCCATGGTCATGGGCGGGGCTAGAAAGATCACTGAAATCGCCGTGATTGCTGAAAAGCTGGCGCTTTGCCCGCCCTGCGGCGGTTGCCGCCAGAAGATCGTGGAATTTGCGTCCGCCGACACGAAAATCTATCTGTGTGACGATGCGGGCGTGCAAAAGGTCATGACCATGGAGGAGCTTCTGCCCTTCAGCTTCAAGACAGAGCTTGCCTGATGGACAACGCCATCATCGATGTTCTCGTTGACCGGCTGAACGGCCTGATGCCACGCACCGCCATTGTGCTTGGCTCCGGTTTGGGATCACTGGTGAATGAGGTGACGGACGCCATCCACATTCCCTATGCCGAAATCCCCGGCTTTCCCGAAAGTGCCGTTTCCGGCCATGCGGGTGAGCTGGTGGCGGGATATCTGGGTGGTCAGCCCGTCATCATGCTGGCTGGCCGCGTCCATTATTACGAACAGGGCAATGCCAGCGCCATGCGCCCGGCCATAGAGGCTCTCGCAGGCATCGGCGTTCAGTCGCTCATTCTCACCAATGCGGCTGGTTCCGTGCGGCAGGATATGCCGCCGGGCTCGGTCATGCAGATCACCGATCACATCAACTATTCCGGCATGAACCCGCTGATTGGCGAAGAGAGCGACCGCCGTTTCGTGGGCATGACCAACGCATACGATGCAGATCTATCGATTGCGATGCGCAATGCCGCCATCCGCGCAGGCGTTCCGCTGTTTTCGGGCGTCTACATGTGGTTTTCAGGCCCAAGCTTTGAAACGCCAGCGGAAATCCGCATGGCACGCACGCTGGGTGCGGATGCCGTTGGCATGTCCACCGTGCCGGAAGTTATCCTTGCGCGCTTTTTCGGGATGCGCATTGCCGCCGCTTCCGTTATTACCAATTACGGTGCCGGGATGACCGGTGAAGAACTGAGCCATGACGAGACCAAAGACATGGCACCCATTGGCGGCAAGCGTTTGGCCGCAATTTTAACGGAAATGATTTCAGGAGGAAATTGAGCATGGAACTTCAGCGCCCGCGCGAAGCCGCCGCTCTCGCCCTGTCCTTGCTGGACCTCACCAATCTGAAGGAAGATTGCACGCCGGAGCAGATCGCCGCGCTGTGCCAGAAGGCCCATACGCCCTATGGCACCACAGCCGCCATCTGCATCTGGCCGCGCTTTGTGGCACAGGCCCGTGCCGCCTTTGGAAAAGACACATCGGTGCGCATCGCAACCGTCGTCAACTTCCCATCCGGTGACCTCGATGTCGCAACAGTTGTTGCCGAGACCGAACGCGCCATTGCCGATGGCGCAGATGAAATCGATCTGGTCATTCCCTACAAGAAATTCATCGCAGGCGATGAAAATGCTGTCAGCGAGATGGTCTCAGCCGTTCGCAAGGCATGCCCACCCCCCGCGCTGCTCAAGGTCATCCTTGAAACCGGCGAATTGAAGGACAAGGCACTGATCCGCCGTGCCTCCGAGATCGCCATTGCCGAGGGTGCTGATTTCATCAAGACATCCACCGGCAAGGTGTCCATCAATGCCACGCTTGAGGCTGCGGACATCATGTTGCAGGCCATACGAGACAGCAGGAAGAATGTTGGCTTCAAGCCCGCTGGCGGCATCGGCACCGTGGAAGATGCCACGCTCTATCTGCGTCTGGCAGAAACCATCATGCGCCCCAACTGGGCCATGCCATCCACCTTCCGCTTCGGCGCATCCGGCATTCTGGACGATATTCTGAACGTGCTGGCCGGTGGCGAGCCCTCCAAGGCATCCAGCGGATATTGAGCCACCCATGATTCCGCAGGAAATCATCCGCCGCAAACGGGACGGTGAAGTGCTGACGGCGGATGAGATTTCCGCTTTCATCGCAGGCCTCTCCACGGTCACCATCTCCGAAGGACAGGCCGCAGCCTTTGCCATGGCCGTGTTCTTTCGCGGCATGAGCCGGGATGAAACCGTGGCGCTGACGCTTGCCATGCGCGATAGCGGCGATGTTCTCTCATGGGCCGATATCGGCAAACCCATTGCTGACAAGCATTCCACCGGCGGCGTGGGCGATAATGTCTCGCTGATGCTGGCACCCATCGTCGCTGCCTGCGGGCTTGCGGTGCCGATGATTTCGGGCAAGGGCCTTGGCCACACCGGCGGCACGCTGGATAAGCTCGAATCCATCGCAGGCTATGATATCATGCCTGACGAGGTCCTGTTTCGCCGCACGGTGCGGGATGTCGGCTGCGCCATCATCGGCCAGACGGGCGATCTCGCCCCCGCCGACAAGCGGCTCTATGCCATCAGAGACGTGACCGCGACGGTGGATTCGGTTCCACTGATTACCGCCTCCATCCTGTCGAAGAAACTCGCGGCTGGCTTGGAAACGCTGGTTCTGGACGTCAAATTCGGCAATGGCGCCTTCATGCAAAGCGTTGGTGAAGCCGAGCAATTGGCGCGGTCTCTGGTCGAGGTCGCCAATGGCGCTGGCGTCAAGACCTCAGCCCTCATCACCGATATGAACGAACCTTTGGCCGATACAGCGGGCAATGCGTTGGAAATCATCCATTGCCTCGAATTTTTGCGCGGCGAAAAAGCCGGAACCCGCATCGATACGACAGTCTTTGCCTTCGCGGCTGAAATGCTGGTGCAATCCGGCGCTGCCTCCAGCCTTGAAGAAGGCGAGCGGCAGGCGCGCCACGCCTTGAACAGCGGTCAGGCCATGGAGCGGTTCGGGCAAATGATCGCAGCACTTGGCGGTCCCGCTGATTTCGTTGACCGTCCTCGCGCCTATCTGCAACCCGCGCCTCATATTTTGCCTATTGCAGCACCGGAAGCCGGATGGCTGTCATCATGGAAGACGCGTGATCTCGGCATGGTCGTGGTCGAACTCGGCGGCGGCCGCCGCCATCCCGGCGGTACCATCGACCATCGGGTGGGCCTGTCCCATATTCTGCCGCTCGGCACCAAGGTCGAAAAAGGCCAGCCGATTGCCACCGTACACGCAGCCTCAAGCGAAGATGCGGAACGCGCAAGAGCCCGGGTGCTCGATGCGCTCGGCTGTTCGGATCAGCCCTTTATGGCCGCACCGGTGGTGGCCGCGCGCATTGGCTAATGCCAAACACGTAGAAACATCTGAGCAAAATCAGATGCTTGTTCAAAAATGCAAAAATATCAAAAAAAACGTCCAAACGCTTTCTCAATGACGAGCGGACCCGTGCCTACAATCTCCCCACTTCCAACGCGCCATGTTTTCGCGAGACATGGGCGCGGGCGGAAGGCTGATGGATGGACGCAGACGTGCGGGCAGGCATCAGAATGCGATGACAGAACGGTGGGCTGGACCGTCTCGACCAGAAAGACCATTCACGGCTTTCGGATGCGGGACGGGACGGCTTGCCGGATGCACCTCAAAAGCTTGGGGACCGGATCATTCACGATCCGGTCTTCAGCAATAACGGCAGGCCCACGCAAATGCGGCACCACCTGCAAGACTATACCAGAGACATTTCCCGCATTTGCGTGTGCTCTCCGGGTTGAAACAGACATGCCACGGGCGCGATGCGCCGCGTGAACGCGCAACCGCGTCCGCTGCGATTGCACTTTGAAAGCCAAGGGCTTAGGCTCCATGTCAAACAGGATACTGGTCGGCATCATGACACTTTCGGGCAAGCATATTCTTCTCATCATCTCCGGTGGCATCGCGGCCTATAAGAGCCTTGATCTCATCCGCCGTCTGAAAGAGCGCGGTGCGCGGGTAACGCCTGTGATGACATCAGGTGCGCAGCAATTCGTGACGCCGCTTGCCGTTGGCGCACTCTCGGCCACCCACGTTTTCACAGAGCTGTTTTCGCGGCAGGATGAGCAGGATGTTGGCCATATCAGGCTGGCGCGGGATTGCGATCTCATTGTCGTTGCCCCCGCCACTGCCGATCTGATGGCGAAAATGGCCCATGGTCTGGCCGATGACCTGGCCTCCACCATTCTGCTGGCAACCGACCGCAAGGTGCTGGTAGCCCCCGCCATGAACCCCAAAATGTGGGCCGCCAAGGCAACGCAGCGCAATATCGCGACGCTTGAGGCCGATGGCATTGCCTTTATCGGCCCCATGGCTGGAGAAATGGCGGAAAAGAACGAGGTGGGCCTTGGCCGCATGGCGGAGCCCTTGCAGATTGTCGAGGCTGTCGAGAAGGCGCTGGATGATGGGCTGAAGCCTCTTTCGGGAAAGAAGGCCATCGTCACATCAGGCCCGACGCATGAGCCGATCGATCCGGTGCGCTACATTGCCAACCGCTCCTCCGGCAAGCAGGGCCATGCGATTGCAGCTGCATTGGCGCAGCTTGGGGCCGAGGTCACGCTCATTACCGGACCGGTCACGCTTCCTGATCCGGCAGGTGTCGTCACGGTTCATGTGGAGCGGGCGCATGAGATGCTGGACGCGGTGCTTTCCCAATTGCCTTGCGACATCGCCGTGATGGTGGCCGCCGTTGCCGACTGGCGCGTGGCAAGGGCTGGAGACCAGAAGATCAAGAAGCAACCCGGCGATGAACCGCCTGCCCTGCAGCTCACCGAAAATCCGGATATTCTCAAAACCCTTGGCCACCATGCGCAAAGGCCTGCCATCGTCGTCGGCTTTGCCGCTGAAACGCAGGATGTGGAGGCCAATGGCCGCGCCAAACTTGCGCGCAAGGGCGCTGACATCATCGTTGCGAACGACGTCTCTGCCTCCACCGGCATCATGGGTGGCGACCGCAACAGCGTGAAGATCATCTCCCAAGATGGCATCGAGGCATGGCCCGATCTCGACAAGGCAGAGGTGGCAAAGCGGCTTGCGTCGACGATTGCGACCATGCTCGCGGACAAAGCGGAATGAGCTTCTTCGAGCGCAGCTTTTTCGACGCGACCCTTGGCCCATGGCCGGGCGTCCGCTTTGTCGATCAGTGGGATTCCCATGTCGCAAAGGTTGGAGACAAGGTCTTTGCCGTTCTGGGGCAGCGCGAAAACTGGCGTCTCGTTGTCAAATGCACGGAAGAGAGCTTTGAAATCCTGACCTCACTCGAAGGTATCGCGCAGGCACCCTATTTTGCCAAGCGCAAATGGATTTCCATTTCCGACCATGCCCCGCTCGAGCAGGAAGAGCTGGAACATTATATCCAGCGTTCCTACCAGCTTGTGGCAGCAGGATTGACGAGGAAGTTGCGGATGGAGCTGCGTATCCTGTGAGGCACCAGTTGCCGCAGATATCCTTACCCAGCAGCGGAACAGACTTTTATTCGACATTGATTGGAGAAAAGATGCTTTTCAGAACCTTTGCTTTTGCTACCGCTTTCAGCCTTACAGCGGCGCTCGTTCAAGCCGCAGGCCTAAAGTCGGTTGAAGTTCCGGCAGATGGCGGTGGGCCAGCGTTCAAGGCGTTCGTGTGGTCGCCATGTGCTGCCGAGCCCGTGGAGACAAAGCTCGGCCCTATCATTCTGAAAGCTACGCGTGGCTGCCCGGTCGTTGGTAACGCATTGCCCCTCATCGTTATCTCGCATGGGCATGGCGGTAGCTCTCTCGGCCATCACGATACTGCTGAAACATTGGCAAATGCCGGATTTATTGTCGCCGCACTCAATCACCCCGGAGACAACTTCTCCGATATGAGCAAGTCAGGCGATATCTCCGCATTCATAGACAGACCAACTGACATAAAGCGCCTCGTCGACTTCATGATCAATGCGTCACCAGATGCCGCCAAGATCGACCAGCAGCGGATAGGTTTCTTCGGCTTTTCACGCGGTGGTTACACGGGCCTTGTTCTCGCCGGCGCAAAGCCAGATTTCCATGATCCCTCCGTCATTTGTCCTGACCCGGCCCCAATGTGCGGTCAAATGCGTCGAAACGAAATTCCCACCCGGCCTCTGACGCAAGATTCCCGGATCAAAGCATTCGTCATCGCCGATCCTCTCAGTTTTTTTCCAACCGAGGATACTCTGAAGGCTGTCAAAGCGCCACTTCAGCTTTGGGGCTCTCAGTATGGTGGCGACGGCGTGCTGCCCCAAAGCATTAAGTCTCTCTCTGAAAACCTACCAAATAGACCTGAGTTTCAGACGGTCGCTGGTGCCGGTCACTTTGCGTTCTTGGCACCCTGTGCGGCTGAGTTGGTTACATCGCAGCCGGAGATCTGCGCTGACGCGTCAGGCTTTGACAGAAGCGATTTTCACCGCTCTTTTGATACTCAGGTCCTCGCATTTTTCAAGGCGCAGTTAAACGGTGCTCGATGAGCCGGTCATCAGGAGCTGGAACCAGACATAATCCGGTCTGAACGATGTTCTAAGTTCAGGGCCAATTCAGACAGTTGGAGATATAACTTTGGACGCTGCACCTGCCCCTCCGGTTACACTCGTCATCTTCGGTGCCACAGGCGATCTGACGCGCCGCCTTCTGGTGCCCGCGCTCATCAACCTCACACGCAGCGGACTGGTGGCGGATGACCTTCACATTATCGGCGTGGGGATAGAGCCCGGCGACGATTCGGTGCTGGTTGATAAGCTGGATGGTTTCCTCGCTGGACTTGGAGGCGACGAGCCCGTTTCCGCCGATCAGGCATGGCTGCGACTGAAGAAACGCATTTCCTATATCAGCGGCGATTTTACCAAGGACGAGGTCTTTGTCGAAATCGCCCGCAGGCTTGCCCAGTCTGAAACGGGAAATGCCGCCTTTTATCTGGCCGTTCCGCCGCAGTTCTTCGGCACCATCGTCGAGAAGCTGGGTCAGCACGGGATGGTGACCGAGAAGGACGACGCTTTCAGGCGTATCGCCATCGAGAAGCCTTTCGGGACAGACCTTGCCTCGGCCCGCGCGCTCAATGCGAAAATTCTCAATATCGTCGCCGAAAAACAGGTTTATCGCCTCGACCACTTCCTCGGCAAGGAAACCGTCCAGAACCTGATGACGGCGCGTTTTGCCAATATGATGATCGAGGCGCTGTGGAACAGCAATTACATCGACCATGTGCAGATTACCGCCGCCGAAACCGTGGATGTGGGCACGCGCGGCAAGTTCTACGATGCGACAGGCGCTCTTCGTGACATGATCCCCAACCATCTGTTCCAGCTTCTGGCCATGGTCGCGATGGAGCCGCCGAACAGTTTCGATGCGGAAGCCATCCGCAATGAGAAAAGCAAGCTTCTGGCGGCCTTGCGGGTCTATACGGAAGAGGAAGCGCCAAGCCATTCCGCACGCGGCGTCTATACGGCTGGCACGCTGAACGGTGTCTCCATCCCGGCCTATCAGGACACCAAGGATGTTGCCGCGGGATCCAGCACGGAAACCTTCGTCGCTCTGAAAATCTATGCCGATACATGGCGTTGGGCGGGCGTTCCTTTTTACCTGCGCACCGGCAAGGCGATGACGGCCCGTGACACCGAAATTGTCGTGACCTTCAAGAATGTCCCCTTCACCCAATTTCGACAGTCGGGTTCCAGACCGAAGCTGCCGCCAAACCGCCTCGTCATTCAGGTTCAGCCGGATGAGGGCCTCAGCCTGGAAATGTCGATCAAATCGCCGGGCCAGACCGTCGATACCGTGCCGGTTTCGCTCGATTTCCGCTATGCGGACCGGTTCGATATCGGCAAGACGACCGGTTACGAATCGCTGCTCTACGAATTGTTCGTTGGCGACCAGACGCTGTTTCAGCGGGCCGATGGCATCGAAGCCGGTTGGGCCGTGGTTCAACCCTTCCTCGATCTGTGGGCTAAAGAGGGGCATCCTGAACCCTACCAACCCGGCAGCATGGGGCCGAAATGTGCGCAGGAACTCATTGAGCGCGACGGGCGGCAATGGCGCGCGCTTGGCGTCATGCACCCGCACAAACAGGCATAGTCACCGCAGAATGGTGCCGGAGGGCGTCTGGGATCAAAAATCTCTTGCCTTTACCATCCACATCATCGCTAATCTGCAAGACAAACAAGGAGACATTCCATGGCTAAGGGTCAGGTCCGCAGCAACAAAGAAGTCAGAAAGCCGAAGAAGGACAAGGTCGCTCCGGCAGCCGCGCCAACGCTCGGCTCTCAGGTCAAGGCCAGCGAAAGCTCGACCAAAAAGAAGTAACGCATTCACTTGCGACAGCAAACTCCGGTGCGCACAGGCTGCCCGCCGGAGTTTGTGTATCTATGCGCCCGATAGCGTTGGCGTACATAGAGCAATTCCAGCAAAAATGGGAACCGGTTTTGCGTCCGGAATTGCATAAAAACAAATAGATAGAGCATTTCCGGTGAACCCGTGTTCACCGGAAATGCTCTAGAACGATGGAGAGACTAAAATTATAAAAATAATGGTTCTGCTACACAGCGCCAAAGGCATGGAATGGCAAACGCCGCCCAAAGGCACCAGCCTCAAGACATTGGGCGAAGCCGAAGAGCAAGGCTACATTTCCATTCGCGGTGAATTTCAAAAGCGCCAGTTTCGCCTGACGCAGTTCGGCTTCGACTATGTGGAGCGCGACAAGCGCCGCCTGGAAGCGCGCAATCAGTAAGTTATGATTGTCAGGCCCAGACGTTACGCGTCTGTGCCTCCTTCGACCCGCGCCCTGAGAAAGCCGCATCACACTCTCATTCATACATCTGAAAACCATCATCAAGCTGGAACCAGATCGGGGCCGCCCCGTTGATAGCAGGAACATTTTTTGCTCCCAACGTCGCCCTCACATTTGACCAGGAGTGAGAATGGTTTCTGATCCCTCAGTGTCTTCGGACGCCTCCATTACCCATCACGATATGACGCCCGAAGAAGTGGAAGAGGCCCGGAAGGCCTTCCTTCTCAAACGCTTCTGGATCAGTGCGCGTGGCTTCTGGGGCCGGCAAGGTGACCGCCTGGCATGGCCGTTGTCCATCGGGCTTCTGGTCATGATCGGCATCAATGTCGGGTTTCAATATGGCATCAATGTCTGGAACCGTGGGCTTTTCGACGCGATTGAGCAGCGGAACGCAGACGGCGTCTATTCGCTTGGCTCGATCTTTCCATTTCTCGTCCTGGGTAGCGTGGGACTGGTGAGTTCGCAGGTCTATGTGCGCATGCGCATGCAAAGACGCTGGCGCTCGTGGCTGACCAAGGGGCTGACTGGGCGTTGGCTTGCCAGTGGCCGTTACTACCAGCTGAACCTGATTGATGGCGACCACCAGAACCCTGAAGCGCGCATTTCCGAAGATATGCGCATTGCCACCGAAGCCCCGGTTGATTTCACCGCCGGTGTCATTTCCGCCTTCGTTTCCGCCTCGACATTCATCGTCGTGTTGTGGACCATTGGCGGTGCGCTGACCTTGCAGATAGCTGGCTCAACGGTGACCATACCCGGATTCCTTGTCATCGCCGCTGTTGTCTATGCCATCATCACCTCGAGTGCGATTGCATTTATCGGGCGCAATTTCGTCAAGGTTTCCGAAACCAAAAACCAGGTTGAGGCCGAGTTTCGCTATACGCTGACACGGGTCCGCGAGAATGGCGAAAGCATTGCCCTTCTCGGTGGCGAGGAAGAGGAACGCGATGACCTCGACCGCCGGTTTTTCAATGTCAGAACGCAGTGGCGGCTTTTGTCCAACCAGTATATGCGCACCTCGCTTGTGTCCCACAGTTCCATGCTGATTGCACCTGTGGTGCCGGTGCTGCTCTGTGCGCCGAAGTTTCTGGATGGAAGCATGTCGCTCGGCCAAGTCATGCAGGCCGCATCCGCCTTCACCATCGTTCAGGGCGCGTTTGGCTGGCTGGTGGACAACTATCCTCGTCTGGCAGACTGGAATGCCTGTGCACGCCGTGTCGCATCCCTGATGATGTCTCTCGATGGTCTCGAGCAGGCGGAAAAGAGCGATACGGTCGGGCGCATCCAGCGCGGGGAAACCACTGACAATACGATGCTCAGCCTCAGCGATCTCTCGGTTTCGCTGGGCGATGGCACGGCGGTGGTGAAGGAAACCGAAGTGCAGATCCAGCCAGGCGAGCGGGTTCTCGTGGCCGGTGAATCCGGCTCTGGCAAGAGCACGCTCGTGCGCGCCATTGCCGGGCTATGGCCTTGGGGCGGTGGACGCGTCGATTTTCATCCCGAGCATCAGCTCTTTATGCTGCCGCAAAAGCCCTACATTCCGACCGGCACGCTGCGCCGGGCGGTCTCCTATCCCCGCCCCGCAGATAGCTGGGGCGAGGAAGATATCCAGATTGCACTGGACAAGGTCGGCCTCGGCGAGCTTGGCGAAAAGATGGAGGAAGAGGCTCCATGGGACCACACCTTGTCGGGCGGTGAAAAGCAGCGCCTCGCCTTCGCCCGTCTTCTGCTCCACAAGCCGAATATCATCGTGCTGGATGAGGCGACATCGGCTCTTGATGACAAGACGCAGGACAAGATCATGGCCATGCTGATTGAAGAGCTGCCCGATGCGACCGTTCTCAGCGTCGCGCACCGCGTCGAGCTTGAAGCGTTTCACACACGCAAGATCACGTTGGAAAAACGCGAGGGTGGGGCAAAACTGGTCAGCGATATCGGTCTCATGCAGCGCCATCAAAAGCGGGGAAGGCTTTCAAAGCTGATCAAGAAGCCGCGCTTTCGCAAACAGAACCGCCAGCCTTCGTGAGGCTGGCGCCCGCCTTTGCCATCACGATAAAGAGCCAACGGAACTTCTGCCCTCCACTTCGGTTCGGACGCTAACAACAGCGCGACGCGTCACGGAAACCGACAATAAAGAGGAATAGAACCATGAAAGCTCTCTGCTGGCACGGCAAAGGCGACATTCGTTGCGACAGCGTACCCGAACCGCAACTCCAGGACGGGCGTGATGTCATCATCAAGATGACCGCCTGCGCGATCTGCGGCTCTGACCTGCATCTCATGGATGGCTATATTCCTTTCATGGAAAAGGGCGACATTCTGGGCCATGAATTCATGGGTGAAGTGGTTGATGTCGGTCGCGACAACAAGACCCTAAAAGTTGGCGATCGCGTGGTTGTGCCCTTCACCATTTCATGTGGCGAATGCATCCAGTGCCGCAAAGGCAACTGGTCTGTGTGTGAACGATCCAACCCAAAACCGGAAAATGGCGTAAAGGCCTTCGGCTACCAGACCGCCGGCCTGTTTGGCTACTCCCATCTGACTGGTGGCATCCCCGGTGGTCAGGCCGAATTTGTGCGCGTGCCCTATGCAGATGTCTCCCCCATCATCATACCCAACGGCATGACCGACGAGCAGGCTCTTTTTCTGGGTGATATCTTCCCAACCGGATGGATGGCAGCGGCTAATTGTGAAATCGAGCCAACCGACATCGTTGCGATCTGGGGCTGCGGCCCGGTTGGCCAGTTCTGCATCAAAAGCGCCTTCATGCAGGGTGCGGAACGCGTCATCGCCATCGACAACGTCCCGGAGCGTTTGGCGCTGGCGCAAGCGGCAGGGGCTGAAATCATCAACTACGACCAGATTGATGGCACCATTCCCGATTGCATCAAGGATATGACCGGCGGTCACGGGGCCGACAAATGCATCGATGCCGTCGGTGCTGAATCCCACGCTACCGCATCCTTCGACGCAGTTATCGATAAGGTAAAGGCAGCCACCTTCCTCGGAACCGACCGCCCGCACGTTCTGCGCACCGCGATCATGGCTTGCCGACCGGGTGGCATCGTGTCAGTCCCGGGCGTTTACGGCGGCATGCTCGACAAAATTCCATTCGGTGCGGCGATGAACAAGGGCCTGACCATCCGCACCGGTCAGACCCATGTGAACCGCTATGCACAAGACCTGCTGCGCCGTATTGAAGAAGGCGAAATCGATCCGAGCTTCATCATTACCCACCGTGCGAAGTTGCAAGACGGACCTGCACTCTACGAGACGTTTCGTGACAAGAAGGATGAATGCATCAAAGTGGTGCTGACGGCGTAATGATGTTTCGTGAAAGGGGCGGGCTTCGCCCGCCGTATCTTTGAGATCTGAACGGTCTATGTTGGAAATGCGCATTGGGCTTTGTGCGCGTTCCTGCCCTACAGGCGCCCGGTGACATAAAACTCTCTAGCTGACCTTTCGGCAGCTAAACCGATTGGTTTTAGTCCGCGCATAACATTCGATGAGGCTAATCTGTCCGCGGTGAATTTGTCTGGCTTTGATTTTGATTATCTGGGAAGGTTTTTGGTTGCGGGGGCAGGATTTGAACCTGCGGCCTTCAGGTTATGAGCCTGACGAGCTACCGGGCTGCTCCACCCCGCGTTA